>DASUHR010000008.1:0-185120 GCA_036273415.1 Silvibacterium sp. | reverse complement strand
GCCGGTGAACCCGTCCTAAGACGGTGGGAACTCGCCGAGGCTCTTTAGGCATTCCGGACTGGCGGACACTGCACACCGAGCCATAATGATCGAGTCGAGATCCCTGTTCAATGAATGTAGGTTCAACCAGCGTTAACTACCGCACCTGCTTTGCAGGCCGGTCTCTGAAATGGATGCTAACCAGAGGAGCGCGGGATTGCAAGCGTTGTGGGAAACGCATACGGCGCGTTCCCGAATCAGTTCTCCTTCAATTCGCTTGCCGCTGAGCCAGATCTCAGCCGGCCTTGCGGTCTTCTTCGAGTAGCGAATCAAGGAGGCCGGTGAGGGTGTGTGCGCGGCTGCGGAACGAGCTCTGGTCCGCATCTGGACGCGCGGTGCCGGTGAAGGCGTCATATTTCTGCTGCAGCGCGGCCATCTCATCGGCGATATTGAGCGCGGCAAGCACGGCCACGCGCAGCGAGTCGACTGTCTTACCATGAGAGGCGACGGCGCGCATCTTGGAATCGACGGTCTCGGCCAGGCGCCGGATGTACTCCGTGTCCTCTCCGCGCAGCCGGTAAGTCTGGTCGTAGATGTCGACCGAGATGGAGTTGTCGCTTGCGGAATCGTTCATTTCCTCTCCTTATGCGGGAATTTCGTCGAGATGCTTCAAAAGCTTCTCTACACGCACCCTCACCGTATCGCGTTCCTTTTCGAGCGATTCCACCTGTGAGGCGGCCTGCGACGACTGTTCGGATAGGCGCGCAATTTTCTGATTCGACTCCTGCAGTCGCTCTTCGAGAGAGATGGCGCGCTGCTCGGCGGTGAGTCCGCTTTCCTCAAGACTTCTTAACGAAGCCTGGAGAGACTGAACGCGCGCGTCGGCGGCTGCGCGTGCTTCGCGTTCTGTCCTTACCAGTTCGACCATGCGCAGAACGCGCTGCTCGAGCGCGTTAAAATCGTCGGCGGCAAGGGTGATCTGGGGTTCTTCAACAGCAAGTATCGACATCGGGGGCACCTCTGGGGGAGATTACGTAGCTCTTGCGCAGTATAGCTCTTTGGCGCAGGTGGAAGCCGGCGAAAATCCGTGCGGCCGACCGACATGTGCCGCGTTGGGTACGCTTCTAGCTTGCCCTGAGACGTCCGCCGATGGATTGCATTGCGGCGACGATTTGTTGCGAATAGTCATTCAGCTCTTCATCGCGCAGAGTGCGCTCCTGCGACTGGAACACGGTCCCGAGCAGCAGAGAAAAATATTCAGCGGGAACAGATTTCGATTCGCGAAGAATTTCTTTCGGCGTAAAGCTGCGAAGCTCCATAATGTTGAGGCCGCGGAGGGCATCTCCGATCGTCGCGTAGGGAGTGGAATCGGGAAAAAGCAGCGAAAAATCGCGGCGCACGGGCTGATAGCGGGAGAGCTCGTGCGCGATGGGCTGGCGGAGAGACTGATGGTAGAGCCGGTCAAGATAGATTTCGCCAACGAAGACAGGCTGCTTGAGCTTGCGGCGGTCGGTTTCCGCCGGATGCAACTGGCCGAAAAAGGCAATGGTGGTTCCGTCAAGAACGGCACGCGCGCTGCGGCCGGGATGCAGCCAGACGGGGAGCAGAAGATTATCGAAGTAAAGAGAACGGGAAGAGAACTTGGCGAGCAGGGCTTCGACGGTTCCCTTCACGTCATAGAAGTCTACGTGCTTTGCGCCGAAGGCCCGACCAGTAGCTCCGATGGCGAGGGCCGGGCGCTCGTCGACTTTATCGGTGCCGCCGCTGAACACGGTCCCGTTCTCGAAGAGCGCGACGTCTTCCATGTCGCGGTTAAGGTTAAGCGCGAGCATTCCGATCATGCCGGGCAGGAGCGATGGGCGCAGCATTCCGGCCTCTTCGCTGAGCGGATTGCCCATCGCAACGGCGGAGTTTGGCTGCGGCGCGAAGACTGCCGCATCGGATGCAGCGCAGAAGGTGGACGAGACGGCTTCATTCCAGCCGAGTGCGAGCAGCGTGTGGCGAACGGATGATTCTTTCGCGGCCCAGGGCAGCTCGATTACCGAGCCGGCGAAGGCGGGGAGCGTGTTACGGAAGCGGTTGTAGCCGTAGACGCGGGCGACCTCTTCAATGAGATCAATCTCGCGCTCAAGGTCGAGCCGCCAGCTTGGCAGCGTGACAATGTAGTTCGAATGGCCGGCCGAGTTGAGCGCGCAGCCTAGTCCGGCGAGGATGGTTTCGGCGGTCGCGGAGGTGATGCCTTCAGTGTCTTCGGTTGCGCCGAGGATGCGGCGCGCTTCGCGCGCGCTGAACGCGATGCTGGATCGCTTCGCGGTGCGGGCTTCGGCTTCGGGGATGACGACATCGACGAATTCACCGACCTGCGAACACCCGGATTCGAGCAGGATGCGGCTAACCAGCGCCGACGCGACGGGCGGGGCGTTGAAGTCGGCTCCGCGCTCGAAACGATGCGAAGCATCTGTGTGCAGGAGGTGCCGCTTGGACGAGCGGCGAACGCTGACAGGATCGAACCATGCGGCCTCGACGAGGACGTTTTTCGTTTCGGCGGTGATCCGGGAGTCCCATCCGCCCATAACTCCGACGAGGCCGAGGGGCTTTCGTTCGTCGGCGACGATGAGATCTTCGGAATCGAGAGTTCGTTCGAATTCGTCTAATGTCTTAAGCTTTTCACCTTTGCGCGCACGGCGGACGACAATGGCTCCTTCGATGCTGTCCAGGTCAAAAGCGTGAGTGGGCTGGCCTATCGCAAGCAGGACATAATTGGTCGCGTCCACGGCGTTGGAGATTTGCTTTTGTTCGAGCAGGCGAAAACGCTCGGCGACGATGCCAATTGAGGGCTGGACTTTGATGCCGCGGAGGACTCGGGCGGTGAATCGTCCGCAGAGGGATGGTTCTTCGATGCGGATAGGATATGCGGGTCCGGCCTTTGCCTGTGGAAGTGTGGGGTCAATTGGATTGAGTTTTAAACCGTAGATGGTTGCGGCCTCGCGCGCGATGCCGTAATGGTTCATGGCATCGACGCGGTTGGTGGTGATGTCCACTTCAAAGAGCGAGCCGTCACTGCCCAAATCGAAGACGCCATCAACGGCGATGCCGCGCAGGGTGAGATCGTCGGCAAGCTGGCGGTCAGCGACAGCGAGGCCGGGGAGGTATTCGCGGAGCCAGTTGGTGAGAATCTTCATAGGCGCTAATTCAATACTTCTCCGGGCCCAGACTGTCGCCTTTCGTTGGAAGCCTCAAGCCCCTCTGTACCGTTAACTGAGTTGTGTAGTCGGCTGATCCATTCAGCAGGAATTAAAACGGCCGCAGAATAGCCAATGGTTCCCATCCATGGAAGCGTAAAGGAAAGCTGAGTCATGCAGCCTTGGAAAACCGAGAGATCAATGGATAAATCACATCCTCTTCCAAAGATGACTTTTATGACGTCGGAGAACCACCAACCTGAAGGGGCTGCGAGAACGCTTGGGCGTGCACCTGCCATGGCCCAAATACCGAAGACAAACCAGCACGAAGAAATAGTCCAGGTCCAAACCTGGGGACGTTTCCAGGCGGGTCCATTCAGAGCTGGAACCCCAATCGGGAGCAGCAACATTGCGCGAACCGTGACGATACCCATCAGGCCAGCGAGGAATCCACAAATAAGACCAACAACCAGAAAGTGTTGCAGAAGAAGATTTGGCGCCAGATTGGCCCCGGCCTTTATCAACAAGCGAAATCCACTTCCGAGCAGCGAGCGCATGACATATGAGGTCACCAGATACAGCGGAAGATGCAGCAGGAGAATGCCTATCCATTTCGCCTTACTAGCGGTGCTGCTCACGCGAACTGCTCCAGGAAGCGCAGGTCTCCCGAGTACATGAGGCTGATGTCAGTGATGCCGTACTTCATCATGGCGATGCGGTCGATGCCCATTCCGAAGGCGAAGCCACTGATCATTTTCGGATCATAGGCAGGCTGTTTTTGAGCGACGAAGTCGAATACCGAGGGGTCAACCATGCCGCAGCCGAGCAGCTCGATCCAGCCGGAGTGCTTGCATTTGCGGCAGCCTTTGCCGCCGCAGAAAGGACAACTGATCTGCACGTCGGCGGAGGGTTCGGTGAAGGGGAAAAAAGACGGGAAGAAGCGGGTGCGAACGCTTGAGCCGAAGAGTTCCTTCATGGCGTGGTCGAGCGTTCCCTTCAGATCGCTGAAGGTGATGTTGGTGTCGACGCAGAGGCCCTCGATTTGGTGGAAGATGGGTGAGTGGGTAGCGTCGGCGGCGTCGTTGCGATGAACCTTGCCGGGGATAACGATGCGGACTGGCGGAGGCTGCTGCTCCATCGTTCTAATTTGGACCGGAGACGTGTGGGTGCGCATGAGCAGTCGATCGCGCAGCGGCTTGCGCTCCTGATGAGCAATGACCAAGGTGTCCTGCGTATCGCGCGCGGGATGGCCCGGGGGGAAGTTGAGCGACTCAAAATTGTAGTAGTCGGTTTCGACCTCGGGCCCTACTCCGACAGAGTAGCCCATGCGCTGAAAGATCGCGACCAACTCGTTCAGCGTTTTGATGAGCGGATGCTCTGCGCCTATCCTGCGCTGCGTGCCGGGCAGCGTGATATCGATTGTTTCGGAACCTGGGACGTGAGTGCTTTGGGTCTCGCTGGCGGATTGGAGGCGCTGCTCAATCTCTGACTTCAGCGTATTGAAGCGTTGCCCGATGAGCTTCTTCGCTGCGGCTGGCGCGGATTTCAGCCACGCATCACTGACGGCTTTGAGCCTTCCCTGCTTGCGGCCGACCCAGTGGAGGCGAAACTGCTCGACTGCTTCCGGCGTTTTCAGCGCGGCAGCGGAGGCCTCGACTTCGCGGGAGATGGCGGCAAAGGCCTGGTCGAGTTCGGCTTCGTTGTAGCCGGACAGGTGTGGAATTTCGTCTTCGGGCATGTTCCTTCTGAGGATAAATGATGCGCGAGCCGTCGCTGCTTCGGACGACATAAACTGGATAAATGATCCGTTCCTATCAGGGCCACGCGCCAGTCATTCCGGAAAGCTGCTATGTGGATGTTTCGGCACAGGTGATCGGCGATGTTATTCTCGGCGAGCGTGCGAGCGTTTGGATGAATGCAGTGGTTCGCGGCGACGTGCATTCTGTGCGGGTGGGTGCCCACTCGAATGTGCAGGACTGCGCGGTGTTGCACGGGATGCGGAATCTTTATCCGGTAATTGTGGGCGAGTTCGTCACCATTGGCCACAATGCGACGGTGCACGGCTGCATTGTGGAGGATGCGTGCCTGATCGGGATGGGGGCAACGATCATGAACAATGCGCTGATCGGCGAAGGATCGATTATTGCAGCGGGGGCGCTGGTGCCTGAGGATGCTCGGGTTCCGCCGCGTTCGCTGGTGGCAGGGGTTCCGGGGAAAGTGCGGCGCGAGCTTACTTCAGAAGACCGGGAGGTGATTCTGAAATATGCACGGAATTATCTGGACTACACCAAGATTTATTTAGAAGAACGGAAGAATTGGTAAGGTCCACTTCGATTCAGAGGCGCGGCGTTACGGTCACGTTTCCCTATACTAAAACGTATGTCCCTCTCACTCGACCGCTCGCGCGCGCTGCAGCAGCGCGCTGAACGATACATTCCCGGCGGAGTTGACTCGCCTGCGCGAGCTTTCCGCGCGGTGGGTGGAGATCCTCCTTTTGTGGAGCGGGGCGAGGGCGCGTATTTGTGGGACGCGGACGGCAATCGGTACATCGACTATTTCGGGTCGTGGGGGCCGATGATTTTGGGGCATGCGTTTCCGTCCGTCGTCGCGGCGATCCGGGATGCGGCGGGGCGCAGCGCGAGCTTCGGCGCATCGACGGCTTCGGAGGCGGAGCTTGCTGAGCTGGTCGTGCGGGCGTTCCCTGCCATCGACAAGCTGCGCTTCGTCAGCTCCGGAACCGAGGCGATCATGTCGGCGATTCGGCTGGCGCGCGCCTACACCGGGCGCAAAGTGGTGGTGAAATTCGAGGGCTGCTATCACGGCCACTCGGACGGGCTGCTGGTGAAGGCGGGATCCGGCGTGGCGACGTTTGGGATTCCCGGTTCGGCGGGGGTTCCTGATGAGATCGCGCACCTGACATTGGCGTTGCCCTATAACGATGCGCAGGCGACCGAGACGGCTTTTACCACCCATCGCCACGAGATTGCCTGTGTGATTGTGGAGCCGGTGGTGGGCAATGCGGGGTGCATTCCGCCGGCGCCAGGCTACCTTGAGGCGTTGCGCGAGATCACGAATCGTGAGGGCGCGCTGCTGATTTTTGACGAGGTAATGACGGGCTTTCGCGTGGCAGTTGGTGGCGCGCAGGAACTGTACGGAATTCAACCCGACCTGACGACACTGGGCAAGATTCTGGGAGGCGGCCTGCCGTGCGCGGCGTTTGGCGGGCGGGCGGACATAATGGACCTGCTGACTCCGCTGGGGCCGGTGTATCAAGCGGGGACGCTGAGCGGCAATCCACTGGCGATGGCTGCGGGGATTGCCATGGTGGGTTATCTGCTGGAGCATCGGGACGAGATTTATCCGCTGCTGGAGCGTCTTAGTGAAGCCGTAGTGAGCGGGACTGTGGCGGAAGCGAGGCGCAGAGGAGTTCCGTTGGCGGCGAATCGTGTGGGGGCGATGTTCACCTGGTTTTTCGCCGCGGACCCGATTACGAATTACGCGTCTGCAGCCAGGTCGGATACGAAGGCATTCGCGCGGTTTCATCGGGTGATGCTGGAGCAGGGTGTTTGGCTTCCCTGCTCGCAGTTCGAGGCGGCGTTCTTGAGCATGGCGCACACGATCGAGGATATTCGGCGGACAGTGGATGCGGCGGCGGTTGCTTTTCAGGCAATGAGTGACGGGGCGGTTCGCAAGTGATCGCGGTTTGATGAGAATCGCAAACAGCAAAGGCGACCCGACGGTCGCCCTTGCTGTTTGTAGTGCGGGAGAAAAGCTAGACGCTCGCGGGTTGATGCCGTTGCGCGAGCATGTGCGCTACTGCCGGGAAGCCGAAAGCGAGGCCCGCGACGATGGCGGTGGAGAGCAGGTCGTTGCGGTAGAACGGCAGGCCGGCACCGTAGGAGAGACTGAGGCCGGCGAGGCTTCGGGGGTAAATCTGCGGCATTGCAGCCCAGGCGGCGAAGTTAGTCAGCAGGAAAAAAGAGGTAGGTGCAATGAGGATGCCGGCACTGACTCGGGCGACTGAGGTTTTTCTCGACAGAAGGATTTGGCCGAGGACAATTACCGCAGCGTACCAGGCCCAAGTGAGCAGGTAAGCGGACAGATGGAAGGGATAGCTGTAGAAGAAGGTTGTCAAGTAGTAATCGGTGGCGATAAGGGCGACGAGCGGCACCCACATCTGGCGTAGCGGACGGCGGGCTCCGAAATAGAGCAGCGCGCCCCCGACGGCGGTGAAGTTGAGCCAGGCGGGATGAGGTGCGACGCGGCTCAGAACAGCCACGAGGATGAGCAAGAAGGCAGCCATGAAAACCCTCAGAAGAAGTTGACTAACTTCTCCATTCTCAGGATGGTGCGGAGGTCGGTCAAGGAGGAACGTTGATATTGTGAAAACTTTGTTTGTTTTCATTAAAAAAGCACGCTTGCCAATTGGAGGCGCACCATGTCGCGATCTAAATATCGGTTTTGCTGCATGGCTTCGTCGAGCATGGCATGTCGCGCAATTTCAGTTCAAACTGATGAAAATGAGTCGCTTATTGCTCAACCATATGTATGACAATGACGTACTCACATTTTATGCAACCATCGTGCTATAGTGACCATCAGATTAAGTGCAGGCCGGTTCACAGCTGGCCCAAATCTATCCATTGGAGAATCATCATGGCCATTACTCGTTGGGATCCGTTTCGTGACGTTGCTACTTTGCAGAACCGTTTGAACTCGCTTTTCCAGGACTACAACCGCGGGGAGAACGCCGGCGATCCGGTTTCTGCGTCCTCATTCGTTCCTCCCGTGGACATTTACGAGGACGAGCACAACATTGTTCTGAAGCTTGAAGTGCCAGGCATGAAGCAGGAAGACCTGGACATTCAGTTGGAGAACAACAACCTGACCGTGCGGGGCGAGCGCAAGTTCGAGAAGGAAGAGAAGGAAGAGAACTTCCATCGGATCGAGCGCCGTTACGGCAGCTTCTATCGCGCGTTCACGATTCCGAACACGGTCAATCCCGAGAGCGTTAAAGCGGACTACGATGCGGGAGTGCTGCGCGTGCAGCTTGAGAAGCGGGCAGAAGCCAAGCCGAAGCAGATCAAGGTGCAGGTGGGAGGCGGGGCCTCCTCCCCTAAGATGGAGAGCGGCTCGGCGAAGCAGGTTGAGGGCAGCAAGACGGCTGCTGCTTAAACACGAGCCAAGCAAACGCGCCGTTGGGCGCAACTTCAGGAGGGGGCTGGCGTGTGCCAGACCTCCTCTGTTTTTATTGACACAGGGGCCAACATGGCAATTCGTTGGGAAAAATTTACGGTGAAGTCGCAGGAGGCGGTGCAGTCCGCCAGCCAGCTTGCGGCGGAACACGGCAATCCGGAGATTCTGCCGCTGCATCTGCTCGCTGCTCTGGTGGATGATCGCGAGGGCATTATTGTGCCGGTGCTTGAAAAAGTGGGCGTGCCTGCGGCGCAGTTGCGCGCAAAGGTTCAGGATGCGCTAAGCAAGGTGCCCAAGGTGAGTGGCGGGGGCGCACAGCCCGCAGCGTCGGCTGCACTGAACAGGGTTTTCGACCAGGCCTTCAAGGAAGCGGGCAACTTCAAAGACGAGTTCGTCTCGACGGAACATCTGCTGCTGGCGCTCGCCGAGGCCAAAAACGACGGCGCGCAACTCCTGCTGGCCTCGTTGGGCGCGACGCATGATGCGATTTTGAAGAGCCTGACCACGGTGCGCGGGACGCAGCGTGTGACGGACCAGAACCCCGAGGCGAAGTACCAGGCTTTGGAAAAATATGCGAAAGATTTGACTGAGCTGGCGCGGCGCGGCAAGCTCGATCCGGTGATCGGGCGCGATGAGGAGATCCGGCGCGTGATTCAGGTACTTTCGCGACGAACGAAGAACAACCCTGTGCTGATCGGAGAGCCAGGAGTCGGCAAGACCGCGATTGTGGAAGGGCTGGCACGGAGGATTGTGCATGGAGATGTGCCGGAGATTCTACGCGACAAGCGCGTGATCTCGCTCGATCTCGGTTCGATGCTTGCGGGAGCGAAGTATCGCGGCGAATTTGAGGATCGGCTGAAGGCGATTTTGAAAGAGATTGAGGATTCGAACGGGCAGATCGTTCTGTTTATCGATGAGCTACATACGTTGGTCGGCGCTGGAGCGGCAGAGGGGGCAATTGATGCTTCCAACATGCTGAAGCCGGCACTGGCGCGCGGCGAGTTGCGGGCCATCGGCGCAACCACGCTGAATGAATATCGCAAATACATTGAGAAAGACGCGGCGCTGGAGCGGCGGTTCCAGATTGTGTACGTGGGCGAGCCGAACGTTGAGGACACGATCGCGATTCTGCGCGGGTTGAAGGAGCGCTACGAGGCGCACCACAAGGTGCGGATTAAAGATTCGGCAATTGTGGCGGCGGCGACGCTGTCGCACCGCTATATATCCGATCGTTTTCTTCCGGACAAGGCCATCGATCTTGTGGACGAGGCGGCGGCTTCGCTGGCCATCCAGATCGGGTCTGTTCCTACGGAAATCGACCAGATAGAACGCGAGGCGACTTCGCTCGAGATCGAGAAGGCCGCGCTGAAGCGCGAGACGGACACCAATTCGGTAGCGCGTTTACAAGAAGTAGAACGGGAGCTTGCTGCCCTGCGCGAACAGGCGATTGGGTTGAGGGCGCGTTGGCAAAGGGAGCGCGAAACCATCACTCGGCTGAGCGATGTGAAGAAGCAGATTGAGGCACTCCGGTTTGAGGCGGATGAGCAAACGCGGCGCGGCAATCTGGAGCGGGCCGCGCAGATCCAGTACGGTGAGATGCCGCGGCTGGAGGACGAGTTGAAGAAACTAACGGCGACGCAGGACGATGTTTCGGGCCCGCGCATGTTGAAGGAAGAGGTGGAAGACGAGGACATTGCACGCATCGTTAGCAAGTGGACGGGTATCCCTGTCTCGAAGATGCTCGAAGGCGAAGTGAAAAAATTGGTACAGATGGAGAACCGGTTGCGCGACCGTGTCATTGGCCAGGACGACGCGCTGAAGACGGTTGCGAATGCCATCCGGCGTTCGCGGGCAGGTCTTAGCAACCCGAAGCGGCCGATTGGGTCTTTCATCTTCCTCGGGCCGACGGGTGTGGGCAAGACGGAGACGGCCAGGGCGCTTGCAGAATTTCTGTTCGATGACGAGCAGGCGATGATCCGCATTGACATGTCGGAATACATGGAGAGGCATGCGGTCGCGCGGCTGATTGGCGCGCCCCCGGGTTACGTTGGATTTGACGAAGGCGGCCAGCTTACTAAGGCTGTGCGGCGGCGGCCCTATTCGGTAGTTCTGTTTGACGAGATTGAAAAAGCGCATCCGGATGTGTTCAATGTGCTGCTGCAGGTACTCGACGACGGACGGCTGACAGACTCGAAAGGCCGCACTGTGGATTTCAAGAATACGGTGCTGATTATGACCTCGAACCTGGGGTCGCAGGCGCTGCAGGGCGATTCCCTCACAAGCGAAGCGGCCTTTGATCGGGCGCGCGAGCAGGTGATGGACGTGCTGAAGCAGAACTTCCGTCCGGAGTTCCTGAACCGGGTGGACGATATTGTGATCTTCCGTCCTCTGGGCGAGGAGCAGCTGTCGCACATTGTCGATTTGCGCCTGAAGGACCTGGAACGGCTGTTGGCGGACCGCGATATCACTATTGAGCTGACAAATGAGGCGCGTCATCAATTACTGATGACCGGCTACGATCGCGCGTATGGAGCGCGTCCGTTAAAGCGGGCGATTCAACGCCTTATTCAAGACCCGCTGGCAATCAAGATACTGGACGGCGAGGTGCTGCACGGCGACCATGTAAAGGTGGAGGCCGATCCGCTGAACAACCAACTGCTTTTTGAGGTCGCGGGTCGGACGGTCGCTACCTGAGCGGGGACTTCCCTCGTCCAAGCGACGACTGCTCCGTAGCATCTGGCGCGGCGATGTGCTCTTCGGTGAGGAAGAGGCGAAACTGGGAGCTCTTTCTCAACACGGCGAAGCCTGGATCCTGCATCAGCTTCTTGTTGTCGTTGAATCCATCGATGTAGGCCATGCGGAGGTAGTGAATCGCCGGATCCACCATGCCGGCCTGAGCGTACAAACGAGCGAGAGAATAGTTAAGTGTGATCTGCTCTTCGATCGGGCCCATTTCGGCAACGCGCTCCAGCGGATCGCTAATAAACACCTGCGGGTCCAGGGAAAACGCTTTGCGATAAGCTTGCATACCGCGCTTGTAATTGTGATCCGCAAAATAGGCCGTTCCCAGGTTGCTGTAGAAAGAGGCGCAATCCGGCTTTAGGCGAAGCGCTTTTTCATAGTAAACCTCCGCCTTGTGGTAGTTCTGCTGCCCATAATAAACGGTGCCAAGATTGTTGAGAGCCTCTGGATACGTAGGATTCAATTGCAGGGCTTTCTCGTATTGCAGCTTGGCGAAGTCGAGAGCATACAGGTGTTGATAGGCGATGCCCATCTTGTTCCATACCACTGCGGAATCGTGCGGCGCGCGTTGGTACGCTTCAATCGCGGCCAGATATCGCTGGTGGATCATCATGAGATCGCCCAGCATCTCGGGAGTGACTGAGAGATCAAGCTTGTTGGGGGCGGATACCGACACTGTTTGCGGATAGCCCTCCTGCGCAAGTCCGAACGAACTCAGAAAAGGAACGGGAGCCGATTCCGGCACATTGTTCGGGCCGCTTGCATTCGCGAGCGGGGCACACGCTAGAACAATCAGAGAGGCGAAGAGAGGCAAGGTGTGGGAGACCGCTGCCGGCGAAATGTGAATCGTTCGCATAAGAGCCTCCTGGGTGGAACCCTGCGGAATCGCGCGAACGTCCGTGTTGATTATGATGCGCTTTCCGGGCGGAAAAAGCCATACAAAGAAAAGCGAGGACAGTATCGGGGGCGAGCACAGGCTAATCTTCTCCATTCACGGCATATAGCCACCGAAGGGCCGGCAGAATCGCCAGGCGCGGGCTGCTACACTGCTCAATTACTAGGAGAGTCGGGATGCGATGCGGTGTTTTTCCTCGGTTTTTTGGTATTGCCGCAGCTACATTGTTGATTCAGCTATTGATCGGCTGTACTCCGAAACAGGGCAGCCCGCCACGACAGACAGGCGATTCGACCGAAACGATTGTAATGATCCGCCACGGAGAGAAGCCGGCGAACGGCCTGGGGCAGATCACCTGCAAGGGGCTAAACCGCGCGCTGGCGCTTCCTGATCTGCTGATGGGACGCTACGGCAAGCCGGACGCTGTCTACGCGCCCAACCCGTCGGACCAGGTGAAAGATCATGGATTGATGTACTCCTATGTGCGGCCGCTGGCGACTATTGAGCCGACTGCGATCCGCGCCGGCCTGCCCGTTCACACGCAGATCGGATACAAGCAGATTGACAAGCTACAGAATGAGTTGACAAAGCCGATGTACGCCAACTCGCGCATCTTTGTCGCCTGGGAGCACGGATATCTTCGTGGCTTCGCGCAGCAGTTCCTTCACTCCTTTGGAGAGGATTCGGCTGCTGTTCCGGCATGGACGCCGGAGGACTACGGGACCATCTATGTGTTCCAGCTCACGCGGCACAATAGCACGGCGCACCTTGCGTTTCGTGTGGACCAAGAAGCTCTGGATGCATCGCTCAGCGACGCCTGCCCGTCGGGTGGAGTCCACTAGAACGAGCCGCTAGTAGTCGCCGCCGCTGTTTTCTCCGTAGGAAAGATTTTCAAAGCGCGTGCATTTGGACAGATACGCCAGATGCACCGATCCGGTGGGGCCATTGCGCTGCTTAGCGATGATGATCTCCGCCTTGTTCGCCGTGTCGGGATCGGGCTGGCCGTTCTCGTCGCGGTTGTAATAGCTCTCGCGATGGATAAAGGCGACCACGTCAGCGTCCTGCTCGATCGAACCTGATTCGCGCAGGTCGGAGAGCATTGGCTTCTTGTCACCGCCTCGTTGCTCTGATGCGCGCGAGAGTTGCGATAGTGCGATGACGGGCAGATTTAGTTCCTTGGCGAGAGCCTTCAACCCCCGCGAAATGGACGAGACTTCCTGCGTGCGATTTTCATATCGCTTCTGGCCCGGACCGCCAACGCTGGAGCTCATCAGTTGCAGATAATCAATCACGATCAGATCGAGCTGGCCTCGCGCCTGGCGAAGGCGGCGAGCCTTGGCGCGCATTTCGGTGAGGGAGATGCCGGGGCTGTCGTCGATGTAGATTTGCGCTTCGACCAAGCGTTCCAGAGCCGACGAAAGCTTTTGATGATCGTCGCGACCGAGGAATCCCTTCTGAATTTTTTGCGAATCGACCAGCGCCTCGGACGCCAACATGCGGCGCAGGAGCGACTCTTTGCTCATTTCCAGTGAGAAAACGGCGACTGTTTTCCCGCCGCGCACGGCTGCGTTCTGCGCAATGTTGATTGCCCAGGCGGTTTTGCCCATAGATGGGCGGGCGGCGATGATGGTCAGTTCCGAATTCTGCAGGCCGCTGGTCATTCGGTCGAACTCGTCGAAGTGGGTGGCGAGGCCCGTGACCTCGCGCCCCTCTTTATATAAATTGTCAATAGTGCCAAACGAATCGCGTACTATCTCCGGAATGCCGGCGAAGCCGCGGGTGATGCCCTTCTCGGTGACTTCGAGGAGCGAACTTTCCGCAGCGTTTAGGACGTCAAGCGGCTCTTCGCTCTGATCGGCAGCGCGCGTAATGGCTGAAGAGCAGATGTTGATCAGCTGCCGCAGCAGCGATTTATCCTTAACGATACGGACGTACTCTTCGATCGAGAGCCGTCGCGGGAGACCCTCAGTGAGGGAGGCGAGATAAGCGACGCCGCCTACAGCTTCGACCTCTTTCCGGCGGGCAAGCTCCTCGGCAAGAGTGACGATATCGACGGCTCGGCCGAGGTCGATGAGTTCGGCCATACGGCTGAAGATGCGCTGGTGAGAGTCGAGCGCGAAGTCTTCGGCGCGCAGCTTTTCGGCGGCTTCGTTGAAGGAATGATTGTCGAGCAGGATTGCGCCGAGAATGGAGCGCTCCGCGTCAACGGAGGCGGGAAGTCCGCGCTCGAAGGAGATATCGGAAGCGGTGGCCATGAAGGTCAATCAAGTTTAGGCCTGCCGGGGCTGTGGAATTTCGAGGAAACGGTGCAAAGCGTGCAAAATGCGGTCTAAATTTCAAGGATTTACTATGAATAGAGACGATTCCGACTTATATATGAAACGAGCTCTGTTTTTCATGGCAGCGATGGTGGTTTTTGCTGCGGGAACGCTACAAACACCCGCGCAGGACCAGCAGCAAGCGACTCAACAGCCGCCTCAGATCGCCCAGTTCCAGAAGATTGAAGACCAGTGGAGCTCCGCACTGGTCAAGCAGGACCAATTCACGCTGGAGACGATTCTGTCGCCGACGTTTGTGAATATCTCCGCTGCTGGCGAAATCACCTCGCGGGACGAAGCCGTTGCCGCTATGTTTGAGAAAGGCCTACCCCAAGCAATGACGATGGAGCAGCGAGTGGTGAATGTGCGGATTATTGAGGACGTGGCCGTGGTGGACGGAACCTATGTGGAGCAAAGGAAGCTAAACGGAGTGCGGAGCGAGGAACGGGGAGTATTTACGCATATATACCAGCGGGTGCGCGAGGTGTGGGTATGCTTGCAGTCGCAGCGCACCGCAGTGATAGAACAGGGAGACGATAAGAAGAAAGCCGGCAGGAAAAAGAGCACCGTGGCATTGCCATTTCACATTCCGCTTACGCGCGAAAATTCAAGCTCCCAACCGACTCCGCTCGCCTGAAAGCTGCCATGAATGCGCGTCCTGTGTGGGCGGAGATTTCCCGCTCGAACCTGCTGCATAACTTTCGCCTGCTGCGGTCGCGTGCTGCTCCGGCGGAACTTCTGGCGGTGGTAAAAGCGAATGGCTATGGGCACGGGGCGGTAAGCTGCTCTGAAGCGCTCGCATCGGAAGGCGCAAAGTGGCTGGGCGTGACCAGCGTTGACGAAGGGATCAGAGTGCGCGCCGCCTGTCCTGACATCGACATTTTGGCAATGGAAGGCCTATGGTCCGGCGAAGCGGACGCAGCCTTTGTGCATCGGATCACCCCGGTTGTTTGGGATCTTGCGCATCTCGACGAAGCTGCGCGAGCCGGGCGCCAGGTTCCGGTGCATCTTGAGATCGACACCGGCATGTCGCGGCAGGGAGTGCGGCCCGCGGAGCTACCGACATTGCTCGACAGATTGAAGGCGTTGCCGTCGCTTCGGCTAGACGGTGTAATGACCCATTTTCATTCGCCTGAAGTTTTGGACAGCCCGGCGAATGCCGAGCAGCTTGCGCGATTTGCAACTGCTGTCGATACCATTTTCGCGCGCGGGCTAAGTCCAGCCTGGATACACGCCGGAAATTCGGCGTCGCTGTTTCATGGCGGCGCAGGCGCTTTGGTTGCGTTAGGAGAGAAGCACGGGACGAAAGCCATGCTTCGTCCAGGGCTCGCCCTATATGGCTACGCGCCGCGATTCACCGGTGGCCCGCAGCCTCCCTTGATCGACGATCTTAAACCGGTGCTCGCGTGGAAAGCGCGCGTCGTCTCTTTGCGCTCCATTCACACGGGAGAAACAGCAGGCTACTGCGCGACCTTTCGTGCGACACGCCCAGCCAAGCTGGCGTTGCTACCGGTGGGCTACGCCGACGGGCTGAATCGTCTGCTATCGAATCGCGGCGCTGTGCTCGTTCGCGGCCGACGGGCGCCGATTGCCGGCCGCATTTCCATGGATCTAACCATCCTGGATGTAACCGATATTCCCGGCGTGGAAATTGGAGATGAGGCGGTGCTGATTGGTCCGCAGGGTGCGGAGACGATCACGGCTTGCGATCATGCCGAAATGGCGGGGACGATTCCTTATGAGATTCTCTGCAACATCAACGCGCGCATATCTCGGACAATGGTGAAATAAGCGACGATGCCACAAAGCCTTTACGCACGTTGGATGCATCGCTGGGAGACCGCCCTGACGACGCGCGATGAGAATCGCGTGGTGCGTCCCATGGAATGGGGCTTCGATTGGCTGGAGGACTTCATCGCGTCCGCTGGACTGAAGCCCGTTGTGGCGAACACCGCCACCGAAGAATCCGCAATGGAAGCGTTGAATGCGGCCATCATTAAACGCAGCGATGAGTTCTTCGGCTACGAGACACCGCGCGACTTTGTTCTGGAAAGACGTGCGCCTGAGTTATTCCCAACCAATGTGCGCCCGGAGACACTGAAGCGGGATGCGGCCCTGAGGCGGAAGGCGGCTGAAGGGAAGTTGAATGCGGCGGAGTTTTTGCGTTTCACCTCGCCGGTGCGTACCCGCTATCCGGAGAACGATCGCGTAAATGCGCGCTGGTATCCGGCACACGGCAAAAAAAAGCAGGCCATCATCGTCATGCCACAGTGGAATGCGGACGCGTTCAGCCATAACGTACTGTGCTCGCTGTTCAACCGCTTCGGGATTTCCGCGCTGCGCCTGAGCAAGCCATACCATGACATTCGCCGTCCGGCGGAGCTGGAGCGGTCGGATTACGCGGTCAGCTCGAACATCGGGCGCACAATATCGGCTTGTCGTCAGGCCGTGGTGGACATTCGCTGCTGTCTCGACTGGCTTGCCGCGCAAGGTTATGAGCAGTTGGGAATCCTGGGAACGAGCCTCGGTTCCTGCTATGCTTTCATCGCGAGCGCGCACGACTCACGGCTGCGGGTGAACGCCTTCAATCATGCGGCCACTTCGGTCGGCAATGTGGCTTGGACCGGCCAGAGCACGCGACACATACGGCAGGCGTTTGAAGATGCGGGACTGTCGCGGGAGCGGCTGCACGTGGCTTGGAGCTGCATCAGTCCAGCTTCCTATATGCGGCGCTTCGCCGCTCAGCCGAAAAAGGTACTGGTTGTCCACGGGCGTTACGATCTCACGTTCTTGGAGGAGTATTCGCTGGAGGTGCTGCGCAGCTTCTCCGAGCTGGGCGTCGATTTCGTTTCCAAAGTTCTTCCCTGCGGCCATTACACGACTGGTGAAACGCCGTACAAGTTCATCGATGGATGGTACCTGGGATCGTTTGTGCATTCGGCCTTTAAAGGACTGGCGTAGGTAAAATAGGCGATTTTGACCTCGCGAAACCGTTGTTTTCGCCTTTGGATTGGGTTTTGCTTCAAAATCAAGTACTTGAATAGGAGGCGCTTGCCAAGTCTGATAGACTATAGGCGCGTCAGGTCCGAACCGGATTCCGGCAACTCAGCGAAGTTGCAGAGTTGACTTGTTTCCGTTTCATCCAACGCAATTCAAACAGGAAACAGCATCAAAATGGAACAAGGTACCGTGAAGTGGTTTAACGACGCTAAGGGCTTCGGCTTCATCTCCCGCCAAAATGGGGAAGATGTCTTCGTGCATTACTCCGCCATCTCTTCGAGTGGCTTCAAGAGTCTGCAAGAAGGCCAGGCTGTGCAGTTCAACGTCGTGAAGGGGCCGAAGGGCTGGCAGGCATCGGACGTCCAGCCTCTCTAAATGACGCACGCAGTTTAAAAACGTTAGCTGGAGATTGACCAGTAGGGCGGGCCTCGGCCCGCCTTTACTGCCTCAAATTTTTGCCTTACAAATTTTTGCCTTACGACGACTGCGACAATTTCGCGCGGCGCGGGTTTTTCTTTGCGCCTGAGTTCTAAAGCTGCTTTCGAACTCACAATCGCCGTTCCATTCCTATTTCAGACCTGCTACGCGCCGCGAGCGCTCCATGCTCATAGCTATGCATCGTACACACGCAGCATGTCACGAAGGCATCTGGAGTTTGTCAAAAGATTGTCGCCCGGGGAGTGCGGCTCGCGGGGACTCACGTTCGGGAAAAAGCCCTTTTGCGCTTTCTCAACCCATAGCAACTCGAAATGACCAAACGCTGACAATTCAATAACGGCGTCGTGACAATGCCTTACTCCCACGCCAGTACCGTAGGACCAAGATAGCCGCTTGCGGCAGTTAAAGCCCGCACCGGCTCACTCCATCACTCAATTGAATAAGGGGGAATCTATGAAAAAAACGTTCATGCTGCTGGCGTTGTGCCTCGGTGTTTTGGCGGCAGCGGCACCCAGCCCGAAGTTGTGGGCGCAGCAGCCGTCACCGCAACGGGTTGAGATCACCGCAAAACGTTATAGCTTCTCGCCGGGCGAGATTACGGTGAAAAAAGGGCAGCCCGTCGTACTGGTTCTGAAGAGCGCGGACGTCGCGCACGGACTTCGCATACGCGAGCTCAAGCTCAACGTGAAAGTTCAGGCCGGCAGCAGTACTCAGGTAGAATTCACGCCCGATAAGGTTGGCGATTTTATCGGTCACTGTTCCGTGTTCTGTGGATCGGGTCACGGTTCAATGACGATCAAGCTGCACGTGGTGGCGTGAAATGCGGTGCGTTTCTGCCGCGGCTTTCGTGCTCACCCTGGCGTGGTTGGCTGGTTGCAAAGCCAACCCGCCGGGACGATTTGAAACGAAAACCGTCACGTTCGCCAAACATCATTTCTTCATTCACAACAAAAACCAGAAAAATCCGCTGCCAAATAACGCAGACACCGTTGCCGATGGAAAAGAGGCATTCTCACACTATTGCGCTGCCTGCCATGGCATGGATGGACAGAATACCGGCGTTCCATTTGCGGATCACGTCTCGCCGCCAATTCCATCCCTAGCCTCTCCTGCTGTGCAGAACTACACCGATGGCCAGCTGAAGTGGGTCCTCGATTATGGAATCTGGCCCTCAGGCATGCCCGGCTCCAAGGGAACTCTGAGCGAAGACGAACTGTGGTCGATTGTGGCGTATATTCGCCATCTGCCTCCAGCGGGGAGTCAGGGCACTCCCGATATGTATACACACTAATGCGCGTGAACAGAGTCGCATGCCGACTCTTTCGAGGAAAGCATGTCACCGAGCCATGGCAATCTGAGCAGTAACCGGACGGCGGGACTGCCCTTTGCTATCGGTGCTTACTTTGTCTTCCGGATCATTCTGTGGTTGTTGCAGTTCGCATCTTCAGCGCGGACCTGCGAACCGGGCCCGAAATCAACGTCGGGCTCGATTTTCTCGTTTTGCTTATGACTAGTTTTTGCTCCACAGGACAGGTGCAATACTCCAGGACAGGTGCAATACTCCTTCCGCGAGATGTGGAAGTTGTCGGCAGTGCGATGGGCGCTGCTGTTCATCGGATTCTCCTGTCGTAGCCTGGTATGGATTCAGACAATCTCGCTCGCCGATTCCGCGTGTATTGATGTGCAATGGCCCCAATTTTTTGTGCGCACAACCGCGAAGAGAACTCCGGTGTGACGCTCACTCGACGCCTTGAAGTTTCCGCAGCTTCCGTTGAATCTGCTCAATTGTCATCCGATTGTAATTTCTGACCTGCTTCGTTCGAATCGACGCCGGAATCCCCCAAAATGGGGGAGAGGTTCAGGATAATGGTGCAAGAATTGGAAATGACAGTAGACGGCCAACCCGAAGTTCCGCCCGCAGTGAGTCTCGGCACCATCCTCATTGTCGAGGATGATCCTCGCATGCAAAAGGTGATTCGCCGCATTTTTACTGAGGAGCACTACACTGTAGTGGTTGCTGGTGATGGGCAGACCGCGCTGGACTTGTTCCGCCGCGAGCAGCCGCTGGCTGTTGTCCTTGACTTGATTCTTCCAAATATCTCAGGACGAGAGCTTTGCCAGACCTTCAAAGGATTTTCCAGTGAGACTCCGATCATTGTGCTCAGCGCAATCACAGAAGTCGCAGATAAGGTGCTCCTTCTCGAATTGGGCGCCGATGACTATGTCACCAAGCCGTTCAGCCCGCGCGAACTCATGGCCCGCGTGCAGGCGGCGATTCGGAGACAACGCAAGCCGGCCGTGCCAACGATTTACCGCTTCGGCGATTGCGAAGTCGACTTCAAAAAAATGACCATTCGGCGCAGCGGAAGACCTGTTGTTCTCACTGCGCACGAATTCAAGCTCCTGAAGTTCTTTACTGAAAATGCCGAGCGCGTCCTCACACGCGATGTCCTGCTAAATGAGGTTTGGGGATACAATTTCTATCCAACCACCCGCACGGTGGATAATCAGGTTCTGAAGTTGCGTCAAAAGCTGGAGCCGGATCCGGCGAATCCGAAGCATCTGCTAACAATTTATGGCGCAGGATACAAATTCATCCCATGATCTTGCCGCGGTCCGGCATGACGAAGGCCAGGATATTTTGGGCGTAGCGCGCGACTATGAGAAGCAGGGGGTACGCACCTATGTGCTTCTTGTCGTCACAATGGCATTTGTGATCGCTCTGGTTACCGGCATCAGCCTCCTGCTGATCGGGCACCAATTGCACGAACAGGTAACTGACAATCTGTCCAAGGATCTTGATCACTCTGTCGTCGCCTTTCAGAATCTGCAAGGCGATAGGCTCGGCGCTCTTGAACGCGAAAATGAGCTGCTCGCAGAATTGCCTCCGTTGAAGGCGCTCATGACCAGCGGAGACGACCTCACTATTCAGGATGGCGCGGCCGAGTTCTGGCAGCTGAGCGGCACCGACCTGTTCATGCTTGCCGATCCGAGCGGACGGGTGGTCGCGGCGTATGCAAAAGGGCGGTCGGCCGACGACACGCTTCGTGAGGGAATGAGAACCCTTCTGGTTTCTCCGCAAAAGCACTATCTCATCGACAGTGGTTCCCTCTATGCCTGCGCGCTGCGTCCGCTCTACTTCGGAAGCGTTCAGAATGGAACCCTTCTGGGATACGTTTTAAGCGGCGATTCGATTGAACGGACGGTGCGGCAAATCAGCCAACCTACGGGTGTCGAGGCCACCTTCCTAAGTGGCCGCCAGATTCTCGCCAGCACACTCAATCCAGATGTGCGGGCGGACCTGGTGCGCCAACCCGGAGTTCTGTCCGGCATCTCGCGTGCACCAATAACCGTAAGCTTCGGTAATGCGCAGTTCCTTTCAGTTACAGAAGATCTCTCCGCGACTGCCACGTCTCCACTGCAGCTGCTCGTTCTCAAATCATTCCAGCCTGCGGAGCAGTCGATCAGCCACATTGATCGCATGGTGCTGGTGGTAGGTGCTCTGGCGCTTCTTTCCGGTGTGTTGCTTATGATTCTTATTTCCCGCCTGGTCACACGTCCGCTGGAAGAACTCTCCCGAGGTGTTCGCGCATTTGGCTTTGGGGATGTGAAGCATCGTCTGCCGCGTTATGGCACACAGGAGGTGCGGCAGTTGAGCAGGGCCTTTGCCTCCATGCGCAGGGAGATCCAGAAGGCCAACCAGGCAGTCCTCGAATCCGAACGACTGGCGACCATCGGCCGAATGGCGAGTTCTGTTTCCCACGACCTTCGACATTACTTGGCTGCGATCTTTGCGAATTCTGAATTTCTCGCTTCCGATCGCCTTTCCACAAAAGAGCGCGCCGAAATTTTCTCTGATATCCGCACCGCCGTCCACGGCACAACCGAGATGATCGAATCTCTGCTAATCTTCAGCCGTAGCGGCGCCCAGATGCGAAGGCAGCCGGAGCTGATGGCCACGCTCCTCGAGCGGGCGACATCGCTGGTTCGCGCCCACCCGGATGCGGACGGAGTATCGCTGTCGACTCACTATGGCGAGCCTACCGAGACCACGGTAATGGCCGATGGCAAGCAAATTGAAAGAGCGATCTCCAATCTACTTCTTAATGCCTGTCAGTCCGTTCGCACCATCGGAGGATCAGGCAAAGTGACTGTAACCTTGCAGCCGGAGGAACATCAAATGATCGTCCATATAATGGATAACGGTCCGGGTGTTCCTGAGAATATTCGCACCAGTCTTTTCGAGCCCTTCGTGAGCGAGGGGAAGCAGAAGGGAACGGGTCTTGGGCTCACGCTGGCGCACTGCATCGCCGTGGAACATGGAGGCGAAGTGGTTTTGCTCAAAAGCTGCCCTGGGGAAACGATTTTTCAGCTGAAAGTGGCGCGCGAACTTCCGGTACAGAATGCACCGGAAGGCCTGAGCGCCGGGGTTACAAGGTAGTCCCAGATGAGAAGGTGTAAAGCACTGCGGCTCGGCACGGTATTGATCGCACTTGTGCCGTATTGTGTCAGCGCGCAGACCACGGATCAGCAGAGCCTGGCAGAGCAGGTACAGAAGCTGACCGAGGCTATGGAGCGGACGGAGGCGCAGGTAAAGCAGTCGCAGCAGCAATTGGATGATATGCGGAAGCAGCTGAGCGAATTGCAGCGTCAGATGGCACAGAACGAAGCAAAGCCAGCGCCCGGACCCACTCCGGCTCCGTCATCCCAGGCCAGCTCTGGAGCGGCCGCGTCGGCAGCGATTCAAGATATTCGTGAGCGCCAAGCCATGCAGCAGACCCAGATTACAACTCAGGAACAAGCCAAAGTAGAGAGCGAGTCCAGATATCCGGTAAAAATCACGGGCCTGCTCCTACTGAACGGCTTTGTGAATACGGGTGCCGTGGATATCGCGTCTACACCCGCCGTCGCTCTTCCCGGATCGGGCAGCACCGGAGGATCGGTGCGCCAGACGGTGCTCGGGTTCGAAGCCCGCGGGCCACATCTGTTTGGCGCTCGCACCTATGCCGATCTGCGCGTGGATTTCGATGGCAGCCCTGCATCCGATGTTTCAACTTCGGCCTTTTCCGGATATTACAGCAGCACCACAGCTCTGCTGCGGCTCCGCACAGCGCATGCCGGTCTGCGCTGGAACAATATTGAAGCGTATTTTGCGCTCGACCGGCCTATCTTCAACCCCGACATGCCCGCTTCGTTGACAGCTGTCGCGATCCCCGCACTGGCGTGGTCGGGCAACCTTTGGACGTGGAACCCGCAGCTTGGCCTTAACTTCGACCTCGATTCCTCCAACGCTCTAACTGTGCGGATGCAGGCCGCATTGATCGGTGTCGAAGACGCACCTCTTTCGCCGTTCGCGCCCAATCCAGCAAACGCGAACACTCCGCCGCCGACAACCGCGGAGCAAAGCCGCTGGCCCGGCGTCGAAGCGCGCTTGGCTCTGCTTGGGCCACATCCCAATGAACACGTACCTTATAGCCATTTTGGCGTAGGTGGATACTTCGCTCCTCACTCCTCCACCCTGCTGGGCCACGGCTTCGATTCCTGGGCAGGCACGCTCGATGCGCGGTTTCTCCTGCCGGCTCGTCTGCAATGGACCGGAAACTTTTACCGCGGGCAAGCCCTTGGAGGGCTGGGAGGGGGGGCCTTCAAAGATTTCGTCTACAGACAGAATTCAAATTTGAGCGGCAACTTCCTCCGGCCGCTCGATGACGTGGGAGGCTGGACTGAGCTCAAGGAGAAGTTATCTGAGCGCATCGAGTTTAATGCTCTCTATGGCACGGATGATGTGTTCGCCCGCGAATTGCGGTTCTATGCCGTCCAGGGCGGCACAATGTACCAGAATCTCGCTCGTAATCGGACCTTTGCCGGAAATGTAATTTTCAGCCCCAGCTCGTACCTCTTGTTTTCCCTGGAGTACCGGCACCTCGAAAGTTTTCGCATCGTAGGCCTCCCGTCATCCAGCAACATTTTCGGCCTGGGAGCAGGATATAGATTTTGAAGAACGGAAAGAGATTGTGGATACTCTGCGGGGCCGTTCTGGCCTTGGGAGCCATGCACGCGCAGGATCAGCGGGCGGCAAATTCGAACTCAGAGTTGCGTCTTCGCGTTGTCTCGTCGCTACCGGGAAAACATCGCTCGGTCCCCGCGGTCATCTGGCTGGAACCGCTCTCAGGAACGACCGTCGCTCACTTTCTCCCGCACCATCGCTATACCTTAATGCAGAAGAACCGAACTTTCACGCCGCATCTGCTGGTAATCCCTGTAGGCAGCATCGTCGAGTTCCCTAATCAAGACCCCTTCTTTCATAATGTCTTCTCTTTGTTCGACGGCAAGCGCTTTAACTTGGGACTTTACGAAGCGGGCTCAAGTAAGTCGGTCACCTTTTCCCGTGCGGGCGTGTCTTACATCTTTTGCAATATCCACCCCGAGATGAGCGCCGTCGTCATCAGTCTCGATACACCCTTGTACGCCATCGCCGACTCAAAGGACGCCTTCGTGCTTCGCGATATACCTCCAGGCAATTACCGGCTGCATGTCTGGATTGAGGGTGTTCCGCAATCCTTTTTTGAGAGCCTGAACCGGGATGTGCAATTTCCGCCTCATCTAGTCGATCTTGGAGAAATCAAGGCACCGATGGCGGGCACCGGAACCGTTCCCCACACCGATATGTACGGGAACAACTATGCTCCCGAGTCGGAGTCGCCGTATTCCGAATCTCGCTACTGATTGTCTGCCGATGGCTCGCCCGGTTCATGAATTCATGACAATCCAATGACAACTGTTGACAACTCGCCATTTCCCGCGACCTACATTGTCAATAGATTCACGGCTATCGGTGATAGCCATCACTAATTAATGACGGTAGCTGCCGCAAGTAGCGCCCCTACGGAGGAGCGCCCGCCTGAAGTTCGGCGGTGAAGAGGTAGTCTCATGAGAGTAGATTCTCCATTCTCCGATATTCCTACCGCTCTCGATGAAATGCGTGCCGGACGCATGGTTGTGGTTGTGGACGATGAGGATCGGGAAAAGGAAGGTGACCTCACCATGGCGGCAGAGGCCATCACGCCCGAAACGATCAATTTCATGGCCCGGTATGGCCGGGGACTCATCTGTCTCGCCATGACACCGGAGCGGATTGACGCTCTTGCGCTGAAGCCGATGACATCACAGAATACGGCACGCTTCGGCACCGCGTTTACTGAATCGATTGACGCCCTTTGCCATGGAGTGACCACAGGGATCTCCGCCTATGATCGTGCGCATACGATCCTCTGCGCGATTGATCCGCAGACTCTTCCCTCTGAACTGGGACGTCCCGGACATATTTTTCCTCTCAGAGCCCAGCCTGGCGGAGTGCTCGTGCGGGCCGGCCAGACAGAAGCCTCTGTCGATTTAACCCGGCTGGCAGGCATGACCCCGGCGGCCGTCATCTGCGAAATCATGAACGATGACGGAACAATGGCGCGAGTGCCGGACCTGATTGAGTTCTGCGAACGTCATGATCTTCGCATGATCACAGTCGCGGAACTAATCCGCTATCGCATGGCCCACGAGCGGGGCGTCCATCGAACTGGAGTCAGCACGCTCACAACTGAGTTTGGCAGCTTTTCCATGATCACCTATGTTTCCGAAATCGACGGCGGCACACACGTTGCCCTGCTGCACGGCGAGCTCAGTCATACTGACCATCCGGTGTTGGTGAGGATGCACGCCCACTGTCCCTCCGGAAACATCTTCCACGGGTCGTCCTGCGAATGCGCAGCCAATCTTCGCATCTCGCTGCAGCGGATCGTCGAAGCTGGAGCAGGAGCCGTAGTGTATCTGCACCATAGTGCACAAAGCTTCATGATCGAAACGATCGCCAGCAACGGCACACCGGAATTCCATTTCGAAGAACACGAGCCATCGCGGCCGGAGCATCATCGTCAGGCGCAGCGCACCGTCGGCGTTGGAGCGCAGATTCTGCGTGACCTCACCCTTCACCGGATCTATTTGCTTACTGATCATCCGCATCGAGTTGCCGCTCTTGGCGGATACGGGATCGAGATCGTTGGGCACATTCCCATCTTTGGCATCGAAGAACCCGACTACGATCTCTCCGATGAGATTTCGGTCAACGCAAACCTGCTGCCCCGGGCTCATCGGGGAGGTCGCGTGCTGGACTGGAAGAGGAAGCCGCCAATGGAGGGGGTTCGCTGACAGGTCTCTTGATCTGATTGCAGAAGAGGTGCTGAGACTTTTGGTGCCGAAGAAGGGACTCGAACCCCCACACCCTTGCGAGTACATGGACCTGAACCATGCGCGTCTGCCAATTCCGCCACTTCGGCACGCACGAGAATCCAGCTTAGAGGCTGGCCTGGCAGTTCCTCTAGTGTTGCAAAGGCGTGGTGTAGTGTCAAACAAACAAAGAGGCGAGTCTGGCAGAGATTGGAAGCTGTAGATTACCAACGGGGCGAGCGATAGCAACAGTTCCGAAGACCCGGGCATCTGACTGGGTTTACGCGCAAGACAAAGGACCCCCTCTCGGATGATTAAACCGCGACAGAACAATGCTTCCAGTGCTCCCGACCTCAATGAATCTAAAATGCCCGCTGAGGTCGCTGAGCATGTTCGCCATCTCTCGCATGATTTGAGCAACGCGCTTGAAGTGGTGTTGCAGACAAATTACCTCCTTGGAATGACAGAGGGCGGAGCGAGCAGCGCCGAGGATAGCCGAAAGTGGCGCGAGATGATGGATAAAGGCGTGCAGCAGGCCGCGCATATAAACCGGCAATTAAGGGATTACGTCCGCGCTCATAGTTGAAAGCAGCGGCAGGGCATTGCAAAACGGCGGGATATCGGCAATCTCCGGTATCCCGCTTTGTACTTATCCGCGATGAATTTCTAAACGAGCTTCGCGTCCAGGGTGATCTCGGCATTGCCCTTGAAGAGCCGTGAGATCGGGCATCCGGCTTTCGCGTTCTGGGCGGCGGTGTCGAAGGCCGTCTGGCTGGCTCCGGGAACTTTGGCGCGGGTGGTGAGGTGGATGGCTGTAATGGTGAAGCCGGCATCAGTCTTTTCAAACTTCACCGTGGCGCTGGTCTCAAGTTGTTCAGGCGTGAGGTTGGCCTGGCCAAGCTGCGCGCTCAATGCCATGGTGAAGCAGCCGGCGTGGGCTGCGCCGACCAATTCTTCAGGATTCGTTCCAGCGCCATTCTCAAAACGCGTTCCGAATGAATATTGCGTGTTGCTTAGTGTTCCGCTTTGGGTCGAAATATAACCCCTGCCATCCTTCAAGCCGCCGTTCCAAACGGCGCTGGCTGTGCGCTCCATCGATGTACTCCTTTTTATTAACTGGGGAAATGTACTGCGGCCTGTACTCCTGTTTAGATGCCAATCAATTCATAAATCATCCTGCGTGTATGAGCATAAACAAATGGGCGCGTTCGCGTCGAATCCGATTATGCGGCCGGAAATCTCCGCGATTTCCGACTAATCCATAAAATCGAATAACGCGCCAAAATTTCTGCCGGACGCGATACTCTTTTTTCTATGAAGTTCGAAGAAGAGATGCCGCTCGAGCCCAGGGATTCGGATGCTGAAGTCAGCGAATCTCCAGAGCATCATTCGGTGTATTGCCCAAATTGTTCGGAGCGGCTGACAGGACATAAGTGCAAACTGATTTGCCAGCGATGCGGATATTACCTGAGCTGCGCGGACTACTACTAATTTTCATTTTTTGGTTCCGGTTAAATCATTCAGCATTTCGTCCTTTTCTTAAAATCACTATTTCTTCGATCATTGATAACGAACAACTTTCAATACTGGACTTGCCGCAGTTCATTGCAAAGAAGGAGTCTTTTTTGAAGTGAGCCCGTTTCGCGGCGGGGTACCTCGTTGCCGGTTTGGCTTCTGGTTCTGCTGTGCTGTTGATTCACGTACAAGACGACGCAGCCCGGAAGACCGCGCGAAAAATTGTTCGAGCCTATTCACCCAAGTCATAGAAACGCGAGGTCTTTCCGAATCTACCAGTTTGCTATCTAATTGATTCAAAATAGTTTTACGTGGTGCATAGCCGGCTAAGTCATATAAGCTAATGTGTCTTCCCAGGCGGAAGCAGTTTCAACCGCGGCTACAGCTGTTTTTTTTCTTCTCTATTTCTATTTTACCGGATTTGGATAATTCAACTACATCGCGAAATGATGATTAACCCGCTTTGTTTCTTCTGCCTGCCAAATAGGGGCTTGACAGACCCTAGAGGCTGACGCGCGGCGAGAAATGATCGGAGCTGGGGAGAGTGGCGGGCCTTTGGGAGAACTCGCGCTCGATGCGGTCATTGATGCCGGCCTGGGCGAACTCGGCGGTGACACGGATGCCGTTCATGATGGCGCGTTCGTTCGAGGATCCGTGGCCGATGATGCAGACGCCACGGACGCCGAGCAATGGGGCGCCCCCGTACTCCGAAGGATCGAGACGGCGCTTGAACGCGTTGAAGGCCTTACGCGAGAGCAACGCGCCCACCTGCGCGGTGACGGTGGTGGTGAGCGAAACTTTGAGCATTTCGCGGACGAGACGGGTGAGACCTTCAGAGGCCTTGAGCGCTACGTTGCCGACGAATCCATCGCAGACAATAACGTCGCAGTTGCCGTTGTAAATGTCCCGTCCTTCTACGTTGCCGATGAAGTTGAGGGAGGATTCCTTGAGCAGCGCGTAAGCCTCGCGGGTGAGGTCGTTGCCCTTGCCTTCTTCTTCGCCGACGGAGAGAACTCCAACCCGGGGTCGATTAATTTTAAGGACGCTGCGTGCGTACATCTCGCCCATTACGGCGAACTGTTCGAGGTTCTGGGACTTGCAGTCGACGTTCGCGCCTACATCGAGCAGGACGGAGGGATTGCCGGTAAGCGTGGGCACGACGACGGCGAGAGCGGGACGATCGACACCGGGGAGCGCGCCAAGAACCATTTTGGCGGTGGCCATGGCCGCGCCGGTATTGCCGGCGGTGACGAAGCCGGCGGCCTTCTTCTCACGGACGAGCTTGAGGCCGACGCGCATGGAGCTGTCGCGCTTGGAGCGGACGGCGTTGGCGGCTTTGTCATTCATGCCGATGTGTTCGCTGGCGTGAACGACGTCAATGGGCAAGCGTTCGCCGACCAGAGCAGACGCAAGCTCGCGGCCCAGGATGTCCTGTGGTCCGACGAGATGTACACGCACCGGGAACTGGCGGCAGGCGAGGATCGCTCCGCGCAGCTCAGGGTCCGGAGACTTGTCCGAACCCATGGCGTCGAGAGCGATGTCAATGAGCATCGACAAGGGTGACTAGACTGCTTCTTTTACGTCGAGAACGTCGCGGCCCTTGTAGGCTCCGCACTTGGGGCAGGCGCGGTGCGGGAGCTTGCGCTCGTGGCAGCTTGGGCATTCGGAGGTGCCGGTGGCGGTGAGCGCATCGTGCGCACGGCGCTTGGAGGTGCGGGCCTTGGAGTGACGCCGCTTTGGATTAGGCATTGCAGATTCCTTTCGCTGGTCCGCTGCCGTTTTGCCGGATGGCTGGCGGGCGCTCATGTTTTTATCCGGCTGGCAAGGCCTGAGAGCGCCGACCACCGCGCATCGGCCGGAGCCGTATCGCATTCGCAGGATTCGGAGTTCAAGTCTTGGCCGCAGCGCGGGCAAAGTCCTTTGCAGTCTTCGCGGCAGAGCGTTCGCGCAGGAAGGGAGAGAAGCACCTGCTCCCGCAAAACGTCTTCGAGCATAAGACCGCTCTCCTGATAATAACCGATTTCAGTGTCGGCGGCGCTGATGGATCGCTCGGAACCGCCCTCATCCACTCCAAGGGGACGAAATAGGAGATCGAACTTGCCGGCAAGTGTGCGAAGGACAGGCTCGAGACAACGGGCGCAGGCGAGCTCGAATTCGCCGGAGTAGGTGGCCTGAAGGCGAATGTCGGGAACGATGTGACGCGGCCCGCGATGCTCTTCGATGAGGTCGGCGCGACCATCGACGGAGAGCGGAGAAATTTGGGCAACCTCGGAGCCGTAGTCGACCAAGCCGGGTTCGACGGCGACATTAAAGACGACTGGCTCGCGCTCAAGATCGAGAACGGTGATCAACATATTGCATGCCTCTGCGCGGGGATTCTCTCTTTTCAGGTTAAGGACTAATGAGGGGCGGGGTCAAATGTATGTCATGACCGGAGTGCCGCGTAGTGGATCTGGATCAGTTTGCAGATGCTGCAAAAAATCAATTTGAAAGGAAATCACGGATTCTTCGCTTGTTGTTTCTCCGTCTCGGCGATCAATTTTCTAAAAGCGTCAACTGCCGGGACGCTGGGAGATTCCAGCGCATCTTTGGCGCTGTAGCGCCACACCGGCGGATTATCGAGAGCGTCGTCGCGTTTTCCGCGGTACACCGTCATCATGTCTTTCGATTGGCCCGCCTCCATCTGCGGATAACTCTGATTCGGGGGTCCAGGGCTTCCCGGACCGCCGCCCATCGATGGGCCTCGCGGACTACCCACAGACGGGTCTTCCGGATTGCCGCCCATAGATGGACTTCCCTGGCCGGGTCTACCGATGCCGGGAGAATTGCTGTTTGGCAAACCGCCGATGGTCGGCTCAACAAGTCTCCCGCTTCCCTTGCGAACCACAATGACCAGATCGGCATTCGAGATATCCATCGCCAGTGTGAAACGGCCCCACTTCTCTATGGCCCTTTCTACGTTATCAACGGCGATGCGGTTGGCGTTTGGATCATCGATGCTTGTTCCAGCATCGGGATCGATAACAACCAATACCGTTCTCGCCTGCAGAACATCTGCGGGGAGCAGGACTTTCTTTTTTGCGGAGGCAAGCCCACAGCACATCAGCAACAACGGAAATACAAGGCCTTTCTGAAACCGCATGAAGATACCTCCTGCCGATAGATGCCAGTCTAGACGATCTTACCTGTGCTCAGGACCGCCGCTTAAATAACTAAACACAGCTATAGACCCGGGTGCATCATGGAAGTTACCGGAGACGAAATACTGAGATGGAATATTTGGAGACATGATGACAAGGCGGGAGTGGATGGCGGGCGTTGCGATGATCTCCGGCACCATGGTGTTTGGCAGAAAAGCCCGGGGAGCCAGGGAGGAGTTCGAGGGCCTGCAAGCGCAGGTATGGACCATCGAGAAGACGAGCGGCGGCCGGTTGGGCGTGGCTGTGCTTGATACCGGCTCTGGCACGCGGTTCGGATATCGCGCAGACGAGCGATTTCCGATGTGCAGCACCTTCAAAGTGCTGGCGGTGGGCGAGGTGCTCAAGCGCGTCGACCAAGGCAAGGAGAGCCTGGATCGCGTGGTGCATTACACGAAGTCCGACGTGCTCGAGTGGGCGCCGACCACAAAACTGCATGTGGATACCGGGATGACGGTCGGCGCGTTGTGCGAGGCGGCGATTGCTTTGAGCGACAACACTGCGGCGAATCTTCTACTGAAAACTGTGGGAGGGCCAGCTGGTGTGACTGCATTTGCGCGCGGGCTGGGGGATGGGATTACCAGACTCGATCGCAATGAGCCGACGCTGAATGAGGCATTGCCGGGGGATGCTCGTGACACTTCGAGTCCGCTCGCGATGCTGGATGATCTGCAGAAGCTGGTGCTGGGTGGTGTGCTTACTACAGATTCGCGCCATCGGTTAACGACGTGGCTTATTGCGGACCAGACCGGTGTGCGGCAACTGCGCGCGGGATTTCCAGCGGGGTGGAGAGTTGGCGACAAGACTGGATCGGGCAGTAACGGAACGGCGAATGATGTGGCGATTGCGTGGCCTGCATCGGGAAAGGCGCTGTTGACGGCTGTGTACTTGACTGGCGCGAAGCTTGATCGTGCCCATCAGGAATCGGCGATCGCAAGTTTAGGCAATGCGGTTGCGGCCCATTTCGCGGATCGATAAGCGCGGTGCCCTATACTGGCGGGTGCTGCGACGGGCAAATCCGGAATTGATGAAGCGCGTGATTCGGCTGGCGTCGGAGAATGTGCGCTCGGGCAGCGGGGGGCCGTTTGCCGCGCTGATTGTGAAGGACGGCGCGGTGATTGCGGAGGCGGTGAATACGGTTTTCACCGCGAATGATCCGACGGCGCATGCCGAAGTAAACGCGATACGCAAGGCGTGCGCGGCGCTGGGCGTGTTTTCGCTGGCCGGGTGCGAGATTTATTCCAGCTCGGAGCCGTGCCCCATGTGCCTGGCGGCGATTTATTGGGCGCATCTGGATGCGATTTATTTCGGCAACAGCTGCGAGGATGCGGCCCGTGCCGGGTTCGATGATGCATACATTTTTCGCGTGCTTACAACCGAGCGAGCGGCGCGAGCGATTCCATCCGAGCAGTTATTGCGGAATGAAGCGGGCGAGAGTTTTCGGTTGTGGGATGTTTCGCCGAACAAGCAAGAGTATTAGCGCAAGGCGGGGAACGGCAGGGCGACGCAGCTTCGAATTCAAATGAAACGGGGCACATCGTCATCGATGCGCCCCATCCATTTATATAACGAGAGTTAAGAGTTAGAAGTAGATTTTCCCGACGAGTTGGTAAGTGCGGGCCGGCTGCGGATCATTGTTAGGATCAGCAGATGAGATGACACTTTTAGTTTCACCGAAATTGGTTGAATTGCTGAAGTTGCCGCTCGGATTGTCGAAGTTGGCGTGATTGAAGGCATTGAAGGCTTCAATACCAAGCTGAATGTACCGGCTTTCGCTGCTTCCCAGAAGGAAATTCTTGGAAAGGCGAAGGTTGGTGTAGTCGAAGCCTGGCCCATGGAAGAAGTTGCGTTTGGTGTTCCCAAAGGTCCCTACCGGCTCGTCGGAGAACGAGGACGGGTCGAAGAAGAAGTTCCCGGTCTGCGCAATCCCGTTCACCTCGAAGGTCTGGATCTTCCGAGGATCTTCCTTATGCAGGTGGAAGCTTGAGGTGACTGGCACATCGCCGCAGCCGAAGTAGCTGAACTGATCGCACCAGAGAGAGCGGTCCTGGCCCTCGGAAAAGGAGATCGGGAAGCCGCTCTGGAGAGCAGTCACGCCGCTCAGCTCCCATCCGGCGATTGCCTCGCGCAGAACTGCGTTATTGGAAATCGCGGAGAAGACAGGGATCGCGTAGACATACGAACCGACAATGCGATGCCGGGCGTCGAAGTCAGAGTCTCCGTAATTGAGGAAGGTGAAGCCGGGTGTGAAAATCTGCACGTGTCCGACATGGTTCAGCGGACCTGTACCAGTGAAGCTCTCATACCCGGAACCATCGTCCAGAGAATGGGAGTAGGTATAGGAGACGGTCGCGTACAGGCCATGAGTGCGGGCCTTGATCAGACTGACCTGGAGCGAGTTGTAATTAGAGGAGCCTTCCGTGGTCTGACGAGCCACAGTGAGATACCAGGGGATGCCATTGGGCAGCCCTGGAACCACGCCTCCTCCTGAACCTGGAACGATGGCAGGATCGGCGGCAAACTGCGGGAAGAACTCACGGATGGATGACCTGACCCCGGCACTGCTGCAGACCGGATCGGCTAAGCAATCGTTGTGACCAGCCTGCGTAATCTGATTTCCATCGAACCAGCTAGCCAGGCGATGGCCCACGGAGCCTACATATCCAATTTGCAGGAGCATGTTGCTGGGTAGCGAGCGCTGAATATTAAGGTTGAAATTTTGCGTGTAGGGTACGCTATAGTTTGGCGCAAAGGTCGCCAGCTCCTGGAAAGAAAAGTTATCGGCCCAATCGATGTTGGTGTCCCCCGCGTGCGGAATCGCAAAGGGGAACTTATTGGGGATGGAGCCCGCTCCGGACACGTCAGTAAATGGATCGGCGAGCGATGGGCTGCCGCCGGCGTCTCCCACACCGCGGGAAGCGGTGAAGAACGGCGGGTCTTCGAGGTTCTGGAGGGACTGCTCTTCCTGATCGCGGTTGTAGTAGAGACCGTAGCCGAGGCGGATGGAGAACTCATGCGAACCGGCCTGGCCGAACAGCATGGACGGTCCACTCGAAGGAGACCAGGCGACGCCGACGCGCGGACCGAAGCGATTGTAGTGCGGGGTGGGGCCGCCGGCGCGATTGCAGCCGGGATCGCCGGGCCAGGCCAGTCCTGGGGGCGCGCCGCCAGGGAAGACAGTCGACTCGAAGCTGGAATTGGTCCAGCAGTTGATGCCGAGACCGCCGTCCTGAGCATTCGTGGTGGGATATTCCACGTCCCACGCAAGACCATAGTTGACAGTAAGGTCGGGGCTGACTTTCCAACTGTCCTGCCCGTAAGCATAGGCTTCTTGCGAGAGGACGTTGATTTGACCGTTGCTGGTCTGTAGGTAGCTGTCGGGAATGCCAAGCTCCCAATCGAGAATCGGGTCGCCGGAGGAGAACGGCCCGGCGCCGCCAAAGCCGAAGTTGCCATTGTTATCGAAGGCGAAGGGATTATCGACGCGGAACTGCTCGTAGGACGCGCCGAACTTCAGAGAGTGATTTCCGATGATCTTGGTGAAGTTATCGCCGTAGCTGAGATTTGAATCCAGGCGCGGCTGGGGGCCTTCAAAGCTATTGCCCAGAGCGAAGAAACCGATGGTGATATTCGGAAAGCCGGGGGCCGCGGTGTTTTGCGGGTTAATTCCGGTGAAGCCAAAGGAACTGGGGAGCGCGGGGTGCGCCGGCTGTACTGCGAGGAAATTGAAGCGGTAATAGCCAGCTCGAAGCTCGTTGAGCGTGTTGGGGCTGAAGGTATGGGTATAAGCGCCGCTGAATACTTTGAAGTGCTCGGTCTGCACCGCCGGGAAACCTGGAAAGGTGCCGCCTCCAAAAGAGAGGGTCTGGAAGAATGGCTCAGACTGGAAAATGGTAGAAGCCCAGATCGTGTCTCTGGAGGTAGGCGTGAAGTCGGCACGGATGATGCCCTGGTCTGACGCAGCGTTATCAGCGGTATTGAAGTTGAAGGAGTTGCCCTGGAAGTTCGGGTGCGGAATAAACATGGCGGTAGCGTTTGCAGCCACCGGATTCCAGTTTGCGGGGGCTATCGTGACGCTGCCGCTTGGGAAACAGTCTGCCCAAGTCATCGGGGGGGCACAAGAGGTGCCGGGGATCGCGAAAGGAACCGGGTTCGTTGTAAGCCCCGAGGTGGCGTTCGTTCCACCATTGGCGAAGTTCTGGTCATCGCTGAAATCGCCGGCAAAATTGGCCTCAGTCATGGTTGGGGAGTTGTTGGCCACGCCGGTGCGCTGGTGAAATCCCTGATAGCCGAGGAAGAAGAACAGCTTGTCTTTGATCACCGGGCCGCCGAGGGTCGCGCCATAGAGGTTCTGGTGGAACTCGGGCAGTGCGGGAGCGAAATAAGGGGTCGAGTTCAGGAAGGTATCGCGGTAAAACTCAAAGGCATTCCCGTGGAAATGATTTGTGCCGGCTTTGACCACCTGGTTGATGATCGCGCCTGAATTTCTGGAGAACTCCGGATTGAGGGTGCTGACGATGATGTTCTCTTCCTGCAAGGCATCAGGGTTGACCTGAATGCCTTCACTCTGCAGCGGGCCGTCATTGATGTCAACGCCATTGACGAGGTATGCATTCTGCGGGGTCTGGCTCCCGTCGGTAGAGAAGTTGCCGAAGCGATCCGAGGACTCAACCACGCCGGGCTGTAGCTTTTGCAGACCCGCGGGGTCGCGGCCCGCGAGCGGGATTTCCTCAAGCTGCTCGGCTGTCATGACTTGCTTGATCTGGGTATCGGAGGTTTCGACCTGGAGGGCCGTGGCGGAAACCTGGACGGTCGTGCTGCCGGTGCCTACTTCGAGCCTGGCGTCCACGTCGCGGTTGTCGTTCAGGTTCAGCGTAAGGCCGCTCTGGGTAAAGCTCTTGAATCCGGAGGCCGCGATGGTGACCGTATAAGGTCCGCCGATCTGCAATTGCGGCAGCGTGTAATAGCCCCTGCTGTCGGTGGCGCCCGTCGTTGTAATCCCCGTACTCGTGTTAAGCACGGTGACGCTGGCATTGGGCACGACAGCGCCGCTGGAGTCGGTGACGGTTCCGTGGATAGCTGCATAGACGTTTTGCGCATGAGCCGCTGAGGGGATCAGGCAGAATGCTGCAACTACTGCCGCGGCTAAAAGTGCAATCTTAAACTTCATGTTTCCTCCGAGTAAGCGGCGATCGATCCGACTGCCGTTAATGCTTTGAAACTGGCCTGACGTTATTGGCTTCACCCTCGCTGTGAGTCCAGAGGATGGGAGGCCACTTGGTTGTTTGTCCCGAGGTGAGAGCTTCGGGACTCTTGATGAAATACAAAGTAGAACGTGATGTTTGTGCAATCACAAAACCAAAGGCAGCGCGGGGTTGGACCACTCGTCACATTTCACGTCGTTTGTCACTAAACATTTGAAAAATAAGCTAGATGGACATAGCTACCGGATACGTTTTCGCTTATTTGAAGCGGCATTTTCGCGGCAGCGCCCCTGAACTCTTCTGATTTTTATATTTTCTAGATGATCATCTCCATAAAGTAATGGGTCCAGTGGCACTCACCGCGAAATCAAAGGGACTTGCAGGGACATGGAACACCGCGCACTAGGGATTGAGAAAGCGCCTAAACTTAGACCGATGAAAATTACGCTGGCGTCAGTTGCGATGCGAGGAAGGAGCGAACGCTTCGATGGGCTGGCGGCGGAGTATCTGGAACGGCTGCGGGCTTATACCGCAGTTGAACCCCAGGTGTTCAGGAGCGGCGGCGCGCTATTCGATTGGGTCGAGCGGCTAAAGGGACGGACAACTCCGATGCTGGCGCTGATGGATGAGCGCGGAAAGCAGCTCTCCTCGAATGGCTTGGCGGAGTGGTTGAGCAAGCAGCGGGACGAGGGACGGCAGCGAGTGGTGCTTGCCATCGGGCCGGCGGATGGATGGACAGACGCGGAGCGGGCCCGGGCGGGAATGCTTTTGTCGCTCGGGCCGATGACGCTGCCTCATGAGCTGGCGCGAGTGGTGGTGAGCGAACAGCTGTATCGGGCATTTACAATCCTTGCGGGACATCCGTACCACCACGGCAGATAGTCGTGCCGCTGATAAGGCGGCCAGCAACGAAGCAGATGGCAAAAGGCAAGCTGGGACTGTTGTGATCGGCTCGTCGTGGATTTTCGGGTTCGCGGAGTAGTTCTGGAGGTTTATTGGCTGAGTCGCGGCAGGGGTTAATCCTCATCAACACGGGGCCGGGCAAGGGCAAGACGACGGCGGCAATGGGGACGGCTCTGCGCGCCGTGGGCAACGGGCTTCGCGTGCTGATGCTGCAGTTCCTGAAAGGATCATGGCATTACGGCGAGCTTGATGCGGTCGAGGCGTTCGACGGCAACTTTGTGATGAGGCAGATGGGACGCGGGTTCGTGAAGATCGGTGGAGCGGAGACGGATCCGGAAGACGTGAAGATGGTGGAGTTCGCATGGGAAGAGGCGCGAACGGCGATCCTCTCCGGCGATTGGGACATGGTGGTGCTTGACGAGATAAATTATGCGATCGGGTACGGAATGCTGGATCCGGCAAAAGTGGTCGCGACATTGAAAACGCGTCCGGAGATGGTCCATGTGATTTTGACGGGGAGGAACGCACACCCTTCGTTGGTGGAGATTGCCGATACCGTGACCGAGATGCGCGAGGTGAAGCATGCATATCAGAAGGGAATTCTGGCGCAGCGCGGCATTGAATATTAAGGTATAGGAACTGGAAGGTTCGGAATGTCCTGGTTTAGGCGGGAAGACAATCGGATTACTGGGACGGGCGAGAAGACGGTCCGCACCGAGGGGCTTTGGACGAAGTGCGATTCCTGCGGGCTGGCGATCTTCAGGGCCGACCTGGAGGCGAACCTGTGGGTGTGCACGAAATGCAGCTTCCACTTCAGCATGGACGCGCGCTCGCGCGTAGCGATGCTGCTGGAGCCGGGCTTCGAGTTGGTGGACCTGGAGCTGAAGTCAACCGATCCGCTGGAGTTTGTGGATCTCAAGCCGTACAAGGGTCGGCTTAAAAAAGCGCAGAGTGCTACCGGGCTGAATGACGCGATTGTGAACGCGCTGGGAATGCTGGGCGAACATCGAGTGGTGCTCAGCGTAATTGAGTATGGGTTTATAGGCGGAAGCATGGGAGCGGTGGTAGGCGAGACAATTACCCGCGCAGTGGATCGCGCGCACCAGACGCGCCAACCGCTTATTATTGTCGCCGCATCCGGCGGGGCGCGCATGATGGAAGGCATTGTGAGCCTGATGCAGCTTGCGAAAATCTCAACTGCGCTGGCGCGGCTGGACGAGGCGCGGGTTCCATTTATATCAGTGCTGACGGATCCGACGTTCGGCGGCGTTACGGCCAGCTTTGCCATGCTGGGCGATCTCAATGTAGCCGAGCCGGGCGCGCTGATCGGCTTTGCCGGGCCGCGAGTAATCGAGCAAACCATTCGTCAGAAGCTCCCCGAGGGTTTTCAGCGGTCGGAGTTCCTGTTACAGCACGGGTTTCTTGACGCAGTAGTGGGGCGCAAGGACCTGAAGAACTATTTATCACGCGCGCTGGACTTCATGGTGTTCGCCACGCGGGCAGGACTGGCACCTTCGACAAGCCCAGAGCAGGCTGTCGCAGCACAAGCGCCTACAGCGCCATTGTAGGGTTCGCCTCGTGGCCTTCCCTTGGTCGGGAGGGTCGCTGCCGGATTCGGATTCAAACACCAGCGAATATTTGCGCCAATTAGCCGCTAAAATTCCGATATGTCCTACTCTGCTGCGGTTGACGGATTGTTTTCGCTCGCAGGGGAGCTGCATTCGGCTTCAGGGCAGCCTCGGCGCAAGTTTGAACTGTGTGAAATGCGGATACTCATGGAAGCGCTGGGCGATCCGCAGCTTCGGTTTTCGTCGGTGCTGATTGCAGGGACGAACGGCAAGGGATCCACATCGGCCACTCTGGACTCGATTCTGCGGGCGGGCGGCTATCGCACGGGACTATATACGTCGCCGCACCTCTCGCGAGTGAATGAGCGCGTGCGGATCGAGGGGCAGGATATCTCAGATGACGATTTTGCTGCTTTCTACTTCCGCGTGGACGACTGTGCGCGACGGCTTGTGAGCGAAGGACGACTGAAGGGGCATCCCAGCTTTTTTGAAACGATGACGGCGCTGGCCTTTGTGGCTTTTGCAGAAAGCGGCATTGAGCTCGCCGTGCTCGAAGTGGGAATGGGCGGACGCCTGGACGCCACTAATATTGTTGAGCCACTGATATCGGTGATTACGGATATTTCGCTTGACCACACCCTGTGGCTGGGAGAAACGATTGCAGAGATCGCGCGCGAGAAGGCGGGAATTCTGCGGCGGAATGGCGTGCTCGTTACGCTCCCGCAGCATCCTGAGGCGAACAATGCGATCGGAGAAATGGCCATGGCTCTGGAAGTGCGCGGAGTAAACGCGGCGGAATATGTTCCTGAGCGGACCGTGGCAAGCCGTGCGTATCTAGTCGACGTATTGGGCGAACGGATCACGGTGGATTCACCGTTGTCTGGCGCGCATCAACAGCGCAATGTGGCTCTCGCGATCGCGGCTGCGGTGGAATTATGTAACAGTCACGGTTACATATTATCTCCAGCGCAAATTGCCACTGGGATTCACAACACGCGATGGCCGGGGCGGCTGGAGAGGATTCAGCGAACAGGAAAGGCAGACGTGCTGCTTGACGTGGCGCACAATCCCGCTGGCGCATGGGCGCTGCGGTCGGCGCTTTCGCATCTCGATCCGCAGCCGCAGGAAATGACGGCCGTGTTCGGATGCCTGAAAGACAAGGCGGTCGGCGAAATGGCGCAGATCCTCTTTCCGATGTTCGATACAGTGGTGCTGACGGAGGTGTCCTCGCCGCGCACGGCGTCGTTGCAGGAAATGCAGGCGGCTGCTGAGGCAACGGGCGCGCGGCCACTGACTGGATCGGGGGCGAGAGACGCTTTTGCCTGGGCGGATAAGGGATCTGCCGCAGACGGCCTGATCGTGGTGACAGGGTCGGTCTACCTGGTGGGCGAGGTGCGAAGCTTGCTTGAGGAGTCCGATCTGTGAGGGCGAAGACTCTTGGTCCTCGTCCGAATCCGCTTCCATGGAGCGAGTGGCTGGTGAACTACTGCTTCCGCGCACCGCTGTTCTTTTGTGCTACGGCAGCGTTCGGCAGCCTTTCTCTTATCTCGTCACTCTGGGACAAGACGGGGAAACTTCAGCACGGGATCGCGCAGCACTGGGGACGGACTGTCACTTGGATCAGCGGCGCGAGAGTCACGGTTGTAAACGGGCAGAATCTTGACGGCCGGGCGGCGGTTTATGTGGCCAACCACCTGTCGTACGCGGATACGCCGGTTCTTTTTGGAGTTCTTCCTTTCCAGTTCCGCATTGTGGCGCGGCACGATTTATTCAAGTTGCCGTTTATAGGCTGGCATCTTACGCGGTCGGGTCAGGTTCCGGTAAATGTGACGAATCCGGGGGCATCGATCTCCAGCCTGAGCAGCGCGGTGAAGACCCTGAAGTCGGGAATGCCGCTTTTCATCTTTCCGGAGGGCGGGCGAACAGAGACGGGACATCCTGCGGATTTCCTGAATGGGCCGGCATTTATGGCCATTCGCGCCGGCGTTCCGCTTGTGCCCATGGCATTGGTTGGAACCCACGAGTTATTGCCAATCCACTCCTCGGTTTTCCATCCTGTGCCAGTGGTCCTGGCCGTGGGAGAGCCGCTGGAGACGGCCGGATATTCTATTCGGCAAACGGATGAGCTAACCCAGAGGCTGCGGGAGACAATTAGCCGACTGTATTATGAGCATTCTTACCTGAAAGCGCCGAGCAGAGCGGATATTGGCACTCCCGATCCGGAGAAAGTTGAGCAATGCGAATGAAGAAGCCACGAATTGCGATTCCGGAGCCCACGTCGGGAGATGCGGCCTACAACGACCGGTCCTGGCCACAATATGCCCGAGCGGTTGAAGAATGCGGCGGAGTCGCAGTAAAGATCGGGCTGAATGCCGCGCCGTCGGAGGTGGCGCAGCTTGTCTCGAATTGTGAAGGAGTGCTGCTCCCGGGGAGCGGAGCGGATGTCGATCCGGAGAAGTATGGGCAGCGGCGGGAGCCGAAGTGCGGGACTGCTGATCCGAAGCGTGAGGCCGTCGACGAGTTGCTCATGCAGGACGCGGCAAATCTCTATAAGCCCGTGTTTGGAATCTGTTACGGCTTTCAGGAGTGGAATGTCTGGCGTGGCGGGACTCTCATTCAGGACTTGGCAACGGAGGTGAATCACAGGCCGGGACGCGAGATTCGGGAAGCACATCGAGTGCAGCTGGCAGAAGGGTCAAAGATCGAAGCGGTCGTGGGAGCGAAGACTCTGGCTGTAAACAGCAGCCATCATCAGGGGCTGGCGATGCCGGGGGATGGTTTGGCAGTGGTGGCCCGGAGCACGGACGATGGCCTGATCGAGGCGGTCGAATCTACCGAAGAGCAGTTTGTAGTGGCGGTACAGTGGCATCCGGAGCGCAGTTTTGACTACGATGCCGCTTCCCGGGCGCTCTTTGCAGCGTTTGTAGAAGCGGCGGCTGCCTGGCATCCCCGAGTGGTCCGGGAATCGATCGCCAGGTGAGTTTTTCCGCCTTGAACCTGGCTCTGGCGAAGGCGGGCCTTACGGAACTGGCGCCGCACGCCGGCGCGCAATTCGAGACTTATCTCGAATTGCTCCTGAAGTGGAACGCGCGACTAAACCTGACGGCGATCCGCGAACGTGAGGCGATTCTCGGTAGACACTTTGTGGAGTGCATCCAGTGCGCTCAGGCCCTTCCGGAGCTGCCGGCAGGCGCGACGCTGCTCGATTACGGGTCTGGAGCGGGGCTGCCGGGAATTCCGATCGCGATCTGCCATCCGGAGATACGAGTCACACTGGCGGATTCACAGGGGAAGAAAGCGGCATTTCTGCGAGAAGTAGCTCGTTCACTAGGGTTAAACTCCGAGATTTTCGACGGCCGGATAGAAGAGATGTCCGCGGAGAGACGATTTGACGTTGTCACACTGCGGGCGGTAGATAGGATGGCGGAGGCGTGCCGGGAGGCACTATTCCGGATTGTTCCCGGGGGGTGGATGGTTCTTCTTGTGACGCGGGCCGTTGCGGTCAGGCTACCAACGGCTTTCCCCGAAGTGGAATGGGAACGAAGTATTGCCATCTCCGGGAGTGAAACAGGCGAGATTGTATTCGGGCGAGCGCGCGGTTGAACCGAGCAGTGTTCCACATGGAACACTGCTGAGACACTACCGAAATCAGCGAGTGTTTCACGTGGAACAACAATCGTTTTCCACCACTCGCGTTTTGGATGTCTGAAAATCGCTGCGCAAAAATCATACCGGGAAATTATTTATTTTCCGCTATTTGCGTCGATCGGCCTTGATTCAGAATCGCGGCGTTCCACAATCGGCCCCTCTTCTGCACAACGGTTCGCGGTTGCCTTGCCGCCTCAGCCGCAATAGTCTAGATGGTTCATGGCGATTGTTCTGGCGGTGGTGAACCAAAAGGGCGGTGTAGGCAAGACCACCACCGCAATTAACTTGTCGGGAGCCTTGGCGCTCGAAGGCATGCGAACGCTTCTGATTGACTGCGATCCGCAGGCGAATTCCACGGGCGGCTATGGGTTTTCACGTGATGACAAGCGTAAATCGACTTATGAAGTTCTGACGGGGGACTGCACGCTCGCGGAGGCGACGTTGCCGACCGAGATCGAGGCCCTGCGGCTGGTCCCCTCGAGCAAGAACCTGATCGGAGCGAATGTCGAGCTGATCCAGAATGATCGCAGGGCGTATCAGTTGCGGGAGGCGCTGGAGCCGGAACGGACGAACTATGACTTCGTGATTCTCGATTGCCCTCCGGCCTTGGATTTGCTGACCCTCAATTCGCTGGTGGCCGCCGACAAACTCCTGGTGCCGATGCAGGCGGAGTATTTCGCGCTGGAGGGTATAAGCGAGCTGGTGAACACGCTGGAACGGGTGCGAAGTGCGTTCAATCCCACCTTGGAGATCGAGGGAGTGCTGCTCACGATGTACGACGATCGCACCAATCTTGCGCAGCAGGTCACGGAAAATCTTCGCGAATTTTTCAAGGACAAGTTGCTGAAGACGGTAATTCCAAGAAATGTGCGCCTGGCCGAGGCTCCGAGCTACGGGAAACCCGTGATGCTGTACGATCCGAGGTCGCGTGGGGCCGAAAGCTACGAGAAACTCGCAGAGGAGTTGCTGGCGCGAAACAAGATCGAGAGTCCACGGGCGGCGGAGCGGAAGACCGCCGCAGCGAAACGGGCGAAGGTGGACGTGAAGTTCTGGCCGTATGGTTAATCGCCTGCGGTCCAGAAGAAAAGCAGTTTCATCTGGCAACGCAGTTTAGGGAGTGAGTGCGCAATATGGGAAATTCAATAATGGAACCGCTGAAGCGAAGGGCGTTAGGCAAAGGCCTGGAGTCGCTGCTTCCGCGCATAGCCGCGGGTGCCGAAGAGCCGACGCCAATTGCAGCGTCCGAGGGTACACCGCGAGAGATCCCGCTGGAAGCGATTGATCGCAATCCTTACCAGACGCGGAGTCGATTCGATGAAGCGGCTTTGGCGGAGCTGGCCGGCTCAATCGCAGCCACGGGGGTAGTGCAGCCGATTCTTGTGCGACCGCTGCCGGACGGCCGGTTTCAGCTGATTGTCGGAGAGCGGCGCTGGTTGGCTTCAAAGAAGGCCGGCAAAGAGACGATCCCGGCAATCCTTCGACAGGTATCAGACCAGCAGGCGATGGAAATTACAATTGTCGAGAACCTGCAACGGACCGATCTGAATCCGATGGAGCAGGCGCGAGCCTTTGACCGGCTGACGCGCGAATTCAAATTGACGCAGGAACAGATGGCGCAGCGTACCGGCAAGGATCGCGCCTCGGTCGCGAATTTCCTGCGACTTCTCCGGTTGCCGAGTGACGTGCAGGCCAAGGTTGAAGCTGGGGAGCTCAGCTTCGGGCATGCCCGCGCGCTGCTCGCGCTTGAAAATCCGGAAACCATCCAAAAGGCCGCGCAAAAAGTGATCGCGCTGTCCATGTCGGTTCGGCAGACCGAGAGCTACGTTCAGGGGATCGTGAGCCCAGAAAAGCGCAAGTCCGAAGAAAACGTAAAGGAGCCGCTTGATCCGAACGTTCGGGAAGCCCGCGATCTGCTGCAACGGGCTCTTGGGCTTAAGGTTACGATTGAAGACCGGAAAGGAAAGGGACGTGTGATTATCGAGTACTCGAACCTTTCTGACTTTGATGAACTCCTCGAGACGATAGAATCATCACGCCGAAATTAAGTACATATTACCATCTCAACCGATTGTAGCTAAATAACTTACAAACTATTTAATTTTTTGATAGAGCCGTGGCAGGCGCGAATCGCTTAGCCTCGAGTATTAAGGTGTAATGGAAGATTTTTCGAAGCTGTTGACGGAAGCGCGGGATCCCGCGACTGAAAATCTAGATCGATTGTCGACCCTCGATCTGGTAAACGCAATGCATGTCTCCGATCAGGAGGTCATAGTCGCAGTCCATGCCGTACTGCCGCAGGTGGCGCTAGCCATCGACGGAATCGTGGCGCGCCTGGAGCAGGGTGGACGCCTGTTCTATCTGGGGGCTGGAACTTCCGGACGGCTAGGGGTGCTGGATGCCTCGGAGTGTCCGCCCACGTACAACACGTCTCCTGAAATGGTGCAGGCGCTGATCGCGGGGGGAGACCCTGCGCTGCGTCGATCCATGGAACGCGCCGAAGATGACGAAGGACAGGGGCGGCGCGACCTTGAGGCCCGCGGATTCTCTGCGGAGGACGTGGTGGTGGGAATTACGGCCAGCGGCCGCACTCCTTATGTGATCGGCGGGGTAAAGCGCGCGAGAGAGCTGGGCGCGTTGAGCATTGGGCTGAGCTGTGTTCCGGGCTCGAAGCTGGCGCGGACGGCGGATCTGGCGATTACTCCGGCGACCGGGGCCGAGCCGGTCACCGGTTCTACACGCATGAAGGCTGGAACCGCAACCAAGCTGGTGCTGAACATGCTCTCAACTGGCGCGATGGTGCGGCTGGGATATGTCTTCGGCAATCTGATGGTGAACGTGCAGCCCACAAATGACAAGCTGCGTGACCGCGCAGCGCGCATCATTGCGACTATTACCGGAGTGGATTATGAAGAGGCCTGCGTGTTGTTGAAGGACGCAGGTTCGGTGAAGACCGCGGTTGTTATGCAACGGTTCCGCGTGGATCGAGTCGATGCGGATCGGCGGCTGACGGCGGTGCGCGGACGATTGCGCGATGCACTCGAGAGCTAGCGGTACACCATCATTCATTCCACGCGATTGAACCGAATCAGTTACGTTTCTCAGGGAGCAGCGCGCAAGTGAAGGCTACTCAGTTTGAATTCCGGTTCCGGTTTTGGATATTCTCAGCAATTTACTTCATCGGCTTTTGGGCGCCTTGGCTTCGCTATGGCCGCTTTGCAGTTCCGATTGGAACGACGTGGCTGGAGCTCTCGGGCGAACTGGCGCACCTGATGCCGCTTGAAAGCGCAACGCTGATCGTAACCTGTGTTGCGATTTTCTGTGCCGCCCTCGGTACGGCGTTCCGAGTGTGGGGCACAGCTTATATCGGCAGCTCCATAATGCAATCGGGCACAATGCACGCACGCGGATTTGTGGCAGCAGGACCATACCGGCACGTTCGCAATCCTCTGTATCTCGGAAGCGCTCTGTTTGCGGTGGGGATTGCGATCCTGATGCCGCCTTCGGGCGCAATCTTTTTTCTGGTGGCCACTGTTGTGCAATTGTGGCGCCTGATTCTTCGAGAGGAGCTGTTTCTCCAGGCAGAGCGGGGGGAGGCGTATCTCACTTATCAAAGTCGAGTGCCCCGCCTGTTTCCGGCCATTGTCGCCCGAGTTGCGCGTTCCGTGTCGTGTCCGCACTGGGGAGAGGCCCTGGTAGCCGAAATTTTTAGCGTGGCGATGACCAGCTGTTTTGCCGTGCTGGCGTGGCGGTACAACGCTACTTTGTTGACGCAGGCGCTGCTGGTCTGCTTTGGATTGTCACTGGTCGTGCGCGCCTTCGGAATGAAGAGCGCTTGAGAAAAGAAAAGGGGAGACGGGCCTCAGTTCCGTCTCCCTCTCCCTATAGGGTTTGCCGCATTGTCTTCACGAATGGCGGCGGCTGCCGTTACAAAAACTACTTCTTGGGCGGCGCAATCGAGTCCTTCGCAGCCTTGGCCACGCGGAACTTGACGACAGTCTTGGCCTTGATCTTGATTTGCTCGCCGGTCTGCGGATTGCGGCCGAGGCGTGCCTTGCGCTCTGCTTTCACCAGGCGACCCAGCCCGGGGATCACGAAAACGCCGTTCTTTTTTGTTTCCCTGACCGCGGTTTCCGCGAGCAGATCGAGGAAGGCTGCCGATTGCTTGTTGGTCAATTCGCACTTCTCCGCCATCTGACGGACGAGAGCGGTCTTAGTTAATGCTGTTGCCATATTTTTATTTCCTCCTGTTTCCGTAGTGCTCGATCCGGAACAAAGCCGGTTCGTCGCTGCAAGTCTTTCCTCTCCGCATCTTCACTTTTGCCGGAGCCCCGCAGCCGTAGCCAGAAGCCCAGTGTTTATGCGGGTCCGAGAGAACCCACCGCCGTTTACCTTGCGTCTTTTAAAAGGGTTTGTCAACAGGAAAAGCCGAGTTTCCACAGGTTTTTTGCGGTTTTCTTCGGTTTTTGATGGTTTTTCCCTGTTTTTGAGGCAGAAAGGCACGAAGGGATACGGCGAAAGGCTTGTCAGCAGCGGCTGAAAATGAAATCACTGGGATGAGTGTAGGCGTGGAAGACGCATCAGTAAAGGGCGAAAGCAGATTTTGTTTTTCCGGCTGAGGCGCGCAGCAGCGGCCGATTGAGAAAATCTACCAGCGGCGCTGCCAGACGAAAATACTGTTCGATCTTTTCCGACGTGCGAGACGCGAGCGCTTCAGACGAAGGCAGCGTAGCAATGACTCCCCACTGACGCCACTTGATCCACTCTATCGCTGGATGATCTGCGCAGAAGCCTTTAGGAGGACGTACGAGTGACTGCGGATCGTGGAGCTCCATCTTCGCGCGCAGCTTCTTGTTCTCGATCAGCCGCTGGAATTCGACATGATTTGCGACCAGGTGCTGCCGGATGGCTAAGAGCTGTTCCTTTGGAGGCATGTAGACGCCCGCGGCAATGACCAGCTCGGTTGCGCTCAGGCTGAGATAATAGCCTCCGCCTGAAGTCTTCTCCAGGCCATTGCGCGTCCACCAGGCCGACACGCGTGTCTTGTACGGAGTCTTGTCGGCGGAGAAGCGCGTATCGCGATAGATCCGCATCATGCATTTGTGCGCGGGGCGCATGTGGTCGGGCGCGTAGTCCGTCATGCCCTGCGTCAGTCGCTCGATCAGCGCCAGCATGGGCAGTTTGAGTTCCGTCTCGAAGACGTCCCGCCGCGCCTCGAACCATTCGCGACGGTTGTTGCGCTTGAGTTTGCGGAGGAAATCGATAGCCTGTGGAGTGAAGTGCGGAGCCGCGGGCGCCGTTGCCCGTTCACCTTTGGAGACTTTTTTCTGCGCGTTCACACGATCATTGTATGAGGCATTACACAGCCCCGGACCCGTGAGCGCAAAAAAGCGCAGAGCCCATGACTTCGGCCCTGCGCTTTAGTGGATCGTTATTCGGCCGCGGACTCTTCGCCCTTGACCGTGACGGCCACATGCGCCGTGACTTCGCGATGCAGCTTGACGGAAATATGGAACTCGCCGACCTGCTTCAGCGGCTCGTCGAGTTGCACCTTGCGGCGATCGATGTTGAAGCCCTTCTGCTCGAGCTGCGCAGCAATGTCGGCCGAGGTGACGGAGCCGAAGAGGTGATCGTTGTCACCCACCTTGCGCTCGAAGAGCAGCGACACATTGTTGAGCTGTCCGACAAGGGCTTCAGCCTCAGTCTTCTCTTTTGCGGATTTGCGGACCGCGGAAGCCTTCATCTGCTCGATGACAGATTTGTTTGCAGCGGTGGCCTGCATGGCCAGTTTTTTGGGCAGCAGGTAATTGCGGCCGTAGCCGTCGGCCACCTTCACCACGTCGCCGCGGTGGCCGAGATTGTTGACGTCTTCCTTCAGAATGACTTCCATGTGACTCTCCAGTTTGCGTACAGATGTTTGCGAGCGGCGCCGCTCAAATATCGCGCCGCTCTCTTCCCTAGTAGCGAGCAGCGAATGGCAGCAGAGCGATGTTGCGGGCCTGCTTGATGGCGCGCGTGAGCCGCCGCTGGTGCGTGGTGCATACGCCCGTGAGGCGGCGGGGCACGATCTTGCCGCGCTCGGCTACGAAGCCCTGCAGCAGGCGCACATCGCGATACGGAATCGCGTCGATCTTCTCCGTGCAGAACTTGCAGACCTTCTTGCGGCGGAAAAACTTGCGTCCGCCGGGACCGCCGGGGCCACCGGAGCGGGGACCGCTGGGGCGTGGTCCGGATGAGGAGTGTCCTCCGGAGGAGTGCGATCCGCCTTCGGAAGAGCGTTGGGGTGTTGTTTCGTCAGCCATGATATTTCCTTTCCCTTTTCAGCCGCGCGGGATCTCCGGGCGCGCTTTGATCTTGAATTCTGTTGCGGTTTGTTATGCGCTGGCAGCTTCAGCCACCGGCTCGGCGGCTGCGGGCGCCGCTTCCGCGGCGGGGGCAGCAGGCTGCGCGCTTATCTTCTTGCGCGTGGCGCGAAGGGCCTTGACCTTGTCCAGGCGCTTCTGCTCTTCATCCATCCGCACGGTGATGAACTTGATCACCGGCTCGGAGACGCGCAGGCGGCGCTCAAGCTCGGCGACCAGCTTGCCGTCGGCGTCGATGGTGAGCAACACGTAGTTGCCGTCGTTGAAGCTCCGGACGGTGTAGGCGAGCTTGCGACGTCCGAGCTTTTCCGTGGAGCGGATGTTACCGCCGCCGTTAGTTACGGTGTGCTCAAAGCCGGCGATCAGCTTGTCCAGGTCTGCGTCCTCCACGTCGGGACGAACGATAAACATTACTTCGTAAAAACGATCCATGTTCTGCTTCTCTCTTCTCTGGGCGAGGAGGCGATCTGCCGCCGCGTCCGATACCAAAATTTTCTTCTACTGCTCTCTACTTTTCTTGCTCATTCGGGCGCGCCGTTTTCCTGCCCGTTTTCGTTCCGGTTGAACTCGTTCATCGCGGCGATGGTTCCCTTCGTCACGATTGTTTCCACTGCCTTCGCCACACGGTCGAGAACCTCGTCCATGACGGCTAAATCCGCTTTGCGCATGGGCGTCAGCAGATAGTCCTTGCCGCGCCGGAATGCGCTGGCTGCGTCTGCATCAGGGCCAACCCCGATGCGGACGCGCTGCCAATCTTCCGACCGGAGCGCGCCGGTGACCGACTTAGCTCCGTTATGCCCCGCCGGGCTGCCGCGCTCCCTTACACGCAACGTGCCCAGCGGCAATGCCAGCTCGTCGTACAAAACCAGCAGATCGCGGCGAGGATCAACGTTGAATTCCTCCACCAGCGCCGCGACAGAATGACCGCTGAGGTTCATGAAGGTCTCCGGCTTTGCCAGGATTGCTTCACGTCCGGCGATCTGAACTTTTGCCGTCAACGCGCGGCAGCGGCGGTTGGCCACAGCTACGCGGTGATCATCGGCGATACGGTCCACCGCGAGATAGCCCGCGTTGTGCGGCGTGAACTGGTACTCGATGCCCGGATTGCCGAGCCCGACGACCAGCAGTGCGCCGCTGAACGAAGCTTCTTCCGCGGTTGACAACGCCTACTTCTTCGCTCCCTTTTCGGCAGGAGCAGCTGCTTCCACCGTTTCCTGCTTGCCCTTTTTTACGACTTCCGGCTCGGCCGGCGTTGCGGCAGCAGCGGCGGCTACGGCGTCGGGGGTCGGTTCGACCACCTCTTCCTTCACAGCTGTCACGTGCGCAACCGTTGCGTCCTCGTCGGTCAGGAACTTCAGCTTGTCAGAGTGCGGCAGATCGGCCACCCGCAGCACGTCCCCAAAGGAGAGCTCGCTGACGTCGGCGTCGATGTGCCCCGGAATGTCGCCGGGCAGGCACTCAATTTCGATCTCGCGCAGAACCTGGTCGAGAATACCGCCCTGGTTCTTGACACCGTTCGCGATACCGACGATCTGAATCGGGACCTCGACGCGGATTGCCTTGTCGAGTGCAATGCGCTTGAGGTCGATGTGCAGCAGCGAGCCCTTAATCGGCTCGTACTGCCAGTCGACGATCATGGCTTTGGCCCTCGCAGTCGAACCGCTGATTTCAAGATCGAAGATCGAGTTGTGACCGGAGTCCGAATGGAGAATCTTGATGATCTGCTTGGGATCGACTTCAATGGCGACGGACGGCTCGGCCGCGCCGTAAACGACGGCGGGAATTCTGCCCTTTGCGCGCACGCGGCGGGCTGCGTTTTTGTTGAACTTGCCCTCGCGGGGCGTGGCTGCTACGACTTCCTGTGTGATCATTGTCCTTTTCCTTCGGGCACGGTGCAACAGTTCTAAGTTGCCAGTCCCCAGTCTCCGGAGACGCTACCGCTCCCTTTTCCTGTGCTGCATTCGCAGCAATTTTCATATTCACCAGTCTTTTCTGGGGACTGGCAACTGATAACTGGCAACTTACAGAAACAGCGAGCTGACGCTGGTTTCCATGTGGATGCTTTCAATGGTTGCGGCCAGCAGGCCGGCCACCGAACGCACTTTGATTTTTTCTACTTTCTGTGCCTCTTCCTGCAGCGGAATGGAGTCGGTGACGACCAGCTCCTCCAGCCGCGAGTTGGCGATGCGCTCGACGGCCGGACCGGAGAGTACGGCATGCGAAGCGCACGCATAAATTTTTGTTGCGCCCTGTTCGAGCAGCGCGTCGGCGGTCTTGACCAGGGTGCCGGCGGTGTCCACAATGTCGTCGATGATGAGGCAGGTCTGGCCGCGCACATCGCCGATTACATGCATCACTTCCGTGATGTTTAGGTCGGTCCGGCGCTTGTCGACGATGGCCAGCGGGGCGCCGATTTTCGTGGCGAAGAAGCGCGCGCGCTCCACGCCGCCCGCGTCTGGTGAAACCACGGTGAGGTTGGGCAGATTGAGTTCGCGGAAGTAGCTCACCATGACGGGGCTCGCGAACATGTGGTCAACCGGGATGTTGAAGAACCCCTGAATCTGCGCTGCGTGCAGGTCCATGAAAAGCGCGCGATGCGCGCCTGCGGTGGTCAGCAGATCGGCAACCAGCTTGGAGGAAATCGCAACGCGAGGACGGTCCTTGCGATCCTGCCGGGCATAGCCGTAGTACGGAACAACGACAGTAATGCGCCCGGCGGAGGCGCGCTTGAGCGCGTCAATCATAATGAGCAACTCGACCAAATGCTGGTCGACCGGGTTACAGGTGGGCTGCACCAGGAAGACATCCGCGCCGCGAACATTTTCGAGCAGTTGAAAATATACTTCGCCATCAGCGAAGCGCTGCATCCGGGTCTCGCCCAGCGAGACGCCGATGTGGCGGCAGATCTCCTGAGCCAGCGGGCGGTTGGCCGAGCCGGAGAAAATCTTGAACCGCTTATCTTCGCTGTACTGCCGCGCACGCTTCTTTTCCTGCGCTGGTTTGCCGTCGTTTACCGTTGTCTTGGCCGCGCCTGTTGCTTCCGGAACTGCTTCCATGACCGCTTCGTTCTTCACAAGATTCTCCCGGGCTGGTTGGCCCCGATGGTCCTGCCTTGACGTTGTCTGGCGCGCGTTCCGCCAGGGCTTAACCTCGGAAAGTTGAGCCGGAGGTGTGGTACTTTCTGGCTGGGCGACCAGGATTCGAACCTGGACAAAGTGCTCCAAAGGCACTTGACCTACCGTTAGTCGATCGCCCAGAAACGAAAACTCAACCTAAGACTGCTCTCGACCACCCGAACACAGCCGGCGTTTTGGCTGGGTTCGGCAGAAAGGCTCTTGACCTACCGTTAGTCGATCGCCCAGTAACGAAAACTCAACCTAAGGCTGGTCTCGACCACCCGAACACAGCCGGCATTTTGGCTGGGTTCGGCAGAAAGGCACTTGACCTACCGTTAGTCGATCGCCCAGTGCTACTAAACTTAATCCGAATCGCCTAATCCACCAGCATCCGCCGCCAGTATTCACCGCGGGGGAGCGTCTCCGTCCGCGTGGACCTGACGCCCATCTTTGCGAGCCGATCTTTCGCCGCATCCGCCGCCGCTCCGGTTGCATACAGACCGAACAGAGCCGAACCCGAGCCGGACAGGGCTGCATAAATTGCCGCCTGCTCCGGAGTGTCCGAGGCCGCAAGCGTGCGCTTGATTTCACCAAACGGGGGATTCTGAGGAAAGACGACCTCTTCGAAGTCGTTTTCAATCCCGGTTCGGACAAGCGCGAGAAGCGGATTCTTAACAGAATTCTCGGCCAGGCCTTCGCCCGCGGCAAAGACACCGGAGGAGTGCGGCTCGCAGAATGCAGACGCGAGGGACCGACTCAACTCACTCAGTGTACTGGACAGAGTGATATGGGTCAATGAAGTTGCATGGGACGCGGCTGGGATTGGAGACGCCGATCCCGCAGAGGCGAGCGTTGCTGCGCCGGGCTCCGGGTTCCACGAAGCATAAGGCGCGCGCACCTCGCGATCGGCGCGCCGCTCGATGCTTCCGGCGCTGTGAACGGCGTCCCAATCCCGAAAGGCCTGCGGGGTGGAAACTCCGATCTCGGGCAGCGCCAGGACGCACTGCATCGCGGGAAGATCCGGCATGGGATAGACCTCGTCGCCGCGGCCCACGCCGAGCACGGATCCGCCGATGAGAAAGAGCGGCACATCGGAGCCAACCTCAGCGGCGATTCGCAGCTTCTCCGGTCCCCATGGCTTCTTAAGGCGATCGGCGGGATCGATGCCATGCGCGGCCAGTTCCCTGTCAAGCGCGATCAGGGCGGCGGCAGCATTGGCGGACCCGGCGCCCATGCCGCCCTGCATCGGGAGCCTTTTTTCAATGTGGATAGAAACATCGGCGGTGACGTTCAGGGCATCGAGCGCAAGCTGGATGGCTTTGAAGGTGGTGTTGCGCTCGGCCTGGTTATTGGCGCTGGCCGGAACAAGCGCATCATCGCTGGTCAGCGAAATGCGGGTTGCCGCCGCAGGCTGGAGCGCAATGGTGACAAGATCGTGCGCCGCGAGAGTCTGGTAAAGCGTAGTAAGCCCATGAAAACCGTCAGCACGGATCGCCCCGATCGCCAGGCCGAGATTGATTTTCGAAAAAGAGCGGAGGGTCGTGGGCATGGCTCTCCGATTGTATCGGGTCGCAGCCGGCGTTCAACAACCTGAAGGGACCTCCGATTTCGCGAGCGATGCAACATCGATTCCAGCGAGATTCGATTGCAAGGATGAAACGCTGTGTCGCGGGGAGATAAATCGCGCGCGAACTAGCCCTTCCAGACCTTGAACACCAGCGATCCGTTAATCCCGCCAAATCCAAATGAGTTCGACAGCGCGGCTTCCATCTTCGCCTCCCTCGCCTTGTTGGCGGTGTAGTCCAGACGGCACTCGGGGTCAGGGTTTTCGAGGTTGATGGTCGGCGGAATTTTCTGGTGCATTAGCGCCATCACAGTAATGCCGGCTTCCAGCCCACCGGCGCCCCCCAGCAGGTGCCCGGTCATGGACTTGGTCGCGCTCACTTTTAATTTGTGGCTGAGCGCGTGTTCGCCGAAGACCATCTCGATGGCGCGGGACTCATTGCCGTCGCCCAGCGGAGTGGATGTGGCGTGAGCGTTGACGTAATCAATTTTGTCAGGCGCAATCTTCGCGTCGCGTAACGCGGCCCGCATGCTGCGCTGCGCGCCTTCGCCTTCGGGTGCAATGCCGGTCATGTGGTAGGCATCCGCGCTCATTCCGTAACCGCAAAGCTCAGCCAGAATCTTCGCGCCGCGTGCTTTGGCGTGCTCCAGCTCCTCGAGTACAAGAATGCCCGCGCCCTCGCCGACGACAAACCCATCGCGGTCTTTATCGAAGGGACGGCTTGCGTGCTGCGGATCGTCGTTGCGCGTGGAGAGCGCGCGCATGGCAGCGAATCCGCCGACGGACATCGGCGTTACCGCTGCCTCCGATCCGCCTGCGATCATCACGTCGGCGTCGCCGTGTTCGATGATGCGATAGGCGTCTCCAATGGAGTTGGCGCTGGTGGTGCAGGCGGTCGCCGTCGCCGAGATCGGCCCCTTAGCTCCATATTTAATGCTGACATGGCCGGCCGCCATATTCACAATCGACGCTGGAATGAAGAAGGGTGATATCTTGCGCGGGCCGCCCTGCAGCAGGTTCGAGTGTTCGCGTTCGATAATTTCGAATCCGCCAATGCCCGATCCGATAAAGACGCCGGAACGTTCACCGTTCGCCTTATCGATCTTCAATCCCGACGATTCCATCGCCTCGTGCGTGGCCGCAAGAGCGAGGTGGATGAAGCGCCCCATCTTGCGTGCTTCTTTTTTATCGACGAATTTAAGCGCGTCGAAGTTTTTCACTTCGGCGGCGAAGGTTACCGGAAATCCAGTGGCATCGAAGGCAGTGATGGGACCCATCCCGCTCTTCCCCGCCAGCAGATTTTCCCAGGTCTCCGGCGCAGTGTTGCCGACTGCGCAGACCAGCCCAAGTCCGGTAACGACGACGCGCCGCTGCAAAGTTACTTGCCGCCTTTCGCGTTCTTCTCGATGTAATCGGTGGCATCCTTGACGGTCTTGATCTTCTCGGCATCCTCATCGGGAATCTCGATGTCGAATGCTTCTTCAAACTGCATGACGAGTTCGACTACATCGAGGGAGTCGGCGCCGAGGTCTTCCTGAAAAGAGGCGCTGGGGGTGACTTCGGCCTCGTCTACCTGGAGCTGCTCGACGATAATTTGTTTTACCTTTTCATCCACTGCTGCCATTTGGTTCTCCTCTTAAATTAAAAGCTGAATCTGGGTGAGATATAGACGCACAAAAACTTCAGACGCAAACCGCTGCAACTCCGAAACTCCAAGTCTACTTAGGACTTCACGTCGAGGCAAGGATGGGCGTGGTGGCAATTGTGCTGCGCGCCAGGCTCGAGATTCAACATCCGCAGGAGCATTTACCCGCAGGCTGCCCGATGGAGGTATAGTAGGCCATGCTCCCCGAAATTTTGATTGGGCTCGTGGTCGGATTGATTTGCGGCTGTGCGGCTGCATGGGCGCTGCTGCAGGGCCGCCAGCGGGAGGATCGACAGCGAATCCAGCAAGTGGCGGACGAACTCGCCAGGCAGACCGCTGCGCATAATGAACGCGAGTCCCGGCATCGTGAGGAGATTGCCAGGCTTGCCGCCGAGCGCGCTCATCTGGAGCAGGATGCCGAGCGATCCGCCAACGCGTTGAACGAACTGCACGAAGAGACAAATCGGCTGCGCTCCGAATTCGCCCAATCACAGACGGAACTGGTGACTCTGCGAACCACGCTGGAGGCCGAGAGAAAGAGCGCGCGGGAGAAGGCCGAAACGCGTGTCGAAATGTCCAATCAGTTTGAGGTGCTCGCGAACAGAATTCTGGAAGAGAAATCAAAGCGATTCACCGAGCAGAATCAGGCGAACCTGGGGAATCTGCTCAATCCGTTGAAGGAGAAGTTTGGCGAATTCCAGTTCAAGGTGGAAAGCCTTGAAAAGGACAGCGTCGCGGGCCGCTCAGAGCTGAAGGTCCAGATCGAGCAACTGCGCTCCCTCAACGAGAGGCTTTCGCAGGATGCAACCAATCTGGTGACCGCGCTCAAGGGCTCTTCCAAAACGCAGGGAGACTGGGGCGAATACGTTCTCGAAAGCATTCTCGAATCCTCCGGGCTGCGCAAAGGTCACGAATATCGCGTGCAGGAGAGCTTCACGCGTGATGACCGTTCGCGCGCGCGCGTCGACGTGATTCTTGATTTGCCCGAAGGCCGTCATATCATTCTCGACTCAAAGGTCTCGCTGAATGACTACAGCGACTATTGCGCGGCAGAAGATGAAATCGTGCGCGAGGCGGCGCTGGCCCGGCATCTCGCTTCGGTTCGCAACCATATCCGCGACCTCTCGCAGCGCAATTATCCGGCATTGTTTGAGCTGAACTCACTCGACTTCGTTGTGATGTTCATTCCCATTGAGCCGGCCTTTATGCTGGCGATTGCTCGGGACCCCAGGCTCTGGCGTGAAGCGTGGGACCGGAATGTGATTCTCGTCAGTCCGAGCACGCTGCTCTTCGTTCTGCGCACAGTCGCCAATCTCTGGCGGCAGGAGCAGCAGACCCGCAACGTGCAGGATATTGTCCGCCGGGGCGGCGAGCTTTACGACAAACTTGCAGGCTTCGTAAAAGACCTTAGCGACATGGGCAAGAATCTGGACGCGGCTCGCAGCAGCTATGAGGAAGCGTACAAGAAGCTCTCAACGGGCAAGGGCAATGCCATTCGTCAGGCAGAGATGCTCAAAAATCTCGGGGTAAAACCCACGAAATCGATGCCCTTGTCATTAGTGGAGCAGGCGGCTGAGAATGCTCCACTGGAGCTCGCGGCCAACGAAGAAAGCTAGCCAGCTAAGCGGTAGCCAGCGCGGCCGCGCGCGACGGAGCCTTCACCCGCTGCTTCTTTTCCGCGCTCAATGTGGTAAGTGCCCAGGCGGAGCGGTCTTTCAAAAGGCGCGAGACCAGCGCCGTGTGCATGGCGTGTCCAGCGCGTTCGGCTACCACGTGACCGAGGATGTGGTGACCGGCCAGCGCCAGGTCCCCGATGAGGTCGAGCACCTTATGGCGGACAAATTCATCATGAAAACGCAGCGGCCCGTTGAGCACGCGCTGGCGGTTCAGGATAATCGCGCTCTGCTCGGAGACCCCGCGGATCAGCCCCATGTTGCGCAGCATCTGCTCGTCTTCCTTGAAGCCGAAGGTGCGGGCGGGAGCGATCTGCGCGGCATAATCACGCGTAGCCAGATCGACGGAAAAGCCCTGGCCGCCGATGGGGGTAGGGAAATCAATTTTGTAGGAGACGCTGTAGCCTTCGCCCGGATAGACGCCGATAAACTTGTCGCCCTCGCGCACCTCTAGGCTCTTCAGGATGCGGAGATACTCGCGGCGTCGGCGCTGGGTTTTCAGACCGATGGAGCGGAACGCCTCAACGTAGGGCAGGGCGCTCCCGTCGAGGATCGGCAACTCCAGGTTGTCCAGCTCCACGATGACGTTGTCGACTCCGGCTCCGATAAGCGCAGAGAGAAGGTGCTCGGTAGTTTGGATGAGCACACCCTTGCGCATGAGACTGGTGGCGTAGCTGACTTTGGCCACGTTGCGGCCAGTGGCGGCAATCTCAAAATTGTCGAGATCGGTGCGGCGGAAGAGGATGCCGCATCCTGCAGGGGCCGGAAGCAGCCGCATGGAAACCGGCGCTCCGCTGTGGAGTCCTATGCCGGAGAAGCTGATTGCACCCGCGATTGTGTGTTCAAAGTGCGATGATTCGATCAAAGGCAGAATCCTCGTACCGCAACGAGTACGAAGGCATAGACTACTTGTGCAGCGGGAAGTTTCAGTGTGGCATATTCACCACAGTTTTGGGACGAAACTACACAATCGGGAGGACGCCAGGGCTCGCCTCTCCATCTCACCAATTCTTTTGTAATCTATGAACTACGAAATCAAAAACCTGCTCGACGGCGCACGGCATCGGGAAAAAAGTCTTCTCGGCTTGCTGCGGGGTCTTGTCGAACTTGAGTCTCCCAGCGAGAACAAAGCTGCCGTAGACCGTTGCCTTGAATTCACCGCCGAGGCTGCGGCTGGGCTCGGCGCGCGTATCCGCAGGCATCGCATGCGGCGGGCGGGAGACATCCTTGAGCTAAGCTTTGGGTCTGAAAAGCGGGGCCGAAATGCTGCGAAGCCGGTTCTGCTCCTCGGCCATCTCGACACAGTGTGGCCGCTGGGAACTCTGACGCAGATGCCCTTCAAAATTGAGAAGGGCCGCGCGTGGGGTCCGGGTGTGCTCGATATGAAGGCCGGAGTCGCGATGGCCCTCACGGCGCTCGATCTGCTCCGAAGCGAGGGGCTGCTTACCCGCCCAGTGGTCCTGCTGCTTGTGGGGGATGAGGAGACCGGCAGCAACGCCTCGCGCGCGATTACGGAAAATGTTGCCAGCCGCTGCGAGCGCGTTTACGTGCTGGAGCCCGCGCAAGGACTGGCCGGAGCTTACAAGACCGCGCGCAAAGGCGTGGCAAATTATCGGGTGCAGGTGGCTGGAGTAGCGGCTCATAGCGGCGTGAATTTTGCCGACGGTCACTCCGCCATTGCCGAATTGGCTCGCCAGGTTGGCATGATTGAAGCCTGCACCGATCTCAAGCGCGGCATCACAGTGAATGTTGGAACCATTCAGGGCGGAACGCGATCGAATGTAATAGCGGCGGAGGCGGCGGCGGAGGTCGATGCGAGGATCGCTCGCATGGCAGATTTCGCGAGTCTCGATCGCAGGTTCAAAAATCTGCGCGTTCACGACAAAGGATGCGTCCTGAAGATGGAGGGCGGCCTGAACCGGCCTCCGATGGAGCGCACCAGAGCGACCGTGGCCCTTTACCGGCGGGCGGCAGCTCTTGCGGCGACGATGGGTTTCGAGTTGCCGGAAGCAGCGACCGGCGGTGGGTCAGACGGCAACTTTACCTCGGCGCTGGGTGTTCCAACGCTTGATGGAATGGGTGCGGTGGGCGAGGGAGCGCACGCACAGAACGAGTCGATCCTGCTGCGCGAGCTCGCTCCGAGGACGGCCCTGCTGGCGGCAATGATGTGCGAGAGATGAATGGCTTTTAGGAGGGAATGGTGCTGAGATTCATCGAATACGGCTTGCTAGCGGTCTCGCTGCTCGTAGTTATCGGGCTGATCGTCAGCGGCTCCCGCAGCCGTTCGGTCTATCAACCGCCGACCTCTGGACTCGACGCTGAGGACGCAGAGCAGCAGGAGCGCGACCAGAGTCCGTAACGTTATTCATGGCGTAGCGCTTCAATCGGATTCACCCGCGAAGCCGCGCGCGCCGGATCAAAGCTCGCCAGCAACGCGACCGCAAGCAGCAGCAGGGCGGCCGATGCCAGCGTGAGCGGATCATCCGGCTTCAGCCCGAAGAGCATGGACTGGACGGAGCGGGTGAGCAGCAGCGTGATTGCCGCGCCGACGACCACTCCACCGAACGCCAGCCAGAGAGCCTCGCGCAACATCATGCGCATTACTTGCCCAACCTGCGCGCCCAGCGCGAGACGGATGCCAATTTCATTGGTGCGGCGCGCGACCGTGTACGCCATAATGCCGTAGATGCCGATGCAGGCGAGCACAAGCGCGAGCAGACCGAATCCGGAAGTCAGAAACGCGAACAGCCGCTCGGCGTGCAGCGATTCGTCAATCTGCTCTTCCTGCGTCCTGATGCGTGATATCGGCAGGTCGCGATCGAACGCGCGCAAAGTATTGTGCACGGATGACGAAATTGCTGCCGGATCGACTGCGGTCTTAATCTCGCATAAGTCATCTGTCCGCCGGGGCCGTAATCCGCAATTTGCCTGCTGAACAGGTAGAAGGTCGGTGGCGGGCTCTGGCGAAGATCCTTGAATCGCGAATTGCCGCAGATGCCGACAATGCGAATGTTGCCCGCGTCCACGCCACCACCGAGAAAGGTCTGCCCGATCGGATTCTGCCCCGGGAAAAAATCATGCGCGAGCTGCTGGTCCACAATGGCCACGCGCTGCGAGACAGTCGTATCCTCACGCCCGAAGTCGCGCCCCTGCAGGAAGGGAATGCCCATCGTCTCAAAGAAATGAGGACCTACGACGTTTTCCCAGGCCACTCTCTCGCCCTGCGGCTGCCCGGCAATATCGAAATTGCTGGTGGAATAGTAGTCGGAGATGAACGGATCGGTGGAATAAGAAGCGGAGATTACGTCGGGTATTGTGCCAAGCCTTTCGGCGATCTCCTGATAGGCGACGGCGCGTTTGGTTTGCGTTTTATAGTCGGATGATAGCGAAAGATCAAAGAGTAAGAGGCGCTGCGGCTGAAAACCAAGCTGGACACTGATCAGGTTGTGCAGCGTCTGCAGGAAAAGCCCCGCGCCCGCCACGAGAATCACCGACAGAGCAATCTGTGCCACCACAAGCGATTTGCCCAGATGAATGCGGGAACGCTTCGCAGTCATCTGCGCCGATTCGCGCATTGCCTCCTGCGCGTCTGCGTGCACAGCGCGCCAAGCCGGCAGGCTGCCGAAGAGCAGGCACGTGAGCAGTGACATGCCAATCGCGAAGATAACCGTCGCAATATCGAAATGGGGAAACGGCTCACCCAACAGCGGCGGCGCCAGGTTCCGTCCGGCGTAGCCGAGAGCGATCCCTGCGATGCCCCCACAAACGGCCAGCAGCAGATTCTCGGTAAATACCTGCCGCAGAATACGCCACTTGCCCGCGCCCAGCGCGATGCGAAGGCTCACTTCTTTCTGGCGGGCGGACGCGCGCGCCAGCAGCAGGTTAGCGAGATTGGCACACGCCAGCAGCAGCACCATAAACGCCAGCGCGCTCAGAACCGAGTCGATCTCGAGAAAGCGATGTCGATAAGGATTATCACCGCGGCTTCCGGGTACGACGGCGATCCGCATGGAATCCAGATCAATATTTTTGCGTTTTTTCAGCGTTTCCTGCACCGTCTGCCTGAATATTCCCGCGAGAGCCGCTTGCGCCTGGGCGTCCTTAACCCCGGGCCGGATGCGCCCGATCAGACTCAGCCACCAGGTCTCGGGATCCGTGAGCCGGTTCGTGCGCTCGCCGGGCGAAAGTATTGGCTCAAGCGAAAGCGGAACGAAGACACTTGCGCGCTCGTAAATGCCCAGCCCCGTGAAGCCGTGTGGAGCGACACCCACAATCGTGAGTGGGACGCGGTTGATCTCCAGCGTTTTTCCGATCACGGCGGGCGAGCCGCCAAAGCGCGAACGCCAGAACGCATCGCTGAGCACCACCACGTTGCTCTTTCCAGCCACATCATCGGAAGGCAGCAACAGACGTCCAACCTCTGCCTTGAGCTCCAGCTCGGAGAAGAAATTTCCCGAAACATAGTCCTCACTGCCGCTCTCAGCGTTGCCGTCAACGGAGATTTCCAGATTCCCGTCAGGATAGTAGGCGGCGAGGTCGCGAAAAACGCCGCTTTTCCGCAACTCTCCGTATGCAGTGTTGGAAAAAGCGGATGAAGTGAATGTGTCGCCGTTTAGCAAGTCGACAAAGCCGGAGACATGGTTCATCGGCTGCCGCTTGCCATGGATCGTCCAGCTGAGCCGCCGCAATTCGCTGGCATGGGGTACGGGCAGGTTCTCGAAGAGAGCCGTGCGAGTCATCGAGAAGATCGCCGTATTCGCACCGATGCCGAGAGCCAGCGAGGCTATAGCGACCGCGGTAAAGCCCGGAGACTTCGCCAGCATCCGCACGCCGTAGCGCAGATCGGCGCGAAGATCGTCCCAAAGCCGCAGGCCGAGAGAGGCGCGCATGTTTTCCTTCTGTACTGCAACGCTGCCCAGCTCGATTCTGGCGCGCCGCGCCGCTTCTTCGGGCGCCACACCGCGGCGGATCAGTTCATTTGTGTAGCTTTCGAGATGAAAGGCCAGTTCCTCCTCCATCTCTCGCTCCAGGCGCGAACGCGAGGTTGATGCGCGAAGCCAGGAGCGAAATCTGGAGTTGAGGCGGACGAAGAGCTTCATACTTCACCCGGCGCTGTATTCAATATCCCGGCAATCACCTCCGCCATGCGGTTCCATTTGCCAGTTTCGGCGCGCAATTGCGCGCGTCCCGCCGCCGTAAGCCGGTAGAACTTCGCGCGACGGTTGTTTTCCGACTCGCCCCACTCGCTGGCGATCGCGCCCTGATGCTCCAGTCGATAAAGCGCGGGGTAGAGCGACCCCTGCTGAATTTCAAGCTGATCGCTGGAAATCTGCTGGATGCGCAGCAGAACTCCATAGCCGTGCTGCGGGCCGAGCGAAACCGCCTTGAGAATCAGCATATCCAGCGTGCCTTGCAATAGATCGAGCTGCTTGTCCATTACTCTCCTCGATTGTCTAGGAAAGATTATTTACATTTCTCCTAGATTGTCAAGGGGAGTGCCATTAGTATGGCCAGCTATAATCTCCCCCAGACCCGTCCGAAATGCAGATCCTGCATGTCATACCGACCCTTGCTCCAGCCAGCGGGGGCCCCGCCGAGGCCTTGCGTCAGCTTGCCCGCGCCTATGCGGAGATCGGGATTCAGGCGGAGATTGCCTGCCAGGACCGGCCGGATTCGCCCTGGATCGGCAGCTTTGCGGCCCCAGTGCATACATTTGAAGGGCAGCGTGGGGTTTACGGGTATTCTCCGCCACTTCGCAAGTGGCTGGCGGCGAATGTGGCCCGCTACGACGGTGTAGTTGTGCACGGAGTATGGACGTACGCCGGGCTTGCGGGCGCAAGGGCCGCGCACGGGCGGGTTCCGTATGCGGTCTTTACGCACGGCATGCTTGACCCCTGGTTTCGGCGGCGGTATCGCCTCAAGCACATGAAGAAATATCTGTACTGGCCGGTTCAATACCCGGTGTTGCGCGATGCGCGCGCGGTGCTGTTCACCACCCAGCTTGAAAGCGAGTTGGCGCTGCGAAGCTTCTGGCCCAATAAGTGGATAGCGCGAATAGTTCCTTACGGCACGAATCCGCCGCCGCGGAATGTGGAGGCGCAGAAGAGAGCATTCCAGGATGCGCTGCCGCAGTTGGGCAGGCGCCGCTTCCTGCTGTTTCTCTCGCGCATTCACGAGAAAAAGGGCTGCGATCTGCTGATTGAGGCGTTTGCGTCGGTCGCACCGCGGCATCGGGAGGTCGATTTGGTGATTGCCGGGCCGGACAAGGACGGGCTCCAGGCCAGGCTCGCGGCAATGGCGCAGGATTTCGGTATAGTGGAGCGCCTGCATTGGCCGGGGATGCTGACCGGGGACGCAAAATGGGGCGCGCTGCGCTCCTGCGAGGCCATGATTCTGCCGTCGCACCAGGAGAACTTTGGAGTTGTTGTCGCGGAGGCGCTGGCGTGCGGGCGGCCCACGCTGATTTCAAACCAGGTGAATGTGTGGCCGCAGGTCGAGCAGGACCATACCGGGCTGGTCGAGCCGGACACGCTGGATGGCACGCGGTCGCTGCTGGCGCGCTGGTTCGACTTAACCGATCTCGAAAAAACGGCGATGCAGGAGCGGGCGGTTCCCAGTTTTCAGAGGCGCTACTCGATGCAGAATTGCGCGCTGTCAATCCGCGAACTTTTTGGCGGGTGAATGTAGTTGAATTTCCTGAATCCGGTAAAATAGAAATAAGGGTTCATCTCAGGACCGCTGTTGTATGCGTCGACACAGTGTACGGTTTGTTAATCCTGCTGTATTTTCTATTACATAGCCATAAGCCCTTTGTTTTCTATTATCTTCTTTAAGAAGTAGCATGGAATCTATTACATAGATAGAAATGCGCCCGGGAATGCGCGCATTCTTTTCGAGGCGGCGCGGAAATGAAACTTAATAGCAATCTCAGCGAACGCGTCCAGGAACTCGCCGAAAAAATTCATCGGCCACCCGAAGCAATCCTCCGCGACGCCATCGAGCAATACATGGAACGGAAGCAGCCGATTGGCGACGGGTCAGAGCATCCCTCGGGCAAGCCTTGGCCCCGCCGCAGCCCCGTCGGCGGAATCATAACTCCCGTATAGGCAATATCTACATTAATTTACGTCGAACTAGGTCAAGCGCTGTCTGCGCCGCGTAGCTCCGGATGTGGCTGCGGTCGCCGTTGAAGCGCCGCTCCAAAACGTCGGTGTTCTTACCGTCGCTCACGCCGATATAGACCAAGCCTACCGGCTTCTCGTCAGTCCCTCCCGTCGGCCCCGCAATGCCGGTGACTCCCAGCCCCAGGGTCGTGTCGCATCGCTCGCGAATGCCTTCCGCCAACGCCGCCGCCGTCTCCTTGCTTACCGCACCATGCCGTTCGAGAACCGAAGGCGGCACGTTTGCAAACTCCGACTTAAGGTCGTCGGTATACACAATGGCTCCGCCGTAGAATGACCGCGAGCTGCCGCTGTTGTTTGTGAGCCGCTCGGAAACGAGACCTCCGGTGCAGCTCTCGGCGACCGACAAGGTCGCACCGCGCATTTCGAGATAGAAGAGAACGATCTGCTCCAGCGTCTCGCCATGCGACGAGTAGATGTAGTCCTCGAGCTCCTCCTCGATCCTGCCTGCAAGAAGGTCCACGCGCCTCTGTGCCAAATCCAGGGCCGGCTTGCTGCAAACCAGATTGAGCTGAATGTCTCCGAGATGCGCGAGAATCGTCGTCTCGATGTCGGTGAACTGTTTGTATATAGGAGCGATGCGATCGTCGGCTGCCGACTCGCCGATCAGCGCGGCCTTCAGCACCCGCGTGGCGATAAACCGGGCCGGCAGAGCCTCGCGAAGTCGCGGCACGCACTGCTCATCAAGCATCGCCTTCAGCTCCGCCGGGGGCCCTGGAAGCAGCATCACCAGCTTGCGGTGCTCTCCGTATACCGTGTCCAGCCACTGACCCGGAGCAGACCCATTCGGGTTCTCCAGCACCACGGCGCCGTCGATGACGTCCGCCTGCTTCTCATTATTTCGGGTCATCGTAATGCGCAGATGCGCGGCGCGCGTGTAGAGGTGAGCGATCAGCTCCGGTTTTCGCTTGATCCCGACGTTCAGCGCTTCCGCCACCGCCTCCCGCGTGAGGTCGTCTTCGGTAGGCCCAAGACCGCCCATCACCACGATCACATCTGTGCGACGCAGGGCATTGCGAACCGCGTCAACCAGATGCCTGGGCCGGTCGCCCACGATGGTTTTGAAGGTCACGGCTATGCCGATCTGGTTCAGCCGCTCGGTCACATAGAGCGAATTCGTGTCCTGCCGCCAGGGACTCAGCAGCTCCGACCCGATGGCTATGATTTCTGCATTCATTCAGAGATGGTGACTAGACTGTGCGCCAGCCTTCGACGCCCAATGCCACATCATAAATGCTGGTTGCGGTGGCTACGACCGCATTCCCGCCCGGCAGAAACGCCAGCCCTACGATGCCCGAGCCGGCGATCGCCAGCGCGGCTTCGCCAGACTGGCTGATCCGCACCACTCCACGCCGTCCGCCCAGGGAACCGGCAACATAGACCGCTCCCGAGATATCTACAGCCAATCCCTGTGGGCGTCCAAGTCCCCGGAAAAAGACCGTGGTATCGCCATTCCGGTCTATCGCATAAACGCTCTCATGGGTAGAAACCGTTGGGCCCGTAACGTAGAGCGTCCCATCAATCCCAAACGCCAGGTGGTAGGCGGCCACACTCGGCTCCAGCGTAGCAAAGACGAATATCTGGCTATTTGGATCGATCTTGAATATGGTCCCGCTGCGGTCCCCCACATAGAGGTTCCCGTCGGCGTCAAAGGCCATTCCTGTAGCCACCCCCATGCCTTCCGCAAACGACTTGGCGGCTCCCGACGGAGTAACGCGGTAAACGGTGCCTTCGTGCCGAGACGAAACATAGATGTTCCCATCCGCATCTACGGCCAACCCGGTGGCGTTCATAATCCCGCTAAGGAATGGGCGCATTTCCCCATTGGTCGTGATCCGGAAAACGGAGACCGGAGTCTCCTGCCCGCGACCGCCCGACAGCGTTACGTAGATATTTCCCTTTTCATCCACAGCCGGATTGGCGACTACATGAACCCCGGACGCAAGTTCTGTGGCGACTTCGACGTTTACGGTATTGCTTTGAGCGCCGTTCTGCAGAATGCGAAGCTTGCCGGCAATCGCCTCCTGTGGAACGCGCAATATCATGCGGCGATTGCGGCTCATTACAACGGACGCCGCCAACTCACCCAGCATCGCGACGGGCCTGCGGAAGGAAACCGGGCCAAGGTTGGCTCCAAGCACGTCGATTTCGCCGCCGGGTAGCGCAGCAGCAGGCTCAACGGATTCGATGCGCGGCGCGGAGTTCAAGTCGGGTTTGAGCAGAGAAGGCATTCGCTACCACCAGTGATGCACGACCAGGCCGACAAGGAGCGCGTAAACGCCCGCGCCTAGGTCATCTACCATGATACCGAGTCCCCCGTGCAGCCGCTCAAGCTGCCGCACGGGAGGCGGTTTCAGAATGTCGAAGAAGCGAAACAGGGCAAAGGCCAGCAGCGCATGGCCGATCTCCCCAGGCATGAAGAGCAGCGCGATGAGCTGCCCAGCTACCTCGTCGATGACGACGTGCCCTGGGTCCTGCCAGCCGCTCTCCCCCTCGACGGTGGAGGCGGCCGGAATGCCTAGAGCCGTGGCGATCAAAGCCGCGATGAGGGTAGAAACGGTAAGCTGAATCGGTGCGGGATGCGCCGCCCGCGCCGCGAAGTACCAGATTGCCGCCGTAGCCAGCGACGCCCATGTTCCTGGGCCGCCGGGTAGGAATCCTAGGCCAAAAAAGGTCGCAGTGACCCACGCCCATTTCGTTTTGTCGCGTAACTCAATCGTCGTCATCGCTGTTGCGGGGCCGTCGGCTTTCTTCATTCAGTCCCTCAAGCACCTCAGGATCGAGAATAGGCGAGGAGATACGATATTCACCACTTGCCCATTTACCCAGGTCGATCAGGCGGCAGCGATCACTGCAGAACGGGAAATACTCATCCTCTTTTGTGACCAGCTTTCGGCAGCTGGGGCAGCGTAGAGCGGAATTCGCAGCCATGCTTTACTCCCCGCTGCGAGCCAGAACCCGCGCGACCACGTCATAGTCGTGCGATTCAGTGATCTCGCAGCGATAGAACTGGCCAGCGGCAAGCATTTCATGCGGGCCAAAGTCGTTGATGTAAACCGTGCCGTCGATCTCCGGCGCATGGAATTGGGAACGGCCTTCCCACAGCAGCGGCGTCTCCTCCGATTCGCCCTCCATCAGCACGTCGATCTCGCGGCCCACCATTTCGGACTTGGCTCGCTTGCTGATGCGCTGCTGAATCTTCATCAGCTCACGCTTGCGGCGCTCGATGGTGCGCGCTGGGACCTTTTCTTTCAGCCCGAAAGCGCGAGAGCCCTCTTCATCCGAGTAGCCAAAGACTCCCAGCCAGTCGAACTTCGCCTCGCGGACAAAGTCGCACAGAGTCTCAAAGTCAGCTTCCGTCTCGCCCGGGAATCCGACTATAAACGAGGTCCGCAGAGCGATACCGGGGACGGCCGCGCGAATCTTCTCAATTGTCTTGAGGAAGATCTCCGCGTTCGCTCCCCGCTTCATGCTCTTCAGCACCGGCCCTGAAGCGTGTTGCAGAGGCACATCGAGATATTTGCAGATGTTGTCGTGCTTGGCGATTGTTTCAAGCAGCTTGCCGGTGATCTTGTTGGGATAAGCGTAGAGAAAACGTAGCCACACCAGGCCGGGAATCACGGCGAGCGCATCGAGCATCTGCGCCAGACCATCCTTCATGCCGAAGTCCTCGCCGTAGCAAGTCGTGTCCTGCCCGACCAGAGTGATTTCGCGAACGCCCTGCGCCACAAGGTTTTCCGCCTCTGCGATTACAGATTCAAAGCGCCGTGAGCGAAACTTGCCGCGCAGGTTAGGGATCACGCAGAAGCTGCACGGGTGATCACAGCCCTCCGCGATCTTGATGTATGCCGAAGCCTTTTCCGTCGCCAATAGACGCGGCGTGTTGTGGTCGTACAGGTATTGCGGAAGGTGTGCCTCGGCCCCGTCCCATCCGGTACGGGCAAAGCGGCCCTGCTGCTCGCGCAAATCTCCCTCAGCACGTGCGGCCTGCGCGCGCGTCAGAATCGTAAACGGCGACGGACTTTGAATTTGCGAGAGCGGCGACTCAAGGCCAGCCGCCACGAGAATCTGATCCAGATCCCCGGTGCCGACCACGGCATCGACTTCGGGAATGTTCCGGCGAATCTCGTCGCGGTAGCGCTCAACCAGACACCCGGCGACGATCAGCTTGCGCGCGGTTCCGGCGACTTTAAATTGCGCCATTTCGAGGATAGCGTCGACCGATTCCTGCTTGGCCGTATTTATGAAAGAACACGTATTCACGACCAGGATCTCAGCAGACTCCGGGCGGGAAGTCATCTCGGCGCCCGCGCGGTCGAGCAGGCCCATCATTACTTCGCTGTCCACGAGGTTTTTGGGGCAGCCGAGCGAGACAAAGCCCACCCTGGGGCGGCTTGGCGAAGTCGCGGATTTGTCAATTGATTCGAGACCCGCGGCGGAGACGACTCCAGCGGCCTCATCAAGTAGAAGCTGCGTCACTCTCTTATTTTAGCTGACCGGATGTTAGAAACTCGCATCGCCGCGCGGCTTTCGCCTAGCATGCGTCGAGTTGCGCAGTGCTATCATTGACCATGTGCCGGGTCCTACGCGGCGCAATCCCGCCAATCCCGCCAGGTCCGGAAGGAAGCAACGGTAACGGGCCAGTGCGTGCGCAGTAGGTTCCCCGGTACATACTTATCTGAATTACACAACCCTTACAGTTCCCTCGATAGACAGCGGTAGAATCGCTCGACGACAATTGCCTTTTGCATTCCCAGCCATCTGGAGGAGCTCTCATTGACCCTGACCGTGCGTCCGCGTGCCTCTCGACGCGCCAAAATCAGTGCTCTCGGAACCTACGTTCCTCCTCGCATACTCTCCAATAAAGACCTTGAAAAATTGGTTGCGACTTCTGACGAGTGGATATTCTCGCGGGTGGGCATTCGCGAGCGGCACCTGGTCGAGAACGGTATGGCCACCAGCGATATGGCCTTCGAAGCGGCGAAGAATTGCCTCGCCGAGCGCGACATTCCCGCCACCGAAATTGACGCAATCATCGTTGCCACTGTCACCCCCGATATGTTTTTCCCAGCGACCGCATGCCTGGTACAGGACAGGCTCGGCGCCAAGGGCGCATGGGGATTCGACCTCTCCGCCGCCTGCTCGGGCTTTATCTACGCCCTCCAGGTCGGCGCAAAACTGGTGGAGAGCGGCGCACACTCAAAGGTCCTGGTCATCGGAGCCGATACCATGTCCTCAATCATCGACTACACTGACCGCGCCACCTGCGTGCTTTTCGGAGATGGAGCCGGCGCTGTTCTGATTGAACCCGCGGCGGAGGGCGAGATCGGGATGATCGACTTCGTGCATGAGATTGACGGATCGGGCGGTCCCTCACTCAACATGCCGGGAGGGGGAAGTCTTCACCCTTCCACGGTGGAGACGGTGCAGAAAAAAATGCACTACGTCCACCAGGACGGACAATCGGTTTACAAATTCGCCGTGCGCAAGATGGTTGAAGCCTCGGAGGCCGTCCTCGCCCGCAACGGAGTTTCCGTCGAAGAGCTGGCCTGCTTCATCCCGCATCAGGCAAACAAACGCATTATTACCTCGAGCGTCGAGCGGCTCAGGCTCCCTCTGGAGCGCGTCATCATCAACATCGATCGTTTCGGCAACACCACCGCCGGAACCATTCCGCTGGCCATGCAAACGGCGCGCGAAGAGGGAAGATTAAAAAAAGGCGATCTGGTGCTGGCCACCACAGTCGGGGCCGGTTTTACCGTCGGAGCGTCTCTGCTTCGCTGGGAAATTTAGTTATAGAAAGCGCAGCTTGGGAATGGACTCTAGCGCGCCGCATTCCACCGCATAGCGGTAGAAAAGCTCCAGCCCTCCAAGGCACTGATCGTCGAGGAAGTAGTAGATGTTCTTCCGGAAGTAGCTTTGCAGCTCGGCCGCCGAAAGTGGCATCCGCGCAGACAGTTCCTCGGCGAGATCGTTAATGTGCGCCAGACCATGATCGCGCGACCGCTCAAAATCTTGGACCACCTGCGCCTTTGTTGCCGTTTGGCGGCTGAATGCCTCTTCGCGCACGGCCCAGAAGGCGGAGATCCATGGAGTGCCAGTCCAGGCGCGCCACTCATGCGCGAGGTCCAGATACTCCAGCCGCTCGCCCGTACGCAACTCGCGTGGCTCGCGATCCTTCAGCGCCAGCAGCGCGGGATCGCCGATCAGCAGAGCCGCGTCCGCAATCCGTAGCATGGCTTCCAAGTCAGGAGCGTGCGGCACAAATTCTGGAGACGCTTTCCAAAGCTTGCCGAAAAAAATCCGCGTGTATGCCACCGAGGTCAGCGAAGCGGTGTCCAGAGCCACTCGTTTGACCTCTCCAATGCCTTCGGCCTTCCGAAGCACCAGCAGAATCGATTGCACGTGATCAAGCGACGCAATGGCGCATCGAGGAATAATGACCGCCTTCGGCATGGAGCCATAAGCAGCCACAGGCACCAAGCCGACATCGGCCGTTCCGGCGTGCAGGCGTTCCGCGCACTCGGCAGGCGTAGAGGAAACAATCGCGTATCTCTGGAGCAGATCATCCCGCAGCGGCGGATGCTCAAAATCCCACATGAGGGGCGCGGGATTCGCATAATCGATGGCCGCAATCACCAGCTTTTTCGCAATCAGGCTCACTCGCCAGTGTATACACACCGCAGTAACCAGCGGCAGCGCGGATTCGCTTGACTTGCAATCCTGCCATCGCTACGCTGCGAGCAACCTCTCCCATTTTGAGAATCAAAGAAACGATGACCGGCCCCTCACTGCTTTCCCCGTCAACTGTTCCCGCGCTTACTGAAGATCGCCTCGCATGGCTCGCTCTTGCGCTCACACCTCAACTGGGGCCGCGCCGCATTCTGCGCGCCGTGGAGCGCTGCGGTTCACCCGCCAGAATTCTTTCCATGGGTCTCACCGAGCTTGAGTCGATGCAGCTTCCCGCGGAGAGCGTGCGGTTCATTTTTGACGGACAGGCTCGCGGTGCCGCCGACCAGCAAATTGAGAATCTCGCCAGGACTGGTGCAACATTCCTCACCTATGCCGACGAAAGCTATCCCGAGCGCCTGCGCGAGATCTTTGATCCTCCTGTGCTGCTCTGGATCCGCGGCAACGCCGAGCTACTGGCGGAGCCCTCGCTCGCCGTTGTAGGCACGCGCCACCCGACTCCTTACGGCACCGGAATGGCGGAAATGCTGTCGCGCGATCTGGCCGCACGCGGACTCGTCATCCTCAGTGGCATGGCCCGCGGCGTGGACTCGGCAGCGCACAAAGGCGCCATCGCTGCCAAACGACCAACCATTGCGATTTGGGGAACAGGCGTTGATGTCATTTATCCGAAAGAGAATAAATCACTCGCCGAGCAAATCATCGCCGGCGGGGGCACCATTCTTTCCGAATACCCGCTCGGAACCTTCCCTGCTCCGCAGAATTTTCCCAAACGAAACCGGATTCTCAGCGGAATGAGCCTTGGAGTCCTCGTGATTGAAGCTGCTGAGTACAGCGGAACGCGCGTGACCGCCCGCTGCGCTATCGAGCAAAATCGCGACGTTTATGCAGTTCCCGGCAACGTGACGACCAAGAACGCATGGGGTCCCAACACGCTGATTAAGCAGGGCGCAAAGCTCACTGCTACCTGGGAAGACGTCTGGGAAGAGCTGCCCACGCCGGTGCGTCTCAAGTTGGCAGCGCAGAACGGATTTGAATCCAATCCCAATTCCGTTGCATCTCTTTTTGACGAAGAACCGTTGCCTCCTACTGAGACTCGCCTGATGAGCGTGCTCCGGCATGATGAAGCGCTGCAACTTGACGAGATTATGGAAAAGCTGGAGTCTGAACTCAGCTCCTCGGAAATTTTTACGGCTCTCTTCGAATTGGAGCTTGCAGGCCGTGTCCGGCAACTTCCGGGTAAGAACTACGTCAAAAGCTTTTGAGCGGCCTGTTCCGGTCATCGTAAAGAAAACTAAAGCGAACGGAAGCGAAGGAACTCTCCTTCAGCTCTGTGCTTGAAAGCGCGGAACGTTGCGTCTGGTAATATGCATTTCTGTTGTAAAGGAAAAGAATGAGTAAATCTCTCGTGATCGTTGAATCGCCGGCGAAGGCCAAGACGATCAGCAAATATCTCGGCAAAGACTTCATCGTTGAAGCGTCCGTCGGCCACGTCAAAGATCTGCCGAAGAACAAAATCGGCGTGGATCTCACTGAAGGCACCTTCGAACCTGAGCTGATCGTTATTCCAGGCAAGGAAAAGGTGATGGACAGGCTTCGCAAAGCCGCGAAAAGCGCCGAGACCGTGTATCTGGCTCCTGACCCTGACCGTGAAGGCGAGGCCATCGCTGCTCATCTTGCGGACGAGTTGCGCAGCTCAGTGAAGAAGGGCGCAATCCATCGCGTCACGTTCAACGAAATTACTCCCAAGGCCGTCAAGGCAGCCTTCGAACACGCTCGCGACGTGGACCAGCACCTTGTCGATGCCCAGCAGACGCGCCGAGTGCTCGACCGCATCGTCGGCTACCAGATCTCTCCGCTGCTGTGGGATAAGGTTCGCCGCGGGCTCTCCGCGGGACGTGTGCAGACTGTCGCACTCCGTTTGATCGTAGAGCGCGAGCAGGAGATCAAAGCCTTCAACCCGGTCGAATACTGGACCATCGACGCAAATCTGCACCCTGCTCCGCAAGGCCAGGAATTCACCGCGCACTTCGTCGGCATCGATGGCGAACGGGCGCGCGTTGAGACCGTCGATGCTCCCTCGCTCCCCGACCAGAAGCTGACCGACGCCACCATTGCCCACCTGGAGAAGGCCGCATGGTCGGTGCGCAATGTGGATCGCAAAGAGCGCAAGCGCAATCCCGCCGCTCCGTTCACCACCAGCAAGCTGCAGCAGGACGCCTCGCGCCAGCTCGGGTTCAACGTTAAGCGCACGATGGGCGTTGCCCAGCGGCTGTATGAGGGCATTGAGATCGGCGGAGACGCAGTCGGTCTCATCACCTACATGCGTACCGACTCAACCCGCGTTTCGCCGGATGCAATTCAATCTGTTCGCGAATGGATCGGCGGTAAACTTGGCCGGCAATATCTGCCCGAATCTCCGAATGCCTTCAAGTCAAAGAAAGACGCGCAGGATGCGCACGAAGCGATTCGTCCTTCTAACCCCGAGCTGCATCCTGAGGATATCCGCAAATCGCTTTCCGACGAGCAGTACAAGCTATACAAGCTAATCTGGCAACGCTTTGTCGCTTCGCAGATGATGCCGGCGGTCTACGACCAGACGACCGTCGATATCGTAGCCGCAGGCGACCGCAGCTACGACTTTCGCGTCACCGGATCGGTGCTCAAATTCGATGGGTTCTTAAAGGTCTACGAAGAAGCGAAAGAGAAGAAGGACGAGGACGACGAGTCGCTCGCCAACAAGTTGCCGTCGCTCAACGCCGGCGACAAGCTCACGTTGAAAGATCTGAAGCCGGAACAGCACTTCACCGAACCGCCTCCGCGATACAACGAGGCCTCGCTCGTGAAGGAACTCGAAGAACAGGGCATCGGACGGCCCTCAACTTACGCGTCGATTATCAACACCATCCAGGATCGCGAGTACGTTCAGAAAATGGGCGGACGGAATGGACGCTTCGTCCCGACCGAAATTGGTAATGTAGTCACCGGTCTGCTGGTGAAGAATTTTCCATACATATTCGATACGAAGTACACCGCCCGCCTCGAAGAAGAGCTCGACGACATCGAAGACGGCAAGGAAAAGTGGACCGATCTTCTTAAGGGCTTTTATGGATACTTCGAGAAAGAGCTGAAAGTCGCCGGCAAGCAGATGGAAGACGTGAAGCGCATGGAGAAGCCCACGGACCAGGTGTGCGACTTGTGCGGCTCTCCTCTGGTCTTGAAATGGGGCAAGTTCGGATCGTTCTACGCCTGCAGCGCCTACGACAAAAAGAAAAAAGGAAGCTGCACCTTCACCAAAGAGAATTTCGAGACCAAGCCCAACTTGGCAGTGCCAGGCGAAGACGCGGAACAGGAAGAGGAGTATTGCGAGAATTGCGGGCGCGTCATGGTGCTGCGGAACGGCCCTTGGGGTCCCTTCATGGCGTGCCCGGGCTACAACGAAGACCCGCCCTGCAAGACCGTGCGGCGCCTACATCAAAAGCAGCAGCAGAAACCGCCGCAGCCGCTGGAGGAGAAGTGCCCGAAATGTGGCGAGCAGCTTGTGTTGCGCAATGGCCAGTACGGAGAGTTCGTCTCCTGCTCCGGCTATCCGAAATGCAAGTACATCAAGCAAAACACCATCGGAGTAAAGTGTCCGAAATGCCACGAGGGTGACATCGTGGAGAAGAAGGCGCGGCGCGGGAATCTGTTCTATGGATGCTCGGAGTACCCGAAGTGCGACTTCACCGCGAACTATAAACCGGTGGACAAGAAATGTCCGGAATGCGGCAGCCCGTATCTGCTGGAGAAAACGCTGAAATCCGGCGTCTATCTCGTCTGCCCCAACAATAAAAAACCTTCAGCCGAGGAAGTCGGGCCGAAGAAGCGCGCGAAGAAAGGCGAGCCGGAGAGCGATGTCGCATGCAGCTACACCAAGCGCATTGGCGATGCGCCTCCGCCGGAGGAGAAGAAGCCGGCACCTACCGCCAAGACTCACGGCCCGCTTGTAGAACAACCTGCCTAAACCTGCACGGAATGCATAGCCATCCTGCATAATCAGCGAGCGGTGAGGTAATCTCAGAAAAGAGCCATGAGATTACCCGCCGCTCTCATCCTGATCGCCATCTGGGTTTCCGCCGCGACAGCGCTTGCGCAGAATTCGCAACCGGAAGAGTGCCTGCTGAGTACTCCAAAGATCTGCGCCTTCCACGTACTTCAGGATGAGGAAGGGATCGTCGCAAGCCCCACGCGGAGTTCACGCAAAGATCTGCTCTGGATTATTCCCTTCGGAGTTGCCACGGGCATAGCGATCGATTTCGACGCTAACGCAATGCGCTCTCTCGGCACCGACACGCAACGTCAGAACAGGTTTGAGACCATTTCCAACCTGGGCGGCATTTACGCGCCCGCGGCGGCAGCGGCTGGCGGCTACTTCTTCGCCGACGCAACCCACAATGATCTGCTGGGTGAGACTACAGTGCTCTCCGCCGAAGCCATGGCGGATTCACTTATCCTGAACGAGGGCCTGAAATATCCCATCGATCGCGAGCGGCCCGGTCAGGGGGACGGCACCGGGCGATTTTGGCCGCACGGAATCAAGACTTGGCCGGACGGCCAATCCATGCCATCGGAACACGCGATGAACGCCTGGGCATTTGCCCATGTCGTCGCCACACAGTACAACGGTCCGGCAACCAAGCTCATTGTCTATTCACTCGCAAGCACTGTCTCCGTATCCCGAGTCCTCGCGGCCCAACATTTCCCGTCCGACGTGCTTGTGGGCAGCGTCTTCGGATACCTGATTGGCGGATACGTCGAGCGCCGCCGCTCGCGCGAAACCGGCTACTTCGCGCTCTCGTCCGTGGCGACGCCAAACGGCCGCGGTCTTCAGCTTTCCTACAGTTTCGCGCATTAAGCAGAGCGAGGTCCATCGAATGTTCCACGAGATGTTTCATGTCCCCGTTCCCATCCTGGAGAAGATACTCCGCCCCATCCTTGTCTATCTCGCACTCATCGTGTTGCTACGGGTCTTCGGCAAACGCGAGCTGGCGCAGCTCAATCCGTTTGACCTGGTTGTGCTGCTTTCGCTATCGAATACCGTGCAGAACGCAATTATTGGCAACGACAATTCGATCTCCGGCGGAGTCATCGGCGCATTTACGCTGCTCGCCATCAACTGGCTGGTGGTGCGCGTCCTGTACAACTCGCCCCGGCTCAGTCATCTGCTCGGCGGCGTCGAGCGAAGATTAATTTCGCACGGCCAGCTCGATAACTATGCGCTGAAAAAGGAGCTGCTCAGTCAGGAAGAGCTGTTGGCCGTCCTGCACCGGCAAGGGTTTGAAACTTTTGACGAGGTGTCCACCTGCATTCTTGAGCCTAACGGAGCCTTTTACATCGAGGGCCGCAAGCCCTCGAGCGACGATGACCGTCAGAAAGTTCTGCTCGACCGCATCGATGCCCTTGGCCGCGAAGTGAAGGCGCTCCGCGAGAATCTGGCGTAAGAGCAGCACAGCTTCACCGCTACAGGAGAGACGTATTTCAGCAGATTTCGGGAAATGCGCGAAGCGCGTGTGACGAGCAGTCCTTTATACTGCTTGGTCAACGTGTCGAATCATTGAAAAGTATCGGGAGTTCCCTCGTGCCCTCTGCCGCAACCGATTTCGCCCGTCAAAACTCGGCCCGTTTTGTCGAAGAGCTGAAGACCCTTCTTCGTATCCCCTCCATCTCCACTCTGCCGGAACATAAGGCAGACGTAGCCGCAGCGGCGGACTGGCTGGCGAATGAACTCAAGCGCATCGGCCTCGAAAACGTCGAGGTCATCAAAACCGCGGGCCATCCACTCGTCTATGCCGACTGGCTCCGCGCGGCGGGCAAGCCCACGTGCCTTTGCTACGCGCATTATGATGTGCAGCCACCGGACCCGCTCGACGAATGGGTTTCGCCGCCCTTCGAGCCGACAATCCGCAATGGCAATATCTATGCGCGCGGCGCTGTGGATGATAAAGGCCAGCTTTACCTCCAGGTCAAAGCTCTGGAGTCGCTCTTCCAGGCAAACGGTGGCAAGCTTCCCATCAACGTCCGCATAATCTTCGAGGGCGAAGAGGAAGTCGGCGGCGAGCAGATCGAAAATTTCGTCCGCGAAAAAAGCGACCGCCTCAAATGCGATTTCGCTCTCGTATCCGATACTGAAATGTTTGCTCCCGACCTGCCCACTCTCTGCGTTGGGCTGCGCGGCATGATCTATACCGAGGTCGAAGCTCGCGGTGCAAAAACCGACCTGCACTCCGGAATGTACGGCGGCGCGGCGCCCAATCCATTCATCGCCCTCGCGCAAATCATCGCGCAGCTTAAGGATCCTTCCGGACGCATCCTCATCCCTGGCTTCTATGACGACATCAAAAGCCCGAGCAGCAATGAGCTGAAAACCTGGCAGCAGCTTCCCTTTGACGAAGAAAATTACCGCCAGACTGAAGTTGGTTCCAGTTGTCTCACCGGCGAGACTGATTTCTCGGTGCTTGAACGCACCTGGGCGCGCCCCACCCTCGACGTGCACGGAATGCCCGGGGGGTTCATCGGCGCAGGCGCAAAGACTGTCATTCCTGCCAAAGCCGTCGCAAAAATCTCCATGAGACTGGTACCGGACATGACGCCGGGGAAAACGTTCGCGCAATACAAGAGCTACGTGGAATCGCTCACACCGGTTGGCATTAAGATCGATGTGCGGCTAATCCATTCCGGCGAGGCAATCGTCATCGGGACTAATAATCCCTATGTTCAGGCTGCAACCCGCGCGCTCAAGCAGGTCTGGAAAAAGGATACGGTCTTCATTCGCTCCGGCGGATCGATCCCGATCGTAGGTGAGTTTGAGCGGCACCTCAGAATTCCTTCCGTCATGATGGGTTTCGGACTTCCCGACGACAATCTCCACGCACCCAACGAGAAATTCCATATCGCCAACTTCCATCGCGGCATTGAATCGCTTATCGCATTCTTTGAAGAGCTGGGGAAGTGAACGCGTTCGTCCTCGCCGGCGGCCAAAGCAAACGATTGGGTCGCGATAAGGCCATGATCGAGTGGAACGGCCGTCCGCTCATTGAGCACGCTCTCCAAAAATTGCGCGCCCTCGGTTATGAGCCTTCTATCGTCGGGTCGCGGCCTGATTTGGTATCGTTTGCTGCCGTCATTCCCGACATGCATTCACAAGCGGGGCCTCTCGGCGGCATCATAACCGCGCTCGCAATCAGTGATTCGAACCAAAATATTTTCCTGGCAGTTGACCTGCCGTTCCAACCTTCAGAATTTCTGCGGGCGATGATCGAGCGCGCGGAGAAAACAAACGCGCTCGCCACGATTCCGCGATTTCGTGGTCTTCCGCAGCCGCTCTTCGCTCTCTACAGCAAAGCCCTCCTGCCGCACGCGCAGGCGGCGCTCCGCGAAGGTGACGCAAAGGTGATGCGTGCGGTTGAACGCGCCAAAGAGGCAACTGGCCTGCGCGCTGACTCCTTTGATGTGGAATCCGTTGCCGCGGCTAAGTCCTGGAACTTCACGATTCCTCTGTACCGCTGGTTCGACAACCTCAACACTCCCGGCGACTTTGCCAAGGCAGCGCTGGAGCAATCGCTGGGCATCCACTAAGCTGATGTGAGGAGCACACTCTGGCGAGCGGAGCGGAAATCCCGATCATCGTCGAAGACCCGTCCAGGCGAGGGCCTCCACCTTACATCGCCTTTGAGCATGTCTCAAAATCATTTGGCGATCTGGTCGTGCTGGACGACGTAAGCTTCTTCGTGAATGCCGGCGAAACCCTCTGCATCCTGGGACGCAGCGGAGTGGGCAAATCCGTATCCCTTCAGCAGATCATGGGATTTCTCAAGCCCGATTCAGGCAGAATTCTTGTCGCTGGCGAGGACATTGCCGGCCTCAACGAAGAACAAATGCAGGCCATCCGCCGCAAAGTCACCATGGTTTTTCAAAATGGCGCGCTGTTTGACTCGCTCAGCGTCGGAGAAAATGTGGCATTCCCATTGCGCGAAGGCAAGGGGCTCGCCGAGGATCAGATTCAGCAGATTGTCAAGGGACTGCTCGATACCGTAGGGGTCACCGGAATGGCCGATATGCTGCCCTCCGATCTATCCACCGGAATGAAGCGCTCTGTCGCGATCGCGCGCGCTCTTTCGGCCCAGCCCAAGGCGATCCTCTATGATGAGCCCACAACGATGGTCGATCCGCTCATCGCGCATCTGCTTGGAAATCTCATCGAGAAGCTCAAAAACCAAATGCAACTCACCAGCATCGTAGTCACCCATGACATGCGGTTTGCCGAGCGCCTCGCAGATCGCGTTCTTTTTCTTCATCAAGCCAAGGCCCACTTCTTTGGAACCATGGCTGAGATGAAAGCCTCCAGCGATGAAGTGCTGCGCCAGTTTCTCGATCTGGACGCCCTGGTCCTCCCCGAGGTCTAATGCCCACGCAAGCCGATGCGGCCGACTTCATAGGAACCTGGCGTCTCCTCGATTATTCCTTCATCCATGAAGACGGCGTGGTTGAGCATCCCTGGGGCGCGGAGGTCCGCGGCTATCTGCTCTATTCCGCCGAAGGCTACATGAGCGGCAATCTTGGTCCGGCGAACGATTGGGCATCACGCCGCGCGCGCATTTCCGCGGCATTCAAGGCCCACGACGGCGGCGCAAGCGCGCTGCGGCTGGCGCGACGCGCAGGGCGCAGGGACTACATCGCTTACACCGGCCGCTACACCGTTGAAGGACACACGATCACGCATCACGTTGAAGCGAGTCTTTTTCCGAACTGGGTTGGGCGCCCCGAACTTCGCTACTACGATTTCGAAGGCGATACGCTCACCCTGAGGACCGCCCCCATTCGCTCCGGAAAGCACACGATTGTCGCTCAGCTTCTCTGGAAACGCGTACGGTGATGAGCCGCATCGATTAGCCGCGCACCTAAGTTGCTAAACTTGAAGTGTGAAGATCGCGCTTGCTCAGATCAACCCCACCATCGGCGATTTCGACGGGAACGCGCGCAAAATTCTGGACTTCACGGCGCGGGCTGAGCACGGAGGCGCTGACCTAGTTATTTTTCCCGAACTCGCCGCCTGCGGCTATCCGCCCGCCGACCTGCTGGAAAAGCCGGCGTTCGTCGCGCGCTCCGGCCAGGTGATCGATGAGATCGCGGCTCGCACTGCCGAGGGAAAAATTTCCATCATTTGCGGTTACGTTACGCCCGCGCGGTCCGGCACCGGCAAGCATGTCATGAACTCCGCCGCGCTGCTGCGCAATGGGCGCGTTGCATTTGTCCAGTCCAAAATGCTTCTGCCTTTCTACGACGTCTTCGACGAACAGCGCTATTTCGCTCCAGCGCAGCACCAGAGGATCTTCGCGTTTGAGGGAGAAAATCTTGCGCTCACCATTTGCGAAGACGCCTGGAACGACAAAAGCTTCTGGGAGAATCGTCTATACAACATCGATCCCGTCGAAGAGCTGATGCGACTAGGCGGTTCGCTCGTGTTGAATATCTCCGCTTCGCCCTATTGGCGCGGCAAACGCAAGATACGCCGCGAAATGCTGGCCGCTATCGCCCGCCACCATTGCATGCCGGTGTTCATGGTCAACCAAGTCGGCGGCAACGACTCGCTTATCTTCGACGGTTCGAGTCTCGCTCTCGGGAGGAACGGCGAACTCATCGCCAAGGCAAAGTCATTTGAAGAAGACCTGATCTTCGTCGACACCAAAACATTCGCCGGCGACATTCATTCCAATATCAGCGAAGAGGAAGACGGCCTGGTCGAAGCAATGTATCGCGCCCTCGTGCTCGGCACTCGCGATTACGTAAGGAAATGCGGCTTTTCTCAAGTAGTCATCGGACTCAGTGGAGGCATTGATTCGGCCTTGGTCGCCGCTATAGCGGTCGACGCCCTGGGCCGTGAGAATGTTCTGGTTCTAGGCATGCCCAGCCCCTACTCTTCCGAGGGATCGGTCGACGACAGCCGCCAGCTCGCGGAAAACCTCGGCATCCGCTTCGAAGTACTTCCCATCAACGCGCTCTTCGATCAATACAATCACGCGCTCACGCCACTTTTCGCCGGACTCAGGTCCGACATCGCGGAAGAAAACATCCAATCCCGCATACGCGGCAACCTGCTTATGGCAGCGTCTAATAAACTTAACGCGTTGGTGCTTACCACCGGCAACAAAAGCGAAATGTCCACCGGCTACTGCACCTTGTACGGGGATATGGTTGGGGCGCTGGCTGTCATCGGCGACGTACTCAAGACACAGGTGTATGAGCTCTGCCGATATGTCAATCGCGGACGGGGGATTATTCCCGTTTCCATCATCGACAAAGCGCCTTCCGCCGAGCTGCGCCCAGGCCAAAAGGACACGGATTCGTTGCCTCCCTATGATGTGCTTGATCCCATTCTTGAGGCCTACGTTGAGCGATACGAGACGCCAGAAGCAATTGCCAAGGCCCGCAACCTTGACCTCGACCTGGTACGCAGAGTGGTAAAGATGGTCGAACGCAGCGAATACAAGCGCCAGCAGGCCGCGCCGGTGCTCAAGGTTACCGCAAAGGCTTTTGGAATGGGCCGACGCTTTCCGATCGCCGCAAAAGTGCAGGTGTAACAAAATCCCGTGCCGCCTGTCAGACCTCTTAAACTAAGATTTGTACCCCAACTAAAACCCTGAAGGAATCTCGATGCAATCTCGGCGAACTCTCAAGCAGATACTCGGGCCTCTTACACTCGCAGCCGCGACTCTCATTCTTCCGGTCAATGCCGCGGCGCAGCAACCTGAGACGCCCTCCGCGCCTTCCGCTGGTGTGAAATTTCCTGTGCCGCCAGCCTCGAATTTTACGGCTACTTCGCCCTCGCCGGACACTGTCGAGGCCTTTCTGAAGGAGTCCTGGGGATACGATCCCAATCGTGTCTGGGAGGTCTGGGCTATTCTCAAAACGCCATCTCCAGGAATCAGCAGAGTCGTGGTGCAGGTCGCGCAGAAAAACGATCCGCAGCATCAGACTGCCACAGCCACATTCCTGGTCACTCCCGACGGCAAACATCTTATCTCCAATGGTCTCGACTTCCTGAACTTCGGCGCACATCCTTATGCCGAATCGCGGGAGATCCTCGCGCAGCGGGCCGATGGCCCCAGCCGCGGAGCCCCCGACAAGAAATTCGAGCTGGTCGAGTTCGCAGATTTTCAGTGCCCGCACTGCAAGGCTACGCAGCCGGTAGTCGAGCGGCTGCTCACTGATTTTCCGCAGGCGCACTTTGTTTTTGAAAATTTTCCGCTCACCTCCATTCACTCTGAGGCTTATAAAGCGGCGGCTTACAGCGTGTGCGTGGCACAGCAAGCTGGCAACGCAGCCTTCTTCAAATTCGTCGATGACGTTTTTACTACGCAGCAGCAACTCACGCCTGAAGGCTCTGACGCTGCTCTTGGCGATGCCGCTGCCAAAATCGGACTCGAAGCCGCCAAAGTAGGAGCATGCTCCTACACGCAAGCCGCGAAAGGCGCGGTGGATGCCTCAATCAAACTTGGCCAAGACCTGAATATCAACGAGACACCCATGCTCTTCATCAACGGCCGGCAGATGCCGGTGGGCGAGGTAGCAGAAGGTCAGCTATCTTACGACGTGCTGAAGCAGATCGTGGAGTACCAATTCAAACTCGATCAGTAATCGGAGAAGTTTCATGCGAAGCGGACTTCAAAAGAGATATTGAAGTCCGCTGTGTTCGCACGCTATAGCCCTTGAGGCTTTTTGTCCCCGTGGGGTTTCGGTTGCGACTTTGCAGGCGGATGCGACGCCGGGCGTGATTCCGTTCGTGCCGGAGCCGCAGGACGAGCTGCTGGCCTGGCTGCAGGCGCCGGGCGGGATTCCGTTCGTGCCGGAGCCGCAGGACGAGCTTCCGTCCTTGGTGCAGGCGCCGGATGCGACTCAGGACGCGCCGCCGGAGCTGGACGACTCTCCGGGCGGGCCGCAGGAGCGGGTCGGGCTTCCGTCTTGGACGCGGGACGAGATTCAGTCCTTGCTTCTGGACGCGCTGCTGGATGGGTATTGCCTCCTGCTGGGCGTGATTCGTTTCTGGTCTCAGGTCGTGCGGTTGTGTGGCTTTCGGGGCGCGTCGCCGGGTGTGTTGCGTTCCCATTTGCCGGACGAGCCTCGTTCCGCGCTGCCGGGCGAGCCTCGTTCCGTGCTGCTGGTCGAGTTTCGTTCCGTGCTGCCGGACGAGCCTCGTTCCGTGCTGCTGGTCGAGCTTCGTTCCGCGCTGCTGGTCGAGCTTCGTTCCCTGCTGCTGGTCGAGCTTCGTTCCTCGCCGCCGGAGTGGTTCCGTTCCGTCCTGCTGCTGCGGGACGGGCATTGTAAGGATGACCGCTGCGGGCCGGAACCGCTCGGTTAAAGTCCGCCACTGACCTTGCAGGACGCGGCAGGGCTGCATGAGCTGGCTTGCCGTGATTTACCGATGCGAAGTTCTGCCGATCGCTGCGGGCAAGGCTCACCTGGCGCGTCTGTGCGGCCACAGGGCCAAAGCGTCTACTGTGGGCGGCAGCCATCTGGGCCGGGGTTGGGCGGGCTCGGATGCCTCGGTCGCCGCCATTAAAGCTTACGGTGTTGTGCGTCTCTCGAATTGACGCGCGATCGACATAGGTGTAGTGAATCACGGAAGGATTCACGTGCATCACTGCGGTGTTGTAGCTGAAATGGTCTCCGTCCCAGCGTCCGCCGTAGAAGCCTTCGCCGGCGTAGCCATAGCCGTAGTCAACGCCGCCGTAGAACCCTACCTCCGGCCCCCAATAACCTGCGTTCCAAAGGTAATTGCCATTGTCCCAGCCCCAGTAGCCGGGGGTCCAGAGCAGGCCGGGTTGAGGAGCCTCCACCCATGTTCCGGGAACCCAGTAATAGCCAACATCTTCGCCGCCCCAAGACCAGTAACCAGGAGTCCATAGGTAATTGGCGTCCGGGCAAGGTGGCTGCTCGTAGACGGGGAGTTCCGGGGGCGCAATGCCGACTGAAATTGCGATTTGCGCAAATAAGCCGCTGGGTGCGGCAAGCAGTGCGGCGATCAGGAGAGTGTTGCGAATCCAGCAAAAGAGTTTCATCGTGCATCCTTCGGCCTTTGGTCGTCAGCCCGATATGCGCTGCGGGGGGAGTGAGGACGTAGGGGCCAGATATAAGTTTCCTTCCTGATGGGAAGGTCCGACTTAATCGGAGGTGCGCGGAAGCCGTTCGGTTGCCTCAAGCTGCTGATTTTTCAGCTGAAAGCAGGGATGCCTACTCAAGGAAGCGGCCCGTTTCCCGCTCTGATTGGCGCCTTATTTGCTCGCCATGTTCGCTCTCTTATTTGCTTTGTTCATTCGCTTTTTGAAGAGTTTTTGTCGAGGGCGCTCGGCAGTTGCAACTCGACGAGCGCAAACCGGGTTCCGGGACCTGTCTCTTTTTCAATGCCGACGATGTGCTGGTGATGTTTCGAGCCGGCTTTGAGCGATAATCCCTCGGAAATCTGGATGTGCGCTTTGCCATTATCATCCGCGCAGCCGAGGCCTTCTTGTGTCACGGTAGGAGTTCCCGTAGCGTGGCCCTCCTGGCAGCGGATCACGTCTCCGTAGCGGCCAAGAGCCTTCTGGTAAAAGGCGAGAACCTTATCCTGCGAATCGGAGGAATGGTAATTGACGACCTTCACCCGAATCTGCCACTCGCCGAAGCCCATGTGAACGTCGGCGGATTTGTCGCCGTCCTTGTCCGGGGCAACGCTCGCTCCGGGATATACCGGAAGGCCAACGTCCGCGGCCTTTGTATCGCCCGAGCGGACGTGGAGACCGCCGATCGGGGTGTCGATCTTGACGTTCTTTTCGCTGCCATCGGAGTTTTTCTCCACCTGCATGTGGCAGCCCGCGACCAGCAGTAGGCATGTGGCGGCGATCGTTGCGAGGCTCTTCTTCATTGCGCTGTTCTCCCCGATGAGAATACGCGAAGACCGCCTTCCACGTTCCAATTCTTTTGGTTCCCCTCTTCGGCGAAGTGGCCTATACTTTTCTGTATCAGTCGCAGAAACGGTGGATGAGGGGCCAAAACTGCGCTGGAACCAGGTGCGGATGATGAAGCTAGTGTCGCAAAAAAAGAGCAAGACGACCCCGTCTATCTCTGCCCCGGCCATTCCTGACAAATTGTATTTTCGCATCGGCGACGTGGCCAAGCTCTGCGGAGTGGAGGCCTACGTTCTGCGCTTCTGGGAATCGGAATTTCCGCAACTGAAGCCGAACAAGAGCGGCACGGGACAGAGACTGTATCGTAGACGAGATGTGGAATTGGCGTTGCGCATCAAGAAGTTGTTATACGCCGATGGTTACACTATCGCCGGCGCGCGCCAGGTTTTTGCGGCCGAAAGCAAAGAATCAAAGAGGCTTTCACAGGCCGAGCTTCCGCTAAAACGAGGCAGCGGCAGGCCAGCGGACAACAGTCGCCCAATCGCGGAAAAGCAATTGCAAAAGCTGCGCGGGGAACTGCGGGAGATCCTCGGGATTCTATCCTCGCCGGCCAAACCGGAGAAGCGCATCGACAAGGCAAACAGCCACTCGCGAAGCGAGAACCGGACTGAGCGCGGCTTATTCGAAAGCTGAACGTACTGATCTTCAGCGGAACGCAGTCTCCGCAATTTTCTCGTCTTCCTCGACTGCATCGATCGCGCCCGTCGTCATAAAGCGCAACATTGCCTTCATCGCGCAGCCCTGGCCGCACAGATGATACATGTCGGCATTCCGGCTTTCCGCGGCGTTCCACGGCAGCAGCGTAAAACGATGCCCGGGCTGGCCCTCGTCGTAGCAGGGGACATCGCCAAGCAGCACCATCCACCAATGGTTGGCGTCGCCTTTTTTCTTTTGGCAGATGTCGCAGGTGAAGGATACGTCCCAGGTCATAAACGAACTCCGCAATCCGTCCGGTGGTTGTCACGCTACGGATGCATGCGACTACATTAGCTGAAAATTGCGTCAGAATTTCGAAGATTGCGCGAAACGGGAGCTCGCGATACATCCAAAGTCACCCGAGGTCACTCAAACAGGTAAAACAAATGTGCTTAAGACAATGGATCTTGTGGATATTCTGTGTCGACGAAATCGAGTTTTGCCCGGAAATTCACCGGCTTCAGGAAAGCAGAAAGAGTATGATCTGTCCCGCTTGCCTCAATTCTGAATTTCGACTGTCACGGTTTCGCGCAGCAATCGATATGGGCCCGCTGCTCACTCTGCGATTTCCAGTTCGCTGCCGCGCATGCGATCACCGGATGCATGCAAGTCCCCTATTCGCGCTGCATCTATGGCAGGAAAGAAGGCGCAAGCGGCACCTGTTAATCAACGGGAACGGGGCGCACTAGCGCTTATCTCCCCATCAACCGCAGAGCATCGGCGAACGGCGGCAGCGTCGTCGTCTGTTCGCGGTCGGGCCCGGTGGAAACCATTCCGACGCGAGCGCCCGATTCCTGCTCCAGGAAGTGCAAATAGTCGCGCGCGGCCTGCGGAAGCTTTTCAAATTCCGTGATGTTTTCCGTCGACTGCTTCCAGCCCTTGAGCTTTGTGTAGACGAGCTTAAGGGATTCTAGGCCGCGCACATCCGCTGGTATAGTGTCAATGCGCCTGCCCTCAATCTCATAACCGGTGCAGACGGGTATCTCGTCCAGGCCGTCGAGCACGTCCATCTTTGTAACGACCAGCCATTCGGTTCCGTTTACCTGATTGGAATAGCGCAGCAGCGGCAGATCGAGCCATCCGCAGCGGCGCGGGCGTCCCGTGACGGCCCCGAACTCATTGCCGAGCTTACGAAGCTGCTCGCCGGCTTCGTCGTGCGACTCAGTCGGGAAGGGGCCTTCGCCCACGCGGGTTACGTATGCCTTCGTAACGCCGATAACGGTGCCAATTGCGGTCGGGCCTACACCGGTGCCGGTCACGGCTCCTCCGGCGGTCGCGGAAGATGAGGTCACAAACGGATAGGTCCCGTGGTCGATGTCCAGCATGGTCCCCTGCGCACCCTCGAACATCACGCTTTTGCCATCGCGGATCGCCTTGTTGAGCAATGCGCTTGTATCCGTCACAAAGGGAGCAATCTGCTCGGCGGCGCGGGCATATTCCTCGTACATCTGCGCGGGATCGAGCGGCTCAGTGTTGAAAAGTGCGTGAGCTATGGTGTTCTTTTCGCGGCAGGCGTTCTCAATGTGCGTCTGGAGAATGCTGTTGTTGAGCAGATCGACAACGCGCAGTCCGTTTCGCGCAGTCTTGTCTTCGTATGCGGGACCAATGCCCCGGCTGGTGGTTCCGATCTTCTGGCGTCCGGGCGCGCTCTCCGCCGCCAGCTCGATCATGCGGTGATAAGGCAGGATGACCTGCGCGCGATTGGAGACGAAGAGCTGCCGGTCCACGCTCACGCCCAAATCGCGCAGTTTGCCTACTTCCTTCAGGAAGGCCATGGGGTCGAGTACCACGCCGTTGCCGATTACCGCCTGGCAATCGGGACGCAGCACACCGCAGGGCACGAGCTGAAGAACAAATTTTTGCCCGCGAATGATGACCGTGTGTCCGGCATTGTGACCACCCGCATAGCGCGCGACCACCTGAAAACGGTCCGAAAGCACGTCTACGATCTTTCCCTTACCCTCATCGCCCCACTGGGCGCCGACGACCACTGCTGTCTTTGCTCGCATGAATCCTTGCTGTACCTGCTGGAATGTTTGCGCTCGTCACACACGCCCGCTCTTGTCGCCTAAAACGCTTTGCTTTTATTGCAGTGAGCAATGGGAATGTCGGGTGGGAGCCGAGTGGGCAGAAACGTCTCCACCCGGTATCCAATGATATATCGGGCGACGCGATGGGATGAAGCTGAGCCGAACTTTTTTGCGGGCGCAGCCGTTAAGATTGGCGTGCGCCCTCCGCAAGAGGTACGTTTCTAGGCAAGCGCAACGTGAGCAGCGCAACCCACGCCGTGCTTATCGCAAACCGCCGTCAGCAGCCCATACAGCCCCGCCAGCACTTCGCCGACCGACTCAAGCGCGACTCCGCGTTGTGCCCCGTCAGCCAGTTGCGCGATCTGCGCGGCTTCAGCCGCAGCATGCTCGCGATCAGCTTCAACGTGAACGCTGAAGTAGCGGTAGCCCTCGGCGCTCGTGAATCCATAAAACTGCTTCAGCCCTTCGATCTTCTTTTCCGATACAGAGGGAATTTGGCTCTCGTAAGCGTAGAGCGAGGCCAGTCCAGCAGCGGTCCCACGCTCGCCGCAGCAATTGCGGAAAATTTCAATCAGGTTGCGTGTCGCGCCCCACCTCGCGCTCTGCCTTACCTCCTCGCGCTTGAGCCCAAGGCTCTCCGCGAATTGCAGCCACAGCTCAGGATGATTCGGCGATCCGGCCTCTTCATCCATCAGGTTAGACAGGATATGCCGGCGGACCTCGGCATCTTCAGTCTGCGCGTGAACGGCGGAGAGGTACGTCGGAAATGCAGCGACGTGGTGGTAATACTGCGCCGCATAATCGCGCAGAGCGTCAAGTGAAAGCTCGCCGCGTGACCACGCTTGGTAAAACGGATGGTCGAGAAGATGCTGGCGCGTAACGCGCTCGTCTATTTCTTGCACAACGGATTTACCGGCACACTGCGGCGGACTGCTTGGGCTCATGGGGATCTCCTGAAAGATTGGTGAGAAAAGGATACTCCCGATCGGGCTGCGGCGACCGCCTGCAGCTTTCAGTTTGTGCGATTTACTGGGCCGCAGGCGCCGGCTGAGCCACCGGGGCCGCCGCCGGTTGCGGCTTGGGAGTGGGCGGCTTCTTCGGAGCTTCCTTTTTGCCCGGCGCGAGGATGGCGTGCAGGGTGGTGCCTTCCATGCGGGGCATGAACTCTACCGACCCAGCATCGCCGATGTCCTGAATCAGCCGGTTAATAATGTTGTAGCCCAGCTCACGGTGGGCCATCTGCCGGCCTTTGAAGCGCAGCGACGCTTTTACCTTGTCACCTTCGGTGAGGAAGCGCACAGCCTGGTTCTTTTTGGTCTGGTAGTCGTGTTCGTCGACAGTGACGGAGAATTTGACTTCTTTGACAACGATGATCTTCTGCTTCTTGCGCGCCGCTCGCTCGCTCTTGTCCTTCTCATAAAGAAACTTGCCGTAATCCTGAATGCGGCAGACGGGCGGGACGGCGTTGGGCGATACCTCAACCAAATCCAGGCCGCGTTCGCGGGCTATTTTCAGGGCTTCAAACGGGGGTAGGATGCCGAGCTGCTCACCGGCGTCGTCGATCACGCGCACTTCGCGAGCGCGAATCCTGTCATTAATGCGGATAAATTGCTTGGCCGAACGTTTATCGATGGGCTTCCTCCAGAATGCATGGCTCACTTGCCATGTAGCTACTGAGTATATCTTGCTTCTGCTTGTTTCGATGCAAAAGCGCGGTCTCAGGCTTCGGGATTACCCGTCCGTTTAAAGCAGCTTCTTTTAGACCGGGTGCGACCTCCGCTTCGAGCATCTGGTTCGGCGGGAAGGCTCCGTAAAGATTGACCTTAAGGAAGTTTGCAGAGAGCGCAGGGGTCCATGTCTTACTGCCGCCTTCCAGAGTGACAACAGAGAGCGATTGGCCCGCAAACCTGCCCAGGAAAGCGCCCGCTTTTTCGTCAGCGAGCGAACGAAGGGCAGCCATGCGCTCCGCGATCACCTCTTGCGGAGTGGGCTGGCCGCGATGTAGCTCCCACCCCGGCGTGCCGGGTCGTGCGGAGAAGGGAAAAAGATGGAGATACGTAAACGGCTGCGCGGCAATAAAGTTATAGCTCTCTTCAAAGAGCGCATCCGTCTCGCCGGGAAACCCGACCATCACGTCGGCTCCCATTGCAGCAACCGGGAGGGCGGCGCGGATGGCACCGGTTCGCTCAGCATAGTGCCAGGGCCTATAGCGGCGGTGCATCTTTCTCAGGATGGTGTCCGATCCGGATTGCAGCGGCAGATGCGCATGCGGCGCAAGCCGCGGATGACTGCCTCTCGCAAATTCACGAAATAGCGCCAGTAGGGGGGACGTCCAGTCCATCGGCTCAATCGAGCTGAGTCGCAGGCGCGGCAGACTTGTTTGCCTAAGAATGGCCTCGACAAGATCGACGAAGTTCCGCGCGGGCTTGAGGCGGAGATCGCGACCCCAGTGCCCAAGATTGATGCCTGAGAGCACCAGCTCCTTGCCGCCGTTTCGAGTGAAGTGGCGCACGTTTTCCAGGCAGGTTTCGAGGAGTACTGACCGGCTGGGCCCTCGCGTGGTCGGAATGATGCAGAACGAGCAGCGGTTTCCGCAGCCGTCCTGGATCTTCAGATTGGGCCGGGTCCGGCCTCCGTCGGCGGCAAAAGGCAGCATTGCCAATTCAGAGTGGGCAAAGGTCTCGTCTAGAGTTATAGGCGCGCTTGGGTGCGTCAACCTGGAAATCTGAACGAGGTTTTCCCAGCGTTCGGAAGATTCGCCAGAATTGGCGACAAGATCGGCTGCGATCCTGGGCACGAGTGCCTTATGGCTGTTGCCGATAACCGCATCTACGCCCTGCAGAGAAGCAATCTCCTCGGCCGCCCGTTGCGCATAGCAGCCGGTGACTACGATTCTGGCCTGCGGATTGTGTCGACGGACGCGACGAATGAAGGCGCGCGCGGTACGATCGGCTTCCGCGGTAACACTGCAGGTATTCAGGATAACCAGACCGGCGGATTCCGGGTTCAATCCTGGAGGGAGCCCACGGCTGCGCAGTTCGGCGGCAATTGCTTCCCCCTCCGACTGGTTGGCCCTGCACCCGAAACTTTCAACGTGGTATGCTTCCACATTATCAAGCTTATCAACCTGTCCCCGAGTGAGCCGTTCGCTAGTCTGTAAAGAACTGGAAAAAGCTAAAAAACGGAATATAATTTCCGGTCGGTTCATAATTCCAATAACTTTGCTTTCTCAACCTGCGGTTTTTTCTAAGGCGGACATTCTATGAAACGTCGAATTTTATTGGTTGACGACGAGCTGGCAATCCTTCTCACGCTCAAGGCAGTTTTGGAAATCAGCGGCTTTGATGTGGAGACGGCAGCTTCGGCGCGTGAGGCAAAGATGAAGCTCCGTGCGCACGAGTACCACATGGTGATTACGGACATGCGGATGGAAAGCGAGAAAGCCGGCATGGAGGTTGTCGCCGCAGCAAAGAAAGCCCCTTCCCGCCCGGCGATCGCTATGCTGACCGCCTTCCCGCTGCCCGGTTCTGAAGGAGAAGATGGGGCCGACAAGCTGCTGGTAAAGCCGATGAATACGAGCGACCTGCTTCGCCAGCTCGAGGCGCTTCTGGTCACGCACGAAGACAGCAAACGCAAGGGCGAAAGTGGCCGCCCGAAAGCGGATGCAGGCAAAAGCTCGCGCAAAGCGGAAGCTGGTCATGCTATGCGCAAGCCTGCGGGCCACTCTGTTCCTGCAGCGAAATCATCACGCAAGAATGCGACCGCCAAGCTGGCGGAAGCTCATTGAAGTCGGATCCTAATTAGCTCGTGCGACCGGCGCGCCAGCCTGTCTGCGCTGGAAACAGGAGCGGCAGAGCACTGGCCGGCCCTGGGACGGCTTGAACGGCACCGTGGTCTCCGCGCCACACTCGGAACAGGTTGTCCTCGTTTCCGGGCGAACTGCTTTGCCGGAGGCACGCTTTGACTTGCAGGCCTTGCACCGCTTCGGTTCGTTCTTGAACTGCTTATCATGAAAAAACAACTGTTCACCGGCAGTGAACACAAATTCGTTCCCGCAATCGGCGCATTTCAGCTTCTTATCGATAAAATCCATGGACGCGTCCCCTGGCCCACTGCGCATGCGTGGGATGTAACTCGGCAAAAAAGCCAACGCCGGAGCGATGTGACTCAAAAACCTGAAACGGGGCCCTTGGGCCGATATGAAGTACGGCTCCAACTCCAGTCCTGATTGAAAACCGGAGATTTTCTGCTCAAAACATCTCTGGAACAGCGTTTCGCTCCAGAAGACTTACAGCACGCCGGAAAAAAATTGGGGAAACTTCTTTCCGGCGCGTGAATGAATAAACATGCACTGCGTCTTAATCTCTCCGCCTGCGCGGAGAAGTTTAATCTTGCTCTTTCCGAGCCTTCTTTCGATTCCGCTTGCGCGCCAGCGCCTCTTTAACGCGGCGCTTTTCGCCTGGTTTCAGGTAGAACGAATGACGCTTCACCTCTTTGATGATGTCCTCCGTCTGCACTTTGCGTTTGAATCTCCGCAAAGCATTTTCAAGCGGCTCGCCTTCCTGCACGCGAACCTCTGCCAAGAAAATACACCTCCAACCCAGCCCAATGCGGGCATCACTTAGATTACCCCAATTTCACCCGCCGGTGAAGCGCGCGGCCAAAAAGCGGCTCCGAAGAGGGCGCGAATTGAGACTTCTGCTGAGCTCTGGAGGCGCCACTGCTAGTGCTTGGCGCGGGCGTCCACGTCGTTCATCCGGCTCGCCTCAAAGCTTACGATTTTCCAATGTCCGAGGCGTTTGTTGTAGACGCGGGTGTACCGATAATTCCCGCTGATGTCGCTCTGGCCGTTCACTCCGGTCAACTCGGCGCGTGAGGTGACGACCGCCGTATCTCCGAAAACACGAACTTTCAGATCGCTGAGATCAAGGCTCTGAATGCGAATCGTTCCGGCGCGGCGTTGCGCGAGCTCCTGCGTCTTGGTTTCCACAGTTCCATTGGCGCTAATGCCAATGTAATCGTCGGCGAGAAGATGATCCATCAGGCTGACGTTGTTACCGACCACGGCATCTCGCCACTGCAACTCCAGTGATTCAATCTCCTTGTGAACCGCGTGCGACTCATGCCGGGGCATTGCCCAGCCGGGTTGCGCAAGCGCAAGACACAACGCTGCGGTAAACAGAACGGAAGCCTTTGTGTAACCACGGGCGGAACGACGCATGAGCGTAACGGATATTAGCGTGCGCCTTAGCGGCGAGTCAAAGTGAAAGGCCGGAGCTGCGGTATTGGCTGGCGAGTGACGCATTTTTCCGATTAGGAAGCGGCCCTCCGCTACCAGATTACTTGGATGCCACTGTACAGACTGAATTTCTGGTCTGACGTTACAACCGGGATCTTTTCAGCCAGCGCCTGCGCGATAAGCTGGCGATCGAATGGATCGGAGTGATGGCTGGGAAGGCGAAACAGGCGGAAAGCGTGGTCGGCCTTCCAGGAGAGCACATTCATCTGAAGGTCTGCAATTCCATCTCTGGCAGCAACCTCATCGAGATCGAGTTTGCCGAGAGTGCACTTAATCGCAATTTCCGAAAGAGAGATTGCGCTCAACTCGCAGATCGTATCCAGATCGTAGAGAGCCGTTACTGCTTTCTCGGAGAGAAGTTCGGGAGACTTCAGCGCGCGGATAAACGCGACCGTGTCGAACAGCAACCGCACTACGATGATCCGTTCAGAAAAGCTTCAACCTCTTCGTCGGACATGGGCTTCCACCAATCGGGATCGTGAATCGTAATCCGGTCGCGCATCGTTCCGAGCTTCACATTCTTCTTGGCGGGCTTCGTCGCAGGCACCAACTCGACAATCGGCACACCGCGACGGCAGATGGTGATCTGCTCCCCATCTTCCACCGCCCTCAATAACTGAGGAAGGCGGTTTTTCGCATCTGCAACGCTGACCTGCATAATTAAAAGATAGCCATTTGAAATAGCTATGTCAAGCGAACCCCTAATCCAGGCGCACCAGATAAGCAGCGCCTTCGGCAAGCCGCATGTTCTTCACGATTGCGATTGCGGTGCTTTTATCGCCATTTTCCGGGCGAATCCTTACCCAGTGCCCGGTAGGTCCCGTGAATTCGATGACGCTGGCGGATTCGTATTCGCGCGCAAGATGCTCTTCCAGCTTTTTCGCGGTGCCTTCGTGCGGGAAGGCGCCGATCTGCACGCACCAGCGGCCACCCTGATTAATCGGCTTCGGAGCCTCGTACACATCGATGCGCACCCGCGCGATTCCAGGCCGCCAGACTCCCACGGTTTTGGCCGCACCTTCTGAGAGATCGATTACGCGATCCGGAACGAATGGTCCACGATCGGTTATGCGCATCATCGCCGACTGTCCAGTCTGGAGATTCGTCACGCGAATCAAGGAACCCATGGGCAATGTGCGGTGGGCGGCCGTGACTGCGTTCTGGTCATAAATTTCACCATTCGCGCCGCGGCGCTTGTCGTACGGCGGCCCGTACCAGCTCGCCATCCCTACTTCTGTATAAATCGGCTGGCTGGCCGGAGCCTCTGTCACTCCTGAGTCGGGACTTTCATCAGAACTCGGAACAGCAGCCTGCGCAGTGCGTGGGTACTGTTGCTGCGCCGCGATCGGAGGCGGAGGTGGCGCGTAGGCGGTCTGCGCGCGATGGCTGCAGCCAGCGATGGGCAGCAGCAACGCGCCCACAAGAATCCAGAGACTGCTGCGCACCCTAGCGCCCACTCGCTCCGCGATCAATGCGTTCCGCAAGCTTTGCCAACTGGTCTGCCGCAGCCTTAAGTGCTCGCGACGAGTTCTCGCGCACCCCGGGAACTACCTCATCGTTCAAATAGGCGATCACCTTCTTCACTTCTTCTTCAACGCGCGGCATTGCCTGATTGAATTTTTCTTCTACCTTGCGACCCAGGTCCCTGAATTCGTCGCTCGTTTGATTTCCCATACCGCCAGTATCGACACCCGGGAGCCGGTAATCAACTGTCCCAGGTACCGCGTGCCTTGCGAGTTACCTGCGGGAACGGCCGTCTGATGCATCTCAATCGCCGCAATCCCTCTCTAACGCTTCCAGCGTTCGAATTGCAGGCGCACCGGCAGCAACAAGTTCATTTGAGGAATCGAGAAAAGAGCCCTTTGAGAGCTAGCAAGCGGATGAGTTGTGCCACGATGAGCTTTTTGCTCTCCTTTGCAGTGATTTCGGCTTCGGGGCAAAGCGCAAAGCCGCTCCCCAAAGCCCCTGCTTCGAATGCCGCTCCCATCACAGCACCAGTCCGCGCCCCACGGGCGACCAACTATGCCCCCTCCAAATGGTACGGCGTAGTCAATCCGGGAGAGAAGATCCCGCCGCTCTATCCTCGCGACCTAATGCTTTTCTGGGTGCATAAAGACCTTGACCCCGTGGGTTGGGCGCCGGGCCTGCTGGCCACAGGCTGGGAGCAGTTGATCGACGGAGACCCGAAATACGGCAGCGATTCGGCTGGCTTCGGCGAGCGCATCGGCGCGGCAGTTCTCCGCGACACATCCATGCGCTTTTTCTCCGACAGCTTGTTGCCGGCCATCACGCATGAAGATCCCCGCTACTATCGAAAAGCGTATGGCAGCATCAAGGCGCGCGGTGTGTACGCAGCGGAGCGGGTCTTCGTCGTGCAGCACGACGACGGCAGCCACGGATTCAACTACTCTGATACGCTCGGCCATCTGGCGGCAGCGGCAATCACGCCGGCCTATTATCCGGCTCCGAGTGCGAATGCCAGAGTAGTGATGACCAGCTGGGCGCTGTCGCTTTTAGGGGACGCCGGCGGCAAGCTCTTCCTGGAGTTCTGGCCAGACGGCCGTGAGGCGATCCGCCGCCGGATGCGCCACGGGCCGAACTAAAACTTCAAATAAACGCCAACCATTGGCTCCGAGGTCAGGCGGGATTTGCCCGTGTCGAGCGTCGCGCGATTGAAGTCCGGAGCCTTGTAGTAAACACCGCGATATTGCAGCCGCACGCCGAAGTGCGAGGTGAGCAGCGAATGGTTCACACCTACGCTGAAGTTCAACCCGGGCTTTGCCTGCCATGAGACGTTCTGCCCGCCATTGAGCGTGGGAGAAAACACCACTGCGCTCACTCCGCCAAGCGCAAACAGGCGAAAGCCCAGAACGCTTGTTCCGCTCACCAGGTACGAAGCCCCGAACTCATGCATATTGTTCTGGATTGCAAAAGGCGTGACCGAGTAGTGCTCAGAATACCGAGCGTAGTCGTAGCTTCCCTCATATCCCAGCCACCAATGGTAGCTGTGCCGGAAAGCAGCCTGCGCGCCGATAGATCCGGTCGGCTTGACCGTCACGCCGTTGCCGCTCACGCTCGATGTGGATTGGTCGAACGCGCTGACGGCAACGTCCCTGTTCCGGATGAAACTCTGTGCACCCACTCGCGCGGTGAATGCGGCGACAAACAGAACAAGAAAAGCGAGAGACGAAACACGACACAGGAAACGCATCCGGCTTGAGAAATCCTCCTCACCCATACTACGGGACTTGGCGTTCGGCTACACGGGAGCAGCCATCGGCGTGCTCTCGAGAGCGGAATCGCCCCCGCTACAATCACCTCAGTGTCTCTCGACTTCAAAATCCACAAGACCAAAGGACCCGCTCGCCGCGCCACCATGGTCCTCCCACATGGAACAGTCGAGACTCCGGTCTTCATGCCCGTGGGGACCGCCGCTTCCGTCAAGGCCGTACCGCAGCATCTGCTCGAAGAGTTGGATGCGCAGATCATTCTCGGCAACACCTATCATCTTTATCTGCGCCCCGGCCATGAGCTCATCCGCGCGCTCGGCGGTCTTCACCGCTTCATGAGCTGGCCGCGCCCCCTCCTGACGGACTCGGGCGGATTCCAGGTCTTCAGCCTCAATGCGCTTCGCAAGGTGTCGGAGGACGGAGTCCAATTCCGCTCGCATCTCGATGGCTCCAGCCATTTTTTTTCGCCCGAGCATTCCGTGGACGTCCAGAGCGCCCTCGGCTCCGACATCGCCATGGCTTTCGACGAGTGCACCGAGTACCCCGCCGATCGCGCCCGGGCGCGCCGCTCTCTGGAGACGACACTACGCTGGGCTGCACGCAGCAAGCAGCACTTCGATGCGCACAAGCACGAGCGGCCTTGGGACGAACGCTATGCCGGTAAAACACCCAACCTCTTCGGAATCGTCCAGGGAGGCATGTACACCGACCTCCGTCGCGAGTCGGCCGAGCGCCTCGTTGAAATGGACTTTCCGGGCTACGCCATTGGCGGCCTCAGCGTAGGCGAGCCGCGTGAGCTGACCCGCGAAATCATCGCCGCAACCCTACCGCACCTTCCCGCCGATAAGCCGCGTTACGTCATGGGAGTCGGCTACCCGGATGAGATTGCCGAATACGCCGCCATGGGCGTCGACATGATGGACTGCGTGCTGCCCACACGCGCCGCGCGCCACGGCCTCCTCTTCACCTCCGAAGGCCGCCTCAACATCAAGAGCCGCCGATACGCCGATGACCCGAACCCGCCCGACCCAGCCTGCCAATGTCTCGTCTGCACCCGCTATACCCGCGCTTACCTGCGCCATCTCATGACCGCACAGGAGCCCCTCGCCTCCGTTCTGAACACCCTGCACAATCTGGCGTTCTACCTCGATACAATGCGGCACGTGCGAAATCAGATCGAGCACTCAGCCCGCGCAAGCTAGACCCAAAACACAGGAGCGGCTATTTCGGCCGCTCCTCTTGCTTCGGGTTACTTCTTCGTGGTGTTGACGAGAAGTTCGAGGGTGGGACTGGCGGTGAAGTTGAAAACGAGAAGGCTGGGGAGGTCTCCGGTCTTGAGGGGGATGGCGGTAATTGTTTCGGTGTTAACGTTCCCATTGAAGGTGAGCGGAATGTGCGGGGTCTTGAAGGCTCCGTTGCCCAGTCCGAGATAGATGCCCAACGGGGTTAAGAGATCAGGGTTGCCGTCACCATTGAAGTCATCGAGCAGGATGTTTGAGTACTCAGGCGAAATGTCCAGGTAGACGGCGGACGACCAGTAGAATTTTCCAGAGACTTTTGCGAGAAGGCTGGGAACGCGTATGTTTCCGCTCGCCTGGTTGGGGGGTTTGGCCAGTAAACCGGCGAGCAGATCTGTGCGGCCATCGTGGTTCAGATCAGCCGCAAACAGAAGGCCAATGGTGCCGCTGACGTCGAGGAAGCTGTCGGTGGTGTAGCTGACTACGCCGGGACCGAATGCGCCCTTGCCATTTCCAGCAAAAGTGAGTATCTCCGGGTAAACGACGGATGTGAACCCATCGATTGGGAGCAGATCAAAAGCGAAGGCAATATCCTGATTGCCGTTTCCTTCAAAATCGCCGGTCACGAGATTAGTGATAAAGGCCTGCTGCCTTTTCCCGAGATCTGCTGGCAACTGGTAATCAGTCTGAGTGAACGTGCCGTTGCCCTGGTTGATGAAGATGCACAGTTCTGCCGGAGTGGCGAAATAACTGTTGAAGTAAGACAGAACGGCGATGTCCGCCTTGCCGTCCTTGTTAAAGTCGCCGACCACGGCTCCGCCAATACCGAGCCCTGCCGGAAGCGTGCCGACATATCCCTGGGTGAACTTGCCGTTGCCTTGGCTGACCATCACCGTGATGATTCCGTCAGCGTTGGTTTGTCGGGGTGGAGGGCAGGGCAAACTTTCGCATCCGCCCAGCAGGGTGATGATGTCATCTTTGCCGTCTCCGTTTACATCAGCCACCAGCCCTTCATAAAACGGGGGAAGGGCGTTGGTTGGGCCTGTATCGGAGAAGTTTCCGGTTCCGTCTCCGGTTAGAAATTCGCCCACACCGGGGATTAGGTCAGTGGCAATGATGAGATCGGTGTTGCCATTGCCGTTGAAGTTGCCGGAGAAGGAAAGGCCGGAGGTTGATATTTGTTTTGGCGCGGCGAAGGTTGGGTTTTGCGCTGAAAGAGTAGAAGGCGCTGCGATTAGGGTGAGCAGCAGGCAGACAAAAGGCGACGATAGGCGCTTCATAAGGCCTCCCAGGTTGCGGTTGGCAGTCATTAAAGGCGTACGGAAGAATCTCCAGGCTTGCGAGGATCGGGGCCGACGGCCATTCGCCTGGGGGAAGCAGATGGCGAGCAAAGAGAGAGAAGCTCGCGGGAATAGGATGCGCGCGAAGCCAACCGGAGTTTTCCGCGAGCCGGCATCCCAGCCAACCCCTCCCTTGACACCGCCAGCCCTGTACGCGATGCTAAAGGGCAGGTGTCTCTGAGGCTGTTTTTGACCGATTGGGGCGTCCGACAGGAAGCAGCTGGCGCTGTTCGAAGCCCGGCAGGCAAAAGATTCTCCTCTTAGCCGTGGGGCCTTTCCTCAAAATTTCTTTGATACACGTGGCGTGGGGCGGATTTTTCCTCATCCCCGCCTAAAAAGGATTGTGTGTTGACGACGATATTTCTGGCTGCCGCGCTTCCCACCGGTTCTGGCCTCGTCTCTTTTCTGCCATTCATCCTCATCATCGTTGTCTTCTATCTCCTGCTCATCCGGCCCAACCAGAAGAAACAACAGGCCTGGCAGCAGATGCTCGGCAATCTCAAAACCGGCGACCGCATCACCACCAACGGCGGCATTCGCGGAACCATCCTTAATATCAGGGAAGACGCCATCCAGCTTCGCGTCCCGCCCGACAACATCAAGATCGAAGTGGTCAAAAGCGCGATTGCTTCCGTAACGACCGACGAGGCGGCCAAATAGCTCCATCCATCATTGCCATGCGTAAGAATCTGACTCAAAAAACCATTCTGATCGTTGCCGTGCTCGTGGTTTGCGTGCTCGGAATAACCGGCATCCCCGGCAGCTTCTCAGGCGCCGCACTCAAACAATCGTTTCTCGACCGCATTCATCTTGGACTCGACCTCAAGGGCGGCACCCACCTTATTCTGCAGGTCATGGTTGATGAGGCGGTTGGCATCACCACTGATAGTGACGCCTCGCACATTCAGCAGGATTTGCAATCGAATGGCATCACGCTGCCACCGAACTCGGTCATCAAGCCCGATCCGAAAAACAATCCGGCCCTCATTCAGATCAACAACGCGCCGCCGGCACGCAGCAGCGACATTCGCAGCGTGCTCGATTCGCATTACGGTCAGCAGTACGACATTTCCTCCACCGCGAACGGTGCTTGGACGCTGACCATGAAACCGACCGCCGTTTCCGACCTCAAAAAGCGCGCTCTCGACCAGTCCATTCAGGTAATCACTGAGCGCGTCGACTCACTCGGCGTCAGCGAGCCAATCGTCCAGGAGTACAACCTCGGCAGCTATCAGATTCTTGTCGAGCTGCCCGGCATCGATGACTTCAACCGCGTCAAGGATGTGATCCAATCGACGGCCCGCCTCGAAATTCACCTGGTTCAGGGCGGCCCTTACACCAGTGAGCAGGATGCGACCCAGCAACTTGGCGGAACTCTGCCCTATGACTCGGTACTGGTGCAGACCGCTCCCGGAGCTTCGCAGGCCGGCGGCGTCTCCTGGTACGAAATCAAGCGGGCCGCCGAGGTCGGTGGAACCGATATCCGAAGCGCGCGCGTCGGCACCGACACCAACACCAATCAGCCCCAGGTCGAGTTCTATCTCACCACAGCAGCCGGCGATCACTTTGCAGACTTCACCGCCGCAAACAAGGGCAAGCCGCTCGCCGTGGTTCTCGACAACAAAATTCAGGAAGTCGCGAACATTCGCGACCAGATTCGCGATCAGGGAACCATCTCCGGCGGAGCCATGACACCGCAGCAAGCTAATGATTTGGCCATGCTGCTCAACACCGGCTCGCTGCCTGCTTCCCTCCAATATCTGCAGGAGAGCACCATCGGCCCTTCGCTTGGTGCAGACTCGATTCGCCAGGGCGTAATGGCTGCTATCGTCGGCATGTTGGCGGTAATGATATTCATGCTCGTCTACTACCACGGAGCGGGCATCAATGCCGATCTGGCGCTGTTCCTGAACTTGGTCATCCTGCTCGGCTTCATGGGATACACCAGTTCAGTGCTCACGCTGCCCGGCATTGCCGGCGTCATTCTCACCGTAGGTATGGGCGTCGATTCCAACGTGCTGATCTTCGAGCGAATCCGTGAAGAGCTGCGCGCCGGCAAGTCCCCTGCAGCGGCCGTCGATCAGGGATTCGCGCACGCCTGGACGACAATTCTGGATACGCACGTCACGACTGTCGTGTCAGCCGCCATCCTGTTCCTCTTCGGAACCGGCCCTGTAAAAGGTTTCGCGGTAACCCTCACCGCCGGACTCTGTGCCAACCTGTTTACCGCTGTCTTCGTCTCGCGCGTGATCTTCGATGCGCACCTGAACAAGAAGCTGCGGGGCGAGCCGATCTCGATTTAGGGATTTGCCTCCAGACAAAAGACGCTTTGCGCCAGGCCGTCTGGAGAAAACTTAGAAATACCTGGGGCATTTGCCCCTGAGGAAACGAATTCGTGGAATTTTTTGGACAACCCAAAATCGATTGGCTGGGGAAGAAATGGTACTTTCTCGGATTTTCGCTGATTTTCAGCGTGGCCGGCATACTCTCGCTCGCGTTCTGGCACGGTCTTCCGCTGGACGTCGATTTCCGCGGCGGCACCGCCGTGCGCGTAAAGTTTGCCCAGGCGCCCGACTATGGAAGGTTGCGCACAGCGGCCCAGGGCGCTGGTCTGGGCGATGCGCCGGTCGTACAGTATGGTCCCGCCGCCAACCATGAGGTCATCATTACTCTGCCCGAGTCGAAGACCAGTGAAGCTGCGCTCGATGCAGGCCGCGCCGCCATCGTCTCCACCCTCACTGCGAACTACTCGGAAGCCGGCAAGCAAAACCGGGCCAGCGGCAAATTCGATCTCGACAACGCGGGCCGCGGCGCACTCGCCGACTGGCTCCAGCAGAAGGACCCCGAGCATCTCGGCCAGAGCGATGCCGCGACTACGCGCTACACTCAGCAGGCGGACGCTGTCATCAACTACAAGGACGGCCAGCACAGCGGCCTGATTTCCTCCGTCAACGACCTCCGCGGCATTGTCGATCCCGCGGTCCTCAATGAGCTGCAGCAGGATGCCTATCTCTCGGGATTCACCGTGCGCAACGTTGAGATCGTCGGGCCTCAGGTAGGCCAGCAGCTTCGGCATCAGGCGCTCGCCGCTACGCTCTACTCGCTTGCCGGAATGCTCATCTATCTATGGTTCCGCTTCGAGCTGATCTACGGCGTTGCCGCCGTGGTCGCCGTTTTCCATGACACCCTTATCACCGTAGGTGCCTTCTCGCTCTTCGACAAGCAAATTTCGCTTACCGTCATCGCCGCCATCCTCACTCTGATCGGCTATTCGATGAACGATACAATCGTCGTCTTCGACCGCATACGCGAGAACCTGCGCATGACGCGCCGTGAGAAGCTGTCCGACCTGGTGAACCGCAGCATCAACCAGACCCTGAGCCGGACGGTGCTGACCTCGGGCCTTACTTTCCTCACCGTGCTTTCGCTCTATATATTCGGTGGCGAGGTGCTGCGCGGCTTCTCCTTTGCGCTGGTAATCGGCATTCTGATTGGGACCTATTCCTCCATTGCGGTCGCCGCTCCTATGCTTGTGGCCTACCAGGATTGGCGCGCTCGGCGCGGCAAATCCGCGGCGCTGCCGGCTGGAAGGCGTTCAAGGGTGTGAACTTTCGTGCTGTATATGGATTGTGATAGAAAAGGGCGCTCACCTTTTTCTCCCGGGCGAGGCCCCCAGCGGTAACGAAAAAAAGAACTGTGCCGGGAACAAATAGTAAAGGATCTGGTGTCTATAGGTGGTAGTACAGTTTCGCAAGTCAGAGGTTGGCCATGTTTGAAGATGCGCTGATGGAATCCGACGGAAGAATCAAGACCAAGAGCAAGTATTTTGTATGGGTGGGAGTAATACTTAATTGCTCCATTGTTGCGGCCATGATCTTGATTCCGCTTATTTACCCTGAGGCTCTGCCGACTGCGGCCATGACGACGCTTCTCGTAGCGCCGCCTCCGCCGCCCCCTCCGCCTCCGCCGCCCCCACCCGCTCCCGTGCACGTTGAGAAGGTCGTCTCAGAGCTGCTCAACAACCAGCTCACCGCCCCGACCAAAATTCCAAAGCAAATCAAGATGGTGAAGGAAGAAGCTGCTCCCAGCATGGCAGGTGTTGCCGGCATGGACGGAATGTCCGGTGGCAGCGCCGGCGGCGTGATGGGCGGCATTCTGGGCGGCATCGGAACCGGACCCGCTCCTGTGGTCAAGGCGGCGGCCCCTAAGAAGATCAAGGTCTCCGCGGGCGTGATCGCTGGAAATAAGATTGGCGGTCAGGAAATTCGCTATCCTCCCATTGCCAAGTCTGCCCGCATCCAAGGAACCGTGGTGCTTCAGGCAACGATTTCGAAGGAAGGCAGGATCACAAATCTTCGAGTTATCAGCGGCCCGTCCATGCTCCAACAGGCTGCGATTCAGGCTGTACAAACCTGGCGTTACAAGCCATACCTGCTCAGTGGCGAGCCGGTAGAGGTGGAAACTCAGGTCAACGTCGACTTTACCCTCGGTGGTTGATGCCCGGTTTGCCCTCCGTCCACCGGGTGGCAAGCCGCAACCGCCAAACATTTTGTGATTTCCATGTATTTACTCCTTAGGAGGAAAGATTCAAGTGATTCTCGCTCATATTCATCAACTCATCGCCCACCCGGCTGGTCTGGGCTTCTTCTTCCAGGACGACCAGAACATCGGCTTCGGCCCCATGGCTTTGTGGGCTCAAATGGGATGGCTTGCCCGCTGCGTGGTGTTTGTCCTCTTCATCATGTCCATCTGGTCGCTGGCGGTCATGATCGATCGCTATCTTTATTTCGCAGCAGCCCGCAAGCAGTCGCGCGAGTTCGCTCCCCGCGTTGCCGGCGCCCTGAAAGAGGGCAAGCTGGATGAGGCGGTAAAGGTCGCCGACCGCAATAAGAAGTCGCACCTTGCCGAGGTCGTCACCTCCGGTCTGCAGGAGTTCCGCAACTATGGCAGCGGCGGCGCAGTCACGGCCGAGCAGATTGAGTCCTCCAAGCGCGCCCTCGAGCGTGCCGAGGCCATCGTCCACGCTAAGCTGAAGCGCGGCTTGGGCGGTCTGGCCACCATCGGCTCCACCGCTCCCTTCGTCGGACTGTTCGGGACCGTCGCCGGAATTCTCAAGGCCTTCCAGCAGATCGCTACGCAGAAGACGACCGGAATCGGCGCCATTGCCGGCGGCGTATCGGAAGCGCTCGTGACCACCGCGTTCGGACTGCTTGTCGCTATTCCCGCCGTCTGGGCCTTCAACTACTTCACCAACAAAGTGGAAGCGTTCGACGTTGAGATGGACAATTCATCGAGCGAACTGGTCGACTACTTCATTAAGCAGAGCCGTCGGTAACACCGGCTCACTACAACGGGAATCACACGCCGGGAGTGGGGCAGGCATCGCCCATTCCGCTCCCGGTGCCGATTTCCCCCCGGAGTTTGAGCAGGAATCGGATTACGGAGTAAAGATGGCACTCGCAAAGAGAGACGAAGGCAGCAAGGTAAACTCGAACATCAACGTGACGCCGATGGTGGACGTGATGCTGGTGTTGCTGATCATTTTCATGGTCATCACCCCCATGCTGGAGCAGAAGGTGAACGTGACTCTGGCCCAGACGCAAAGCGCGGTCGCAATGGACAACGCCAGCAAACAGGATGCAGTAACAGTCGCTATCACCCGCGACAGCAGAGTCTATCTCGGACAGGACCAGACCACGCTGGCCGATTTGGGATCCAAGGTGGCCGATCAGCTGCAGAACAAGACCGATAAGACGGTCTATTTCCGCGCCGACTCGCGCGCTCACTACGGCACGGTCGAAGATGCGATCGATGCGGTTCGCACCGCCGGTGTTGAAGAAATCGGGTTGCTGACGGAAAATCGCGAGCCCAATAACAATAAGCCTCCCACAGGCGGCGAATAGCCCGAAAGCTTTTTGGAAACGAGGAATTGACCTATGTCAATGTCATCTGGTGCAGGTCCTGGCGGACTGAACTCGGACATGAACGTTACTCCCCTGATCGATGTGCTCCTGGTGCTTCTGATCATCTTTATGGTCATCGTGCCGGTAACTCCGAAGGGTTTGGACGCGCTTGTCCCTCAGCCGCCCAAGACCCCTCAGCAGCAGAATAATAATGACCGCACCATCGTGGTGCAGATCGCCAACAATCCAAACGGGATTCCCAGCTACAAAATCAACCAGCAGGATGTCGCCAACAATCAGCTGCGCACCCAGTTGGATCAGATCTATTCCACCCGCGCCGAGAAAGTCATGTTCGTGCAGGGCGATCCCAATCTCAATTTCTCCTCCGTGGCGCAGGTGATCGACATTGGTCATGCCGTCGGGGTCGATCATATCGGCCTGATTACGCCAAAGATTGCAGCTGGACAGTAGGTGTTGTAGTTGTAATGGAGCTTCAATCCTGGGTGGAAGCCCTCAATCGAGGAATTGATCTATGGCAATGATAGCCGGTGGTGGTCCGGGCGGACTCAACTCGGACATGAACGTAACGCCGTTGATTGATGTACTTTTAGTCTTGCTGATCATTTTTATGGTGATCGTTCCGGCAACTCCCAAAGGCCTTGAAGCCTTGGTGCCTCAGCCCCCCAAAGATAAATCGCAGCCATCTCCACAGACTATCGTTGTGCAACTCGTAAGCGGCGCGAATGGGATCGCGAGCTTCAAAATCAACGAAACGGAAGTCCCGAAAAGCCAATTGAAAACGGAGCTGGATCGAATCTATGCCACTCGAGCAGAAAAGGTGATGTTCGTTCAGGGCGATCCAAACCTGAATTTCTCATCCGTGGCCGACGTAATCGATATCGGTCACTCCGTTGGTATCGACCATATTGGCGTAATTACGCCAAGAATAGCAGCCCGTCAGTAGAGTTTTATCGGCGCGGATTGCCTTGGCAGCCCGCGGCCACCGTTGAAGAATTGCGCCAGTAGAATTTGCAGCCTGCCGCAAACCAAGTACAATCACTGCGCAAGGAATTTAATCTCTCAGGCGGCCTGGAAGCATCTCATTCGCCATACGTGTCCCGCGCTCGAAGGAGAACAGATAGAGAATGAACCGAATTGCACGCTTTCCGGTGATAACCACAGCGACGCTCGCGTTGCTGGTTTCTGCGACCGGTTGCCAGAAACTTAAGGCCCGCGATCAACTGAACAAGGGAGTTCAGGCATACAAGAGCGCAAGGTACGAGGAAGCCATCAACCACTTCGAACAGGCTGTCAATGATGATCCCACACTGCCCATGGCCCGTGCTTACCTTGCTACCGCATATGCGCAGCAAGTCGTTCCTGATCTCACCACTCCCGACAACCTGAAGACCGCCAATCTGGCGATTCAGAGCTTTCAAAAAGTCCTTGCGGAAAAGCCCAGCGACGTTAACAGCATGAAGGGCATTGCCAGCATTTATTTCAATATCGACGACTACGACAAAGCTAAGCAGTGGCAGATGAAGGTGCTGCAGGCAGACCCGAAGGACGCCGAAGCCGCCTACACCATCGGCAGCATTGACTGGCGTCTCGCCTATCGTAACGCCATCAAGGACCTGAAAGCGGTCGGCATGACGGATAACGGAGAGGGCAACGTGAAGATGCCCAAGAAAACCTGCCAGGACCTCGTCCAGGAAAATTCCCCGCTTGTAAACGAAGGCATCGAGTACCTCCAGAAGGCAGTGGACATTCGCCCCAACTATGACGACGCAATGGCTTACCTCCAGTTAACCTACCGCCGCAAGGCCGATCTTGATTGCGGCAACGACGACGCGCGCAAGGCCGACATGGCCCTGGTCGACCAATGGCGCGAAAAAGCCATGAACACTCGCAAGGCGAACGAAGAAGAAAAAAACAAGAAGGCATCTGGCGGCGTCACCCTCCAGTAGCTGCTTCGATCTTCCAAACGCAAAAGCCTCCGCTTCGGTGGAGGCTTCTGCTTTCACTACTCAATCCAAACAGCGCAACTATAATCACTCAATGAAGCAAGCTCGGAAGCGCGGCGCTAAACCTGAACAGTCCATTCCGCGCGACCAACGGGAGCGGCCGCAAAAACCGGCGTCAGGAAGGCGCGAAGCGCGGATGCTTGGACGGCCAGTCCCGGCCCTTGTGGCCGTTGTCATGGGCAGCAAGAGCGACTATGAAGTCCTTGCGCCCGCCATTGAAATCCTGCAAACCTTCAATATCCCGCATGAAGCCCGCATCGTCTCCGCGCACCGCACGCCCGACTGGCTATTCCACTTCGCAGAGCAGGCCGAGTCGCGTGGCCTCCGCGTCATCATCGCTGGAGCCGGGGGCGCGGCGCATCTCCCCGGAATGCTCGCAGCCAAGACCCTTGTGCCGGTCCTGGGCGTCCCGGTGCCCGCCACCATGCTCAACGGCATTGACTCGCTTCTCTCCATCGTGCAGATGCCCAAAGGCGTTCCTGTGGGCACGTTGGCCATCGGCAAGCCGGGAGCCGCTAACGCCGCGCTCCTCGCTGCGGAGATTCTCGCCGCCACTGATTCCGCGCTGCGCGAAAAGCTCCGCGCCTGGCGCAAAGAGCGCAGCGACGAAGTGCTCGCGCAGGTGCTCGTCCCGGAACCCACGCCATGACCAGCGCTTCGTCCAACGCGCCTGTCATCCTTCCCGGGTCCACCATTGGCATTCTCGGCGGGGGTCAACTCGGGCGCATGACCGCCATGGCTGCCCGCGGCCTCGGTTATCGCGTGCAGGTGATGGATCCCGATCCTTCCTGCCCCGCGAGATTTGTCGTCGACGCCTGCTTTGAGGGCAATTGGAACGATGCGCGCGCCGCCGCCGATCTCGCCCGCGGCTCCGACGTGGTCACGCTTGAAATTGAGCAGGTCTCGCTCGCCTGTCTGGAAGCCGCCGCGAAGTACGCGCCCGTGCGACCCGCCGCCGCCGCCCTGCGCATTATTCAGGACCGCATCCTGCAAAAAAACTGGCTGCGCGAGCACCGGTTCCCGATTGGCGAGTACCGCGCCATCGCATCCGAATCCGATCTCAACGCCGCCGCGGCTGAACTCGGCCCCAACCTCTTCGTGAAGAGCGCCCGCGGAGGCTACGACGGGCGAAGCCAGGTAAAACTGGGCTTCGGCGACAGCACCACTCCTGCCCAGGCTTGGCGTCTGCTCGACGAGAAACCCTGCGTCGCGGAAAAAGCCATCGAACTCGACCGGGAAATCTCTGTCATGGTCGCGCGCGCGCCGAGCGGCGAAACAAAAAGCTTCAACAGCGCGCTCAACCACCACGAAAATCAGATCCTCGACTGGAGCGTGCTACCGTCCTCCATCGACGCAACTCTTGAATCGAAGGCCCAGAGCATCGCATGTAGCATTGCCGAGGCCATTCAACTCGAAGGCCTGCTTGCCGTCGAGATGTTCGTGAGTAAATCCACGGGTAAATCCCCCGACGAAGTCCTGCTGGTCAACGAGCTCGCCCCGCGCCCCCATAACAGCTATCACTCAAGCGAGCGCGCCTGCGTCACCAGCCAGTTTGAGCAGGCGGTGCGCGCCATCTGCAATCTGCCGCTGGGAGACGTCTCCATCGTTCAGCCCGCAGCCATTGCTAACCTGCTCGGGGACCTCTGGCTCGATAAGAATGGAGAGCCCCGCGAGCCGCGCTTCGACAAAGCTCTCGCCGTCCCCGGAGTCGGCCTGCATTTATATGAAAAACACACCGCCCGGCCGGGAAGAAAGATGGGGCACCTCTCGGCCGTGGCGATGACTCCGGATGAAGCGGTGAAGCGGGTGCTGATAGCGAAAATGCTGCTGTAGGAAGTTGTCAAGCCCCTTCAGAACCTAACCAACCCATTTTCAGCAACTTCCATTTGCAGTTGAATTATCCCAAACTGCTATACTGGATATAGAGGCACAAAAAAATCTCACCAGGGGCGCAGCCACAAGCTGCGCCCTTTCTATTTTCAGGAGCGAGCACGAGTAAGTTCATAGCTTTCTATTACCTAGCATAAGTACCCTGTTTCTTATTACTTGCAAAAAGCCAACAGCCTAATCTCAATCCTGCCTATCACATAGGCAAAAAAAAAGGAAAATTATTATGATCGAGCTTTGCCGGCACATCTTCCTTGACGGCCGCTTCTGTCGGGGGTCTGCCGTAAAGGAAACCTTCTTCTGCCGTCACCAAAACTCCGTAAGGGCAACCCTCACCCAGCCCCGCCGCGCCGCAACTTCCGGCATTCATCAGCTCCTGCCCTTCGCTTATCCCGAGGACCGTAAGGCCATTCTCCTTAACCTCTTCCTCGTTCAGAACGCCCTCAATGAAGGTGCCATCGACCCCCGCCGGGCCAATGCCCTCACCAACGTCATGCGCGCCCAGATGAGCAACCTGGCCAAAATCGAAAAGGCAGAGGCCCAAGCCCAGCAAATCCAGCCTCAGGCAGAACCGGAAGAACCTCGCCTTGCCGCCCAGACCGCCATCCAGCAGATCTATCAAATGGTCCTCACTCCCGAGGGCGAGGAGATCGCTTCACCCCGCCAGGCTCCCGAAGAGGAAGAAATCCCCGGCCCCGCGCCCTCAAAAAAACCGGGCTGCAGGACCAGTGAAAGTGCATGCGATACGGAAAATCCCGCGAAGCCCGAAAATCTCGCCGGGCCAGGTATCGGCCCTTCATCTGGAGCTTGGCGGGAAAACAATGAGATATTCAAGATGCTCGGCTACCCGCACGAACAACTCCGCCCCAGCTCGGGCGAAGAGCCGGAAAAAAGTCTCGCAGACTCGCCACCCGGCTCTTGGAAACTCGCTCCTTAGCTGTCTCAGCCGATATCTTCCGACCAGTTCTCCAGATACTTTTTCATCTCCGACATGAACTTCCCGGCATCCGCGCCGTCGATGATGCGGTGATCAAAGCCCAGCGTGAGGTGCAGGAAGTGGCGAATCGCAATCGAATCGGTCCCGTCAGCAGAAGTTACAACTGCCGGCTCCTTGAACATGCCGCCCACGCCAAGGATTGCCGACTCCGGCTGATTGATAATCGGCGTGCCGAACTGCTCGCCGAAGATGCCCGGATTGGTGATGGTGAATGTGCCCGAGCCCACTTCGTCCGGCTTCAGCTTTTTGCCGCGCGCGCGCTCCGCCAGATCGGCAATCGCCCGCGCAATGCCCAGGAAGCTCTTCTCCTCGGCCTGTTTGATCACCGGAACAATCAGCCCCCACTCCAGCGCGACCGCAATGCCCACGTTGATGTTCTTCGGATAGCGAATGCCTTCGCCTTCCATCTGCGCGTTGATGATCGGCATCTTGCGCAGCGTGGCGATTGCGGCCCGCGTGATGAACGGCATATACGTCAGCTTTACGCCGTTGCGCTGCTCGTACTTGCTCTTCTCTTTCTCGCGCAGCTTCACGATTTTCGTAAAGTCAATCTTGAAGACGGTATGCACGTGCGCGCTGGTGCGCTTGGAATCTACCATGCGCTGGGCGATAATGGAGCGCATTTTCGACATGGGAACCAGCTCGCCGGGGGCAGGAATCGCCGCCGCAGACGCAGCAGGCTTTGCTGCGGGTGCCGCCGGGGCCTGAACGGGAGCGGGAGCGGCCTTCGCGGCAGCTCCGCCGGGCTGAGCCATGTAGCCGAGCACGTCCTCCTTGGTGATGCGTCCTCCCGCTCCGGTGCCCGCAATTCGGCCCAGGTCGAGGTTGTTCTCCTTCGCCATTTTGCGGACGAGGGGCGACGAGCGGCCATGCTCCGCGCCTGCCGAGATGGACACGCCTGAAGCAGTCGCCGGAGTTACAGGAGTCGCAGGAGTCGTTACCTGCGCTGCCTGCGGAGCTGTAATCGCCGGAGCCGCAACTTCCGGAGCCTTGGCGCCCGCACTAGCCGCGCCGCCAATCACCGCGACCACGGTGTTGATCTGCACCGTGTTGCCGGCTTGCACCTTGATCTCGCTCAGCACGCCAACCGCGGGCGAGGGAATCTCCGCATCCACCTTGTCCGTGGAAATCTCAAACAGCGGCTCATCGCGCTGCACGTTGTCGCCAACCTGCTTGAGCCATTTGGTGATGGTGCCCTCGAAAATCGATTCGCCCATTTGCGGCATGACCACGTCAGTGCCCGGGCCCTCTGCCGGAGCTGAGGTCTCGGGTTTCGGCGCTGCCGCAGCAGGTTTGGCCGCAGCCACCGGCGCGCCAGCAGCGGTCCCGTCGGCCGAGCCGGGCTCATCGATCACCGCAACCACGGTGTTGATCTGCACGGTTGATCCGTCGCCGACTTTGATCTCCTTCAGAACCCCGGCCGCGGGCGAAGGAATCTCCGCGTCCACCTTATCGGTAGAAATCTCAAACAGAGGTTCGTCGCGCTGCACCGTGTCACCAGGCTTCTTCAGCCATTTGGTTATCGTTCCTTCAAAAATCGACTCGCCCATCTGGGGCATTACAACATCGGTCGGCATCGAATCCCTTTCCTGCTCCGAAAAAATCCCTCAGCGGCACGCCTGAAGCGCGCAACCTCCCATTATAAAACTCGTTTAGAAACTAGACTGAAGACGAGGCTTCGCCGCGGAATGATCGTTGATGCGTGCATTTACAATCTGATTTGGCGGACGAGTGAAGTTGCCGGAGATCCGGCACAGATTACCGAAGGGCCTGTAGCTCAATGGTTAGAGCAGGGGACTCATAATCCCTTGGTTGGGGGTTCAAATCCCTCCGGGCCCACCATTTCGGCCAAAGAATCACATCGCATGCAATGCTTTTGCTGAAGCGCTAGGGGTGATTCTTAGTAGCGTGGGGCGAGGAAATCCGTACGCATAAGTGGCGTCTGCCTCTAAAGGCGGCTTCGCTGATAAATTACTTCAGGTATTTTGTAATCGCTTCTTCGGGCGAAGTGCTCGATTTCCGGTAAGGTGCCGAAGCCTAAAATGCTTTCGCGGATCGTTAACGGAAATCCACAGTTGGAACTGGGAGGGTGGAATGTAGATTCCATGACAATTCCGCGAAGCGAAGAAAAAACCTGAGTGAAATGGTCGGGGAGAGAGGATTCGAACCTCCGACCCCCTGGTCCCGAACCAGGTGCTCTACCAGGCTGAGCCACTCCCCGAACTTTTTGGCTGGATCGCCTGCTCCGCGGGTTCCTGGCGGCTCCCGGTCACTGCAAGCTATCCTGACTATACCAGAAACAGCCCCTCGCTCTCTGCGTACTGCGTATGAAGTCTGCTGCCCATATCGACGTTTCGCGCGTTCATGTGCTCGATGGAGGCATGGCCACCGAGCTTGAGTGGCGCGGCTGCAATATCTATGGGCCATTGTGGTCGGCGCAGGTGCTGGATACCGCGCCGGGCGTAATTCAGCAGGTGCATCTCAATTATCTGCGCGCCGGGGCGGACTGTATCTCCACGGTGAGCTATCAGATTTCGGCACACGGTTACCTGGAAGTCGGTCGCACTCGCGACGATGCGGCCCGTGAATTGCGTCGATCGGTCGAGATTGCCGAAGCTGCGCGCGAGGAGTATGCGCGGGAGTCGGAGCGGACGGTTTTGATCGCGGCTTCGCTGGGGCCGTATGGCGCGGCTCTGCATAATGGCGCGGAGTTCCATGGACGGTACGCGATTGGCTTCGATGAGCTGGTGACGTTCCATGCTGAGCGGCTGGCAATTATCGCGAAGACCCACGCCGACCTGGTAGCGCTGGAGACGGTTCCCTCGCTTGAGGAAGCGCACGCGATTGCGGTTGCACTTGCGCAGATCCCATCGCTCGGAACGTGGGTTTCGTTCACCTGCAGGGACGAAGCACACGTGGCTCATGGCGAGATGCTCGCCGACTGCATGGCGCTACTCGACCGTGCGGAACAAGTTGTCGCGGTGGGGATCAACTGCACGCATCCCCGGCATGTAAAGGAACTCGTCGGTGCGGCGAAGGCGGCTACCAACAAGCCCGTTTTTGTATACCCAAATTCAGGTGAAACATGGGACGCGGCGGCACGCAGATGGCTGGGAAAATCTGATGTCAAGGAATATGGAGCTTTGGCGGCGAAGTGGTTTGAAGCAGGAGCGCAGGCGATCGGCGGATGCTGCCGAACGACTCCGGCGCACATACGTGCGGTGCGCGCGGCATGGCAGGCGAGACAGCCCGCAGCCATGCGACAATAAAGAATCAAAGCCATGAAATCCGAAACTGCAGTGGCCCCTCAGCCGGTCACCGTTACTCCCGAGCTTCTGGCCCAGCACAGCATCACGGCCGAGGAGTACTCGCGCATTCTGGAGGCGCTCGGCCGCACTCCTTCCTTGACCGAACTTGGCATCTACAGCGTGATGTGGAGCGAGCACTGCTCTTATAAATCGTCGCGCGTGCATTTGAAGCGGCTGCCGACAAAGAGCGATCGCGTGGTGCAGGGGCCGGGCGAAAACGCGGGCATTATCGACGTGGGCGACGGATGGGCGTGCGCGTTCAAAATCGAGTCGCACAATCATCCTTCCTATATCGAGCCGTATCAGGGCGCGGCAACGGGCGTGGGCGGGATTCTCCGCGACATTTTCACTATGAACGCGCGGCCGCTCGCGGTGATGGACTCGCTGCGGTTCGGTCCAATCGAGAAGGACGCGGGCACGGCGGAGGATCTGGTACGCAAGAACCACTCCATCATGGAAGGCGTGGTGAGCGGGATTGCGGGTTATGGCAACTGCTTCGGGGTTCCGAACCTGGGCGGCGAGACGCGGTTCGAGCCGTGCTACTCGGGCAATCCGCTGGTGAACGCGTTTGCGCTGGGATTGGTGCGGCGGGATGAGATCTTCTACGCGAAGGCCACGGGAGTTGGGAATCCGGTGATCTATGTCGGAGCCAAGACGGGGCGCGATGGGATTCACGGCGCGACGATGGCGAGTGAGGAGTTCAAGGAAGGATCGGAGCAGAAGCGGCCCAACGTGCAGATGGGCGATCCTTTCATGGAGAAGCTGCTGCTGGAGGCCTGCCTCGAAGCGATGCAGACGGGCGCAGTGCTGGGCATTCAGGACATGGGCGCGGCGGGGCTGACCTGCTCGACCTGCGAGATGGGCGCGCGCGGGGGCGTGGGCCTCGAAGTCGAGCTCGATGATGTGCCGCAGCGCGAGACGGGCATGTCGGCCTACGAGATCATGCTGAGCGAGAGCCAGGAGCGCATGCTGCTGGTGGCGGCGAGGGGCCGTGAGCATGAGGTTCTGCGGGTCTTCGAGAAATGGGGGCTGGATGCGAGTATCGTCGGCAGAGTGATTGGTGAGCCGCGTATGCGGATTCTGCATCACGGCCAAGTGGTGGCGGATATTCCGAACCAGTCGCTGACGGATGACGCGCCGCTCTATCACCGTCCTGTGGGGACATGGAAGCGGCCGGAGCAGATTAAGGTTCCGCTTGATCCTCCGGCGGAGGTTCTGCAAGAACTCAAGAAGCCGCGGGACTACACGGCGGATTTGAAGAAGCTGCTGGCTTCCTCGAACATCTGCTCGAAGCGCTGGGTGTATGAGCAGTACGACAGCATGGTGCAGACGAACACGGTGCAGGGGCCGGGGGGCGAAGCGGGCGTGATGCGGATTAAGGGCACCGGTGCGCCGGGCCACGAGCGCGGACTTGCAATGGCGCTTGCAGGCAACAGCCGTTGGTGCTATCTGGACCCGAACCAAGGCGCGAAGCTCGCTGTGGCTGAGGCTGCGCGCAAGGTGGCTTGCACGGGCGCGACTCCGGTGGCGGCGACCAACTGCCTGAACTTTGGCAACCCCGAGAAGCCGGAGATTATGGCGCAGTTGTCGGCGGCGATCGACGGCATCGCTGAGGCTTGCATGGCGCTGGGCACTCCGATTACGGGCGGCAATGTTTCGCTGTACAACGAGACAAAGGGTGAGGGCATATATCCGACCCCGGTGATTGGAGTGGTCGGAATTCTCGATGATGTTACGAAAGCCGTACCCGCAGGATTCCAGCGAGCGGGTGACTTCGTAATCGTTATCAGACCGAATACACGCAGAACTGCGAATTGGCAAGCCGAACTTGGTTCTTCGCAATACGCAAAGGATGTTTTAGGTACTTTCTGGGGCCAACCACCCGCGCTCGACCTCAACGCCGAAATCAGGCTACAAAGGTTGCTGGCGACACTTGCTGACAACAGATTGATAAAGAGCACAAACGACGTTAGCGACGGCGGTTTGGCTGTAACACTCGTCGAAGCAGGGCTGGAAAAGGGTATCGGAGTAGCTGTTTCTGTTGACCATCTCGCGTGGCGGAGCGCGCCACATGCATTCTTTTGCGAGGACAGCACACAAGTCGTTGTCACTGCGTCGGGCGAGGACGTGAAAGGTGTATTCGATATCGCTGAAAAAGACTTTGGATTCTTAGCCGATCTCATCGGAACAACGACACCCGACTGGGTGACGATCTTCTGGGATGAACAATCCAGTATCCAAGCACCAATCTCTGACCTCAAGCAGTCGTGGTCGACTTCCCTCGAATCCAATCTCCATGACCAGACGGTGAACGAGGTGCTGGCGTGAAGTGGTTGATGATCGAGGGCTTGGAAGCTTCTGCTGCTTCCATCCAAGGCGTAGAACCGCAGGTCCTTCGCTCCCCAACCACAACGCGCGAAACCCGCGCGCACAGGGGGCCTCGGTTCGCTCGGGATGACAACGAAAAACAGATGCAGGTCCCTCGACTCGCTTCGCTTGCTCGGGATGACAATTCTGATGGAGCGGAAGACCCGAAGCTGCGAGAGGAGTGCGGCGTGGTTGCAGTTCATGCGCATCCGGACGCGGCGCGGCAGGTTTATCTGGGGCTTTATGCGTTGCAGCATCGCGGGCAGGAGTCGGCTGGAATTGCGGTTGCCGATGGAAAGACCCTCTCGAACATTAAAGGCATGGGGCTCGTTTCTGAAATTTTCAGCGATGATGTGCTCGAAAAGCTGAAGGGCGATATGGCCATCGGTCATACGCGCTACTCGACGACGGGCGACTCGGCGCTGCTGAATGCGCAGCCGATTCGGGTGGAATCGACGAAGGGACTGATCGCGATTGCACATAACGGGAACCTGGTGAACCTGGGAAATGTGCGGGCGAGGCTGGAGCGCGAGGGGGCGTTCTTCCAGACGACCAGCGATTCAGAGATTATTGTCCAATTGATCGCGCATTCGCGGGCCAGTACTCTCGTCGATGCGATTGCCGACTCGCTGAGCCAGGTGGACGGTGCATTTTCGATTGTGATGATGACGCGGGATCGCGTGTTCGCGGCGCGCGATCCGCGCGGCTTTCGGCCGCTGTCGATGGGACGGATCGAAAACGAAGACGGGCCGGATACGATTGTGTTTGCGTCGGAGAGCTGCGCGTTCGATCTGCTGCGGGCGAAGTTCGAGCGCGATGTGGAGCCGGGCGAGCTCGTGATGGTGACGCGCGACGGCGTGACCAGCCGGCGCTTTTCGACGGGAGTTGAGCAGTCGAGTTGCATCTTTGAGCACGTTTATTTTGCACGGCCCGACAGCAAGATCTACAACCGCTGGGTGCAGGAGAGCCGCGAAGAGATGGGGCGGCAGCTTGCCCGCGAGTCGCATGTGGATGCGGACCTGGTGGTTCCGGTGCCTGACTCCGGTGTGACCGCGGCGATCGGGTACGCCGCCGAGAGCGGCATTCCGTTCCGGTTTGGGCTGATCCGTAATCATTATGTTGGTCGAACCTTTATTGAGCCGGAGCAGCGGGTGCGCGACTTCGGGGTGAAGCTCAAGCTGAATCCGGTGCGGAATCTGCTTGAAGGCAAGCGGATCATTCTGATTGACGACTCGATTATCCGCGGAACTACCAGCCGGAAGATCGTGCGCATGGTGCGTTCAGCAGGAGCGAAGGAAGTGCATCTGCGCATCAGTTGTCCGCCGACCACGTCGCCCTGTTATTACGGCGTGGATACTCCCCTGAAACAGGAGCTGATTGCGGCGAATAACTCGGTCGAAGAGATTCGCCAATTTATCGAGGCGGACTCGCTGGCGTACCTCTCAATGGAAGGATTGCAGAGGGCCTGCGACGGCGGCGAAGGCAACAAGTTCTGCGTGGCCTGTTACACGGGGAACTATCCGACGCAATGGGTGGACGTAGACGACATTCTGCCAGCCGGATTGGCCATCCAGACCTAATCGCCTCGGGAGACTGCAGAAACTCTTTCACAATCAATGAAGTAGAAAATTGCGAAGGTAAGAAGAGCGTTTGAAAGCAAGGATCTGAACAAAGCACGTCAGTTTTTTAGCAAACAGCTTCCCGGCAATCGCAAGTACCGCAGAATCTAATACATGGAATTAAGTCCAATGTTTTCAGTCAATAAGGAAAGAACATCCCTGCACAAACCCTTATGGTTCTATTACTTGCATAAAACGCGAATCGCGAAATTAACGTCGATAGCTCCGCTGGTAGGTTCCGGTCATGCGGTCATGCCAGCCCAGCCGATCGTCGTCGAGCAGCACCCACAGAAAGCCCAGCCCCAGCGGTAGGGCCGCCAGGAACAATGCCCCCACCCGGAGCTGAAGCGTCTTCCGTCCCGGGTTCTCGTCGCCGAAGGTGCAGAGCGCGATCTTCGCAAAGCGCATCCCGGGGGTGTTCTCCCCGAATGTAAAGAAGAGCCATTGATAGAGAGCAAAAAAACCGACAAGCGCCGCCGCTGCCGCAATCATCGCCGGCCTGCCGGAGGGGGGATGTGCCGTGCAGGCCATGAAGACCAGCACAAAGAGCGCAAATGCGGAGCCGACCAGCGCCACGTCCACCGTCGCGGCCAGTAAACGGTCGCCTATAGACGCTACGTGCATCGGAAGCATGTCAGCCAGCGCCGACCTGTGCTTCGCGCCGTCCTTCCCCGACGTGCTCTGACGCGCGCGCGAAGACAACGGCGCGTTCCTGCTCTCCGCGCGCCCATGGGCGCCTTTCACGGGCTTTTGTGTGGTCGTCACGGAGGCGGTTTCTGGCTCCATATTACGCGGCGTGGCGTCCAGCCGGATGGAACTCCATCCCGACACAGCCGCCTCCGGGCTCGCCGGAGCCGGGGCCGCCGGCTCGCGAGAGATGGTCTCGGGCTCGACCTCGAAGATGCGAAGCTGGCTCTCTCCGTCGCGCAGCGGGCCTTCGGCCACCCTCGGCCGCGCCTTGCGGGCCGCCACAAGCTCGCGGGGGAACTCAAGCACGCGGGCGGGCAGCGTCTGGGCAGGCGCTACCAGCGCGTCTTCAAACGGGTCGACAATCTGCGGGTGCGGATCGACGTCAGGCCCCTCGCCTCTATGCCGCCATGACTCCTGCAGGGCAGCTTGGCTGTTGCGCGCCACTGGCAACGATGAAGGATTCACACGATATTGTCCGATCCCGGGCTCCGGCGCGGGTTCCTCAACTTCGGCTTCCACTCCGGCCCCCATGCCGGACCAAAGAACTTCGGCGACCGCCTGCTCCGCCTGACGCGCAGCGTTGGCTGCGGGCTCAACTTCGAGAGCTGCTTTGGCAGCCTCGGCATCGAGCATCTCGCTGTAGCTCGGAACCCTGGCGTAGCGCTCGGCGACCCGGGCAGCTACGCGCGCGGCCCGCGGTGGCGCTGCTGTCGGTTCCATGCCAGGCAGCGCTGGCTGCTGACTCGCGACTCCGCCACGGCGGCTGCGATGCGCGGACAGTCGGGCGCTCGCCTCCTGCTTCCAGCCCGGCCGCGGTTCGGCAGATTCGGAGATCTCGGCAGATGAAGGAGAAGTGTTCAACGGTAATCCTCGTTTCCTATGGGAGAGACGCCGGGCGGTTTATGGCTGAGCGCGCTCCTCTCTTGCTCTGGTTTGGATTTCCCTGAAATTCGGAAAACTCCGCAGGCAGCGAAGACTCCAATCGACAGACCTACCTCTCGACACATATCGGGGCCGAGACGGTAAAGAGAAACGGTTTGTCGATACCAGAGCAGCGAACCTTCGCCGCATCGGAGCTTTGCTATTCTTAGCTTGCCCCTCGCGATGATAGTCCGCATCTTTTTGTGTACCATGCTGCTCCTGCTGTGTCATCCGCAGCTTTGGTCACAGGCAGTAACGAAGCAGTTTCCCCCAGCGGCGGACGGCGCCAACGCCGCCGGTCAAAACGCAATTCCTGTAGCGCGCGTAATCCCTCCGCCGGTCACCGGTTTTCCGGTAAAGATCGAAGCAGACACACAGAGCTACGAAAAGACAGAATCAACAAGCCTGTACACCTTGACTGGTCATGTAGTCATTCATTACCGGGATTACATAATCCAGGCAGACCGCGCAACCTTCGACCAGGCAACTTCAGAGGGAGAGGCGGAGGGACATGTTCACGTCGACGGCGGCCCGGACGATGCCCACTTCCTCGCCTCGCACGGTACGATGAACCTCAACGCCCACACCGGGACCTGGTACGACGTGGCGGGCACATTGGAGGGCGCACGGCTGCAGCGCAGCAGAAAGATCCTCAGCTCGTCCAACCCCTTTGCGGTGACTGCGCGCGAGCTCACCCAATCAGGCCCCGCGAGCTATCAGGTAATCGACGGAACCGTCACCTCATGCGCGCTGCCCAATCCTGACTGGCGGCTAGTCGCGAAGAAGTTCTTTCTTTCAAACGGAATTGCAAGGGCCAGGAGCAGCATCTTCGAGCTTGATGGCTTGCCGGTGCTGCACAAGATTCCGGTTTTTTACCTGCCTTACGCCACCCATCCGGTGAATGAGCAACGTGAGTCGGGATTTCTCATTCCGGTTTTTGGCGACGACACTAGCAAAGGTCTAATTCTGGGCGAAGAAGTTTACTTCGTGCTGGGGCGCAGCGCCGATCTCCTGCTCGGGGCAGAGTATTTCTCAAACCGAGGCTTCGCCCCTCTCGGCCAGTTCCGTTACAGAGGCCGCGCCTTGGACTTCGCCACGGTAAAGTTCCACAGCTTATTGGATCGATTACCCGCTGCTCGAAACCAGGGCGGCGCGGACTTTCGGGTTGACGGAAGACACGACTTCTCGCCCGAGACGCGCGCCGTTGCCGGCATCGAATACCTCAGCTCCTATGCTTACCGGCAGGCATTTGAAGAAAGTTACGCTCTGGCCATCAACTCCGAGGTGAATTCGCAGCTTTTTCTCTCACATACGCGCCATGGTCTGGCGAGTGGAATTTCATTTAACCGCTACCAAAGCTTTGTCAGCAATGCAACTTCTGCAGCGGGCCAGGAGGAAATCACCATCTGGCATGTGCCCACCGCCCAATTCGACGGCATCGACCAATCTCTTCTGGGTACGCCGCTGATGTGGGGAGTCACCGCCTCCGGCGCGGGCCTGTCGCGCTCCGAACCCGGCTTTCAAACCACGACTTTCACGCCTCGCGTCGACCTTTATCCCCATTTGGCATTGCCGCTGCATTTCGATGGCTGGACGCTGCGCCCGGTTATCGCGGTGCGCGACACGTTCTACGGCCGGAGCCAGAACCCCGCGCCGCTCGGAAATCTGCCATCTGAACGCGACGCTTCGCTGAACCGAAAGGACTTTGAAGCTTCCGCCGATCTGCGGCCTCCGACCCTGGAGCGCGACTTTACTGCTCCATGGCTGGAACGTCTGCTGGGCGGAGACGTGCGCCACGCGGTTGAGCCGGAGATAAGATACCGCTGGGTCGCGGGGATCGATAAATTTAACTCCGTTCTTCGCTTCGACAGCACGGATGTCGCCAGCGACACTAACGAGGTCGAATATTCCCTTACCAATCGAGTGTTTGTTCGCCATCTCAAACTGCATCCCTGCACCGGCGACGATGCGCTCAGGCCCGACAAAATGTGCGGCGGCCAAACCGTGGATTGGTTGAGCTGGCAGGTCGCCCAGAAGTATTTCTTTGAGCCAGATTTCGGGGGCGCAGTCACTAGTGGGACCCGCAATGTACTCGACACCACGCTCGACCTTAGTGGGGTCGCGTTTCTCACTTCACCGCGCCACTATTCGCCTGTCATCTCGCGCATGCGCTGGCGCACTTCATCCAATAGCGACATGGAATGGGACGTGGACTACGACACAAAGACAGGCAGGCTGGATGCGAGCAACGTCTTCGCGGGCTATCATTTGGGCAACTACACTGTTACGGTTGGCGACGCGCATTTGCATACTGTCTCCACGCCTGCGCAGAATTTGCCGCAGGCACCGGCGGGACAAAGCACATCGCATGCGCTTACCGATTTTAACCAGTTGCGCTTCTCCACCATCTATGGCTCGCCAGCCAAGCTGGGCTTGAGCGCCGGAGCAAGTGGCGGATACGATTTCACCCTGAACGGGTGGCAGTACTACGGTGTGCAGTCCAGCTACAACTGGAACTGTTGCGGGTTGAGCTTTGAGTTGCGCCACTATTCACTCGGCAGCGTTCGCGACGATACCGAGAAGCTCTATAGCTTTACGCTCGCCGGGGTGGGCGCCGCAGGAAGCCTGAAACGCGCCGAGCGCGTCATTACAGGATTATCGCCGTTCTAGAATTCGTTCTCCGGGGATTTCCGGTCGCCTGTAACCAGTTGCCGCTTTTGAGTTTTCGAGCGTCTTTCTCTCGGGTTCGCGCGTCGATCTTGAATGACAGTCATATCCGGCAGCACAATCATACGCGGGTCGGAAGATCTGGATAGGAGTCTCTCTGGCGCGGCGTCCGTGGCAGAGCTCTCTGTGCCCCCGGTGAGTAATCGATTCAAGACCGGAATATTGACGCGCTGCGTCTCTACGAAGTCCACTCCTGGAGCCGTCAAGGTGAAATCCGAATTGTCGGCCCGGGTGATGTACCCCTTCTTTGCGAGATACCACATTGTGAAATCCAGATAATCCCGGGGAAAACCCATGCGAGTTTCAATCTCCGCAAGGGAGACTTCCGGGTACAAAGGGTTTGTGCGGCGCCGGAAATAGAGCACGGCCAAGACGGCGAGCCGCCGGTTCAACTCGCCCGCGACGGCATCCATAAAATCGATTGAACTGGACAGAGGCTCCCTGTGCGGTTCCTGCTGCTCACGGGCGATATCGTATTCGGCGCGCCGCGCCGGGTCGGCCAATACTTCGTAGGCCGCAGTCAACGTAGAAAACGTTTCGCCATTGCCGGATTCCGGGTTGTCTGGGTGATATCGGAGGGCGAGAAACCGGTAAACGCGGTGAATCGTTTCCTGATCGGCGCGTGGGCTGATCTGGAGAAATTCATAGTAGTCTATGTTCTTCATCTCAGCCAAAAGTCCTTTTCAGAGCGGGTGGCTGGAATTGTACCATTCCGGATCGATCTTCCAGGAGCTAAAAAGCCTTCCCCCCTTGAAAGACCAGAGAAGCACCGAGACTCATTGCCTTACAATGTCTGTTGCTCACCCAAACTTTGCTCACCAGAACCTTGCCCAGCGAAAAAAAGACGCGCAGCTTCAGGAAGATACTCATTGCCAATCGCGGAGAAGTCGCCTTGCGCATTGCGCGGGCCTGTCGCGAGATGGCAATTGCGCCAGTTGCGGTTTATTCTGACGCGGATCGCGCCGGTCTCCACGTGCTTGAGGCAGACGAAGCGTATCGCCTCGGACCTGCGGCGGCAGCGGAGTCCTATCTGCGCGGCGATCTTCTGATCGAAATCGCGCGGCGTAGCGGCGCCGACGCGATTCATCCTGGTTACGGTTTTCTTTCAGAGAACGCCGATTTTGCCGAAGCCTGCGAGCAGGCCGGCATCAATTTTATTGGACCGACAGCGTCTGCAATGCGCGCGCTCGGATCGAAGACCCGCGCCCGCCAGGCAGCGGACAAAGCCGGAATGCCGCGCACGCCGGGTTCAACAAAGGGGCTTGCATCGATTGAAGAGGCTTTCACTGTTGCGGACGAAATCGGCTATCCAGTAATGCTGAAAGCCGCTGCCGGGGGCGGCGGCAAGGGCATGCGTGCGGTCACGCGTTGCGAAGACCTGAAGTCCGCGTTCGAGGGTGCGCAGAGCGAAGCCGAACGCGCCTTTGGATCGAGCGAAGTGTATCTGGAAAAGCTGATAGAGCGCCCCCGGCACGTTGAGATTCAGGTGCTCGCAGACGAGCATGGGCATTGCGTCTATCTGGGCGAGCGCGAGTGCTCGGTACAGCGGCGCCATCAGAAGGTAATTGAGGAAGCGCCCTCAGCCGTGGTAGGCCCCGAACTGCGCCGCCGTATGGGAGAAGCAGCGGTGCGGCTGGCGCAATCCGCCGGATATACAAACGCAGGCACTATCGAGTTCCTGCTCGACAGCAATGAGAATTTCTACTTTCTTGAAATGAACACGCGCCTCCAGGTTGAGCACCCAGTCACCGAGCTCGTCACCGGGCTCGACCTCGTTCAACTGCAGATTCGCATCGCACAAGGCGAGCCGTTGCCGCTCGCGCAGCAGGACATTCATTTGCGCGGCCACGCCATTGAATGCCGAGTCTACGCCGAAGACGCTGACAACGGATTCTTTCCATCACCTGGCAGAATCACGCGGCTGCTGCAGCCTGGAGGTCCGGGCATTCGAGAGGACTGCGGCGTTTATGAAGGTTGGGTCGTACCCATTGACTACGATCCGATGCTGTCCAAGTTGATTGCCTATGCGCCTTCCCGCGAAGCGGCGATCGCCCGCATGCTGCGCGCGCTGGATGAATATGTTATTGGCGGCATTCGCACCAATCTGATCCTCTTCCGCCGCATCCTGAATGACGAGGATTTCCGCGCAGCGCGCATCGACACTGGATATCTGGATCGCCTCCTCGCGCAAAAAAAGCGAGAGTCGTCGGGGAAGTCAGCCGAAGAACGCGAGAAAGTCGCGGCCATCGCAGTCGCAATTTTTGAGAGTCAGCACGCCGCACCCGCAGCTGAGATCCAGGAGCCTGCCAGGCCATGGAAGCGCACCGGCCGCCAGGAAGGACTCCGGTCGTGAAACTGGAAATCGAGATCGCGGGAAACGTTCGCGCCGTTGAGTACAAAGCCGCTGAGTCGGCCGTTACGCTGGATGGCGAAATAATTGCGATCGAAGCAAAGCTACTTCGCTCCGGCGTGCTGTCACTGATTATTGATGGCCAAGCTTGGCGAGCTGTTCTCGAAGAAGATGCGAATGAGCCCGCGGTGTACGTCGCGGGAACGCGCATTCCTTATCGTATAGACGACCCGCGTTCGCTCAAAGCACGCAGGGGGCAAGGCACTGGGGCTGCTGGTCCGAAAACGATCAAAGCCTCAATGCCAGGGCGCGTAGTGCGAGTGCTGGCGCAAAAGGGTGATGCCGTCGAGGCGCATCAGGGAGTGGTGGTGATCGAAGCGATGAAGATGCAGAACGAGCTGAAGTCACCCAAGGCCGGAATCGTTGCCGAGTTGCGCGTTTCTCCTGGAGATGCGGTAAGCGCCGGCGATGTGCTCGCGGTCATTGAGTGAGCGGCGCCGGCCTAGGCTATTTTGACCCGCAGGCCGTCGCGCCAGCTCAAATACGCCGCATCCAGCACGCGTTGATTGTGCAGGCCATCACTTCCTGGCGCAAGATATTCGCCATGTCCTTCAATCCATCCGGAAAACCCATCGAGCATCCGGCTGTACGCGTCGGCGTTGGAGATGCTCTCGCTTGCGAGCACTTCCGAGCCGCGACGCAGCACCGCTTCAATGGGGAAATCAACCGTAAGCCCGTTCTCGCAAAGAGTAACGCCCTTTTCGCATGTGACTTCGACCAGGGTGCGATAGGCTGCTCGCGTCGTCACCGTCACCGATCCCATTGCACCCGACGCAAACTCCAGCCCAACCACTGCGTGCGACTCGACCGGTCCCGAAGTCGCGTCCCCATGCGCCAATGTATTGACAACGGTCACGTGCGTGGACGCGTCACCTCCGAGCACGTAGCGCAGCGCATCAACGCAGTGAATCCCCACATCTCCGATAGGGCCGCCCAAAGCCAGAAGAGGATCGTAAATCCATTTGCGTGGGCTGCCCGCCGCCGGATAAGCGAATTGCGCCTGGGCGAGCACCGGCTTTCCTATGAATCCACCCGTGATCCACTCCCGTAACCGCGCCAGGCTGCGGTTATAGCGCATATTCTGCGCCACGCCCAGCTTCACTCCGGCGCGGGCCGTCGCTGCCAGCATCTTCTCCACCTCATCCGCATTCATGGCCAGGGGCTTCTCGCAGAGCACGTGCTTGCCGTGCTGCGCGGCGAGTAGCACATGCTCAAGATGCAGCGCATCGGGTGAGACTACGAACACAGCATCGATGTCGGGCGACGCGCAGAGTGCGTCCGCAGTGTCAAAAACGTGAGGGATGGAATACTCGCGCGCATCGCCCTGCGCTTTCGCGGTATCGCGTCGCCACAATCCAGCGAGCTTCGCCTCGCCAGCGCCCGCGAAACCCGGCATCAAACGCCGCACAGCATGATGGCCGAACCCAAGAATTCCGAAGCGCATCATCGCTACTGAACGCCGCTCTTGAATATCTGCTCGGCGTAGTAGTTCACCACACGTGCTTGGTCCTGCAGCATTTCTATGTATGCGTTTTGCAGGAGCTGCGAACGAGCGTCGCGCAACTGCTTGCGGATTGCCTGCTGCACACGCGGGTCAGTCAATTCGTGTTGGCCCGCGGCTTCTTTATCCAGCAGCTTGTAAACCGCATATCCAACCTGCTTCTTGCCAGAAGGCGTGTTCGCATATACCGGCAACACGCCGGTCACCTGCCCCGGATTGAGCTTGCTGACGGCCGTGTAAACTTCCGGTTCGGCCTTGAGCTGCTCTTCGGATACAATGCCCATGTCGCCGCCGCTCTGCGCGTTGTCAGGCCTCTCGGAAAAGTTCGCCGCCAGCATTCCGAAGTCTTCCCCATTTGTAATCCGGTTCTGCAGCATCTCAATCTTTCGTTTGGCTTCAGCCTCATTCGACGCTTTGCTGTTCTGCAGGTTGCCCGCCTGCTGCGGCGGAGCGGGGACCGATGTCACCACGATTTGCGCGATGTGATATTGCGGCATAATCAGGTTGTAATCCGCTTTGTGCGCATTGTAGTAGTCGGATATGTCCGTGTTCGTAACGTCGATCTTCGAATTGATCTCTTTGTTGAAGAGCTTCTCTTCGGTTTTGTCGCGGCGAATCTCTTGCTTCAGCTTGTCTAGAGTCATGTGCTGCTGATCTAGCCATTTGTTGAACTGATCAGGCGTGTATGGCGCCTTCACTTCGTCGAGCTTACTCTGCACTTCTTCGTCGCTTGCTGTAAGGTGCAGCTTGGCTGCGCGCTGCATCAGAATCTCGTGATCAATCAGGTCATGCACGACGTTCAGCCGCACAATGTCGGCCTGCTCCTCAGATGGATGCTGATGCGAATCTCCCAGCGTCTGCTGATAACGAGCCTCCACATCGGAGCGCAGGATAGGCTTGCCGTTCACCGTGGCGGCGTATTCCGGGTTGTGGCCGTGCTGGCGGCAACCGGTGATCGAGGAGCCCACCGCGAGTGCCAGCGCGCCAGCCGACAGGCACCGCAAAAATCTCGACTTGCGGGGAAGAGCCAAAGGGGAAGCGTTACGGGCAGCGTTCCATATGAATTGCAAACTTTATCTCCTAAGGAGCAGCGCGCTGTGGCTCAGTCTTCTCGAATCCGGCACCGGACCGTTCCGAAAGCCGGCAATTTCCTACAGAATAATGCATACCCCGTCGCGGTAGCGACTTACCGCTTGGTCGATGTCTTTTCCGCTGCGGTTGCGATCGGTTTGGCCGGCGCATCATAGGGGTTCGGCGGAGGCGTGACGCCCTCGGAGGCCAGCGCGCGATCAATCGCGCGCCACAGCACACCCTCTGGCAGCGCACCCGAAATCACCTCGCCATTGATATACATCGTGGGCGTCTGCTCGATCTCCAGGCTCTCGGCCAGCTTCATCTCGTCGCGCACCACAGTCTCATCCTGCTTCGCCACACACGCGCTCAACTTCGTCGCGTCCAGCTTGTACTTTGGGCCTTGCTCCACCGCATCTTTGTCGAGCATCGCCGCCGATTTCTTCGGATCGCGGTCCGGTCCGGTTATGTCTTCGCCGTGCGTGTGGAGATAATCGACATAGTTCCAGTAAGCCTCGCCGCTCTGCGCCGCAAGGCAGTTCGCGTCCACCGCGGCGTGCATCGCCCAGGGATGCAGCTCTTCGAGCGGCATGTCGCGATAGACAATCTTGATCAGGCCTTTATAGTGGCTCAAAGTTTCGGGAAAAAGCTCCGAGTGAAGCTTCGCGCAGAAGGGGCACTCCAGGTCGTCAAAATTCACCAGCACAACCTTTGCGTTCGGGTTGCCACGCACCGGGCGGTCGCCCGCGGGTACCAGACTGGCAGCATCAGCGCTGATGTCCCAGCGCGCAATCCGCTCCAGTGTCTTGTTATCGTCGGAGATGAGAAATGTGAGCTTCTGCGAGTGCTCCGGATGCTGAGGAAGATCGAAGGAGACCAGCAGGTTGTCGAAACCGGGCGTGTTGCTGGACGTGCGCGGGCCTACATGAATCACGTAGTCGGGCGGAATATTCAGCCGCGAGCGCAGTGTCACCTCAATGTTGCGAGTGATTTTTAGATCAAGCGGTTTCGCCGGAGCAGTCGCGGCAGGGGGATTTTGTGCTCGGCATCCAACGGCGACGAACGCAGCCAGCAGCACCAAGCAGAGTCCCTGGGAGAATCGATTACGGAACAAAAATACCGCCTTTCCGGAATATTTCCATTATCGCAGATAGGCCCAAGCTATCTGCCAGTCAGTTGCCCACCGAATGAGAGTGGTGACGATTCCAATCAGAACGCGAGTGTCCAAAAAGCAAAAGGCCGGGAGTATCCCGGCCCTTCGCCCAAGCAGAATTTGCAGAGCTTAGGCAGCCGCCTTCGTGGCCAGGGCCTTCACGCGCGCATTCAACCGACTTTTGTAGCGAGAGGCGGTGTTCTTGTGGAGAATGCCCTTCTGGACGCTTTTATCAAGCGCGCAAACAGTCTCGCGGTAGTGCTCATTCGCGGCCTTCACGTCGCCTTTCTGAATGGCCTCGCGCATGGCGCGCAGACTGCCGCGGACGCGGCTCTTGTTGGCGCGGTTCACCGCGGTGCGCTTTTCGGTTTGGCGGACGCGCTTGAGCGCGGATACATGGTTTGCCATGGAAGTTCTAAATCTCTCTTTTGGTGGAAATGGGTGCAGCGAATGTCACATCCCTGCAATCTATAAGTTTACTCAATTCCGGTGGTCGGGTCAATGCGAAAGGTGCACCGTTCAAAGCGCGCGGATCCGGCAAAGCTGGCCGGTTAACCAGAGCGCATCCAACAACGTGAATGGAACTGTTTGGACCGAGCCACTTCCCGTTCGGGCCCCTATATTCCGCAACTTGGTCACCGCACGTAAATCGCAACTCATACCAACCGCGAGGAGAATCTTTCAATGAGCGCACAGCCTCAATCGCAGCCTGCCACCAGCACCTGGAATATCGATCCGGTCCACTCGGTGGCCGAGTTCAAGGTGAAGCACATGATGATTTCGAACGTAAAGGGCCAGTTCACCGGGGTCTCCGGATTTTTGACGCTCGATGAAAGCGACATGACGCGTTCACGGGTGGAAGCCACCATTGACGCAGCATCCATCAATACGCGCGATCCGCAGCGGGACGCGCACCTGCAAAGCGCGGAGTTCTTTGACGCGCCGAAGTTTCCCACGCTGTCGTTCCGGTCCACCAGCGTCTCGCGCAAAACCGCCGAACTGCTCGCCGTCGAGGGCGATCTCACCATCCACGGAGTTACCCACCGGGTCATGTTCTCCGTCGAGGGGCCCAGCCCGGAGACGAAGGACCCCTGGGGCAATACGCGGATCGGACTGTCGGCGGAGGCCAAAGTAAATCGCAAAGATTTCGGGCTGGTCTGGAACTCAACCCTGGAGACGGGCGGCATCCTCATCGGTGATGAAGTTACCATCACCCTAGATGTTCAGTTTGTGAAGGCCTGAAGAAGGCCGAAATGGGAAGCATCTTTGTTTTGCCGTAATGTTTTGCTGTAACTCGGAGGCAAGCATGAGCGATCCGGCGCGCAGCTCGGCAGCTAATTGGCCTAGCCTGCCCTGGGATGAATGGAAAGAGACAGCCGACACGCTCCACATGTGGACGCAGATCGTCGGGCATACGCGACTAGCTCTCGCCCCTCCGCAGAACCATTGGTGGCACGTTACGCTCTACGTCACGCCGCGCGGGCTCACCACCTCCCCGATTCCCTGGGGGGAGGAGTGCTTCGATGTGGAGTTCGATTTCATCGACCATCGCCTGGTGATTCGCCATAGCTCTGGGGCAATCAAGGTGCTGGCCTTGCGCGCGCAGACGGTGGCGGCGTTCTATCGCGAGTACATGGACGCTCTCGCGTCGATGGGCATCGAAGTTCACATCCACTCCGTCCCCGACGAGGTGCCCGATCCCATTCCCTTTGCCAAGGACACGGCCCACTCCTCCTACGATCTGGAAGCAGCGCATCGCTTCTGGCGCATCCTGATGCAATCTGCAGAGGTATTTCGCCAGTTCCAGGTGAACTGGATGGGCAAGGCAAGTCCCGTGCATTTCTTTTGGGGAAGCTTTGATCTGGCGGTGACGCGGTTTTCCGGGCGCGCTGCGCCGCCCCGGCCCGGCGCAGATGCAGTCACGCAAGAGGCCTATTCGCAGGAGGTCATCAGCTTCGGTTTCTGGCCGGGAAATGGCGGCTACGGCAGGCCCGCGTATTACGCATACGCGGCGCCGGAGCCGAAAGGATTCAGCGAAGCGGCGGTCCGTCCCTCTACCGCTTTCTACAGCCATGAGCGCGGGGAATACTTCCTTAGCTACGAAGATGCCCGTGCTTCCAGCTCGCCTCCGGCGGCCATCCTCGAATTCATGGAGAGCGTCTACGCGGCCGGATCGGCGAGTTGGGATGACGCCGCCCTTGAACGCAGCACGCCATTTCCGGCAAGGTCCCGGCCGAAGCCGTGATGCGCCCCGTCCATATTTGAATACGTACCGAACTTTTCGCAAATCAAAGATTGACGAGTTGAAAGACTAACGCTACTCTGAGCGCATCCAAAGCCGTACCGTCGGTTTTCGGGAGAGCAGTTACGAGCGAACTGTGGGCCACCTTGAACTCGTGCATCACAGGGCGGCAAACCGATCGCCGAATCTCGGCCCCGCGAACGATATCAATCATTTACATCCCCGATTCTTCTGAAATTTCCCAGCATCTAAATAACGTGGCCCTACCGGGCTGCGATGGAGGTTGTGGCCTAGCTTGAGTACAAAAGCGCTCGACATTACACCGAATCTGGAGCCCCTGTTTGGGACTCGCGATGAAAACCTGAGACTCATGGAAGACATGCTCCATGTACGCATCGACATGAAACAGGACGCTGTGATGGTACAAGGGGCCGACGAGAGCATTGCGCGGGTACAACGCATCTTCGCCGATTATGAGGCTCTACGACGAGCGGGTATAAACCTGCAAAACGGCGAACTTAACTCGATGATGCGCCTGGTCGTAGCTGACCCCGCGGTTACGCTTCGATCGCTCGCCGAAACCGGCAAACAACGCTCCACGGGAATCAAGCGCATGGTGCAGCCGCGCTCACTCAACCAGCGGCGCTATGTCGAAGCTATTGATTCGATGGATATGGTCTTCGGCATTGGACCCGCGGGGACGGGAAAAACCTATCTTGCCGTAGCCATGGCAGCGTCAGCGCTGCTCGCCAAAAAGGTAAGTCGCATCGTGCTGGTTCGCCCGGCTGTCGAAGCGGGGGAGCGACTGGGCTTTCTGCCTGGCAGCCTGCAGGAGAAGGTGGACCCGTATCTGCGTCCCTTGTATGACGCGCTATACGACCTACTGGAGGCTGAGCGCGTGGACCGGATGCTCGAAAAGAATGTGATTGAGATTGCCCCTCTGGCCTTTATGCGGGGGCGCACACTGAATGACGCCTTCGTGATCATGGACGAGGCGCAGAACACCACCAGCGAACAGATGAAGATGTTCCTCACCCGCCTGGGCAACAACTCGAAGGCGGTGATTACCGGCGACGTCACGCAGATCGATCTCCCGAACCCTCGAAAGTCCGGGCTGATTGAAGCGACGGCGGTACTCGAGGGCGTAGATGGCATCGGCTTTGTCCACTTCGAGAGCGGCGACGTGGTGCGGCATCATCTGGTGCAGCGGATCATCCAGGCCTATGACAGCTTTGGGCGTGTGCAACCTGAGCTGCCGCTACAGATGGAAGACGGCGAGGGCCGCACCGCGGCAAAACCGCAGTAGGATAGTAGAACCCGCTCAGCTTAAAATTGAGAGGAGGGCCCTCGCGCCCTCCTTTTGCTTTGACCTCAACCATGATCGTGATCGACTCCTCCATTCGCGGGCAATACGGGCGTTCCGCATTCACCAAATGCAGGCTGGAGTCGTTTTTGGCCGATACGACCGCCGCCGCCGGGCTGAAGGGTTCCGTCTCCGTGCTGCTCACCGGAGACGACGAAATCCAGCGCCTCAACCGCCAGTTTCGCGGCAAGAATAAGCCGACCGACGTGCTGTCCTTCCCGGCGGCTAATCTATCCGACCGTACACGGCTTGCTGGCGATCTTGCAATCTCAGTAGAAACAGCCGCGCACGAAGCGGAACAGCGCGGGCATTCCCTGGATACGGAGTTGCGCGTGCTGCTGCTGCATGGAGTGCTGCACCTCGCCGGGTTCGACCATGAAACGGATACCGGACAAATGGCACGCAAGGAGAACCTGCTGCGGAAGAAACTCGGCCTCGAATATGGCTTGATTGCACGGGCCTTACCGGAGCGGAGAAGGCGCAAATGAAGATCGTGATGACATTGTTGGTCGCGGTGCTGTTAGCGGTGCTCACGCTGGCGTCGTATGTTGACCGCCTCTACTCGGAGATGGGCAAATTCCTTGCTCGCGAATTCGAGGAGAACATTGACGCATGGGAGCAGCACGTAGAACCGCGGATGGGATTGAGTCGCGAACACATTCGCCTCTCGGCTTCGATTCTCACCCAGCTATCGCTCGCATGCATCACCCTGCTATTCGGAATGATGCTCTTCTACCGCAGCACCATCGCCGACCGCCCCACGGCTGCGGAGATCGCACAGGCAGTGCTGGGCGTCGTATTGGTGATCCTGCTGTGCAATCAGTTCTTGCCTTTCGTGTTTTTCACGCGCACGCGCGGCATGTGGATAGTGCGCATGCGTATGCTGCTGCGGGTCCTGTTCTACCTTATGACTCCGGTCACCCTCTTTCTGGGCTTTCTCCTTTCGATTGCCGCGCTCGCCGAGCCTGCGGCCCGGACGCAGGAGGAGACCACTTTAGAGGCTGTCGATGCGCTGATCGAGGCTGGAGAGGAAGAGGGCATTCTGGAAGAGAGCGACCGCGAGCTGGTGCGGTCGGTCGTGGAGTTCGGCGACAAAGTGGTGCGCGAGGTAATGACTCCGCGCCCGGAGATGTTTGCGATTGCGGGCGAAACGACGATTGAAAAATTTCTTCGCATGCTCGAGGCTCAACCATTTTCGCGCGTGCCGGTTTACGAGGGCAGGCTGGACCACATCACCGGCATCGTCTTTGCGCACGATCTGTTACGAATTCGCGACGCGGACGCGCACAAGCTGACGGTGAGCAGCATCCAGCGCGCAGCGGCGTTCACTCCTGAGACGAAGAAGGTCAACGAGCTGCTGCGAGAGATGCAGCGCGAGAAGCAGCACATGGATATTGTCATCGACGAATACGGCGGAGTGGCCGGCCTGGTGACCATCGAGGATCTTATCGAAGAGATCGTCGGATCCATAACCGACGAGCACGAGGCCGATGAGGACGAGGCAGTAGTGCGCCAGCCCGATGGCTCATGGCTGGTGCCCGGGAATCTCGAAGTGGTAAAGCTTTCCGAGCTCGTGAGCGCCGGCGCGGACCTCCCGGAAGGCTCCGAAGCCACCACCGTGGCGGGGCTGGTAAGCGAAACTGCGGGGCGCATTCCGCAAGCCGGAGAGGTGATCGAGCGCGATGGAATTCGTTTTGAGATTCTGGGCTCGACGGACAGGCGCATTGAACGCCTGCGCGTGGGACGCGCCCCGAGCGACGAAGAAGGAGCGTAAATTGCGATCAGGCTTTGTATCGATAATCGGGCGCCCGAATACCGGTAAATCAACGCTGATCAATGCGCTGATCGGCGAAAAAGTGGCCATTGTCACAGCCAAGCCGCAGACCACGCGCACCCGCATTCACGGGATTCTGGAGGTCGCAGCGGCGAAAGGAAAACATCCGGCGGCGCAGATTGTTTTTGTCGACACACCCGGCGTTCATAAGCCCGGAAGCTCGCTCGACAAGCGCATGATGGAGGAGGTGCGGGACGCTATGGAGACGCGGGATGCCGTGCTGCTTATGGTGGACGCGACGCGACGGCTGGATTTTCCCGAGCCGGGCTCTTCCCGAACCCAGCGCGAGAGCGAAGACGCATTCGTCTTCGATCTGCTGGGAAAGCTCGACTGCCCGGTGTTTCTGCTGATCAACAAAATTGATCTGATCGAGCGAGCAAAGCTTCTGCCGCTCATCCAGCAACTCTCGGCCATGTACGAATTCGCCGAAGTGATTCCGATCTCCGCGCGCAAGCGGGACGGACTCGACCGCCTGGTGGATAAGTTGGTTGACGTGCTGCCCAAAGGCGAGCGCTACTTTCCCAAAGACCAATTCACCGACCAGCCGGAGCGTTTTCTGGTCGCGGAGCTGATTCGCGAACGCATTCTCGTTGAGACAGGCGAGGAGGTCCCGTATGCGTCAGCGGTAGTGGTGGAGCGATTTGAAGGACCGGAAGCCGCTTCGAAAAATCCTCTCACGCGCATTTCCGCCATAATCTATTGCGAACGCGCCGGGCAAAAAGCCATCCTAATCGGTAAAGGAGGGAACAAGCTCAAGGTGATAGGAACAGGAGCGCGCAAAGAGATTGAATCGCTCCTGGGAACGCGCGTTTTTCTTGAACTGCACGTCATCGTGAAGGAAAACTGGCGCGAGTCGCGCGGCTTTGTGGAATCGCTTGACTGGCGTCAACAACTGAAAAATATTGGGGCGAAGGAAGAAGACTTTACTCCCGAACATTAATCCCAAGCGCTCGCATCTTACGGTACAAGTGGCTGCGCTCCAGGCCTAGCGACTCCGCCGCCCGGCTCATGTTCCCGTGGCATTCATCAATTTTCTTCAGGATGTATTCGCGCTCATAGGCTTCGCGCGCCTGTTGCAGCGTGCTGAAGTCTTCATTGCGCTTGTCTCTCCGGCGATGCACAAGCATGGGCAGATGACGGCGCTCGATACGGCTGATCTGCGGGTTCAAAATCAGAACCCGCTCCAAAACATTCTTCAGCTCGCGCACATTTCCGGGCCATGGATATTGCTTCAGCAGATCCAGCGCCTCGTCACCGATCTCAACGCGCGGCCTTCCGTATGCGCGTCCGAACATTCGTAGAAACTCGCGCGTAAGCGGGCGAATATCTTCCTTGCGCTCGCGCAGGGGCGGAACGAAAAACGGCATTACGTTCAGCCGGTAAAAAAGATCCTCACGAAAATTTCCCTTTGCCGTTTCATCTTCGAGATTCTTGTTGGTGGCCGCGATCACCCGCACATCCACCCTGACCGGCTGAGTCGCTCCGACGGGGACAAAGCTCTGTTCATCAAGTGCGCGCAATACGCGCGCCTGTGTCTTAAGGCTCATGTCCCCCACTTCGTCGAGGAAAAGAGTGCCTTCGTTGGCGCGCTCGAAGGTTCCTCGTTTCTCTGGCGGTCCACCCGCAATGGCGCTGTTACGATAGCCGAACAGCTCGCTCTCGATGAAATCTTCAGGAATTGCGGCGCAGTTCAGCTCCACAAACACGCGGTCATGCCGCGGGCTTTGAGCGTGAATGGACCGCGCGATCAGCTCCTTGCCTGAGCCGGATTCGCCGTAGATCAGCACCCGTCCATTGGTAGGAGCCATCAGCTTGATCTGTTGGCGAATCGCCTTTGCAGGGACGCTGTCGCCAGTAACGGTAGCTTCAATCGCGAGCTGGCGCTTGTACTCCAGATTTTCGTTGCGCAAACGTCGCGCTTCAATTGCATTCTTCACCAGGATTAGCGTGCGCTCCAGCAGCAGCGGCTTCTCCAGAAAATCGAAAGCCCCTAACTTCGTCGCCCTCACCGCGGTTTCAATGGTGGCGTGGCCGGAAACGACGATGACCTCCGGCTGGTTCTCTGCCGCCAGCGAGCGCATGTCGTTCAGCACATCCAACCCATCGCGGTCTGGCAGCCACACATCCAGCAGCAGCACGTCATAATGTGCATCGTGGAGCAGCACGATCGCTTCCTGTCCGCTGGCCGTACTGGTAACCGCATAGCCCTCTTCGCGCAGAATCCCTTCGAGCGATTCGCGAATATCGGGCTCGTCATCGACTACCAGGATATGGTTCATCGCGTCTGCTCCGCGGGCTCTGCCAGCGCAGGAGCATCAACCGGCTTACCGGCAAAGGGAAGTTCCAGGATGAAGCGGGCGCCCGCGGGCGAAACATTTTCAGCGCGAATCGTACCGTGATGCTCCTGCACAATTTTTGCGGCGATGGCCAGTCCGAGTCCCGTTCCCCGCTGACGGCTGGAAACGTAGGGCAGGAACAGGCGTTCACGCATATCGTCGGTGAGCCCGTGGCCAGTATCGGACAGCACTAGCTCCGCCATGCCCTGGTTCTCGCTTATGCCGGTTTCAATCGAGAGAACGCGCAACAGGCTGGACTGCATCGCCTCGGCTGCGTTGTCGATCAGGTTGGCCAGAGCGCGTTGCATGGCCTGCGGGTCGGCCATCACGGGGGGCAGTCCAGGCGCGAGGCGCTGCTCAATGCGAACGCCTTCAAGGCGTCCGTGGAAGAGCATCACGGCGCTTTCGATAAGCAGATTCAGATCGGCCGGCCGCGGCCGGGCCGCTGGAAATTCCGCAAGCGTCGCGAAGTTATCAACCAGCACGCGCATCGATTCGACAGAGGAGAGAATCAACTCCACGCAATGCCGGATGATTCCGGGTGAATCAGGAAAACCGCGGTCCGTGTGCCGTCGAATGCGTTCCGCGGAAAGCGCGATTGGCGTCAGTGGGTTCTTAATCTCATGTGCCACGCGCTGCGCCACCTGCTTCCACGCGACCTGGCGCTGCGCGCGGAGGAATTCCGTAATATCTTCGATCACTACGATCGAGCCCCGGCGGTTCTCGCCAAGATCCAGCAGTGCAATGGTAGCCGTGAGGCTGAGGGGTCCGTTGGCGCTCGCCATTTCAAACTCTGTAGCCGCCGCTCCCATGCGTTGCGCGCGACGCTCCAACAGCGCAAGCTCACCGGCAATCTCCGGTGCAAAGACTGAGTCGAGCGGCACGCCTGTGAGGGAGTCAGAAGGAGGCGTCCCGGTTAGGCGTAGAAATGCGCGATTCGCCTGCAGGATGCAGTGTTCGGCATCAAGTGTAACCACGCTGCTGGGAATAGTCTCCAGCACCGTCTCCAACTCCTTGCGGCGCGCCTCGAGTGTGTGATTCGCCGCGAAGAGCTGTGCCGTAGAAGTCTCCGCCAACGCACGGCTTTCCTCGAGATCGGCGGCCATGTGGTTGAACGAGCGAATCAGTTCTCCGAGCTCCTCGGTAGCGCTCACCGTGATACGGGTGCTGTATTGCCCCTCACCGATTTCATCCATTGCATCCGCCAGCGCTTCCACCGGGCGCGTAACCTGCTTTGAAAGAAACAGCGAAAGCCAGCTGCTGGCGAAGAAGACAATGGAAGTCAAAAGCAGCAGTAGTAGAAGATAGGTGCTGCGAATACTGCGCCTCTCGCGATAGAGCGCCCAATACTGGTCTGCGCCAGCGCGAATCTGCCGCGCCGTCGCGCTGAGTCCGCCGGGCAGTGGCAGCCCAGTAACCACGAGGCCGCCGTTTGAAAGCGCCGCGTCGCCTATCCCGTATTCAATTGTGCCCACGGTAAGAATGGGCTCGTCGCTGCGACGCGACGCTGTCAGAACGGTAGCCGTGAGCGGCTGGGCCTGAGGCGCTGCTTCGCCGTTCTCGTCATCGAGCCACGCGCGCACGGTTGCGGGCCCTCCATTCGGTAGTTGGTATTGCGTCAGCGGCATCCCATCTCGATAGATGACGGTGAAGCCGCCCTGCAGCGTGGTGCGATGAGCGCGGATCTCGTTTAGTATCCCGGCGATGTTCCCTGCGCGGTAGTTCTCCGTGAAATTCTCGGAGCGCGCAATGGATTCGGCCTCGGCGCGCGCATTAAAGGCAACGTAGTTTGCCAGATTCAGCGCAATCCGCGTTGAGTCCTCACGCAGTTCGGATACGGGCTGCGTAAACCAGCGATCGATCGAGCGGTTCAGCAGCCAGTAGCTGAACAGAAACATGAACAAAGCGGGCGCAAAGGAGATGAGCACGGCGCCGATCATCATGCGCGATCGTAGACGTGAGCCAAGCGCGCGGCTCCGCTCATCCGCCATCAGCTTCAGCATGTTACGCAAAAGCAGCAGCAGCAGAACCACGAAGAGCAAAAACACAAGTACCGAGAGCCCAGTGAAAAGCTGGATCTGCTCAATGGAGCGCGGCTCCAGAAAATCGAGCTTAAAAGCGTTCAGCGTTGCGAGCAGCAGCAACAGAAAAAAGGTCGCCGATGCTAACAGAATCACGGTTCTGCGCCGATGTTTAATTTCAGCCAAGTATCCGCTCCTGCCCGACGATTATAGGCTCAGCATCAGGCTGAATCGCTTCCCGCAGCAGCATTCGGTATGGCATCATGGTGTTCGTCATGAAATCGAACCGGGTCTTCCACTCCATACTCGCTCTCACGCTCGCCTGCATGCTGTTCTCCAGTGGATGCGGCAAGCATACTGAGCAGCCCAATGAAAACGCGCCCGGCAATGCGCCTCAGCCTGCCAGTACCCCGGCTCCGCCCCCCGACCAGCCAGGCGCGTCATCCCCAGCTCCGAGCGCCGCTCCCGCGCCATCGCAAAATGGCGCACCTGCCGCCACTCCCGCGCCGAATGGTCCGGGTGAAACTGCGCAGGCTGCTCCGCCGCAACCGCTGGTGATCCCCGCCGGCACACATATCGCCGTGACCACCCAAAGAGACCTGGGTTCAAAGATCAGCCAGGCAGGCGAGACCTTTACCGCAACCGTCGCCTCGCCCATCATGATCGACGGCCAATACGCAATACGAGCCGGCGCGCGGGCTTCGGGCACCGTGGTTGACGCGAAACCACTCGGCCGCTTCAAGGGCGGAGCCTATCTCGAACTGCGCCTGGACACGATTCGCGCCGACGGAAACACCTACCAGGTCCGCTCGAATGCGCTTGAGCGCGTCGAAAAGAGCAAGGGCCGCCGCAGTGCGAAATTCATCGGCGGAGGCGCCGGGCTCGGCGCAATCATCGGCGGGGTGGCCGGCGGGGGCAAAGGCGCGCTGATCGGCGGCCTTGTGGGCGGAGGCGCAGGCACCGCAGGCGCGGGCCTTACCGGCAAGCGGGATATTTTCATACCCGCCGAGACCACGCTGACTTTCAGACTGCGCAGCGCGGTGCAAATTTCGCGGTAGCAATTTCCCGGGCCGGTTAGGCGCTCGCGCTACGCCAGGAGGTCCCGCACCGGCTTCCAGGGCTTTTTCTGCGAACTGGCAACGGGTTCGCACGTCAGCGTTCCGTTAAATGTGTTCACGCCATCGCGAATGGCGTCATCGCGCATGATCGCGTCCCTGGCTTCGTAGTGCGCGAGTTTGAGCACATAGGGAAAGGTCGCGTTTGTAAGCGCGAGCGTGGAAGTGTTTGGCACCGCCGCGGGCATGTTCGTCACGCAATAGTGGACGACGCCATTGACTTCATAAGAAGGATCGCTGTGCGTGGTCGGGTGCGCCGTCTCCACGCATCCTCCCTGGTCGATCGCCACATCCACAATCACCGCGCCCTTCTTCATCCGCGAAACCATTTCGCGCGTCACAATCTTTGGCGCGGCCGCGCCGGGAATCAGCACGCCTCCAATCACCAGATCTGCCTCGCGCACGGCATGGCTCACGTTGTATGAGTTCGACGCCAGCGTGATCAACTTGCCACCGAAAATATCGTCGAGCTCGCGCAGCCGGTTCAGGTTGAGGTCCACAATCGTGACCTTTGCGCCCATGCCGACGGCGATCTTCGCAGCATTCGTGCCCACAATGCCTCCGCCAATTACGCAGACGTTCGCCGGCGGCACGCCCGGCACTCCGCCCAGCAGTACCCCGCGGCCGCCGCGCTCCTTCTCCAGGTAAGCCGCGCCCACCTGCACCGACATGCGACCCGCGACCTCAGACATCGGCGTGAGCAGGGGCAGCGTTCCCGCCCGGTCGCGAATGGTCTCATAGGCGATCCCAATCACCTTCTTGTCGAGCAGCTTCTGGGTCAGCTCGGGCATCGGCGCAAGGTGCAGATACGTAAACAGGACGAGCCCTTCGCGAAAAAATCCGTATTCTTTTTCGACAGGCTCCTTTACCTTGACCACCATCCCGGCGTTCGCCCACACGTTTTGCGCCGAGCCTACAATCTCGGCGCCTGCGGATTGATATTCGTCGTCGCTGAACGCGGAGAGTTCTCCCGCATGCGTTTCCACAAGCACCTTGTGCCCGGCCTCGGTAAGCGACTTCACCCCCGCGGGGGTAATGCCGACGCGGCTCTCGTGATCCTTAACTTCTTTCGGAACTCCAATAATCATCCCGTTCCCCTCTGGCGAACTTCCCATCGTACCTTAAAGGGTTGGCATGACGATAAGCGAGGCAGATCTATGGTTGGGGTATGTCCTCCTCTGACGTAAACGGCGAGGCGGGGAGTCCGGCGGCGTTGAAGAGGTTGGTCTGGGGTGCGTTGCTCCAGTCGTAGCGGACGTACACGGGGTTGGGGACCTCGGAGCTGGAGACGAGGACGGTCGGGTCGTCGGGAGTCGGGCCCTCGGGAGAATGATCGACGTGGGCGGTGGCGGGGACGAACTTCTTGTCTTCGCCGGCGATTTCGAATCCAGTGAGTGCGCCGCCTTTGGCAGTGAGTCCGTTGGCGTGGGTGAACCAGACGCGGAGGCGGCTGCCTTCGGTGGTGGCCTGACGATAGAGCGGGCCGAAGTACTCGACCTGCTCGCCGTAGGCCAGGGCGCGGGCGGCGAGGGCGAGGCGGTGGCCTACGTCCTGCTTGTCCGGCGGGTGAACGTTGTCCGGCGTGCCGATGTCGGTAGTAACCACCATGGCGGTGTTAGCGAGCTTGAGGGTGCGGCGCTGGGCTTCGCGGACAATTGCCCAGGTTTCCTGGGGAGTCGAGGTGAAGCTGGAGATCTGAACGTAAAGAAATGGAAGCCTGGCTTGATGCCACTGCTTGCGCCAGTCAGTGATGAGCGCGGGGAAGATGCGCTGGTACATATTGGCGCGGTCATTGGCGGAGTTGGTCTCTCCCTGATACCAGAGGACGCCTTTGATGGGGTAGTTGACGGCGGGGGCGATCATGCCGTTGTAGAGCCAGGAGGGCGACCATGAGTTGAGGTCCGGATGCCAGGGGTGTTCGGCGACGGGTCGTCCGGCAGCACGGGCGGCCTCATCTTCGCTCTTCTCTCTGGCGATGCGGCGGGCGTCATCGATGTAGTCGTCGGAGGTGTGGGCCCATTCGGAGAAGACGGGCATAAGGGCGGCGTCGGATCCGATGGTATCCATGCTGACCCAGGCTTCGGCGGGAGTTCCGCCCCAGGTAGAGTCGATGAGGCCGATGGTGATGTGCTCACGGGCGGCGATTTCGCGACCGAAGAAGTAGGCGGCGGCGGAGAAGCTGGCGGCGGTTTCGGGAGTGCAGAGGGTCCAGGATTCACCCTGGTCCTGCTGGGGGTAAGGCACGGCTTTGCGCGACATGTGGAGGAGGCGCAGCTCGGGGTGGTTGGCGTTGCGGATTTCCTGCTGGCCGTTAGTGACGACGGCCTGGCCCGGGAACCCCATGAGTGGCAGCTCCATATTGGATTGGCCGGAGGCGAACCAGACATCGCCGATCATGACATCGGTGAGGGTGATGGTGTTGGCGCCCGCGATAGTGACCTGGTACGGGCCGCCGGCCTGTTGAGGCGGGAGATAAAGGGACCACCTGCCGAGGTCGTCAGCATGGGTGCCCGCGGTTGCGGATTGCAGAGTGGCGGTGACGGACTCGCCCGGGCCGGCCCACCCCCAAAGATGGATGGGGCGGTCGCGCTGAAGGACCATGTGGTCGCTGAGCATTTTGGGGAGGGTGACTTCCGCGCGGGCGGCGATGGAGAGGAACAAGAGCGAGAGAACCAGCGATATTTTCTTCATAGTGAGAGGCAGGACGCGGAGCCATTGTAGAACATGGAAGCGCCGAGGAACCGCGACCAAGGAGTGATTTGGTTTGCAGGGGACGCGTTGGTTGCGGTTCGCTAAGAAGCGGTTCGCTGAAGAGGGGTTAGCAAAAAGCGGAGCCGTTGAACAGTTGAACATATGTGCGTGTGCGCCATGGTGAGCGCGACCGATTTTTCGGTGCCCTCTTTTGTTTTGTTGAGTTTCCGCCGGACAGGCGGATGCAAGTCCAAAGATATGAAATAATTGCCGACAAATCATGCCTCATCAATCATTTAGCTATGGATATAACGAGTGGACGAGAAATCAGCTAAAAATCGGTTCGCTAAGAAGCGGTTCGCTGAAGAGCGGTTCGCAAGAAAGCGGAGCTACCGTTGAACGCTCTGCGCCGTGGTGATCGCGACAGATTCTGTTCGATTGGCGTTTGCATTGCGATTCAGGAGTATTGCAGTAGATTTTTTTGCGGTCTCCTTTGTTTTGTTCAGTTTCCGTAGCAGGGGCGGACGCAAGTCCAACTGTTTGAGATAGATGCATGCAAGTCATGTCTTTTCAATTAAATAGCTATGCTGCTCCGAGTTGGCGAAAATGAAAAGGCGCAGCTTACGCCGCGCCTTTCAAAAGATTTTCCTTCTATATCCAGTATAGCAGTTCCAGACAATTCAACTGCATTTGCAAAGGCATGAATCCAGGTTAGTTGTGCGATTTGCCTATTGACACCGATGGGGTGAACCGCTTTTTCCCTCTGGACGGATCTAGACCTGGGATGGTCAACGCCGTTATTGTACAAATCCAGTGATGATCGGGGGGCATGTTTACCCGTTCACCACCCTAGGAAATCCTGTTTGTGAGTAGGGGGCCTTATGTCTGTTCCGCTGACTGTGCCTTCGCCATCCGCCGCTCCTTCAGAGAAACCGGATATGCCATCGGTGCTCTCATATTTCGCTCAAAGACGAGCGGCCGGGTACATCGGGTTGTTGCTGCCACCTGTGGTGCTGATCTACGACAAATATCTGACGGTGGACTGCCTTCCGGACTCTATCAGCGCTTCATACCACACAGGCGTTCGCAACTTCTTTGTAGGGTCACTCTGTGCGGTAGGCGTGTTTTTGATATGTTCAATCGGCTACAAAGAAGACAAGCCATGGTCGATTTTTGCCGGAGTCATGGCCTCCCTTGTGGCATTCTTCCCGACCTATGTGGGGTCGTGTAAGGTTCCAAGCGCTTCCGATCCGCCGGGATTCGCGCCTATCGTCCATGGCATTGCGGCCTGCGCCCTTTTCTTGACCTTCGCGTATTTCTGCCTGGCGCTATTTATCCGAACGAGGACGAATGGCGCAATCAATTTAAAGCCGAAGCTTGCGACATTGCCCAGGGCAAAAAAGCACCGGAACGTTGTATTCACGATTTGTGGCTGGATCATGGTGTCGGCAATGGCGGTGTTTGGCGGCTGGGTGGGCATCGCAAAGCTGTTCCATGGATCAACACCCAACCATTTGCTGTTTGTAGTGGAATGGGTATGTCTTTGGGCTTTTGGGTTTGCCTGGCTGGTTAAAGGACAGCAACTCTTCAAGGACGCCGAAGAGGAATGATCGTCTGGCTCAGCATAGCGAAGTATGGCGCTCTACGGCGGAAGATAGCGGCGGCTGGGCGAGATTCTGTTCCCACCTTCTGAACCGGGGATGACCCGAGCTTATTGTTTTATGCGTGGATCGAATGGATACTTGATCGCCTCGACGACGCGGAATTTTGCGGCGCGGCGGTGTGCGGGATTGAAGAGGCAGTTGGTCGTTTCCGGGACCAGAGCGCTGGGGACGCGGAGCAGGACGGTTTCGTTTTTTTCAAGCCAAGCGGTGCCGAGGTCGCGGGTGATTTCGGGGCGGGTGCGCCAATTTTTGGGCAGGTCTTCGAGGCGGATGGAGGCGACTTTGTCTTTGTTTTCCGGGAGGTCTGTGTCCGGAAGATCTGGGTCGGTGAGGTCTGCTTCGGGGAAATCTGGGCCTTCGATTTTGAGCAGGGTGAATTCCGGAGGCACGTCGTTCGCGGTGGTGTGCACGCAGACTTCAAGCAGAGCGGCGGCGGGGGTTTCGGCGAGGTAGACAATGGGGCGGCCTGCATGGTGCCATCGCGCCGCTGCTCTTAATGCGCCTGTTCCCTTGAGATCCCGATGCCGGCTGATTCGCCAGAGGAGCATCAGATGAACATGCCTTCATCGATCTGGATCAGCAGCTCTTCGACGATTCGGCTGCCGGTGTCCGTTTTAAGCAGGGAGAGCGGGACGCGCCCGTCGAGGCGGGGGTTGGGTTTTCGCAGCCATTCCAAGGCGCGTTCGCGGCTGCCATCATAGACCGATTCCGCCAGGGACAAAACGCGGATCACTCGGAGGACGCGGTCCGATTCCTCGATGGTGAGCTTTTCGCGGCGAGAACGGCGGTGCTGGAGAGTGCGGGACGGGATGACGACGGAATCGATTTCCGCCCGCTCGAGACCGAGCACGGCCAGGCGCTTGATGACCGACGGGGCGAGGCGGCCTTCGACGATACGAAGGACTTCTCCGTCGGTCGCCGGGGGGCGGAGCCCGAGCCAGTTTCCGATTTGTGCGTGCGCGACATTCATTCTCTTACATTATGCCATAAAATTAAGGGCAAAGTGTAGGCACTCGGCATTATTGGGAATAGCAAAGGCTCCGGGGCGAACCGGAGCCTTGCGGTGCGTCGGGAGAAGACTAAGCGTGAACGGCTGTTTGCGTCTTGGCCGGTTCGGAGAGGGCGACGGAGTTCGCGGCTTTGCCCTCGTTGCCGGGCTTGCGGATGTCGATGCCGCCCTTGAAGAATGCGCCGTCTTCAATGGAGATGCGCTGGGCGGTGACGTCGCCTGTGAGCGAGCCTTCGCTGCGGATGTCCACGCGGTCGCTGGCGGCGACGTTGCCGCGCACCTTGCCGAGCACGACGATTTCGCGCGCGGTGATGTTGGCGGCTACCTGGCCGTTGCGTCCCACGGTGACGCGGTTGCCGGGCAGGTTGATGGCGCCTTCGACTTTGCCGTCGATATAGAGAGACTCAGACCCGGTGACTTCGCCCTTGACGACAAGGCTTTTGCCGATGGTGGCCTGATCGCTCGAGGCGGTGGTGGCCTGTGCACTGGGAGTGGGCGTGCGGGTGGCCGGCTCAAAGCTGGTTGTCTGGGGCGCGGCGGGGCGCGCTGGTTCATTCCCGGGTGTCTGCGGCGAGTTTCCTTGCGGGTTGTTTGGTTTCCACATGGTGATGATGATTCCTCTCTTCTTTGGCTCGCCCGGAGCGGTAGTTGGGCCGGTGGATCACCGGCTGCCGCTCAGCCGCCAGAGCGAGAAATAACGTCAATCCCTCATTTGAACAGCAATTCCGCGCAATGGACGCTGTGAATCGATCTTATACACCCCTGCCGTGAAAATGCACGCTGGAAATAAATGTTTTTCGCGTCCGCCAGTACCATCAGTCACTTGGGGAGGCTGGAAAGCGGGTGGCTGGCGATGCGGGTGGCTAAAAAGCGGGTGGCTAAGAAGCTGGCGGCTAAGTAACGTGCGGCGGGATTGTTCTTGCTGGCCGCGCATGGGCCTTGCAGCCGGTCTTCGCTGCCCGGTTCTTAGCAACCCGCTTTTTAGCTGCCGGTTTTACCAGCTATCGTTGAATTATGACGGACCGCGAACTACTTCGGCATATTGAGCGTTCGGCCGGGCAGCGCGCCGGCTACAAGCAACTAGTGCGCGAATTTTCGCTCGGAGGCGGGCGGGAGCGGCGATTGCTGCTGGAGCATCTGGCGCGGTTGACGGCGTCGGGACATCTGGTGAAGGCGGGGCGCGATGACTGGACGATCGCGAAGAAGGCGGGCTCGCGCGACAACCTGATGGCCGGACGGCTGGATCTGCATCGCGATGGGTTTGGCTTTGTGCGGCCGAACGACGGCGGCCGGGACGACGACATTTTTATTCCGCCGAATGAGATCGGCGGGGCGATGCAGGGCGATCAGGTGCTGGTGGAGCTGGCTCCGCCGCGAGGTGATGGCCGGCGGCTGGGTCGCGTGGCGCGAGTGCTTACGCGGCGAAACCCGACGGTGGTGGGGATTTTTCATTACGGGCGGGGCGGCCGCGGGGCGGGTGCGGATCGCGGGCAGGGGAACCATGTGACTCCGTTCGATGAGCGCATAACGCAGCCGGTGGTGATTCCGTTTGGCGATGAGGTGGTGAATGCGCCGGCGGCGACGGCGCATCGCGTGCTGGGGGAAGAGGCGGCGGCGGCAGCCCGCAAATTCGACCGCGACAATCTGGAGGGCATGGTTGTCGATGTAGAGATCACGCAGTGGCCAACGGCGGAGCGAGCGGCGCGAGGGCGCGTGGTGGAGGTGCTGGGGCGCGAGGACGATTTCGGCGTGGACGTGGAGATGGTGATTCGCAAGCATCATCTGCCGCGGATTTTTCCTGAGAACGTGCTGGCGGAGGCGCGCGCTGTGGCGCGGCTGGACGCGGAGGAGGTTGCGGCTCGGAGGGATTTTCGCAACTTGCCGATTGTGACGATCGATGGCGAGACGGCACGGGATTTTGATGACGCGGTGCTGGTGGAGCACGATGGCGCGTCCGGCAACTGGCGGCTGCAAGTGCACATTGCGGATGTGGCGCAGTATGTGGCGCCGGGGACGGCGCTCGATCTGGAGGCGCGGCTGCGCGGGAACTCGGTCTATTTTCCGGACCGCGCGATTCCGATGCTGCCACAGGAGCTTTCGACGGACATTTGCAGCCTGCGTCCGGATGTAGACCGGCTGGTGCTGTCGTGCCTGATGGAGATTGACGCGGCCGGCAACGTGATGGGCTATGAGGTGACGGAGGGCGTGATTCGGTCGGCGCGACGGATGACGTACACGCAGGTGCACGCGATTCTGGAGGGCGATGCGGCAGCGCGGGGGCAGTTTGCGGAGCTGGTTCCAGCATTTGAGCGGATGAAGCAGCTGGCGGAGGTTCTGAACCGCAAGCGCGACCGGCGCGGGTCGATTGATTTCGATTTGCCAGAGCCGGTTATTGAATTCGATGAATTTGGCGCGATGAAGTCTGTCACGCGATCGGAGCGGAACTGGGCGCACAGGTTGATCGAGGAGTTTATGCTGGCGGCGAATGAATCGGTCGCGTCGTGGATTGAGAACTTGGGCGTGCCGTCGTTGTATCGCATCCACGAAAAGCCCGAGGCGCGGCGGGTGGTGGAATTTGAGGAGACGGCGGCGGCGTTTGGATATTCGCTGGGGATTGGGAATTTGCCGGTGCGTAAGTTTGAGACGCGCGGAGAACGCCGGGAACAGCGAGGGCGCGGGGGCAGGCCGCGCCAGCATGAAATTGCAGGAGAGATTTCGGTGACTCCGAGGATGTACCAGAAGCTGACGGCGAAGATAGCGGGCAAGCCGGTGGAGCGGATTCTGTCGTATCTGATGCTGCGGTCACTGCGGCAGGCGCGATATAGCGAAAAGAACGAGGGACACTTTGCGCTGGCGGCTGCGTGCTACACACACTTCACTTCGCCGATCCGGCGGTATCCGGACTTGATTGTGCATCGGATTGCGAAGGCGCTGCTGGCGGCGGGCGTGAGCGGACACGGGCAGTTGGTGGCGGGTGAGCCGCACGGAGGAAAGCAGGGGAAAGGAGAGAGGGAAAAGGGGAAAGCGACGGAGGTAGTTGCAGAAGCGGATCTGGCCTTGATTGCGACGGAATCGAGCGAGAATGAGCGGCGCGCCGCGGATGCGGAGCGCGAGCTGGTGGAGTGGAAGAAGCTGAAGTTCATGCGCGATCGAGTGGGCGAGGATTTCGGCGCGATGATTTTGAGCGCTACGAAGTACGGACTATTTGTGGAGCTGGACAATCTCTTTGTAGAGGGGTTGGTAGCTATCCAGAGCCTGGGCGCGCTGGACAATGACTACTACACGTATCGCGAGAACACGCGGCAGATTATTGGCGAGCGGTGGGGGCGAAAGTTTGTCATCGGTCAGCGCGTGCGGGTGCTGCTGGAGCGAGTGGATGCGGTGCAGAAGCGGCTGCAGTTCTCGATTGTGGATGAGGAGGGCACTGCGGCTGGTGAGACGCGGACGGTGCGGCCCAAAGCTGCGAAGGCTGATAAAAAGAAAGGTCGAGAGAAGAAGAGCAAGCGCAGCATGCAGCAGCAGGGCGGGAAAGGGCGGCGCGCGTTTCCGAAGAAGGTGAAGCGGGGGAAGAGGCGCTAGCCGCGCGGCACTGGCGCTTCGCGCCCTGACTTCCAGCGGGAAGACCAACGAAGCAATCGTATCCCGGTCAGCAGCCGGTATACTCAGGGGTTCACTATGGCGCACTCACCTATACTTTTGGTTCACGGCGGGGCCTGGGCGATTCCTGACGACATGCTGGAAGCGCACGAGCAGGGCGTGTTCGATGCTCTGCAGGCGGGGTACTCTCTGCTGGAGAGCGGGGCGTCGGCCGTGGACGCGGTGGAGGCGGCGGTATCGCGGCTGGAAGACGATGCGACGTTCGACGCGGGTCGGGGGAGCTTTCTTACGCGCGACGGGCGCGTGCAGCTTGATGCTCTGCTGATGGATGGCGCGACGCTGCGCGCCGGTGGCGTGGCGTGCGTGGAGCGGCTGCGAAATCCGATTCAGGCGGCGAGGCTGGTGCTGGAAAGAAGCCCTCATGTTTATTTTGTGGGCGCGGGCGCGGAGGAGTTTGCGCAGGCGCAGGGGATGGAGTTGATCGAGAACTCCGCGCTGGTGATGGACCGCGAGCGGCAGAGGCTGGCTGAGGCTCAGGCTAAGGAACGGGCCGGGCTGCCGGACCGGACGTTTGCGGGAGACGACAAGTCTCGTGAGACAGCGGCGGGCTTTGACTCGCACGATACGGTTGGCGCGGTGGCGCTTGATGCGGAGGGCCGGATTGCGGCGGGGACCTCGACGGGCGGCACGCTGAACAAGGCTCCCGGGCGCGTGGGCGACTCGTCGCTGATCGGTTGCGGGTGCTATGCGGATAATGCGAGCGCGGCGGTCTCGCTCACCGGATGGGGCGAGCCGATGATGAAGCTGGTGCTGGGCAAGTGGGCGACGGATCGCGTGCAGCAGGGTATGTCGCCGGAGCAGGTTGCTCCCGAGGCGATTGGATATCTTCACAGGCGTCTGGGAGGGCACGGCGGGATTATTTTGCTGGGCCCGGATGGGCGCTATGGGATTGCGCACAACACGCCGCGTATGGCGTGGGGCGTGTGCACGAGCGATGGTCCGAGGACGGGACTAGCCGTCCAGGTATAGCGCTTCGCGTGGCGCTCCCGTTGTCGCGGAGCCTGCACGGTTACTCTTCTGAAATAATCTGCTCTTATGCTTGTGCTTGCTTCCGCATCGCCGCGACGCCGGGAACTGCTGACACAGGCAGGATTCACGTTCAGTGTTGAGGCGGCTTCGATTGATGAGGCGCTCCGGCCGGGTGAGAATCCGATTGGGTATGTAACGCGGCTGGCGCGGGAAAAGGCCGAAAGCGTGTATGGCCGGGCAGCGCGAGATGTGAACACCGTTGTACTGGGCGCCGACACTACGGTTGTGGCTCCGAACGGCGAAGTTCTGGGCAAGCCTGTCGATGCCGCGGATGCTGCACGGATGCTGCGGATGCTCTCGGGCGCGACACACCAGGTGATCACGGGCGTGGCGGTGGTTTCGTCGATCGGGACCGAGGTTGCGGCGGAGGTCACGTATGTGAGCGTACTGACGTTGTCGGATGAGGAGATTGCCGCATATATTGCGACGGGTGAGCCGATGGACAAGGCCGGCGCATATGCGATTCAGGGGTATGCGGCGCGCTGGATTCCGCGGATTCACGGATGCTACTTCAATGTAGTGGGGCTGCCGTTGGCGCTGGTCTCAGGAATGATGGAGGGAGCTGCGCGTTTCCGTACCCTGTTACCGTAAACGCTTGCCTCTATTGATTTTATAAACAAGTTGTTGCTTTGGACGGAGTAGCTTCCAGCGCGTCTGGTTCGCGCGTTGCTGTCCTGGTTTATTCCACGACGATGGTCCGGAAAAAGTTACAAGATTCCGACACTTCCATGACAAGGATGGCGTGTTTGAGAGCTAGCCTTAGATCCGGCAGAACTCTGCTTCCATATACCGGTGAGATGGCAGAGACTGCAGCACTTGTTTGTCTTGCATCAAGAGCTTGAACTGACAAACAACCTGGCTTCGCGGCCAGGTTTTTTTTTGCATCTCGAATGCTGGAAAGGCTGGGGAAACAGTTCCCTGGGTGACAGCATTCGTCCACAAACGGCGATTCGTCAGATGCGCATGGGCATGATGATGTAGCGGTACTTGTATTCGTTATCGGGATCTTCGGGGCGAACCTGACCGGCCGACTGCGCGTCCTTGAACTCGAGGCGAACTTCGCCGGCGCTTCCTGTGGCTTTGAGGAAGTCTATGAGATAGGCGGAGTTGAAGCCGACGACGAGAGGATCGAAGCTGTAGGGGGTTTCGATGGTGTCTTCGGACTCGCCGGAGTCGGTGGATGACGATGAAATCTTTAACTCGTTCTGTTCGAGGCGCATTTTGACGGCACCGGAGCGCTCGTCGGCAAACTGGGCCACGCGCTGGATTGATCCCATGAGGTCTTCGCTGCGGACGAGAACAAATTTGTTGTTGTCGCGCGGCATCACGGCTTCGTAGTTGGGAAATTGCCCTGTGAGCTTGCGGCTGGTGAGCACGCGATGGCCGATGCGGAAGTAGAGTGTGTGGTCATCGTCGGCGAATTCCACTTTTTCGGCTTCGGTGTTGGAGAGCAGGGACTGCAGCTCGGCGAGCGCTTTACGCGGGATAAGAGTTTTGCGTTCGCCCGTGACATGGGAGAGGGTCTCGCCGGTTTTTTCGATGTGGGCGAGGCGGTGTCCGTCGGTTGCGACCATGGCGATGGATTCAGCCTTGAGGATGAGCAGCGCGCCGTTGAGGGTGTAGCGTGATTCTTCGTTTGATATGGCGAAAATGGTTTTCGCGATCAGGTTTTTTAGAGATGCTGCGGGGATGCTGGTAAAGCTGGCACCGGGAAACTCGGGGACCTGCGGGAAGTTGGCGCGAGCCATGCCGACCATTTTTGTGTTGGAGCGACCGGAGCGAATCTGCACCCAATGGTTTTCTAAAAGCTTGATAGAGATTTCGCCGTCCGGCAGAAGCTTGATGTAGTCGAAGAGTTTGCGCGCGGGGATGGTGCAGGAGCCTGGCTTTTTGACCTTTGCGGCGGCCGAGGTGCGTATGCTCTGGTCGAGATCGGTGGCGGTGATGGTGACGCGACCGTCTTCGGCTTCAATGAGGAAATTCGAGAGGATGGGAATGGTGGTCTTGCGCTCAACTACGCCTTGCGTAGCAGTGAGCTCGCGCAAAAGATCCTGGCGACTGATGCTGATTTCGAGAGCCGAAGCGTGCGCGGCTGCTGCTTGACCTGACTTTTCCTGTTCCAAATCCAGACCTGGCATGACTGTTTCCTCGACGTGCGCTTTGGCCCCAATGTATCACCGGTTGGTTAAAACCTGCATCCGTGAAGTAAGGGGGGCGCCTTCCGCATTCATTCTAGTGATAAAGCGAAAATTGCGCTCTCTGGAAAACGCGGTATTGCCGGAGGGAATCGTCGTTTAGAGAAAACCTATTGTTTGGTCGAAGGAGGCCGGCAAAGGGGTCGGATTCAGGTGTGCGGGAGACAGGCACTGAGACTGCTTCTAATAAAAACTTTTAAGTATTGATTTTCTAGTAGCAGTAATCGTTCAGCGCGGAAAAGTGGAAAGATGAAGGGAAACCACTGTAGGCGCGGGCTGGCGCGGTGGACTGGTTTTAGAAAACTCGGCATGGGAAATTTGAAAATCAGGAACACAGGGCGGAATAGGCAGAGATCGGAGGGGATTCTCCTTATTCTTCACACCTGGGGCGGCGAACCATGTGGAAAGCTGAGTTGTGTTGGTGGAAAGAGCGGTCAGGAGCTTTGTTGACGCGGGTCGGTGAAGGGGCGGCTTTCAACAGCGAGGGATTTCTTGCTGAGATTCGACGAATGGGCTGTGCCCTACAAAAGAGCATTGAAACGCAAGTTGCAAAGAGATTGGAGGAGCGATGAATGTGACGCGCAGGGAATTTGGATGGCTGGCGGGAGCAGCGGCGCTGGGCGGGATGCTGCCGTATGGGGAGGCTGAGCCGGGCGGGCGGCGAATCGGGTGGTGCATTGTGGGGCTGGGCAGGATTTCGATGGACCACTTTATGCCCGCGGTAAAGCAGGGGACGACAGGGCGCATTGTGGCGCTGGTGAGCGGACATCGTCCAAAGGCAGAGCAGCAGGCGAAGATGTATGGTGTGGCGGACAGCGCGATCTATAGTTATGAGGATTATGACCGCATCCGCGAGGACAAGAATATAGACGCGGTGTATATCGCGCTGCCCAACAGCATGCATGCCGAGTACACGATTCGCGCAGCGAAGGCCGGCAAGCACGTGCTATGCGAGAAGCCGATGGCGACCAGCGTGGCGGATTCAGAGGCGATGATCGAGGCGTGCCGCGCGGCGGGCAAGAAGTTGATGATTGCGTATCGCTGCCAATATGAGCCGGTAAACCTGAAGGCGATTGAATTGATCCGGAGCGGACAAATTGGAACGGTGCAGGCAATTGAGAGCGCGAACGGCTTCAATATTTCGCCAGGCGAGTGGCGCCTGGACCGGAAGCTGTCGGGTGGCGGGCCGCTGATGGATGTAGGTATCTATTCGCTGAATGCGTGCCGGTATTTGACGGGCGAGGAGCCGAGGGACATACACGCGAACTCGTCAGTGATCGATCAGGATGGTCGCTTCAAGGAAGTGGAAGAAAATATCGGATGGACGATGAAGTTTCCTTCCGGCGTTGTTGCGAGCTGCAGTACGAGCTACGGCGCAGATATGAACGGCTTCTATCGCGTGCATGGGTCGAAAGGGATGATCGAGCTGTCTCCGGCGTTCGGGTACCAGGGGATTCACATGAAGGCGGAGCTGGATGACAGGCCGGGGATCGATATGCCGACTCCAGAGCACGGGCCAGAGCAGTTCACAGTTGAGGCAGACTATTTCGCAAACTGCATCTGGAACGATAAAGAACCGAAGAGCGATGGGCAGGAAGGCTTGCGGGATATGGAGTTGATGTCGGAGATTTACAAGTCGGCGGGATTGCCGGGACTGTAGGGGTGCGATAGCGATTGCCAGCGGTAGACTGGCTGCGATTTGCGCGAGAGGTGTTGGCGATGAAAATTGTGATCTTTGGAGCCACGGGCGGGACGGGGCGAGCGCTGGTGAAGCAGGCACTGGCAGCCGGCCATGAGGTAACGGCGTTTGTGCGGGATCCATCAAAATTTGCGCCGGAACCGCGCCTGCGTGTTGCGGTGGGAGATGCGCTCGACGGCGACACAGTGAGGAACGCAGTTGCCGGGCAGGAGGCGGTGATCTCGGCACTTGGTTCGCGTTCGCTGAATGACGGTACGCTGCTGCCGCGGTCTATGACGCATATTCTTGCCGGGATGAAGCAGCATGGCGTGAGAAGGCTGATCGTGATGGGCGCGTCGGGAACGATGCCGCAGGCGGAGGAGCGGCTTACGGCTTTAAACCGGACGCTGTTCCGCTTTGGAAAGGCCATGCTGCTGCGTAAGCCGTTTGCCTCACAGACCGCGATGCAGAAGATGGTGAGAGCGAGCGATACGGAGTGGACGATCGTGCAGCCTCCCCGCCTGATGAACACGCCCGCAAAGGGCCGGTATCGAGTTGACGGCGAGGCGCTGCCCGCGAACGGGACGCACATTCCCAGGGCAGATGTGGCTACCTTTATGCTGGCGCAACTTGAGAAGGCCGAGTGGGTGCGGCGGGATGTGTATGTCGCGAGTTGAGTGCCGTATTAGCCGTTCAGGGTTTCCTGCAGTTTGTTGACGGTGCTGTTGAGGCTTTTGTCGCTGCGGCGCTGTTCGTCGATTTTGGAGATGGAATGCATGACGGTGGTGTGGTGTTTGCCGCCGAACTGGCGTCCGATTTCGGGGAGCGAGGCCTCGGTCATCTGCTTGGCGAGATACATGGCGATCTGGCGCGGGACGACTACGGCGCGGGAGTTGTTCTTCTGCTTGAGCTCGGCGATGCGCATGCCGAACTGTTCGGCAACGGCACGCTGAATCGCCTCAATCGTGATCTTGCGCACCTGCGTGTCAATGAACTGCTTGAGGCACTGCTGTGCGGTGGGCAGAGTGATCTCGACTCCGTTGAGGCTGGACCAGGCGAATAGACGAGTGAGCGCGCCTTCCAACTCGCGGACATTGGTGCGCACGTTGGAGGCGATGAAGAGGGCAACGTCGGTGGGAATGATGACGTGTTCGCTCTCAGCTTTCTTCTGCAGGATAGCGACTTTGGTCTCGAGGTCCGGCGGCTGAATGTCGGCGATGAGGCCCCATTCGAAGCGTGAGCGCAGGCGGTCTTCGATCTCGGGCAGCTCCTTAGGCGGGCGGTCGGAGGCGATGACGATCTGCTTCATGTTCTCGTGAAGCGAGTTGAAGGTGTGAAAGAACTCCTCCTGGGTGCGCTCTTTCTGCGAGATGAATTGAATGTCGTCAATGAGCAGCAGATCGACGGATCGGAACTTGTCGCGGAAGCCGGTCATGCGGTCGTTGCGGACGGAGTTGATCATCTCGTTGGTGAATTTCTCGGCGGAGACGTAGCTGATGGAGTAGCTGGGCTCGCGAAGCTTTACCTCATGTCCGATGGCGTGCATGAGATGAGTCTTGCCCATTCCTGCGCCGCCGTAGAGAAAGAGCGGGTTATACGCCTTGGAGGGGCGCTTGGCCACCGCATCCGCGGCTGCCTGGGCGAACTGGTTTCCTGACCCGATGACGAAAGCGTCAAAGGTGTAGCGAGGGTTGAGCTGTGCTGCGGTCGACCAATCGAAGCGGGCTTGTTGCGGGCTCCCAGTGAGCTGCGAGGGGCGGGCATTCGCGTGGCGCGCGCCATTGCCAGGCGCGTTGGGCGCATGCGTCGGCACGGGAGCGAATCCACCATCTTCGCGGACGCGCGCGAGCGTGGGATCTTCTTCCGGCGTGATGAAAGTCACGTCGTCAAATTCAAGCGCGAGGGCGTCAATGGCCTCCTGGATCAGATCGGTGTAGCGCTCGCCAATGTGTTGAAACTCAGGCGTGGGGATGCGCACATAGAGCATGCGCTCCTTCACATAGCTGAAGCGTGTGGGCTTAAGCCAGGTATCGAACGACTGGCGGTTTACTTTTTTTTCAAGCGCGCCCAGAATGCGCACCCAAGGGTTGAGTACGGCGGCGGGAGTTGCGACAAAAGACATGCGACTTCCTTGCTGAGGCTCGCGGATGAGGCCGTATCGGGCAAAATCCGAATACCCATGTTACGCCTGCCCTGTGGAATGGGAAGCGCGGAGGCACTGGGAGCTGTCCGGATAAGGTGCCGCGGAGGAAAAGGCTCCGAAGCATCGGTTGATCGGCTGACGGCCGCGAGGCGTCAGAAAAAATCTCTGTGAACGTTGCCGATAGTAGCACAATCGGAAGGAAGTGCAAGCGTGGTTTATTCGTCAAAAAAATTATGTTGGTCGAGTTGCACCAAAGACTGTGAAGAATCGGTTGAGGAGCAGAGTTTTTGCGGGTTCGGCATCGATGAGATATACTCAATCTTTGTCGGGAAGTGGCACATTTCTTTGTGTCTGCCGGACAGCAATATTGACAAGATAAATTTCAGGAGCGCAGTTCCATGCCGAAGCGCACATTTCAGCCTAACCGTCGCCATCGTTCGAAGGTGCACGGCTTTCGTACCCGCATGAAGACCAAGAGCGGGGCTGCTGTTCTATCGCGCCGCCGCGCGAAGGGCCGCAAGCGCGTGTCGGTAAGCGCCGGTTACCGCGACTAGTTCTTCCAGCCTCGAAGCGCTGCTCCCGGCGCATTCGATTCTCCACTCTGAAATGAGTTTTGCGCTATGACCAACGGCAGTCGGACGATTTGTGCTGCCCCCGGCCGTCCCGCGCCATTGCTGATTCCGGTTGTACGCGACAATAAGAGCATGACGGGGAATGCCGTGTCGAACGCACAAATCGATTGGCCGCACGCCCGTTTGCGCAAGCATGCCGATTATCAACGCGTGTACAAGGCCAGCCGCAAGCGCTTCTCGCCCTCGATGAGTTACTTCTTTCGCGTGCGCGCAGCCGATGAACTTATGCCGCATTATGAGGGCCCGCGTGTTGGACTGACCGCAGGCCGGGTGCTGGGAAAAGCGGTTGATCGCAATCGCATCAAGCGACGGATGCGCGAAGCGGCGCGGCGCAATCTGGCTCTGCTGCCGCCGTTCGCAGACGTGGTGCTGCATCCGCGACGGATTGTTCTGGAAATAGAATTCGCGAAGCTGGAATGCGAGGTGGCGAAGATTTTCGTAACCGTCTGCGCCGAGAGCGAGAAAACTTTGCAGGATAAAGCCGGAGCAGAGGCGTGAGCGCCCGGGAGCGAATCGCCAGGGCGCTGCACCGAGGGTACAAGTACTCGCTCTCTCCTTTTCTGCATGCCGCATTTGGAGTAACTGGTTCGTGCCGGTTTCAACCGACCTGCTCGGAGTACGCTGCAATCGCGATAAGCGAATACGGAGTGGTCCGCGGTGCATGGATGGCATTGTGGCGCGTGTTGCGTTGTCAGCCGCTGTGCAGGGGCGGCTTCGATCCGGTGAGGCCGAATCCTCATCTGCGCGGAGAGAGATCTTCGATGCGCCCGTTACCATAAGAAATCAGCGCTGCAATTACGATCGGACAGGAAAGCAGTTTTGGCAGAGATTAAAAATCCCAATCAGCAGGGCGGCGGTGGTCAGGATTCGAAGACGATCCTGATATTCACCGGTCTTTTCCTCCTCGTCATACTTGGAATGCAATATTTCCGGGCGAAGAGCGCGCCGCCGACCAGCGCCCCGCAACAGCAGACGGCGACGAAAATGGCCGCCAGTAATCCTCCCGAACAGACGAACGCCCCTGCTGTGCCACAAAGTTCCACTTCTGCGCCGCAAACTTCCACTGCTGCCGCTCCTTCTGTCCCGCAGGCGAGCGACGTTGCTGCTAAGACGGAAAGCACGACGATTGTTGAAAACGAACTGTACCGCATCACCTTCAACAACCGGGGCGCCGAGGTAACGTCCTGGATACTTAAGAAGTACAAGGATAGTGGCGGCAGGCCGCTCGACCTGATCAACCATGGTGCGGCAAAGAAATTCGGCTACCCGCTCTCGCTGTATACCTACGACGCGAACCTCCGCGGCAAGCTTGCCAGTGCGCTGTATGTTCCATCCGCGACCGGCGATCTGAGCGTACCTGGAACGCTGAGTTTTAATTATTCGTCCGGCGGAGTGACCGTCCACAAGAGTTTTAGTTTCGACACAAGTTATCTGATTCACGCCAAGATTTCGGTTACCCAGAACGGCGCGCCAGTGCAGGCGCTGCTTTCGTGGCCGGCTGGATTTGGTGACCAGTCCGCATTGCCTGATTACGCGAACAGCGGAAACGCGATTGACACTTTCCAGGATGGGAAGGACGAGCAGAAGGAGGCGAAGAAGGTCTCCAACGGAGACACGCTCCGTGGGCCTTTTGACTGGGCGGGCGTAAGCGATCTCTATTTCGCGGCAATTTTCCTTCCGGAGAAGCCGGCGGACGCGACTCTGGTAACGCTGCACGATACGCTTGACGTACCCAAGAACATCAAGCATCCCGACGCGGCGCAGGTGGACCATGCTCCGGTATTAGGCGCGGCGATCGGCGACTCCTCGGGGCCGCTGGATGTGCGAGTCTTCGCCGGGCCCAAGGCGCTTAACGTGCTGGGAGCGATTCATTCCGTGAGCGGCGTGAACCTTGAGAAGGTGGTGAACTTCGGATGGTGGGGAGTGATTGCGAAGCCGCTGTTCGCGGGGCTGCGCTTCATTTACAACCATGTCGTTGCGAACTGGGGTTGGGCCATTCTGTTGCTGACGCTGGTGCTGAACCTGGCGATGCTGCCGACACGCTTCCAGATGATGAAGTCGTCGCTGAAGATGCAGCGGATTCAGCCGCAGATGGACGTGATCAAAGCGAAGTACGGGAAGTACAAGGCCACCGACCCGCGCAAGCAGGAGATGCAGAAGGAAATGTTTGCGTTGCAGAAGGCCGAGGGCGTGAACATGTTCGGCGGCTGCCTGCCCATGCTGATCCAATGGCCACTGCTGTTCGGATTTTATCGAGTGCTCGAGAACGTAATCGAGCTGCGCAATGCCCACTGGCTGTGGCTGCATGATCTATCCGCACCCGATCCTTTGTACATTCTGCCGATTTTTGTGATTGTCTCCATGTTCCTGATGCAATATCTCACGCCGTCGCCGGGCATGGATCCAACACAGCAGAAGATGATGGCGTTCGTGATGCCGGCGGTTTTTGGCTTTATGATGTTGAATTACGGTGCGGGGCTGTCACTTTACTGGGCGGGCAGTAACTTCATCGGCTTTGGTCAGCAGGTAATAATCAACCGCACCAGCATGGGACGCGAGATGCGCGAGCTGGCGCTGAAACGAGCGGCGAAGAAGAAGGGGAAAAAAGTAATTAACGCCCGGTGAGGGCTGCGCGTCCGGTGATACGCGCTTTCGGCGCCATCTTGAACACGCTGTAATGGCCCTTCCGCCGGTCGCGGTATGACTCGCCAGATAGCAAAAGATACTTCGGTGCAGCTATCCACCTGACGAAAAAACCGCTGAATGAGATACTAGAGTTGATGCCTATCGAGGATTATTCTGCCGCCGCTCAGAAGATAGCCGCTCTGTTGAAAACGCTCACCACACTCGGCGGTTTGCGATTGAAATACCGCATCACGGCTGGGGAAGGGGCAGCCGATCCTGACAAGCTCGAGGCGCGCGAGATCTATGTAGAACTCGCCGGTCCGGATGCGCCGCTGCTTACCCAGCGCGCCGGGGAGCTGCTCAGGGCGCTGGAACATGTCGCGGCCAAAGTCATTCGGCTGGAGAATGAGGAGCACGACAAGGTTTCTTTTGACGCTAACAATTTCAAAGCTCTAAGGGCGCGCGAGTTGAAGCTCGCAGCGGACACGGCAGCGGAGAAGGTCCGCCGCACGGGCCAGCCTTACAGCTTTGCTCCCATGAGCTCGCGTGAGCGCCGCATGCTGCATCTGGCATTTCGCTCCTACGATGACATAGAGACGTCTTCCACGGGCGAAGGGCTGGGGCGCTTTGTGGTCGCGCATGCGCCGGGCTATGACAAGAGCAAGCTTGCCGCGCTTGGGAATCAGCCTTCCTTTGCGGGTGGCCGCGGCCGACGCCGCTGATCCACCCCGCGAGCCCATAAAATTGCAGTCACCAGCGCAAATTTCCAGACACGAGTTATCGAGTAATGAGACCATTGTTGCTATTTCCACGCCTCCCGGGCGCGGAGGCATCGGAATTGTGCGGCTTTCAGGACCGCGCGCGCTTGAGATAGCGAATTCGCTGCTTGCCTTGAGAACCGGGCTGTCGCACGCGCAGGCGCGTTTTGCCGAGATACTCGAGCCGGAAACGCAGGCCAAATTAGACGAGGCGATCGCGACGTACTTCGTAGGGCCGAATTCCTATACCGGAGAGGACATGGTGGAGATTGCGGCGCATGGCTCGCCGGTCATTCTGGATCTGCTGGTGCGATCTGCGGTGCGGCACGAAGCGCGTCTAGCGCGTCCCGGTGAATTCACGGAGCGCGCGTTTCTATCGGGACGCATCGATTTGACACAGGCTGAAGCGGTTCGTGACCTGATTGAGTCACAGACGCTGTATCAGGCGCGCGTGGCCGCCGAGCAGATGGGCGGCGCGCTCGCGCAGCGGATTAAGCCCGCAAAGCAGCCGCTGGTGGAGTTGATCTCGGCGCTCGAAGCGGGGATTGACTTCGCGGAAGACGATGTAGACCTTATGCCGGATGCGGAGATTAGCGAGCGCATTCATTCGATCAGCAAAGTTCTTACGATTCTGGAAAAATCGTTCGAGCACGGCAGGATCGTTCATTCCGGCCTCACGCTTGCGATTGTGGGCAGACCCAACGTGGGAAAATCATCGCTCTTCAATCGTCTTTTGGAGCGCGAACGCGCAATCGTGACTGCGATGCCGGGCACCACGCGCGATCTGGTGACGGAAACGGTTTCGCTCGGGGGAATTCCACTGCAACTTATGGATACAGCGGGACTGCGCGAAACCACTGACGAGGCTGAGGTGATCGGGGTACAGAAGTCGCGGGAAGCGCTGGCAGATGCGGATGTGGTGATGGTGGTTCTGGAAGCGGGTGTGCAGGTGCGCAGCGATGAGATCTCGCTCATTGAATCGCTCGAGGGCCGCCGCGTGATGATTGTTCGGAACAAGAGCGATCTTGCGCTTCCCGGCGGAAATTTTCCCGAGCTGCCTCTGGCGGCGATGAATACTTCCGCGGTAACCGGTGAGGGGATTGCGGAGATGCGGGATGCGCTGCTGAAGATGATCAGCAATCCAGGGGAAGCAGAAAGCGGGATGCTGACCAGCCTGCGACAGCATGAGGCTGTAACGGGGGCACTCGCGGCGCTCGACAAAGCGGCAGAGGCAGTACGCCAGAAAGTTCCCCACGAAATGCTGCTTCTCGATCTTTATGAGGCTTTACGGCAGCTCGACAGCCTGTCGGGTGAGACCACCGCTGACGATATCCTGAACCGGATATTTTCGAGCTTCTGCATTGGAAAATAGAGGAATGCCGCAGTTCAGGACGGATAAACTGGGATGAGGTTATTTAGCAACTGATTGCGACGCGATGGAAGGGGTGGAGGAGTGGAAGCTGTCTTATTTGATCGTCCGAGCGCCTTCCCTGCTCCGATTTCCTTGAGTCGGTATATTTACGCTTCCACGCTGCTCGGAGTTTTCAGTGGAGCCCTATACATCCACGTTGGCTCCACTGTTTATTTCTTCTACATGGTCATGGTTTTCAACCTTCTGCTGATGTGGGGTTTTTTGCATCCGCTGATATTTCCGAAGTGGCTGGGTTGGTTTCTCCTGTATCTGTTGGCGAGTGGACTCTTCGGCGTGTGGAGGGGCACGGATTCTGTTTATCTATTCGGCAAACAGATTCTTGCGATAGGACTAAGTGCTCTGTACTTCAGCAATTTTTTCCATTTGCAGGATGACAGGATCGCCGATTCATGGGTGAGCTACGCAAGAATTGCTTACTCGCTGACGCTGGTGGCGCTTCTGATGTGGGCGGCAGGATGCTTGTATGAGCATAGACTATTGCGCCTTCACGGGCTTACTACCGAGCCTTCAGCGTATTGCGTTCTGACTTTGCCGGCGTATTACTGGTATGCCTACCAATGGCGTACTTACGGCAGGCGCCGCAAGGAGGTGCTATGGATGACGCTCGGCATAGCCCTTTCCATGTCATCAGACGGATATCTTGCAGTCATCTTCGGCCTTTTCCTACTGTTCGGGAAAAGGCTGGGAGGTCTGCTGATAGCCGTTGTCCTTGCCTGCGCAGTTGGAGTTGGTTTATACAGTGCCTCTTCTGACGTTCGTCTGAGAGTGAACGACACGGCTGGCGCACTGGTCAACAGCGATGTTTCAGGAACTAATCTCAGCACCTACGCCCTGATATCGAACATGTTCGTAACCGAGCGAGTGCTTGAAGTGCATCCGGTCCTGGGAAATGGGCTTGGATCGCATGTGCAATCAAATGAGAAATACATTCATGACGTGCCGGGAGAGGACCTGGTGGAAGCGGCCGGATGGGATTCGGGAGCTAATGTTCAGGACGCATCGTCCCTTACGCTGCGCTCGCTCTCCGAGATGGGAGTGTTGGGATTTCTTGGGATTCTCTGGTTCATCGTGCACTTCCGCGTGAAGGGCAGAGGCGAAAGGGCGGCCATTTCCAGCGCGATACTTACGGTGTTCTTCCAGAAACTGCTGCGAGGCGGGGGATATTCAAATCCTGAGCAGTTTTTTTTTGTGATGGTCTACCTGCTGAATTATCGACAGGCGAAGCTCGAGGATGAGGGGCGACGATTCTTTCCTCAAGGACATTCGTTGTGTCCAACCCCGGTCCAGAACCGGTGATGCATACTCAGACGCTGTTTGAGACTGCGGCCGAGTTTCCGCTCGACCCTTCCGAGTTTGTATCCGGCTAATTTTGTCGCGGTCCTTAAAAAGGCGAGCGGGATGAGGGCGGGACGGTTCCGCCACAGGTAGCGCAACTCCGACTTCACGAACCGCAGGCCCTCTCCGGATGCCCCGCCGAATTCTTTCAGGAGCCACGGCTCTCTTGAATGCAGAACTCCGGTATCGAAGTAGCGCTTGAACTCCTCAATCGTCGATAAGGAATGGGAATGATATGCCTGCGCCTCGGCGACATAGGCGATATTCCAGCCAGAGAGCAGCAGTCGTGCCGCTACGATGGTATCTTCGCCGAGAATTACATTGGTCGGAAATCCGCCGATGGATTCGAGCACCTGCCTGCGGTACGCTCCGAATGAGTTCGAGAAGAAGATTGACTTTAATCCCATGCTGTCGCGGCTTGCGAGTGAGCGGATGCTGGAATCCCGAGAATAATTGTAAAGCCGCGCATGTGTCTCAACCGGACCTGCCGCCTTCCGGGGAAGCTGGCGACCGAATGCAGCCGCGATCTTTGGATCACGAAACGCCGAAACCAGGCTCCTCAAAGCATGCTCAACGAGAATCGCATCCTGAGTCAGATAAACGATAATCTCGGCCTCAGGGAAGAACTGCAAGGCCCATTGGCGGGTTCCCCCGTGATTGAATCGGGCGCGTGGAATGCTGACCAGGCGAAAACCGCTGTCGACAACTCTCTGTCCGGTTCCGTCTGTCGATTCTGAATCGACGATGAGAACTTGTTGCGGAGACACGCCCTGAATTGCGATTGCACGTGCGAGGGATGCCCACTCGGCGGAGGCGGCGTTGAGGGTTGGGATTATCAGCGCGATTGAATCGAGATCAGTCATTGTCCCCCTCGGCACAATTCGTGCATTCGACATTGCAGCCGCGACCAGGCATCGAAAGCACGCTGTGGTATGCGCCCAACGTCAGCTCTGCGGTCCTGCGCCAGCTAAACCGCGCTGCTTGGCGTACAGATTCCCGCCTCAGCCGATCGCGAAGAGCTTCATCCGAGATCACGCGCTCCAATCCGGACGACATGGCTTCCACGTCGGCCGGATCGACCAAGAGGGCGGCGTCTCCTGCGACTTCCGGGATCGAGGAAACGCGGCTTGTCAAGGTCGGAACTCCGCATGCAAGCGCCTCCAGGACGGGGATGCCAAACCCCTCATAAAGAGAAGGGTAGACGAACGCCTTTGCTGCCCCGATGAGAAATGGCTTCTCGTCCTCTGGGACAAAGCCGGTGAAGACCACGCAATATTCCAAATTGAGCTTGCGAATTGACGCCAGCAGATCGTCGTACATCCAACCCTTTTCGCCTGCCAGCAAGAGCAACAATCCGGGATGACGAGCGCTCACGGGCGCGAATGCGGCAATGAGCCGAGAGAGATTCTTCCGGGGCTCGATAGTGCCAAGATATAAGACGAACTCCGAGCCATGGGCGTACTTTCGGCGTACCTGCCGTGTTCGTTCTTTGTCGAGCGCTGGATGGAAAGCCTCACTCTTACCCAGGTGAATTACTTGGGCCGATCCTTTTATCGGGCCCAGCCGAGTCACACAGTCCTTCATCGTGGAATGGGAAACGAAAATGATTTTGTCGGCAAAGCGGACGGCCGCTCTGATGAAGATCCGGAAGTAAGCCACCTTTACGGGAACGTGGACCTCCGGCATATTGAAGAAGGTCATATCGTGGACCGTAACTATCTGTTTCGTGCCAAACCGCACCAGAGGGAAGGAATAATGCAGTGAATGCAATACATCGATGCGGTGCCTAACGAGCAACAAGGGGAGCACCGCCTGCTCCAGCAGGAAGCGCAAGGGCAATTTGCGGAAGAGCATTGCCGGCACGCGGACCATGGTTACGTTGGAGCAATGGCTGTAATCAAGATCGGCATCATCACTTTGCGCCAGCACGTAGAAATGTGTTGAGGAGGGATCGCGGACAAGCTCGTCAATAAGATTCTCGGCATAAACGCCGACGCCAGCCTTGCTTTTTCGGATGGCGATCGCATCAATCAATACATTCATCAGATTCAGGTTTCCGCGGCTAAGAATTCAAAGCCACTCTTCTTCCTTCCCTCATTCCCTTCCACTTTAACTTGCAGGGATGGCGAAACGTTTTGCGGAAAACGGCGCGCGAAAGATCGAGGGCCACATGAAGGCTGAAGAAGACAAACGCTGAGAATCGGCCCAAATGCTTGTAGAGAAAAAGCGATCTTCCTCTTGCCCCGTAGTAGTAGGTGAAATCGGATTCGGCGCCGCCGGTGAGAGCATTTGCCTTGTGCCACAGCTTGGCACCTGGGACAAAGAACATGTGTATATCTGCTTGCCGGGCGCGGAACATAAAATCTACATCGTCGTAATAGACAAAGTATCGCGGGTCCATAAGTCCGACATGAGCGAATATTTCCCGCCGCGCAAGAACGCAACACGTAGGCGCATAGTCAATGCGCTTTGGAGTTGTGCTCTGAGGAGTTTCGGCCTCATGCGCGTGACGATGGTATACACGCATCCCCAAGGCTTTATGAAAGCCGCCGCCTGCCGCCCAAATGCGGTTTGCCGGTTCATGGAAGTACATCAGTGGAACCGTCATCTGGCAGTTGTACGAGTCCAATCCCTCGACCAGCTTTGAGAGCATTTCAGGGTCCAGCGTCACGTCATTGTTCAGCAGCATCACAAATTCGCAGCCCGCCTCAATCGCCGCACAAATTCCTTGATTGTTTGCTTCGGCAATTCCCAGGTTCTCGGCGTTCGCCAGGACGAACTGGCGATCAGAGCGATGCTGCTCGAGTAATGCGAGCGTCTGATCAGCCGAGGCGTTGTCTACCGCGATCAGAAGAAAGTTGCTGTAGGTCTGCCCGTCGAGAGACGCGAAGAAATCCTGAAGCACCGGCTCGCTATTGAATGTGACAGTAACAATGCCAACTTTGCCCGGGACGAAGGAGCTCGGCACTTCGATGGTAATCTCCCGGTATTCAGCAGCGCCCATGGAGGAGTCCCCGCTGTTTCAGTTCGGCAAGTGAGCGCTCGTATCCAGAGCTGTCGGGCTCGCTCCGATTCGCCCAAGCGAGGAACTGTCGGATTCCATCGTCGAATTTCCATCGCGGTTCATATCCGAGGATTTGCCTAGCCAAGGCTAGGTTGGCGAGGCCATGCCTTATGTCACCCTCGCGAAAGGCCCCGGTTACTTCCACCACCGAGCGATTTCCGTAGAATGAATTTATCGTTTGGGCGACCTGCAGCACACTGGTCCTGTGGTTAGACCCCACGTTGACCGCGTGGAATCCTGATAAGTCGACCGTGAGGGCCGCCGCTGTCGCAAGGACTACGTCCTCCACATAGACGAAATCCCGGCTTTCGGCTCCATCTTCGAATACCCGAAGAGGCAGTCCTTTCCGCGCGAGATTCGAAAAGACGGCTAGGATTCCGGTATAGGGATTGTCCAGCGACTGTCCTGGCCCATACACATTTTGATAGCGCAGCGCGACTGTTGGAATTCCAAACACGCGACCGAACAGCATGGCTGTCTGCTCCTGCATCTGCTTGGTGAGCCCATAAAACGAGGATGGCTGCATCGGGGATGCCTCCGAGGTTGCGATGCTTCTGCAGGCCGCACCGCAGACTGGGCAGATCGGGTCGAATTCACCCTGCCGTTTTGCGCTGCTGGCGCGAGACGGCGGATAAACAATGCCGTCGTGTTCGCATCGGTATGCTCCCTCTCCGTAGATGGCCCGCGAAGAGGCGACGACTATCCGCTGGATATTATGGCGGGGATTTTTTGCAAGCAATTCGTAAAGAGCCGCGCTGCCGCCCAGGTTTGTCCGTTCATAGCGGCAAACCTCGTACATGGACTGGCCGGTGCCGGTTTCCGCAGCCAGATGTACGACGTACTCTACATTGTTCAATGCTTTCTCGAGAATCGCCGAATCAGCGACATCGCCATGCAGAAGGAGAACTTTCGAGGCCAGGTCCGCGTGGAGGTTTTCGCGTCCAGCGTGAACCTGCGGGGAAAAATTGTCCAGAATTGTAATCTCCTCGCCTTGCGAGGTTAAATGACGGGCCAACTGACTACCGATGAATCCGGCTCCGCCGGTAATTAAGATTTTCACGTATCGCCTTATCGACTCTTTCCCGCAGATCAGGCCCGGCGAGCGGCGGTTCCGCTGGAATTCACGTGTCTTATATTATCTTCATTCTATGACTGAGGCAGGGAGTCTGTCAGCGATGCCGCGCGCGCGTCGATTTTTTCAGATGCCGCTCTATGAAAAGATCAACCAACTGAGAGACGCGTATTTTCTCGCGAAGACGCATTTCTTCTACCGTTACGTTTTTGGCTCAATGGGATCCCATTGCCTGATCCGTAAACCGGTGTCGCTATACAACACCCGCTACATCCATCTTGGCAATCGAGTTCTGATCCGTAACGGGGTGCGGCTCAATGCGATTGTAGATAAGCCGTCTCGCGTTCCCGACCTGCGGATCGGCGATAACGTCACGATTGAGCAGAACGTTCATATCATTTGCCACTCCAGAGTTCGCATCGGAAATAACGTCAGTATCGCCGGACACTGTGCGATCGTAGACACCACGCATCCGTACGAGGATGTGGGCGACCCTCGGCCCATCGGAGCCAGAATTCTGGATGAGGATTCTTACGTTGAGATCGGCGATAACTGCTTTCTTGGTTTTGGGGCTATCGTAATGCCAAACGTCTGTATTGGGAAACATTCTGTTGTCGGCGCGAACTCCTGCGTCACGAATGATGTCCCTGATTTTTCGGTTGTGGCGGGCAGTCCCGCTGTCGTGATTCGAATGTACGATCCTGCGAAGGAAATTTGGGTTCGCCAGGCGAAGGCTTCGGTTGAATGAACCAGACGCGTTGAATCATTTCGAACTTCCGCTGATGTTTAACTGAACAGATAAAGACTCTCGAGCCTTAAACATGTTACGTAGTATCAAGAACGCACTCAGGAGCAAACTCTCGCAGCCTTCGCGCGGAATCAAAGCCGGCGTAGACGTAAGAATAGATCGCCCCAATCGGATCAGTGGTCATAGCTCAATCGTGGTGGGCGATCGCACATCGATTGGAAGCGACGCTCTCATTAGTCCCATTCATGAGTATGCTGGACAACGCTTTTCGCCAACAATTGTTATCGGCAAAGACGTCTATATCGGCCCTCATCTCTACCTCGCTGCTATCGGTCGTGTGGTCATCGGAGATGGATGCGTTCTCAGCGAATGGGTCTACATCAACGATTGTTCTCACGGTCTCAATCCCGAGGCAGGTCTGATAATGAAACAGCCACTGATCTCCGGCGGAGACGTTGAGATTGGCGAGGGTTCGTTCCTTGGGTATCGTGCCGTTATTTTGCCTGGAGTCCGCCTGGGAAGCCATTGCATCGTCGGCATCAACTCTGTTGTTACGCAGTCATTTCCCGCCTACTCGATGATCGTCGGCTCGCCCGCTCGCCTTATAAAGACTTGGTCGCCTGACAAGCAATCGTGGCTGCCGGTGGCCACGCCAGATGTAAAATGAGGGGAAAAGCAGAGGTACTTTATCCCTCATATTGGCGCCTGCGAGAGGAATTGGCACGCATCCGATGTTAGATTTAGCCATTGCGTACAGGATTTATTCGCGTGTTTCCAAGATGCCAGCCGCCTGGGCCGAAGACAAACTCCTGCTGTCTGAATATTGTCTTCGGTCATTCAAGCAGGCGCTTGGGCCACTTCGCATAAAGATGTGGGTTCTGCTCGATGGCTGTCCGCCGGAATATGACAATTTATTTCGTCGCTATTTCGACGACGATGAACTGGTTATCCTTAAACTTGATGCTATAGGCAACCTTGGGACATTTTCGATGCAGGTCGATCTGCTCAGCAGCCAGACGGAATCAGAACTTGTTTATTTTGCCGAGGACGATTATTTCTATCTTCCGAACGCGCTCGTCGAAATGGTTGAGTTCGCGCGGAACACGCACACGGCGGATTTTGTCACCCCATATGATCATTCCGGCAATTATGACCTGCCCTTGGCAGATGAGCGCCACTTGATCAAGCCTTTCGCCGGTCGACACTGGCGAACAAGTACTGCAACTTGCCTGACCTTTCTCTCAACGAAAGAAGCTCTTTTGGCCACCCGTACTCTTTTCAAGACCTACCAAACCGGAAATGAGGACGGCAGTATCTGGATGGCTATCACTCAGAAGGTTGGCCTGCTGAATTTCAGAGTGTATTGGCGGAATTTAATGATGTTCAAGTTGTGGCTCAAGGCGTGGTTCTGGGGGTTTGGGCAGATCCTGGCGCGTGGTTCACGACGACTTTGGGGTCCCATCCCCAGTTTGGCTACGCATCTCGAATCCACATGCCTCGCGCCGGTGATTGACTGGCACAGCGAGTTTCGCAATGCAGAACTGGTATCTGCCACCCCCGCCAATCACTTGGAGGGGATTTCCAGTGCAGAGGCCGGAAGCGGCAGGATGTGACCACCAGACGCGAAAATCTGCTTCTTCTAAAGAACGCCGGGTTTAATGTAATACGCGGGGGGGCGTCGGCGGCTGTTGCGGTGTTCCTGCCGCCATTCCTCACCCGTTCCATGTCGACCCAGGCATTCGGCGCCTGGTCGTTGGTCTTGCAGCTCAGCGCCTACGTCGGCTACCTCGACTTCGGAATCCAGACAGCCGTCGCCCGGTTTGTAGCGCACTGCACAGAGCGCGGAGATGCGGAGCATCGTGATCGAATTGTGAGCACAGCGCTCGCATGTTTAATCGCATGTGGGTGCATTGCGATATCAGGGCTGCTACTGCTGGCGTCATTCCTACCCCAGATTTTTCATCACTTACAGCACCCTATGATCTTCGATATTCGCGTGGCGCTCCTGCTGGTTGGAGGTTCCCTTTCAATAGGGATACCCGCGTCGGTCTTTACGGGCACCTTTGTTGGCTTTCAGCGGAATGAATTGCCGGCAGTAATTATTGGAGGGAGCCGCATTATTAGTGCGCTGCTTCTAGTGGTTGTGGTGCGCCATGGCGGCGGCATCGTATCGATGGCGATCGTGCTCTCAATTGCGAATCTCAGCTCCTATGCCATTCAATATCTTGTCTTTCGCAAGGTGATAGCTTCCCTCATTCCGACCATGCATCTTTCGCCGCGCCACGTCTCTGTCGCTGCGGCGCGAGAGCTTTTCGATTATTGCTTCAGCTTAACGGTGTGGGGAGTGGGCTTACTGCTGGTTACCGGGCTCGACCTCACCATTGTGGGCATTTACCGCTTCGATCAGGTTGCGTATTACGCAGTTGCGGCGACCGCCGTTACCTTCCTCGCGGGTATGTTTGGGGCCATCTTCGGAGCTATGGGAGCCCCCGCCGCGGTGGTCCACGCGCGGGGGGATCGTGCGGAACTGGGCAGGCTCGTTGTGGTGTCAACTCGTCTCGGCATGGTCCTGCTGCTAGGCACGGGGCTTCCATTGATATTGTTTGCCGGACGGCTCCTCAGATTCTGGGTGGGGCCGGAATATGCGCAACATGCCGCCTTACTTCTAGAGGTGCTGGTGACCGCGAACATACTACGAGTTTCCGCTACACCATACGCCTTGGCGATGATCGGCAGCGGAGAACAGCGGCGAGTTATCCTCATTCCCCTGCTCGAGGGAGTGACGAATCTGATTTCCAGCGTGATCTTGGGTCGCTACTTCGGAGCCTTGGGAGTGGCGCTCGGAACCTTGGTCGGCGCGATCTTCGGCTTCGGAGGCAATCTTTTTTACAATATGCGCCGGACTCCGGAAATACAGTTCTCGGTCCGAGAGTATGTGCAGGACTCCTTGCTGCGTCCTTCACTTTGTTTCGCTCCGTTGGTTCTTTCAGTGCTTCTCCGGAATATTCTTCCTTCAATGTCTCTGCGTAGCGTTTCTGCCGTAGTGGGATGCCTGTTAAGCATTCTCTTGTTCTGGCAAGTTGTCCTGATACCGGAGGAACGAAGAAAAATCGGGTCTGCTGCGCGAAATCGACTGGCCCGGGTTCAGTTGCTCCCTTGATGGCAAACAGTGCGCAAGGATGGCAAAGCGCAATCTTAAACACGGAGGTGAGCTTCCGGAGAGAGCACTATCCAGAATGGCGAAATTTCTGCCGCAATTCCTGCAGACGAATCGCGTTTTCCGGCACATCCCGCATGCGCCGATAGCCATTTCTTATCAATAGCCAGGCGCATGCCGCAAATATCCCCAGCAACCCAGAACCGAGGGCAATCAATAGGCGCGGAGGTCCCGATGTCTTGTCTGGCGGAACTGCCCGGTCGATGACCTGGATTAAGGGCGCGGACTTCGCCTCGTCGATGCGCGCCGCCTCATACTGCTTGGTCAGCAGATTGTAGAGGGCCTCGTGATAGCGGACTTCTCTCACTTTGCGAGTATATTCGAGAGCTACTTCCGGAACCCGGCCGGAGGGAACCTGTATATCGCCAGGGGAAAGTTTGGCCTGGCTATTCTGAAGCTTTTCCAATTGGTCACGCAGCGAGTCGATTTCCTGCTGCGCTCGGATGATGTCCGGATTCTGATCGGTGGCGAAGGTCTTGAGAGCCTGTATCTGCACCTCGCGGCTAGCGATCTGCGCGCGCAATTGGGCAATGGACACGATAATCTCCTGCGCCTGCCCGGTTAGCTGGATCACGCCGGTCTTTCGCTGGGTAGTTGCAAGATCGTTCTCGGCATGGTCAAGAGCGACCTTTTCTCTTACGAGTTCCTGGTCAAAGAATACGCGACGCTGTGCCGCCTGAGTAATGGCCAGGGTGGAGTTCATGCGGTAAAGCGAATCCACATACCCATTGGCGAGGTCGCTGGCGCGTTGAGGGTTGTGATCGGTGACAGCGATAAGGATAAGGCCATCCTTAGCTGCTTCAAAGCTGCTTTTCCGCTTCAGCTTTGCCCGTGCATCGATCATGGTCTTCGCGTGGTAAACCGATCTGAGGTGGTTTGCCTCAATCAGCTGATCCGCGATCGTCCGGCTCTTTAAAATTCCCACGTAAAGCTCACCGGGATTCTTGAAGATGCTGGCGGCACTTCCGCCGCCAGCGATTCCGGACAAAGATCCCAGTTCTCCCTCCATCGCCGACGCGAAGGACTGCTGTTGCTGAGGAGGAATGATGATCGCAGTTGCCGTGTAGGTTGGAGGAAGGAGGACGCTCACTAGTCCACCGACAATGGTTGCGATGACGGCCACAAGAAGAATACTCCGCCATGATCCCGCGAAAACCAGGGAAACATCTAAAAAATCGACATTGTTCGATCTTTCAGTTCCGTGGCTCGCAGCACTTGCTCTACTGCCTCGCAGTTCGGTGGTCTCGAGGTTTACCATTCGGGTCCGCTTTCATGGTATCGCAATCAGGAGCGAGGCTGGAAAAATCTCCGCGCGCATTACTTGGTCGAGGTGTGCGCCTCAGAGTGGGATTTGAAGTTTTTATCGAATCGAAAATCTCAACCATTCGAGAAGCCCATACGTTCCAATTCAGCCGCTGTTCGTACTCGCTGCGCGAAGAGAGCTGGAGGGATCGGTATTGCGCCGGATTCTGAAAGAGATCTATGATCTGGTCGGAATATTGTTCCGCGGCCGCTCCGGGAGACAGGCATAAACCATTGATTCCGTTGCGCACTACGCTGGGGATTCCCCCGGTTGCCCGAGTTATGGAAGGCAAACCGCATGCCGACGCTTCGCAAAACACGAGTCCCCAGGCTTCTGCCAGTGAAGGCACCAGCAGGAAGGTAGAGGTGAGTAGCAGTTGGCGAAGCTGTCGCGCCTCATCTGGCTTGTTTTTGTTGAGGAACGGCAAAACGTGCATCGAGGAATGCGAAATCCCCGGTGGTGGCGTGCATCCACAGACGAGTAGTTCGGCCTTGAGGCCGCGCTTTAGAAGTGATTTAAGAATTTCAAGCGCCAGCGGGCCGCCCTTCCGATCCCAATTCACTCCGAGCAGGAGCAATTTGCAGCAATTCAGGTTGTGGTGGCGCAGCGCCTCGTCGCGAGAGGGAGGGTCATCCAAATTCGCGCCGAAAGAAACGACCTCGACCTTATCAGGCTCGCAAAGGTAATCTTCTCGGAGCGATTGCGCAGTCCAATCAGACGGAACCACTATTTTCGCAGCGTTGCGAATGGCTCGCTTCTCGATCAGGTTCCCCTCTGCGGCCGTGAAAGGTAACAAGTTTGAGAAAGATGCGTAGTACGACGAGGCCGCTCTGAAGGTCATGTCTGTCAAATAAACAATCGGAACTGAAGTCTTCAGGTAAGCAATCTCACTGGAAGCCACTGGCGCGAAGATGACATCGTACTCGGACCGGCTCAAACGTTTCGAAAACCATCCGCCTAATTCCCGCGAACCGACGATGGAATGGGTCCAGTCATATCTCCGCTTTATGAGATGGGAGGAGGTTCTGCTGAGATACCGTCCGATCTTCATCCATGTGGAGTCCACGGGGCCGATTGGGGTGATGCATACAGACTGCCGCTCCAAGGCTCTTGCCATGAAATATGGATAGCCGGAGAGAACGCCCACATCGTTCGTGTCCTGCCGATTTATAAGTGCGACACGCAATTTCGGAGGCATTCGGTTATCGCTCATCTCGATTCACGATTTCACTGTATCCGCAAGACGCTAGAACCTAAAGGCCGATTGCCCGATTCCGGACAAGCGAACTCACATCAGCAATGAACTGCTCCAGAGAGGTTGAGCCTTGATCGCCTTTGCCGCGGGTGCGCACGCTCACGGATCCTGCCTCCGCCTCTTTGTCACCCATGATGAGAACGTAAGGGATTTTCTGCATGGTGAAGTCGCGAATCTTGGCGTTCATCTTTTCGTTGCGGCTGTCGAGCTCGACACGGAATCCGGCCTTCTGCAACTCGCGCTGAACCTTTTCGGCATACGCCTGGTGGCGTTCGCTGATAGGAACCAAACCGATCTGCACCGGAGCGAGCCAGAGCGGGAAGGCTCCGGCGTAGTGCTCGATGAGCACTCCGAAGAAGCGCTCAATTGAGCCGAAGAGGGCGCGATGGACCATCACCGGCTGGTGCCGTTCGCCATCCTCGCCAACATATTCAAGCTCGAAACGCGCCGGAAGGTTGAAGTCGAACTGCACAGTCGAGAGCTGCCACAGGCGCCCGAGGACGTCGACCAGCTTAATGTCAATTTTCGGTCCATAAAACGCGGCTTCTCCTGAAATGGTCTTGTAAGGGATACCCTTGCGGTCGAGCACGCGCTGGAGCGAGCCGATGGCGAGATCCCATTTGTCATCGGAACCGGCATAGCTCTGGCGGTCTTTGGGATCCCACGTGGAGAGCTCGATTTTGAATTCGGTAAAGCCGAAAGTGGTGAGGACGGCTTGAGCGAACCCGATGCAGGCGGCCACTTCATCTTCAATCTGTTCAGGCGTGCAGAAGATGTGCGCGTCGTCCTGGGTAAAGCCGCGAACGCGCAGCAGACCGTGCATGGTACCGGAGCGCTCATATCGGTACACGCTGCCGAGCTCGGCGTAACGCACGGGCAGGTCGCGATAGCTGCGCGGCAAGCTCTTATAGATAAGGATGTGGCCCGGGCAGTTCATGGGCTTCAACTGATACTCGGCGTCGTCGAGCTCCATGGGAGCGAACATGTTCTGCGCGTAAAAACCGGCGTGGCCGCTGGTCTTCCAAAGTTGCAGGCGCATCACGTGGGGCGTGTAGACGAGATCGTAGCCGCGGCGGATACATTCGTCGCGCATCCAGTCCTCCATGATCTTGCGGATCATGCCCCCTTTCGGATGCCAGAAGATGAGGCCGGGGCCGGCGGCTTCCTCAATGGAAAAGAGGTCGAGCTGCTTGCCGAGCAGGCGATGATCGCGCTTCGCCGCCTCTTCCAGTCGCGCAAAATGCTGGTCCAATTCTTTTTTTGAAAAAAAAGCGGTGCCATAAATGCGCTGAAGCTGCGGGTTCTTTTCGTCGCCGAGCCAATAGGCTCCTGCGAGGGTGGTGACTTTGAATGCCTTCACCCGGCCGGTGGAGGGCACGTGCGGGCCGCGGCAGAAGTCTACAAATTTGCCATTGCGGTAAAGAGAAATGTCCTCACCTTCATGCGTGAAGCGCTCGATGAAGTGGACCTTCATGAAGTCGTGATCGGCCTTGAAGTGCGCTAACCCTTCTTCACGCGGCTCGAACTCGCGGATAAACTTCTCATCGCGCGCGACAACCTCAGCCATGCGGCCTTCGATCAGCTTGAGGTCTTCCGGAGTAAACGGCGTGGGGCGATAAAAGTCGTAGAAGAATCCGGAATCTGTTGCAGGACCATGGCCGAGCTTGGTTTCGGGAAATAGTTCGAGCACAGCAGTGGCCATGACGTGAGCGGCGGAATGGCGAACGACGCGCAAAGCATCCGAATCCTTCTCGGTGAGGAGTTGCAACTCAGTGTCCTGCAGGATCGGCGTGGTTAGATCAACGAGGCGCTCAGCCTTGGCATCTTCTGCAGCGTACATAGCCTCTTCGCCGGCGGAAATCGTAGCAGCGGCGGTCGAGTCCAACGGTTTTACCCGCGCCACAATCGAAGCCGAAGCCAATCGCGGTGAAATGCTTTCCGCCACCTGCAACGGAGTAACGCCGAAGGCGAATTGTCTGACTGAGCCGTCGGGAAGCTTGATCTGAACTGGATTTTCTGCAGAGCTCATAGAAGAAATTGGTCTCAAACTCAGGATGGTGTCTTCTTCCAGAATATGGTGTGAAAGGATTTGCGTCGAGCGCAATAGCCGGAGCATCGTAAGGTGGGGAGAACGAAATGGCGACTCAGTCTGAATTGAGCAAGTTTACTCGGCGGGCCGCCGCACGGGCGCTGGTCGGCTGGGTGTTGCTGTGTTTTGTGGTCGCGGGAGTTTCATCCATCTTCAGCGCGCATAACATCCCGGTCTGGTATGCGATGCTCGCGAAGCCTCCGCTGAACCCTCCAAACTGGGTCTTTGCTCCGGTGTGGACAACCCTTTACGCGCTGATGGCCGTGGCGGTGTGGCTGGTATGGAAGACACGCCCAAGCACGTGCAGGCGCCAAAGTATGAGGCTGTTTTGTGTGCAGCTCTGGTTCAATCTTTTATGGTCGTGGATTTTCTTCAGCCGTCATCAACTCGGGATGGCTTCCATTGATCTCGCGGTGCTGTGGATCGCGATTCTTTTGACCATTGTTAACTTCAGAAAGGTGAGCGCCAGCGCGGCGTGGCTGATGGTTCCGTATCTTTGCTGGGTCACATTCGCAGGCTACCTGAATTTTGAAATCTGGCGACTAAATTGAGCGCTATTTCAGGCCAATGTAGACCGGAATCTGTGCGTCCTGCCAGTTGAATCCTTCCGGATAAACTTCATAATCCGCTTTGAAAGCGCGTTGGCCGCCCAGCTCTGCGGGCGTCATTGCCGAGATGCGCTGCCAGACCTTCGGAAGAACTTCCGGGAGGGGCCCTTTCTCCGATTGGACAACAGCATACTTGCCGGCGGGCACGTTGACTTCGACCATGCCTTGGGGAACCTTGTCCACAGAGGTGACGCGAACGCCGAGCACGTAGGTATATTCGCCCGATTGCGTTCCACCGTAGTCGGTGTAGACCACCGTCAGATTGTTGTCCGCGCGATGAGGAATATTTTCGAGCACGCCTTCCTGCATCGCCTTTTGCCACATCTGCGGAATCAATCCAGTCCCGCCGGCTTCTTTCTGGTTGTCGGTGCGGACCGATACTCCGACTACGGTGAAGCCTGGTTGGCTTTCAGCGGTCACGGGAGAGGCACCGGCCTGTGCCTGTGCCAGTGCGGGAGTGCTGAGGAAGGGAGTCGCCGCAAGACTGAGGGCGAAGGCGATTATGGCAGATTGGATTCTCATGGCAGACAAAGGTACGCTCTCAGCCCGGAAAAGTTCAGAAAAATTTTGCTTCATTGGTTCAGGGGCGGATCAGCGATATGCCAGGCGCCTTTCTCTATATCAGGGCGGTTCCGGCGATCCGTTCCAGGACTTTCAGCGGCGAGGTTTCGGGCGCAACGTGAGCTTCGGGAGCGACGAGGAACGTCTGCTCCAGCGCATATTGACCCGCGAGCACTGCGTGGGGAACGGTATCGGTATATACCATCCAGCTCGAGCCCGGAGGAAAGTTCCACGAATATTTCGTGCACTCCGACTGAAATCGGGAATTCTCTTTGAGGAAGTTGTGAAAGCGCATCATGAAGTCGTCGTAGGGGGTTCGTTTGAGGCCAGGAAGCGCAGTGCCGAGACCTGCGGCCCGGCCTACGACTTTGATTGCGCGCGATAAGGCCGAATCTCGGCGTGGTGCGATTTCGGACGGAGCGAATTGGTCGACTATCTGTGCGAAAGGATCGCCAACTACCCAGTCGCGCGTACGCTCGGGGTGAATATTGTTGAAGAAGCGCAGAATACGCGCACCGTGGGTTGGCCGCGTTGGAAACGCATCCGTGTGCAGCAGGTCGTTTCTGCGGCGCAGCGAAAGATCACGCCCCTGTTCCTCGATGGGACGGAAACTAGCGTAATCCAGCTTCCAGTTGGCGCGATATGGCGACAAAAAGCCGGTTAGAAAGCCGGCCACCGCCTGCGAGTAGCTGCGCATAATATTTTGCAGTCGTGCGACCTCGGCGCTGTGGTCACCCTTTGTATCCACTCCGCTCAGCTTATCGGGCTTTGATCCGCGGGCGGGCTTATAGGCAATGTTCTTGTGCAGCGAGCTGTCTGCCTGCTGCTGCCCGAGCAGGAAATCCAGATCGGAGCGAGGAATGGGAATTGGGGTTTCGGGGAAATAGAGAATCTCTCCAGCTTCGAGCTGAGCGCACCAGGAATAGGCCTGGTCATCGGGAGGCTGTTGATTCGATAGTGATTCCCGCGAGATCGTTACCAGCCCCAAAGCCGCTACCTTCCGGTAACCTTCCGCCGGGCCCACATACCGAGCATCACAGCGAAGGCAATGACAAGCGCGACCAAACCCGCGGGAAACGCAACGTAGCGATAAGCGTCAGCCATATCAATGGCGTGATGCCCGGCTGCGTTATAGAAAAGCAGGCTGAAGATCGCGAGAAAACAGGTGGCAAAGAACACAATACAGCCGAACGCCACGGCCATCAGCAGACTGGAGAGAAAGCCCAGTTTGCCCACGGGAATCCCGAAGAGTGTGTCCTGGGAAGGGATTGTTTCACTCAATGCCATAACCTTGTCCTTATGCCGCCGGCCTACAGCGCTGCACAGTTTAGAATACTTCTTAATGGCTGAAACTGCTCAGATCCCGCTGCTCTCTGCTGCCGAGGTAACGCAGCAGGCGCAGGTCCGGCAGGCAGGAAATGGCGTTTTCTACGCCGCCTATGGAGAGACCCAAGTCGCTCCGGAGGACCTGGAGCGGGTGGTGCAGGCCGTTCCGTCGACAATTGCGAACGCCCTTGCGCGGCGTGCGTATTATTTTGTGCCCCTCACGCTCGGCGAACAAGATGAGACGACCATCGCGTCGGGATACACAGTCGATCTGGCAGACCGCGCGATCTGCCATCGCAATGAAAAGCTTGGCGGGGCGGAGTGCATCTTCATCTCAACGCGCATCATGCAAGACCGATTCGCGCTGGCGTTTGAGTACTTCATCAATGTCGGGCATCATTTTGTGGAGGCAGTCGGAGTTCCGGCAGGATTCTCCGATCTCGTATGGTCTCAGGCGAAGGCCGAGGTTCGCGGCGAAACGAGCCAGGACGCCTGGGAGAATCGGCGGCGTGCGCTCGACCGCGAAGCCGGCGACGAGAAGGCCAAGTCCAGTTACTTCGAAGCGGCCTTTTCCGACGCGATCGCCATCTACATGCTCGCCCTCACGCTCGATTTCGATTACACGGAGTTAAGAGAGCGCGAATATCCGCTGCTTGCTGCTCCTGCGCTGGCCGAGCGCCTGCGGATGGTGGCGGGGCTGTTTCCGCCCAATGCCGGATACGAATTTGAGATTCGTTACCGCCGGCGCGGCTGAGCCACGATTAGCTCTGCCAAAAGGTGCAGGATTTCTGGCTTCTCGCCCATTTTCCATCTCGCAGTTCATAAACCACGGTCGCTCCGTTTCCGCAAAGGCTCCCGCAGTGAAAGGAATAAGTGAGTGCCGCCAAATGATGAGTGGGATCGAACGAAATTTCAGATATTCGCAAAACGCCTGCCTCGAACCCGGCTTTAACGGCATGCTCCACCGAATCGCCTTTGCGAATTGCATCTCCGGGATCGGAAATTTTGTGGTGGGCCGCGTCAATGAGTCGGATATTGCGAAGATCGGAGAACTCGTTGCTGAAATGGTGTAAAAGGGCGGGAGTTGAAGGTGGCGCGAAGCCCTTCAGGCAGCCTTGAAGATCTTGCCGGTCGGGCTTGAATTCCTCCGTAACATCCGAAAGGTTAATGGGCGCGTCGAGTCCGGTGTTGTAATCAGAAAGGAAAGCTCGATAGATTGCGATCTGGTCGGTGCTGAGCGGGAGTTTCGAAGAAGCGGATTCCGATGGAGTCTGTCCAAGCACGAGACTGGACAACAGGACGAAACAAACCATTACCAGTGAATTCTTCATCGCGATCCTGAGGGGTTCGATTTGTTGTGACAATACACAGTTTAGACACCATGAGTTTTCAAAATGCTCCATGTGTCGTAACGTTGAAACGAGTTAGAAAGATCCGCACTGGATCAAGGACGCTGGACCGATAGAATCGCTCTATGATCGCTCACCTGCGCGGACGTCTCTTCGCCAAACAACCCGGTCACGCCATTGTCGAGGCTGGCGGAGTCGGTTATGAGGTCATCATCAGCATTCCGACCTTTACTGCGCTGCCATCGGAGGGTGCGGAAGTTTCGCTGCATATTTACACGCAGGTGCGGGAAGACATTCTGGCGCTCTACGGATTTCTGGACGTGAAGGAGAAGCGGCTGTTCGAGCGGCTGATTACCGTCAGCGGAGTGGGGCCGAAGCTCGCGGTGACTATCCTGAGCGGGCTGAATCCGGAGCGGACTGTAACTGCGATTCGCGCGCAAGACCATGCCACGCTTACGCACATTCCTGGAGTTGGCAAGAAACTGGCCGAGCGATTAGTTGTGGAGTTGAAGGAAAAGCTCGACGATATGGCGGTTGCGCCGGCAGCCGTCACGGCGGCCGGGCCGGCCGCAGAAGATGTTCTCTCGGCTCTGACGAACCTTGGCTATCAGAGACCGGCGGCGCAGAAGGCAATCGAAGCGGCAGTAGAGAAAGAAAAATCCCTTGGCAAAGATTTCGACGGACTTTTTCGCGCTGCGTTGAAGATCATCCGGTAGGCGCGTTTTAGGTCACGTTGAGATATGTGGTGTATCGCTCTTCTCCGAGCGCGGTAAACGGAACCAGCTTGAGAGGGCCGGAATCGCTTTGCGCATACCACGCTGATTTATCGATTTCCTTCCCTGCCGCGTGTCGAGCGGCGAGCAGTTGCCTGCGCGTAATTTTCGGGGCGCTCTCGGTTACGGCAAACAGCACCAGCGGCCCTCGCATTAGCGCCACTGTATCGGGATGCTGACGGTCGATCGGCTCTAGGCGCATGGGCAAGGGAAGCTCAAGCTCGATGCGATCGCCATTGTTCCATTTGCGGCGAAGCTCCGCGAATCCGGTGGTCGTCGGTGCGATTACGCGGTTGCCATTGACGCGAATCGCAACGCCAGGCTCGCTTGTCCACGATGGAATTCTCAGCCGCACGGCAAATGTCGAAGGATGCGAGAGACTCAGATGCATCTGGATTCGGCCATCCAAAGGATATTCCGTCAGCTGTGTAAAACGGACCTGCGCCCCGTCCGGGTTAGTCCAGCGTAGGGTGGAGGGCAGGTAGAGGTTTACGTAGAGAGCGTCACCCTGATGAAAGTACGGGAGAATGCGGTAATCCGCCGCGACCTGCGTCAGTGTGCCCGAGCAGCATGGCCACGCGTCAGGGAAATAAGTCCGCTGCGCGGAGAAGTTGTAATCGGAGTAGTAGAAGGCATGACCGTCCTGCTCCAGCCGCTTTGCGCCGAGAACGGTATTGTAAAAAACGCGCTCCATGCTGTCGCCGTATCGTCCATCGCGGGTGACGCGTAGCAAGTAGCGCGTGAGCTTGAAGTGGGCATAGCTTCCGCACGGCGTCTCAAAACCGGCGTGGGTATGACTCAGGCTCTCATAGAGCTTTCCACTTCCCGGCGCGCTGAAGCTCTCATTCGGACCCCAGCCGCCGGTGGCAAAGCTCTCGCCACTCGCGATCATTTCGAAGGCATTTTTTGCCGCGAGCAGATGCTTGCGGCTGCCGGTTGAAATATAGGCCTGCATGGCCGAACTCAGCGCATTGCAGAAGCTGTAGGCATGGTGGTCTGCCAGAACATTTCGGTTTTCTGACAACGGATCAAAGTAGGTCCTGTCGAGCAGATAACGTCCGGCCATATCTCGATAGCGAACTCCCGCGCCGCGCTGCCAGGCCAGAAAAAGATTTTCCGGCAGCGTATAGGACTCATCCCAACCGTAGTCCGGCGCGGTGCTGTCGCCCACCGAAGCGCGCCATGCGATCTGCGGGGCATCGCGATCGAGTGCGTGTGGAGGCAGATGGGGCGATGCCGCGTCCGTTGTTTCGTCAAGTATGGGCAAGGCCTGTGGCAGATGCGCGAATTGATGCGCGTCAATCAGGCCGATGACCATCTTGTCGTAGTCATAGGCCGGAAAACGAAAATTCTTGTAGAACCTGCCGGAGATTGCCGGCCGATACAGCGCCAGCAACCGCTCTACGCGCGCGCGGGTGCGGGCGTCGCCATCGACGGCGTATCCGCGGGAGAGCGCTGAAATCCACTGGCCGAACGCATGGCCGGGAGCGAAGCCGTGACCTCCGCTTGGAGTCTTACTTAACGGAACCTCGTCGTACCAGCCGCCGAGTTCCGGCCCCGGAGCGGGAAGGCCCGCGCGCAGCCGCCACGGCTTGAGCAAGCTGTCTTCATTGAGAGACATCAGGACGGAATGCGTCTGCTCAAACTGCGTTTGCGCGCGCCCCGGAGCCAGCGTCACATCTCCGTAGCCGAATTCCTCGATGAAGCTGGGTGCATCGGCAAAGAGGAGCGGACGCGAATACAAAGCTGCGAGAGCCAGGCTGGCGGATTGCAGGAAGTGGCGGCGGGTGCTCATGGAAACTACCTTCTCCACAGTATGCCTTCGCAGCGGAGAATAGAAAGCGATCCGGTGGCTCCAGTCTCCTGCTACGCCGCTGTATCCAGTTGCAGCTCCTCCTGGCTGTTCCGGTTTGGCTCTCGAGCGAGGAGCATCTGAGGTTGAGTTTTTTCTTCCGGTAGTCTTGCCTCCGAGAGATGCGCCTGGGCGGCGGCCAATTGCGCAACCGGCAGCCTGAATGGCGAGCAGGAGACGTAGTCCAGCCCGAGTGAAGAGAAGAAGTGAATGGATTCAGGATCGCCGCCGTGTTCGCCGCAGACGCCAATCTTGATTTTTGGGCTAACGGCGCGAACGCTATTGACCGCAAGCTCGACCAGATAGCCGACTCCCTCGCGATCGATGGTGATGAACGGATCTGTCTTGAGAATGCCCTGCTGAAGATAGCCGTCAAGGTAGGTGCGCGCATCGTCGCGCGAGAAACCGTATGTCATCTGCGTGAGATCGTTTGTGCCGAAGGAAAGAAAGCTGACATGGCGGGCGATGCGGTCGGCGCATATTGCGGCCCGCGGAAGCTCGATCATGGCACCGATGGTGTATGGAATCTCCCGGCCGTGGGCTGCAAACACCTGCTGCGCGGTTTTGCGGATCAGCTCGGCGAGCACCTTCATCTCTTCTTCTGAGGCGATGAGGGGAACCATAATTTCCGGAGCGGGATTGAGGCCCTCCGCAGATACAACCAGCGCGGCCTGCAGAATAGCCCTCACTTGCATCTCCAAAATCTCAGGGCAGGTCAGGCTCAGGCGGCAGCCTCTATGCCCCATCATGGGATTGGTTTCCCGGAGTGTCTCAACCTGCTTGCGATTTGCTTCCAATTCAATTGCGAGCTCCCAATTCTCCTCCCGCCGGGCTGAAGTGATCTCGCCATTGATCTCATCGATCGAGGGCAGAAACTCGTGCAACGGCGGATCGAGCAGCCTGATAGTGACTGGCAGCGGCGACATGGTACGAAACAGTTCTTCGAAGTCGTGCTGCTGTATCGGCAGCAGTCGATCGAGCGCTCGCGCGCGCTCTTCTTTGGTTTTGGCGAGGATCATGGAACGCATGTGGCCGAGCCGGTCCGCCGCGAAGAACATGTGCTCGGTGCGGCAGAGGCCTATGCCGGCTGCTCCCATGCGGCGTGCGGCCGCTGCATCCTGGGGAGTATCTGCGTTGGCACGCACCAGACAGGCGCCGGTGTTCTTCGCCCAGGCAAGCAACGCATCAAGATGCGGATGATCGTTGTCCGCCGCTCGCACCGGCAGTTTGCCCTCAAATACTCGGCCGGTGCTTCCTTCGAGCGATAGCCAGTCTCCGGAGTGGAAGAGCTTCCCGCCAATCTGAACCGCGTCGGCCTTTTCGTCCAACTCGATGTCGCGTGCGCCGGTGATGCAGCATTTTCCCATTCCACGCGCCACAACCGCCGCGTGGCTGGTCGCTCCCCCGCGGGCTGTAAGGAATCCGGGGGCGACCGCCATGCCGTGAATGTCGTCCGCCGTCGTCTCTTCCGTGACGAGAACCACCTTCTCGCCGCGAGCAACCATGGTTACAGCCTGGTTTGCAGACAACGCGATCTGTCCGACGACAGATCCGGGTGAAGCCGCAAGGCCCTGAGTCAAAATTGCAGGATGGGAGGAGGTATCAAGCTGGCTGGAGAGAACCTCCGCGATGCTTTCGGGCTTCACTCTGTTGAATGCTTCGGTTTTGGAAATGAGACCCTCCGACGCCATCTCCACCGCTATCCGGACGACGGCCGGAGCCGCGCGTTTTGCGGTGCGCGTTTGCAGGAGAAAGAGCTTGCCGCTTTCGATGGTGAATTCAAAATCCTGCATTTCCCGATAGTGGTTCTCAAGCATGGCAGTAACAGCAAGCAACTCGCGGTATACATGCGGCATGGTTTCCGCCAGTTTTGAAATCGGCATGGGGGTGCGCGTGCCCGCTACGATGTCTTCTCCCTGGGCATTTGGCAGGAACTCGCCGAAGATATTCTTCTCTCCGGTAGAAGGATTGCGGGTGAAGCCCACGCCGGTTCCGCTGTCCTCTCCACGGTTCCCGAAGACCATAGCCTGTACGGTGACGGCTGTCCCCAACGTTTCCGGGATGTGGTTCAGCTTTCGATAACAGCGGGCGCGTTCGTTATTCCAGGATGAAAAGACGGCGGTCACCGCCATTTCAAGCTGTTCCCGCGGCTCCTGCGGAAACGGTTTACCGGTGCGGGTGAGAACCAGTTGTTTGAACGCTTCGATGGTTTTTTCAAGAGGGGATTCCGATAATTCCGAATCGTTCGCGAAGCGATGCGCACGTTTCACGGCCTCGAGGGCCCGGTCAAACTCCTGTTTGGGAACTTCGAGAACGATGGTCCCGAACATCTGGATGAGCCGGCGGTACAAGTCGAGGGCAAAACGACGGGATCCGCTCTTTTCGGCCAGCCCTTCCACACAGGCGTCATTGAGGCCGACGTTGAGGATAGTGTCCATCATGCCGGGCATGGAAATAGGCGCACCCGACCGGACGCTCACGAGCAATGGATTGGCCGAATCCTCCAGGCGCCGGCCGACGATGGATTCCAGCCATTCCACGGCGGTGTCGATCTCCAATTGCAGCCCGGTGGGGTTCGCTCCGTGCTCGAGCCAGTGATGGCAGACTTTGGTTGTGATGGTGAATCCCGGGGGAACGGGAACGCCGAGAAGGGTCATTTCCGCGAGACCGGCCCCCTTACCTCCGAGCAGATCGGGCATCGAGCCGTCTCCATCCGCCACACCATCGCCAAAACGGTACACACGCTTCTCAAAACTGCTCATCTTGACTCGCACCTCGCTGAGAATTCTGCAACTTCGCCTTTAACGTAGAAGCAAAATGGCGACAGCGTGAATGGGCGCAGAAGAAGTTGTCGTCCGATTCGGACGGAGGGCCGTAGCGGCACACTTGCCGGCTCAGGTATATTTGCCGGTCATGCCTGAGGACTTGCCCGAACGAAGCATATTGGAGCGGCTGGAGGTTGCGCTGGTCGAGCGAAACATTCAGGAGGGATTTTCCCTGCTGGATGCATGCACGCGCGTGTCTCCGGAAAATCCGGAGGGGATTTCGCTCTTGCTTTGCCTGGCGCAATGGGTGGATCTTGGCTACCGCGACTTGGGTTTTCTGGAGGAGCATCACGCCCGTTTTGCGCAGACAGAGATCGCGAACCTCAGATTCCTCGATGCGCTGAAGTGGAAACTTGCGAATGCATTTCGCAGCTTGGCAACCGAGGACCTGGAAGAATGTATCGCTTCCTTGGACCTGATTCTGCGCGCCGGCGAGGGGGTGCTGTCGCCGCACCTCCGCTTTGTCGCCCACTTCTGGAAAGGGCGGGCGCATCGCAAGAAGGGGGAATATGAGGCTGCGCTGCTGCACATTGCTGCGGCGCGCGAAACTGCCGAGGAGGCGGGCGCTTCCCGCCTGGTAGCCAGCACCAAGATTCATGAAGGCTGGCTGGTCTTCCAAAGAGGAGAACGGCGGCGTGCAGCGCAACTGATGGACGAGGCCGAGGCCGAACTAAATTCCACCGGACATGCGCTTTCGCTCGGCAATATCGAATCGGCGCGCGGCAGACTGGTGCGCCGAACGGGAGACTACGCGAAGGCCCTCGCTCATTTTGAGCACGCGATCGCCATTTACTCCAGCGCCTTCCCCGATCACCCGAACTGCGCGCGCGCTTTGGTGAATGCCGCATATGTCAAGGGCCTGATCGCCCACGAGATGCAAAGCAAAATCGGCAAAGGACCGGCGAAAGGCACTGCTCATTCGCGCTATCTCGCAGTTTTCAGGGAAGCGCTCGAGTTGCTGTCGCGTGCGGGAGAAATCTACGCGCTGAGTCATCATCAGACCGGACTCGGCTCGGTGCTGGTGAATTCAGGCCACCTGCATCTCGAGAGTGGAGACATCGAGAAAGCCGCGGCGGAGGCGGATAAGGCTTTCACCCTGGGCGAAGAAAAGCGCGATCAGATACTGATGGCGCGGGCACGAATTCTGGAAGCGGCGATTGAGCTGGCGCTGGCGGATGAGGAGATAGCGGAGCACCCGGACGCGAGTTTCCATGCGGCGCGTGCGCTGGAGCATGCCGAAGAGGCAATCGAGCTCGCCTGCCATACGCAAAACAAGCGGTTGCTGGCGGAAGCTTATCTGATGCGCGGGGCGGCCGCGGCAGACGAACGTTTTCAGGACTGGGAAACAGCGAAAATCTACGCCAATAAAGCCAATGACCTGCTCAGCAAAGAAGATCGCGATCATCTGCTGAAGGAACTCGGCGCATTGAAAACGAAAATATATCGGGCTACGGGAATCGATCAGACGCTGAGAGAATGGTCTGACGGTCAGCTCGGCAATAAGACCTTCCAGCAGATACAGGAGGAGTTTGCCGAGATCGTCATCCCGAAGGTATGGCTCAACCATGGCAAGAACATCACCCGCGTGGCGCAGCAGCTCGCCATCTCGCCCAAGAAGGTGCGCCGAATTCTGCGAAATGTTCAGACGCGAGATAGCTAGCGAGAGAACTGCATTGAGAGGTACAGAAATGGGATCGTTGCCGTCATTCAGCCTGAATGGCCAGGTCGCACTGGTGACTGGAGCAGCCCGCGGACTTGGCCGCGCGATTTCAGTGGCGCTCGCGGAGGCAGGCGCGTCCGTTGCTCTCGGGCTGCGGGATATAAAAAAGGACTCAGGCGCCGCCGATGAGATCAGAGCGCTTGGGCGGGAAGTTTTTCCCGTTCAGATGGAGATGAGCAATCTGTCGCAGGTTCGGAAGGGAATCGAGAGCGTTGCCGATCATTTCGGCAAGCTGGACATTCTCGTCAACAATGCCGGCATTGCGCCGACGAACCTCGCGCTCGATGTGCGCGAAGAGGATTTTGACCGCACTCTCGCGGTCAACCTGAAGGGCACGTTCTTCGCATGCCAGGCCGCGGGTCGAGTAATGATGCGGCAGAAGAGCGGACGCATCATCAATATGAGCTCACAGGCTGGCTTTGTCGCACTTCCAACCGAGTCAGTCTATTGCATGACGAAGGCCGGCATCGCGCACCTGACCAAGTGCCTCGCGGTGGAGTGGGGACAGTACAATGTCAACGTGAACGCGGTGGCGCCGACGTTTATTCGCACGCCGGGAACGGAGCCTGTGCTTTCCCTTCCCGATTTTTTCGCCGACACAGTGCGCAAGATCGCAGCGCTGCACCGCATAGGAGAGCCGTCGGAAGTGACCGGAGCGGTGGTCTTCCTGGCCTCGCCCGCGGCCTCGTTGATAACCGGTCACACCATTCTGATCGACGGCGGCTGGACTGCGGTGTGAAGGGCATAAGGGCTGGTTTCCCCGCCGTTCGCAGCTGCCGCCCTTTGTTATACTGGCTGAGGTTGTTTTGGCGTTTTGCATGTCCCGATCTCAGCGCTGTTCGGGTTCGCGGTAATGTCAGAACGCCTTCAGCGGCCGCCCGGACCGCCCCTTGGAATCCCAAGGCCAGATAGCTCAGTGGTAGAGCGCGGCCCTGAAAAGGCCGGCGTCGGCGGTTCGATCCCGTCTCTGGCCACCACA
>DASUHR010000007.1:0-433340 GCA_036273415.1 Silvibacterium sp. | reverse complement strand
CAGCGAATGCGCGTCCTGCGCTAATTCCTGCGGCAGAAATTTCAGCGCAACATGGCGTCCAAGATGCGTGTCCTCCGCTTCGTAGACGATGCCCATCCCGCCGCTGCCAATCTTGCGCACTACGGCATAGTGTGAAACGGTTTGCCCGACGGTAGTTTCCATGTTTGAGGAACGGGAGAATCCTATCCGCAAAGCAAAACCCGGTCAAGCGTAGCCGCGGGTTCGAAATTTTCCGAACAGCCATAGCGCTATGATCGCGAAGCCAAAGACAACGAGGTAGCTGAGCATCCCCATGTGATCGACATGCCGGGTGTAGCCCTGCTCCACGATTGGTCGCCAAATCCCCGCGCTCTCCTTCTCGCCCAGCGTCCACTGTCCGAAATTCCAGGCTGAATGCAGGCCGATAGGGACCGCCAACCCGCGCGTCACCAGGGCTGCCATGCCAAAAAGCAGCGATCCGACGAAGGCTCCGAGGAACGCATTCGTCCACGTTGCTCCCCCGGCGATATGTTCGATGGCAAATAGAAGTGCGACTACAAACTGCGCGATCCATGCTCCAAAGCAACTGTCCAGGCGACGCAATGGATACCCGCGAAATGCCAACTCCTCTCTCGACGCGAGTGTTACATAAGCCACGAATGCCATAATGACCGGCGCAAAACCAACGGAGGGGGTGCGGACCCAGTGCACATGACCGGCAAGTCTTACAAGGCACGTCTGAATCCCAACAAGCAACAATCCGAGAGCGAAGCCCACAGTCGCGCGGCTCATGCTGTGGAGACCAAGAGCCGCGCCTACATCCCCCAAACCGAGCTTGTCCCAGCGCAGGAAGAGCCAGGTCACCATGAAAGTGGCTACGGTAGTTGTCGAGCCCAAGGCGACTTGCGACATCGGGCTTAGAAGCTTTGAACAAAAAGACGCGGCCAAGGCAAGCAGAAACGCGCAGATCAGAATGAAAAGTAAAACTCGACCGAGTGTGATCCATCGGTTACGAATGCTGGATCTAGTCAAAAGCTGAAAAGCCACTTGATCCCGATCCACTTGATCCCCGACCCACTTGCTCACCGCCGATACTGCTCGTCGCTCACGTGCTCCGCCCACTCTACAACTTTTCCGTTCAGCCGCTCCTGGATCGCAATGTGGGTCATCGCCGTCGTCGGAGTCGCCCCGTGCCAGTGCTTCTCTCCCGGCGAAAACCACACCACATCGCCCGGCCGAATCTCCTCCACCGCACCGCCATACCGTTGGACCCATCCACACCCCGCGGTCACGATCAATGTCTGTCCCAGCGGATGCGAATGCCACGCCGTGCGCGCTCCCGGCTCGAAGGTCACGCTCGCGCCGGCCACAAACGCCGGGTCCGGAGCCTGAAAAAGCGGGTCAATCCGCACCGTGCCGGTAAACCAGTCTGCCGGCCCTTTGCCGGAGGGCTGCGAACCCACGCGTTTGATCTCCATAATCGCTCCTAAAGTCATTTCCTGCCGGTTGGATGCCCCGTCCGAATTGAATCTTACTGCTCCAGTGGCGATTTAGTCATAGTCAAGCCTATCCAAACAGAGATAGAATGAGGCAGCACACGTTCGGGGATTTGGACAAAATACATGGCAACTATGACCCAACCGCAGTCCGGCATCAAGCATACAAATCATTCGCCGGAACCAAATCACAACCACCTGCACGACCTCATGACTGAAAGTTCCAACGAAGCCTCCCAGGGCTTCGATACCAAGTCCGCCCTCGAAATCGCCCGCATCATCAATCATGAAGATTCGAAAGTTGCCGCCGCAGTCCGCAAAGCCCTGCCTGAAATCGCCCAGGTAATCGACTCCGTCGCCCGCAGCCTCCGCGATGGCGGACGCCTCATCTACATCGGCGCCGGTTCAAGCGGCCGCATCGCTTCGCTTGACGCTTGCGAGTGTCCGCCCTACTTCTCGACCTCGCCGCAGACCATTCAGTACATCATGGCCGGAGGTCCCAAGGCCCTCGCCTCGCCGGTCGAAGTCAATGAAGACTCTGAAGAGCTCGGTCAGCGTGATATCGCCCGCCGCCGCCCCAGCCGCAAAGACGTCATCATCGGCCTCTCCGCCAGCGGACGCACCCCCTACGTCGTCTCCGCCATCGCCTACGCCCGCGCCCGCGGCGCAAAAACCGCCTGCATCACCTGCAACCAGAACACTCCTCTCTCCGCAGCCGCCGACATCGCCATCGTCGCCGACGTGGGCCCCGAGGTCATCTCCGGCTCCACCCGCATGAAGGCCGCCACCGCCCAGAAAATGATCACCAACATGATCACCACCGGCGCCATGACGCGCATGGGCTACGTCTATGAAAACCTCATGGTCAACGTCCACATGCAGAACTCCAAGCTGGTGGAACGCGGCATCGGCATCCTCATCCGAGCCTGCGGCATCGGCCGCGACAAGGCCGTCGACGTCATCAAGTCCGCCGGACGCAGCGTCCCCGTCGCTCTCGTCATGCTCAAAGCCGGAGTCGACAAGCCCGAAGCCGTCCGCCGCCTCGCCCACTCCGACGGCAACGTCCGCGTCGCCATCGAAGACTCCTCGGTTTAACAAAATCGTGCGGCCATGCAGATGAATTATTCGAAAACGCTATAATAGAAATAGAGACAAAAAAGCCCGGCCAATCGGCTGGGCTTTTTGCTGCTCGAAAAAAGCTGGCTGGGCAGTTATCGCCAGAGCGGATTGCAAGCTAAGTGATTGAACCATCAAGAGAAAGGCGCAACCATTTGATTCTTTTGGACTTTTAGAGAGATTAACAACCTAAACGCAACAAAACAAAGGAGAGCTCAACTTTTTTCATTGCCGACTTTCAGCGCGAGTGGCGCGCCGCACCTCTCCGAGCAACCAGCTCCTTGATCGAATTCGAAATCTAGGTCGCCCAAGACAGGTTTAGACTTCCTCCTCTTAACTTGTTGCAATGACAGGAGAAAGCATTAAGTCATTCTCTGTCATGGATATCCAGGAGAAGCCCGGTCGTAAGATGCTCATTCGATAGGAGAGCTGGAGTTTTTATCGCAGCAATCCTATCCATTTCATGGCTCGACCATTGGCCATTGTTTATACTTGCGTTATAATCGAGACATTATGACCTACAAAGTCAAAGTCACCACGGTTGGCAATTCCACCGGAATCGTCCTTCCCAAGGAGCTGCTCGCCAAGCTCAATATCCACAAAGGCGACTCCCTCTACGTCACCGAAACCCCCGATGGAGTCCAGTTGACGCCCTACGAAGACGAGTTTGCCAACACAATGGAGGTCGCTGAAGACATCATGGGTCGCTATCGCGATGCCCTCAAGAAGCTCGCCCAATGATGCTTCATTGGCTCACCAAACAGGAAATCCTGGCCATACACTCTATGCAGCTTGCGTGGCACGGCGGCGCGTCCGGCGTCAGGGACGAAGGGCTTCTGGAATCTGCCTTGGCACGTGCGCAGAACATCGCGTCATATGCTGAAGAGACTCCGTCGCTCGCGAATCTCGCGGCTGCATACGGCTCGGGAATCGTAAGGAATCATCCCTTTGTCGATGGAAACAAACGCACCGCGCTGGTGACCACCTTCACCTTTATTGAGAGAAACGGGTTTCGAGTAACCGCTTCCCAGCATGACGCCTACTTCGCCTTCTATGACCTCGCCGCTGGCAAGCTGTCTGAGGAAGAGTTGGCTCGTTGGCTCGAGGCAAATACCGAGCCGGTATCGAAATAGGCACGCCTCACAGCGTTCCCCCGTTTTACACTGTTTCCAAGCAAGCAAAGCAGCCCACACTATGGACAAATTCGTAATTCGCGGCGGCAATCCGCTGCTCGGCACAATTCGCGTAAGCGGAGCCAAGAATTCCGCCCTCCCTTGCATGGCCGCCGCCATCCTCACGGAAGACGAGGTCGTCCTCGAGAACATTCCGCAGGTCCGCGACATCGAGACCGAGCGGCAGCTCCTCGCCTCGATGGGTGCCGAGGTCGAGCTCGGCTATGGACGCGCGCAGCACCGCACCACCATCGCCTGCCGCGTGCTCGATCCCGTAGCCAAATACGAAATCGTCAAAACCATGCGCGCCTCCTCCCTGGTCCTCGGCCCGCTGGTCGCACGTACCGGGGTCGCTCGCGTAGCCATGCCCGGCGGCTGCGCCATCGGCGGACGCCCCATCGATATGCACATCAGGGGCCTTGAAATAATGGGCGCGACCATCGCATACGAGCATGGATATATTGAGGCTCGCGCGAAGCGGCTGAAGGGCGCGCACATTAACTTCGACAAGATCACCGTTACCGGAACTGAAGACCTCCTGATGGCCGCCGTTCTCGCTGACGGCGAGACCGTGATGGAGAACTGCGCCCGCGAGCCGGAGGTCACCGATCTCGCAGCCATGCTCACTGGAATGGGAGCAAAGATTGAAGGCGCGGGTTCTTCGATGATTCGCGTTCAAGGCGTTGAAAAGCTCCACGGCGTTCGCCATCGCATCAACCCCGATCGCATCGAGGCGGGAACATTTCTAATCGCCGGCGCCATTACCGGCGGCGATCTCTGCGTTTCCAATTGCAATCCGGCGCATCTCGGCGCAGTGATTGCAAAGCTCGAAGAGTGCGGCGTTCGCATCGATGCCGTAGGCAAAGACGCTCTGCGCGTTCGCGCTTCCGGTCCGCTCAGGAGCGCCGACGTGACCACCGAAGAATATCCCGGCTTCCCTACCGACATGCAGGCGCAGTACATGGCCCTTGCTACCCAGGCCGATGGCACCTCAGTCGTCACTGAGAACATATTTGAGAACCGCTTCATGCACGTTCAGGAGCTCATCCGCATGGGCGCGAACGTCAAGCTCGACGGACGCTCCGCCACCATTCGCGGCAAATCTTCTCTCTCCGCTGCAGCCGTCATATGCTCCGACCTCCGCGCCTCCGCCTCGCTCGTGCTGGCCGCGCTCGTCGCCGACGGCGAATCCATCCTCGACCGCGTCTACCACATGGATCGCGGCTACGAGCACATCGAAGAAAAACTCCGCGGCGTCGGCGCGCAGATTCGCCGCATGGGCAACATCTTCAGCGACAAGCGCGAAGCCATGGCCACTGTGTAAGAAGCTTTACCGCGACCTCCGCAATGCTGCGGCATCTTATCTGCAAAGGAGAAGTCCATGCCTGCGGACGATCGGCTTTTGCGCGACCAGCTCGTCGAAGCGCTGAAAAAAGGAAATGCCCACGTCGACCTTTTCAGCGCCTTGAAAGATTTTCCGAAGGAGCTATACGGCAAGAAACCGCAAGGCGCCCCGCACAGCGCGTGGCAGTTGCTCGAACACATTCGCATCGCTCTGAACGACCTGCTGGTCTTCTCGACCGATCCGAACTACGCCGCTCCGAAATGGCCCGACGCATATTGGCCGAAAGAAGACGCCCCGAAAAACGACACCGCGTGGAAGACCTCGATCAAGGCTCTCAGGGCCGATCTCGATGCGCTGGTCAAATTGATTCGTGATCCGGAGTCGAATCTTTACGCGCCAATTCCATGGGGCGATGGTCAGACGCTGTTGCGTGAAGCGCTGCTGGCAATCGACCACACGAGCTACCATCTCGGGCAACTTGTAATGATTCGCAAGGAATTGGGTGAGTGGAAAGGTTAGCGCACTTACTTCCAGCTCACGGCAAGCTGCCATCGCAGGCTGTGCCGGACGGTCTTTTCAAGCACGCGCGCATACTCAGCCAGTTCATTCACCACCGGCTCCGTCTCGCTGCCAAGCGCGCCGGGGCTTTCTCTCAGATGATCCAGGAGTGCGCGCACCGTCGTGAGTCCGTCCCCCGGCGAGAACCACTGAGGAGGCGGCAAGGTCTTCGCCCACTCGGGGTCGCCGGCGCCCTCTTCGAGCAGCAGAGCCATCGAGTTTTGGTCGGCGGAGAAGAACTCGAGTAGCGGCTTCACACCGATCCGCAGCGCCATTTTTTCGAGCGCGTCTTCGTTGCGCGCGAGAGCGTGCCCGTTCACGAAGATGTCGAATCCCGGGTCTTCGCCCTCGACGACGATGTACATGGATGCGCTCATTGTCAGCTAGTCTACCGTACCCCTACTGACAATCTGATGCAGACAGAAGCCTTCGGGCAGGTTTGTTATCTGAAGAGTTACGATGCCCAGGCCGTGGAAAACAGGAAAGCTGTTCCAAATTGAAAGGCTGCGCTCTTGGCGCAGCCTTTTCAGCCTTACTGGGGTCCCCGCCCACCGCCACCGCCGCCGGATCCACGACCCGGTCCGCGGCCGCGTCCACGGCGACGCCGTTGGCCGCCCCCGCCTCCACCCGGGCGCCGCTCGCCGCCGGCAGGTGCAGGTGCGCCATCGGCGCGATTGAAGTTGATCTCGTCGCCGTTCTCGTCTACGGCTGCATCCTCGAAGTCATCTCCGCCTTCAATGGTGATGGTGCTGGCATTAGACGAGGGCTGCCGCTCGACGTTCTCAGAGCGGGGCTGGCGTCGCGGCCGCTCCCCTCCTTCGCTTGAAGCGGCAATGTCAACAGGATGCCCGTTAGGATCAGGAAGCCCAAGCTTCTGGCGCTGTTCCTTAAGCAGGGCTTTGCGTGAAAGCTTGATACGGTTTCCTTCAACTCCGAGAACTTTGACCAGGACCTGATCGCCCTCGCGAAGCTCGTCCTTCACTTCCTTCACCCTGTGTTCGGCGATCTCGCTGACGTGCAGCAAGCCGTCGGTCCCGGGGAATATCTCCACGAATGCCCCGAACTCAGCCAACCGCACAACTTTGCCCAGGTACGTCTTACCCACCTCAGGCACCGCCGTCAGGTCATTGATCATGGCGAGCGCCTTTTCAAGCCCCACCGCGTCGCTCGATGCAACGTTGACGCGTCCTGTATCGTCCACGTCAATCTTGACTTGCGTGGCCTCGATGATGCCGCGGATCGTCTTGCCCCCCGGCCCAATGAGATCGCGGATCTTGTCAGTCGGAATCTGGAGCGTGCGAATTTGCGGGGCGTATTTCGACTTCACCTCGCGTGTTCCGCTCAGCGCCGCCTCCATCGTGTCCAGCAGGAACATCCGTCCGTGCCGCGCCTGCTCCATCGCCTCGCGCATAATTTGGCCGGTAATGCCGCTGATCTTGATGTCCATCTGCAGCGCGGTAATGCCCTTGCGGGTGCCGGCGACCTTGAAGTCCATATCGCCGTAGTGATCTTCGGCTCCGGCAATATCAGTCAGAATGGCGTAATTATCGCCCTCCTTAACCAGTCCCATCGCGATTCCGGCCACCGCGCCCTTGAGCGGAATGCCCGCGTCCATGAGCGCAAGGCTGGCGCCGCAAACGGTCGCCATGGAAGACGATCCGTTCGATTCCAGAATGTCTGAGACGATGCGCGGCACGTAAGGCGATTCGTCCTCTTTAGGAAGAACCGCACTGATGGCGCGCTCGGCCAGCGCGCCGTGGCCGATTTCACGGCGGCCTACGCCCGTCATGCGCCCTACTTCGCCCACCGAGAAAGGCGGGAAGTTGTAGTGCAGCATAAAGCGTTTCCTCTGCTCACCTTCGTACGTCTCAAGCCTCTGCGAATCGTCGGTTGTGCCCAGAGTCGCGGTAACCAGCGCCTGCGTTTCGCCACGCGTAAACAGCGCCGATCCGTGAGTCCGGGGCAAAACGCCAACTTCAATCGTGATGGGTCGAATCTTGTCGAACGCGCGACGATCGGGACGGATGCGGTCCTTCGTCACCTGCTCGCGGAAGATACGCTCCCGCAGTGTCTCGTAATAGTGCGCCAGCTTCTTCTTCGCCGCGGGCGCCTCGTCGCCCTCAGGAAGCTCCTTGGCCAGCTCGTCCTTGATCTGCTTCACGAGCGCGTTGCTCTCCGCCTTCGGATGCGCGTGAGTATCGAGCGCGTCCTTCAGCCGGCTGCCGATTTTGGCCTGCAGAGCCTCGTAATACGCGGTGTCGAACTCGGGAGCGGTAACCGCACGCTTCTGCTTGCCCGCACGCGAAACAAGATCGTTGATGGCTGCGACGATCTTTTTGATCTCCGTGTGGCCAAACTCAATGGCATCGACGATAACGCTCTCTTCAACTTCCTGCGCGCCGCTCTCGATCATCACGATGCCCTCGTGAGTGCCGACAACTGTGATGTTAATCAGGCTCTCGCGACGTTCCGCATAGGTGGGGTTGATGACGAATTGGCCATTCACCTGGCCCACCCGCACCGCACCGACCGGCCCGTTGAAGGGAATGTCAGAAAGCGCAAGGGCCGCGCTGGCCGCATTAATGCCGATCACGTCTGGGTCATTTTCGCGGTCCGCGGAGAAAACCAGCGCAATCACCTGTGTCTCATTCCGAAAACCTTCGGGGAAGAGCGGGCGAATGGGGCGGTCGATCTGGCGGCTGGTGAGAATCTCGCGCTCGCTGGGACGGCCTTCGCGCTTGATGAATCCGCCGGGAATGCGTCCGCCTGCATAGGCGTACTCACGATAATCCACGGTAAGGGGAAAGAAGTCGATGCCCTCTTTCGGGTCAGGCGATGCGACTGCCGTGGCGAGTACTACGGAATCGCCCTGAGTAACAAGTGCCGCGCCGGATGCCTGTTTGGCCATTCGTCCTGTTTCAAAGTGCAGCCGCTTGCCTCCGGCAAGCTCGACTGTAACGTCCTGTTTCATGAAAACCTCGTTTCTGCGTAGGGGTGGGCGATTGCGCCTCGGCCGTCTCGCGCTGTCTCTTGCAGCGCGGAACCAATTTGGAAGGCCGGCGGGATCGCGGGTGAAATGGCCGCACGGGAGCGGGAAAAAGGAACGCGTGGAACGCGATTCACCGCGAACTGCTCTCTAAGCGACAACAGCCCGGCAAAGGAAACACGACCGCTCTCATGCGGCCATTCGCGTTTCCTGAGTGCAATGACTTCCGTCGCGTGTGCGTAAGGGACAAAGGAATTCGTCGGGTTTACTTGCGCAAACCGAGCTTGCCGATGACTTCGCGATACCGGTCGGAGTCGTTCGTCTTTAAATAATCAAGCAGGCGGCGGCGCTTGCTTACGAGCATCAACAAACCGCGGCGCGAAGCATGATCCTTCGCGTGTGTCTTGAAGTGCTCCGTCAACTCGCCGATGCGCTCGCTGAGGATCGCGATCTGCACTTCAGGGCTTCCGGTATCGGAGTCATGCGTGCGAAAACGCGTAATGATTTCAGATTTCTTGGTGGTTGCCAGCACGAGTGTGCATTGCTCCTGTTTCTTGTTCGTTACACTTCCTAAGTGTCTGCTTCAAGAGTAACATGGTGGGATTTCGCGATCAACGAACGAGCTTCCTTCCCCGCTGGTTCAGGCAAGCTCCAGCTCGATTTTTTTGGCTGCGGTGTCCAGCCCGGTAATCCGAAAGCTGCGAATCTGCCCTGTTTTCAGCGGCTCGCGCTTTGGGCTACTTGCCGCGGTCGCGCCCTTCCAGCGCGCCTTAAGCATGGAAGTCAACGAGGAAAGATCGGCTTTCGTGGCGCCCCCGCTCTCAGAACCCTCTCGCGGGTCAGATCCGATGTGGCAGGACGCCAGAATTCCTTCACCCAACTCAACGCGTGCACTGTCTCCTGACTCGTCCAGCAGTCGCCCGGTGACGGTCTCGCCTATCTTGTGCTCGGCAAGAAATTCGTCGATTCCGGTCGGCACGAGCTTCTTTATGCTGAGCCGAAGCTGCCGCTTCGCAGAATCGATCGACAAAACCTGCGCCCTGACGTGCTCGCCCACTCTCAATGCGTCCGAAGGATGATTGAGCCGCTTGTCCGCGCTGATCTCGCTGATGTGGATCATGCCCTCGACTCCCTCCGCAATCTGCACGAAGGCGCCGAATTTGGTGAAGCTGACGACGCTGCCTTCGATCTGCGAGCCGGGCTGCAGGTTCCGCGCCGCTTCTGCCCAGGGATCGCCAAACGCCTGCTTGAGTCCGAGGGGGATGCGCTTCTCAGAGCCGCTAACTCCAAGGATCACCGCCTCGACCTTCTCGCCGGGCTTCACCACGTCGCTGGCTTTGCGGACCTTCTTGCCCCAGGACATCTCCGAGATGTGGATGAGCCCTTCGACTCCAGGCTCCAGCTCGACAAAAGCTCCAAACTCCGTAACGCGGGTGACCACTCCATGGATGCGTTGGCCCACCTTGTATTTCTCCGGCGCAGCATCCCACGGCTGCGGCATAAGCTGCTTCATCCCGAGCGAAATTCGCTGCTTCTCAGGATCGACTTTCAGCACCTTCGCCTGGATCTCCTGGCCGACGGAGAGGACATCTGCCGGGTTGTTAATGCGACTCCAGGAGATTTCTCCAACGTGCAGCAGCCCGTCTACGCCGCCGATGTCGACAAAGGCTCCGTAGTCGGCAAGGCTGCGAACAGTGCCCCTCACAACATCGCCCTCCCTCATTTCGGAGTAGCGCCTCTGCCGCGAACCGCGCGCCTCCTCCTCGATAACCGCGCGCCGGTCGACGACCACATCTTCATCGGCAATGTCGAGCTTACTGATGCGACAGACTATTTCCTGATCGACGAGTTTTTCCATTTCGCCCGCATCACGCGTCCCGCTGCGGGAGGCCGGCATGAAGGCACGAACGCCTACGTCTACGCTCAACCCGCCCTTCACGACTCCCGTAACTCGCCCCACAATATTGGATTTTTCGGCGAAGGCTTTCTCCAGCGAGTCCCAGTCCCTCGGCTGCGCAACCCTGGACCGCGTGAGCGCGTAATAGCCCTCCTCATTGCGCCCTTTCACGGAAACCAGCACCCGATCTCCCAGATGGAGCGGGTCTGCCTCCGTCAAAGGCAGAACACCTTCGACCTTGAAGCCGATATCGACCAAAACATGTTCGGAGGAGATACCAATCACGGTACCTTCGATCTGCTTGCCGCCTTCTTCGGGCCGGCGGCTGTGCGCACGCTCATATTCGGTAAAAATCGCGCCGAAAGATTCGTTCGATTCGCTTTGCTCTTCTGAATGGGGCTGCGCTTCAGGCACTTCTGGATTCGACATGGATATGTCTTATTTTTGCATACGCGGCAGACCCGGGCCACTGCCCTTCTCGCTTAGCGGCCGGCCTGTTCTTCGACCAGTTTGCTGGGGCGTGGAGGAATAATTCCCAACTCAATATAGATTGGCCGCATGTGGTCGCGAATCGTTTTGATCCGCGTCGCAAACCACGCCGCCCCCGCAATGCAACAGCTACCCGTGAGCATCACAGTGCGCGGCGCTCCGATCCAGTGAGCGAGTGCGCCCGCCAACAGGCTTCCGAACGGGGCCATGCCGACGAATGCTGCCGTGTAGTAGCTCATCACCCTTCCCCGCATGTCCTCGGGCACCAGTGTCTGGATGATCGTGTTGCTGGCAGTCAGCCCCTGCATCATTCCCCAGCCCACCACCACCATCAGCACCAGCGAGACCCACACAAGATGAGAAAAGCCAAAGGCCAACAGGCCCGCGCCAAATGAGGCCGCAGCAAGAGGCAACATCTTGAGCAGCCCGCGAACCGATTTCCGCAGTACCAAAGAAAGCGCGGAGGCCAGCGCCCCGATGCCAGCCGCCCCCATAAGGAAGCCGAGGGTGTGCGGCCCGCCATGCAAGACCTGTGCCGCGAAGATAGGCATCAGCACGACATAGGGCATTCCCATCAGACTCACGAGGGCGAACAGCAGCAGGATGGAGCGTATGGGAATGAATTTGGACACGTATGCCCATCCCTCTCGCAACTGCTCGGCCATGGTTGCGGTGGTCCTTTCGATTGCCTCCACGTGAACCCGCATCAACGCCAGCGAGATTATGACGGCGATGTAGCTGACGCCGTCGATGAAAAAGCACCAGCCCTCATTGGTAGCGGCGATCACGATTCCCGCGAGCGACGGCCCGATCAGCCGTGCAAGGTTCACCATCGACGAATTAATAGCGATTGCATTCGACAAATCATTGCGATCCCCGACCATCTGCACCATGAAGGCCTGCCGCCCCGGCATATCGAACGCGTTCACCGCGCCTTGAAAAGCGCTAAGTATCAGGATTTCTTCGATCGTGACTCGATGTGTGAGCGTAAGCGCAGCCAGCACCAACGACTCAAGCATGGCGAGAGCCTGCGTCCATATCAGCACGGTGCGGCGGTTGAGCCGGTCAACCAGGACGCCCGCAAAGGGGGCCAGTAAGAAGGTAGGGATTTGACCCACAAAGCTCACCAGCCCTAATAACAACGCCGAGTGCGTGAGCCGGTAGACGAGCCACGCCGTCGCGATGCGCGTCATCCACGTCCCGATGAGCGAGATGCTCTGGCCGCCAAAGAAGAGCCGGAAATTCCGATGGCGCAGCGCCCGCCACGCGTGCGAAAAGTCGCGGCGCGGCGGAGCAGTCGGGTGATTCTCTGGCGCAAGCTGCTGCGGGGGACCGATTTCCATTCTTATCTGATTGATGCGGTCGGATGTGCAAAGTATCCATCCGGTCGCTTTCGGGGATTTCTCTAGTGAACAGCAATCTCAGCGTTTGCGCCAGCCCGTGGGTTATTTCTGCTCAATAGGAAAGAAAGCGGCACCATCAGAATGGCGGCAGCGCAAAGGACGAAGAAAACATCGACATAGGCAAGAGATTGCGACTGCCGAACAAGCTGGCTGTAAATTGCGCCCCGCGCCAACAATCCCGCGTTGCCTGCTCCTCCCGGGCCGGTGAATGCGCCGCTTAGCGCGTTCACGTGGTTCTGATAGTTCGGGTTGGATGGAACAAGGTACTTGAGCAACTGATCCTGGTGAAACTGCCCCCGCTCAACCACAAGTGCATTGGTCAGCGAAATCAGAATGCTTCCGCCGATGTTTCGGACGAAATTGATAAGCCCCGCGACCTGATTGCTCTTATCGCGTGGCAGGCCGAAGTATGCGGCCGTTGTCACCGAGATGAACACAAAGGGAATCGCTGCGACTTGGACTACACGCAGCCAGGACGAGACGCCGAAACTGAGGCCCAGATTAAGTTTGGTGGCCGTGAGATAGTACGAAGCCGCGAAGCAGATGAAACCGAACGCGATGATATTGCGCGCCGGGAATCGAATCACTGCCTGCCCGGCGAGCGGCATCACGAACAACAGCGCCAGACCCCCTCCTGAAAGCGAAAGTCCGGCCAGCGTTGCTGTATAGCCCAACTGCCCCTGGAGGAATTGCGGCTGCAGAACCGTCGTCGCGTTGAGCAGTCCCCCCGTCAATAACATCAGAAAACAGCAGATCGCGAAGTTGCGTCCCTTGAAAAGCTTCAGGTCCATCAGCGGATTCTTCGAGTACCACTCCCACGCGATCAGGGCGATAAGCGAAATCACGAACACGACGCCGAACACCACGATGAAGTGCGAGCCGAACCAGTCTTTCTCCTCGCCCTTATCCAGCGTGACCTGAAGAGCGCCCATCGACACTACCAGTAGGCCGACGCCGATGTAATCAAGGCGGAAAAGATTCTTCCGGTCGGGATTGCTCCACGGTGGGTCTTCAACAAGCCGATTTGTGAGCACGAGTGCAAGTAAGCCCACTGGAATATTGATATAAAAAATCCAGTGCCAACTGTAGTTATCCGTGATCCAGCCGCCCAGCGTCGGCCCAATCGACGGCGCGAGTACTGCCACCAATCCATAGAGCGAGAATGCAAGTCCGCGTTTGGAGGGCTCAAAGGAATCTGCCATGATGGCCTGCGCCATCGGCTGCAATCCTCCTCCTCCTGCTCCCTGGAACACTCGAAACAGCAGCAGCAGTGGCAATGTGTTGGCAATACCGCACAAAAATGAACTCGCGGTAAAGATCACAATGCACAACATGAAAAATTTCTTGCGGCCGATCACGCTGGCCGCCCAGCCGCCCATGGGGAGAACCACGGCATTCGCTACCAGATAAGCCGTCAATACCCATGTGCTCTCGTCCTGGCTCGCACCCAGGTTTCCCGCGATGTGGGGCAACGCTACATTCGCAATGGAGGTGTCGAGCACCTCCATAAACGCTGCCAAGGCAACCACTGCCGCAATCACCCATGGATTGGTACGTGGCCGCCACTTTTCCTGTGCGATTAGCTTTGCATCGGCCGCCGCCGCGGATGTAGCCATGCTTCTTTCTCTTTCCGCTTACGGCGAAGAACAAAAAACCCGCTATGCCGCGAATCTAAATCGCTCCACCTTATCGGATAAGGAGTAGATGCCGAGAAGAGGAAACAGATACTATTTCTTCGCGCCCGATGTGCGACAAGGGCGCCATAAAACGCAGAGTTCGGCCCCACGTGTCGATGAATACCTAACTCAGATTCTGCTTCAGGAATGACAACGAACGTTCACCTGCGAGCTTCGCCGACGGTGCATCGTAGGAGGCACGCGCATCGCAGTTAAATCCATGCCCCGCGTCATACAAAAAAATTGGAATTTCCGGATGCGCCTTCCGAATTTTTTCTACGTTCTCCGGAGAAATATGCGCGTCCTGTTTGCCAAAATGCAGCATCACCGGACATTTCGGCTGCTCTGAGGCGTGCTGCGCGATATAGCCTCCGTAGTAGCCAACCGCTGCATCAATCTTCATCCGGCATGCAGCGAGCCATGCGATCGATCCTCCCAGGCAGTAGCCGATCACGCCTGTCTTCTTGCCGGTTTCGTTGCGCGCGTACTCAATGGCGGCGGAAGTGTCCTTGAGCAGATCGTCCATTTTGAGCCGCTTGGCAAGACCCATAGCCTTCTGCATATCTTCGCCTTCGTACTTCAGCTCCACTCCGCGTTCCAGGCGATCGAAGATGGCAGGCGCAACCGCGAGGAATCCGTCCTTTGCGTATCCATCCGCAACCGAACGGATGTGGGCGTTCACTCCGAACACCTCCTGCACCACAACCAGGCCGGCGATCGGCTCGCGTGCGGGTCTGGCGACGTAAGCGTCGAGTTGGTGGCCGTCTTCCGCCTTCAGTGCTACGTGTTCGCTCATGCTTTCCCTCTCAGATCCGGATTGATATGTGTTTGGATGCGAATCTGCTCAACCTTTCTGAATGTTGGCTTTTTTCTGGAGCTTCCCTGCCCAGGCAATAAAACTGAGCAGGTTCCACTTCTCGCGCCAACTGAAGCGCAGAAAATCGCGGGGAGAAATCTCTTCTGCTTTCATTCCGGAATAAGTCTCGATTCGCCACTTCAGATACTCGCTGCGCCATGGACGAAAACGCGAACCGCGGGTGGCATTCCAAAAAAAACGCATTGCAGAAGACATCGAGGGGCCTCTGAAAGAGTATAGAGGCCGATCGTCAAAAATTTCGCGGGTCCGAATCTAGAACGGAGTTCGACCGCCGGTCGCACCAAAGATCTCGCCCGTCACATACGTCGCGTCTTGCGAAGCGAGAAAGACATAGAGCGGAGCGAGCTCCGCCGGTTGCGCAGCCCGCTCAAAAACAGTATTGGAACCGAATTCCCTGACTTTTTCCGGCGGCATAGTAGAAGGGATTAACGGGGTCCACACTGGCCCCGGCGCAACCCCATTTACGCGCACGCCTTGTTTTCCGACGGCCTTCGCCAGCCCCTTCGTAAAATTCACCAGCGCTGCCTTGGTCGCGGCATAGGCCAGCAATTGGGCGCTCGGCTCAAACGCCTGTATAGAGCAGGTGTTGATGATCGATCCGCCCTCAGGCATGGCATCCAACGAAGCCTGGCTGAGAAAAAATGTGCCGTAAACGTTCGTGCGAAATGTCTGGTCGAATTCGCGCTCGGGAATGTCCGACGGGCTGTCATAGGTGCGTTGAAAACCTGCATTGTTCACAAGGATGTCTACGCACCCAAACATCTTCACCGTTCGCGACACGATCGCGTGGCACTGCTGCCGCTTTTGAATGTCTCCGGGCAACATCAGAATCTTCCGCCCGGCTCGCTCTACCCAGGTCGCAGTCTCTTGTGCGTCTTTCTCTTCGGCTTTGGTGTAGCTCAGAACAATATCTGCTCCCTCGCGGGCGAAGGCAATTGCTACTGCGCGACCAATGCCGCTGTCACCGCCCGTGATAATGGCGGCCTTACCAGCGAGGCGGGATGAGCCCACGTAGCTCTGCTCGCCATGGTCTGCGACGGGAGCCATCTTCGCTTCGTGCCCCGGCGGGCTCTGCTTTCTCGAACTGTAGGGTGGTTTTTTTCCGGCCTTTTTCGGATTGCGCTGTGAGTTGGTTCGCGGCATAACTGTTGCCCTCTAAAGCCTCTGATGCCTCCCCGCCTCCAGCAAAGCGCATTGATCGCAGGAAAACTCCATCCATATAACCTGCGTCCAACTTAGTATCTGGCACTACTCACCCAGAAAGATTCTTCCCAGGAGAAAACAGTGGCTGACGCATCGGACGTACTCGTAGAACGCTTGATCGCATGGGGAGTCGACACAATTTTCGGATTGCCCGGCGATGGAATCAACGGAGTGTTCGAAGCGCTGCGCAAGCAGAAGGACAAGATTCGCTTCATTCACGTCCGGCACGAGGAGTCGGCTGCCTTCATGGCTTGCGCCTACGCGAAATTCACCGGCAGGCTGGGCGTGTGCATTGCGACTTCAGGCCCGGGCGGGATTCATCTGCTGAACGGGCTATATGACGCAAAGATGGACCAGGCTCCTGTACTGGCCATCACCGGCATGCAGCACAGCGACTTGATCGGGACCTTTACGCAACAGGATGTCTCGCTGGATAAGCTCTACATGAATGTTGCCGTATTCAATGAGCGGGTGATGAATGGGGCGCACATGGAGTCGTTGGCGGATCTCGCGATTCGTACCGCGCTCTCGAGGCGCGGAGTCGCTCACATTACCATCCCCGTCGATGTGCAGGTGGAAGAACAGAAGGAGGGCCGGACAGAACGAAATCCGATTCATCACACTTCCGCGGTGCCTGCGTACTTTGAGCAATTGCCTTCGACTGTGGAACTGGAGCATGCGGCCGATATTTTGAACCGTGGAAAAAAGATCGCGATTCTCGCCGGCCAGGGCGCGCTGCACGCTACGGACGAGCTGGAGCAAATGGCGGAGATTTTAGGCGCACCCATCGTGAAGCCGCTTCTGGGCAAGGCTGCGGTTCCCGATGATAGCCCTTACACGACCGGGGGCATTGGTCTGCTCGGCACGGAACCATCGCAAGACGTGCTTGAGAATTGCGACACTCTGTTCATGGTCGGCACCTCGTATCCTTATGTCGAGTTCTTGCCGAAGCCGGGATCGGTCAAGTGCGTACAGATCGACATCGATCCTGAGCGCATCAGCCTGCGTTATCCAACGGACGTTGGTCTCGTGGCCGATTCCAAGAATTGCCTGCGAGCTCTCTTTCCGCTTCTGCAAAAACATAAGAAGGACTTCCTTGAAAGTGCTCAGAAAGGAAAAGCCGAATGGCAGAAATTAATGGAAGAGCGCGGCACCCGAGACGACAAGCCCATGAAGCCGCAGGTGATTGGGTGGGAGCTCGGCAAGCGCATTCCTTCAAACGCCATCGTTACGTCCGACTCGGGAACGATCACTACTTGGTGGGCCCGATTCGTACCGGCATTGCGTGGCCAGAAGCATAGTTGCTCAGGAAATCTCGCCACCATGGCCTGCGGACTTCCCTATGCGATCGCAGCGGCCGTTGCTTATCCTGACCGCCCTGTCTTCTGCATCATCGGCGACGGCGGACTCAGCATGCTAATGGGCGAGCTCATCACCGTAGCCGCATACAAGCTCAACATCAAAATCATCCTCATCAAGAACAACACGCTGGGACAAATCAAATGGGAGCAGATGGTCTTCCTCGGAAATCCCGAATACGCTTGCGATCTTTACCCAGCAGACTTTGTCGCCATTGCTCGTGGCGCCGGGATAGAAGCGATAAAGATCGATGACCCGAAGATGTGCGGCTCTCAATTGGACGAGGTGGTTGGCAGGAAAGAGCCTGTGTTGATTGAAGCGGTCGTCGACCAGTTCACTCCCCCAATGCCCGCCAAGATTAAAGCTTCACAAGCATTGAAACTTGCAGAAGCCTTAGCGCGCGGTGAACCAAATCGGGGCAGAATCGTGCTCACCACTGCTCACGACAAAGTTCGGGAGTTGGTATAGCTCTTAACTCTGTTGTGCTGGAAAGGATTGCTGGGAAGGATCGCCTTGATGGGGTTGTCGAACGCATCGATTGAAGAGGTCAGCGTATCCGCGTATACAATTCCGACCGACGCCCCGGAGGCGGACGGCACTTTCGCATGGGACTCCACGACTCTGGTGGTCGTTGAAATCAACGCCGGCGGCATCACCGGGCTCGGCTACACCTACGGCAGCAAAGCCATTGTTCCTGAAGCAAAACATCTCGCGGAAAAATGCCTGCTGCACCAATCGCCATTTGACATCCCGCTGCTCCACCATTCCATGCTGGGCCTGGTCCGCAATGACGGGAGCCGCGGCCTTGCGTCGATGGCGATTTCCGCTCTCGACATTGCTCTGTGGGACCTCAAGGCGCGAATCCTCGGCTGCCCGGTTGCACAACTTCTGGGGAGCGCGCTCACAAAGGTCGCCGCCTACGGCAGCGGCGGGTTTACTTCTTATTCCAATGCGCAGCTCACAGCGCAATTTTCCGGATGGGCAGAGAGCGGACTGGAACGCGTGAAAATGAAGGTAGGCACCGACCCCGCGGCTGACCCTGAGCGGGTCCGCGTCGCGCGAAAAGCCATCGGACCAAACATCGCCCTTTTTGTGGACGCCAACGGAGCCTACGGGGTGAAGCAAGCGCTTGCCCTTGCCAACGATTATGCGAAAGAGGGCGTGAGCTGGTTCGAAGAGCCAGTAAGCTCCGACCACCTCGCCGACCTGCGATTGATTCGAAATGCAGCTCCGGCGGGTATGGATGTCGCAGCCGGCGAATACGGCTACGACTCGTTTTATTTCAGGAGAATGCTCGAAGCCGGAGCAGTCGATGTACTGCAACTCGATGCCACGCGCTGCAAAGGCTTCACCGGCTTTCTTCAGGGTGCTGCTGTAGCCGGGAGCTTCGGATGCGCGCTGTCTGCCCACTGCGCCCCTACTCTTCACATGCACGTGGCTTGCGCCGTGCCGCAATTCCGCCACGTTGAATATTTCCACGACCATGTTCGCATTGAGCGAATGCTCTTCGACGGCTTCATCCCGGCGAAGGGCGGGTATCTGGAGCCGGACCGCTCCGCGCCCGGGCTGGGCTTAACCTTCAAAAGCAAGGATGCCAAACGTTATGCCGCCTGATCGAACAGAGGAGCCTGCGTGAGTTTTACTCTTTCCAGCGAGATCGAGCGCGTGAGCAAGCGCGCGCTGCCCGCTCCCGCCGGCGATGCGCTCGCAAATGCGCTGGAGCACGTTCGGCAAGGATGCTTTCAGCGCAGCCTCTGTGCTGTGGTAGCTGTCACCAGCGTGGCCAGCGGCCTCGAAGTTGGATACGAGCACTACAAGGGCAGCTACAGCAATCCTGTGATGTATACGCCGGTCGCGCTCAGCGGGGTGCTCGCAGGCGCAGGACTATCAGGTTTCTTCAGCCGCTGGGGAGCCTGCGTCGTCCTTCGCATTGCCAGTGTAATTACCTTGGCGGACGGCATCATCGGTTTCTTCTTCCATGTACGCGGGATCGCCCGCAAGCCGGGGGGATGGGGGCAGCCAATTACCAACATCGTGATGGGGCCGCCGATCTTCGCGCCTCTGCTGTTCGGCACCAGCGCATACCTCGGCCTTATTGCGTCCTACCTGCGTCGTGAAGAAGACCTCGGAGATCCTCTCGACACGGGGCGCGAAGTTCTCGCTCTAGCTACTCCCGGTAAAAAAGATTGGCGCGATGAACTCCGATACGGAAGATTTCAAAAGCACCTCTCAGGAGTCACGCTGCTGTGGGCCTTCTTCAGCGGGTTCGAGGCGTGGTACTCGCATTACAAATCGAATTTTCGCATCAAGGCGCAGTGGACTCCGGTTCTGCTGACGCCGGTGATCATGGCTGCCGCCATCGGAGCCATCAAAAGCCGCAGAATCGCGAACACTGTTCTTCCCGCAGTGTCCGTCCTTGCTCTTGCAGACGGCGCTGTCGGCTTTGGCTATCACATCCGCGGCATTGTGCGCAGGCCCGGAGGCTTGAAGAAGCCGCTCTACAACACCATCTACGGACCCCCTGTATTTGCGCCGCTGCTGTTTGCGGCCTGCGGATTTCTGGGCCTCATGGCCAGCCTTCTTCGCCGGGAGCGCCAATGAAGGAGAAGCGTTCATTCCCGACCGACCCAACCACAGGGCGCGCGCTTCGCGATATCGACCAGCCCGGCTACTACCCCGGCTTCAGCACCTTGAGTCAGCAGAACCATTGGGAGGACGCGACGCGGGATGTGGTAGTCAAGCGCGTCGATCTTGCGCCGCCGATTCGCTTCTTTGGCGCGGCTGAAGCGGAGCTGCTCACCGCGATCATCGATAGATTATTGCCGCAGGATGACCGTTCAGCCGCGCGAACCATTCCCATTCTGCCTGCCATCGACGAGCGGCTTCACAAAAACGAACTGAATGGTTTTCGCTACGAAGATATGCCGCCGGATCGCGAGGCCTACAGGCTCGGCCTGCAGGCAATCGCGGAGATGGCGCAGCAGCGGTTTCAGCATCCCTTCGCGTCGCTTCCGGTTTATCGCCAGGAGCTCATTCTTAAGTCGCTGCATGACGGAAAGCCCGATCCACAGCACCCGATATGGTCGCAGATGCCAGTCAATCGCTTCTGGGGATTGCTTATGGAGGACTGCGTCACTGCCTACTACGCCCATCCCTGGGCGTGGGATGAAATCGGTTTTGGCGGTCCTGCTTACCCTCGCGGTTACATGCGCCTGGAAAATGGCCTGCCCGAGGCGTGGGAGAAAGACGAAGTTCGCTATGAATGGAAGGCCCCTGCGGACTCCATCTCAGAGCTGGACAAATCCGGCGCGCCCCCACAGCACGGTTCCACCCACGGCCATGGAGGCACGCATTGATGGCCCGCGCTCGCGAACCAGTAAAATCCGGGGTCCACCGGCTTGGACCGATGCAGGTCCTTCCTCAACCCATGCGGAAGTATCCCGAGGGCGAGACCGTCGACTACTGCGTGGTGGGAGTCGGTTCCGCAGGAGGAGTTCTTCTTCAGCGACTATCCCGCGCAGGCTTTAAGGTAGTCGGACTGGAAGCGGGGCCGTTCTGGGACACAGAAAAAGATTGGGTCAGCGATGAGAAAGGCTCGCACGAACTGTATTGGAACGACCTGCGCATCACAGGCGGTACTGATCCTCTTGCGCTCGGGTCGAATAACAGCGGCAAGGGCGTAGGAGGCGGCTCCGTGCATTGGGCCGCATTTGCTCCGCGTTTTCATCCTTCTGACTTCCGCATCTACAGCGAAGATGGTGTCGGCGTTGACTGGCCTATGTCCTACGCAGAGCTCAAGCCTTATTACGAGCTGCTCGAGCGCGAGATTCCGGTTGCCGGCCCGGCATGGTTTCCCTGGGGCGATCCGCACGGACATCCCTACGGTCCGCATCCGCTCGGTGGAGTGGGCGATATCCTCGTACGCGGCTGCACCCGGCTTGGCATTCGCACCGCAGCAGGCGGCCCGGTCGCAATTCTTTCCGCCTCGCATGGCGACCGCCCGCACTGCATCTATCGCGGCTTCTGCATTCAGGGATGCAAGGTCGGTGCCAAGGCGAGCACGCTCATCACCCATGTGCCGGATGCAATCACCCACGGCACTGAGATTCGCGCGCATTCGATGGCAGCGCGGGTAGCTCTTCGCAAGGACGGCCGCGTTGGCGGCGTCATCTATTACGACCGGCAGGGCAACGAGCGTTTCCAGCGCGCTCGCGCTGTGATTGTTTCCGGATATGCGATTGAGACACCGCGACTGCTTCTGAACTCCGCCTGCCCTGGACACGAGGACGGACTTGCAAACTCCAGCGGCACCGTCGGCAAATATTTAATGGCTCAGGCGGGCAATGTGGTCGCCGGGCGATTCGAGGAATTGATCCGCCTTTACAAAGCGCCGCCGGCGCATGCGCTCTCTGAGGACTTCTACGAAACCGATAAGAGCCGCGATTTCGCTCGCGGCTTTGCAATTCAAACGGTCGGGCCATTGCCGGTCGCGTTTGCGAAACAGATGATCGCAGCAATGGGCGCATGGGGCTGGGGTCTTCGCCGCGTGATGATGGATTACAACCACTGGGCCGCATTCGGCGTGCTCGGCGAGATTCTTCCCTGGGAAGATAATCGCGTTGAGCTTGCGGAGGAAAAAGACCAGCACGGCCTTCCGGTCGCCAAGGTCACCTTCAACCTTCATGACAACGACAAGAAGCTCATTGAGTTCGCAAAGAACAAGGTCATGGACGTGATGCGGGCAGCGGGCGCCGAAGAAGTCGTCCAGGAGTCGCGATTCGCGCACCTGGTCGGCGCTGCTCGCATGGGGAGCAATCCATCCACCTCGGTCGTAGACAAGTTCGGACGGACTCACGACGTTCCAAACCTCTTCGTCTGCGATGGGAGCATTCTTCCAACGCAAGGCTCCGCCAATCCGGGTCTGACCATCCAGGCGCTCGCCGCACGCACCGCCGATTATCTGATCAAACAGGGAGACGCAGTCTTCTCCGCCAACACCCGCGACCAGAGCGAGCCGGGTATTCGCTACGATCTCAGTCCTCCGTATACCCGTTTCAAAGGCAATCCCCGTATCGCCTGAACGCCACCGCGCGAGCTTCCTTTTTCTCCGCCGCTCGCATCCGATTCATTAACCGCGTTCTTGGGGGTTGAATGCGCAAACTCGCAGTCTTGCTGCTATGGATCGCCGCCTCGATGGGCTGCTGGTTTCTTTTCGTCGCCACTTCGTCGTCCCACGAGCTCTGGCTGGCCGTGGCCTTCACTGCTCTTACCGTTTTTCTCAGCGCCCTGGCATGGCGTCACATGCCCGTGACTTTTTCGCCCACATTCAAACAGGCCATCACGCTGTGGCGGCTTCCCTGGTATGTGCTCAGCGGAAGCTGGGAGATGTTCACCATTCTGCTTAAGGACATTGCCGGCAGGCACCCGGGTTCGTTCTTCCGCAGGACGCCGTTCCAAACTGCGGACGGGCCCGAAGGAGACGCTCAGGCCGTCCTCGCCACTGCCTATACGACCGTTGCTCCCAACTTTATTGTGATCGGCATCAGCAAAGGACAACTGCTTTTTCACCAGGTGGAAAAAAGCGAGGTTCCGCGCATGATCCGAGACATCGAGGCCCAGCGATGAACCTTTGGTTGTGGGCGGCTTTCGGAGTGGGCTTCTGCCTTGTGCCCTGTGCGGACCTGTGTCTGCGAGGCCCAGCGGAGCGGCGGCTGGTGGGCCTCGAGCTGGCGAGCATGATCATTACTGTTCTGCTGGTCTTGATGACTATCGGCTACCATCGTCAGCCGTTTATTGATTTGCCTCTTTCATTAGCCATCATGTCGTTGGGCGCGGGCCTGGTCTTTGTGCGTTTCCTGGAGAAGCATCTATGATCCACCATGTTTTGCTTGTCACCTCTCTCGCGATTGTCTTCCTCTGCTGTTGCGTGGGCGCGTTGGGCGCTTGGCGCATGCGCGAGCCAACCCAGGCGCTCCATTATCTTTCACTGCCCACAGACTTGGGCGCGCTCTTTCTCGCGATCGCCGTGTACCTCGAAACAGGGTGGGGATCCACCACCGCCAAGACCATCGCGATCTGCGTCATTCTGGTCGCAACAAACTCGGTTGGCACCCATGCCACTGCCCGCGCGATCAGGGTGCGTGAGCTCGGCCACTGGGAGCCCCACAAGGAAGACGGCGTAGAGTTCGTCCCGAAGGAGTCAAAGGGATGAAAGTTGCCGCCGTCCTGTTGCTCCTGCTCATCGCGGTAAGCGGATTCATGGTCGTGCGCACGCGAGACGTCACCGCCCAGATTCTCTCACTGTCGTTCTACGGGCTTCTGCTCGCCGTAATGTTTTTTATGTTCCAGGCGCCCGACGTCGCCCTTTCGCAGATCGTCGTGGGAGCGGTAGCTCTTCCGCTGATGGTGATGCTCGCCCTCGCCCGAATGAAGCACCACGAAAAGGTGAAAGCCGCGAGGGGAAAGAATGAACGCTAAATGGAGGCTGCGACTTTTCCTTGTTGCCGGAGCCGTCTTTCTCTTTCTATATCTCGCGGCCGCCAAAAACCTTCCCGCATGGGGCGATTACCGCGGCCCGTACGGTGATGTCATGAGCAGCCTCTCAGTCTATGAGCGCCACGCCACCGATGTGGTCAACGCCATCGATTACGATTACCGCGGATTCGACACTCTGGGCGAGGAGTTCATCCTCTTTACATCGATTATCGGAGTCATGCTTCTGCTCCGGGATCCCAAACCGAAGTCCGGCACAAAAGACGAGGAGGGCCTCAGCAAGACCGTAAAAGTCACCGCCACCGCTTCCTTCGGGCTCACGCTCATTTTCGGCCTTTACATGTGCACGCATGGGCAACTGACTCCGGGCGGCGGCTTTCAGGGCGGGGTTATCATCGCAACCGCCTTCCTGCTCATCTTCGTCGCGCAAAACATGAAGAGCTTCAAAGCCATCACCTCGCATCCGCTCATGGAAGTACTCGAAGCTGTGGGAGCCAGCCTGTACGCGCTGACCGGCTTGAGCGCGCTCTTGATCGGCGTTCCGTTCCTGACAAACTGGATCCCGCTCGGCACAACCGGCGACGTCTTCTCCTCCGGAACCATCGCTATCATCAGCGCCTCCGTGGGCCTCGAGGTCGCCACGGGCTTTATCCTTCTCAGCTACACGTATCTTGAGGAAATCCTCTCCGGAAAGGGCGAGCAGTGACGGCGACCACCCTATTCAATATCGTTCCCTATGCCGTTGCAGCGTGGCTGTTCTTCTGCGGCCTGTATGGAATCATCACCAGCAAGCATCTCGTCCATACGGTCATCTCACTGGCGGTCCTGCAGACCTCCACTTATGTACTGCTGCTTGCAATCGGATTCCGCTGGCAGGGCGTTGCTCCGGTCTTCGCTGACCTCTCGCCCGGAGTGGTCACCGTCGACCCCGTGGTGCAGGCGCTCATGCTCACTGACGTGGTCGTCGAAGCCACTGTAGTCGCGCTTTTCCTGGCGATGGTGGTCAAAGCGCACGAGAAGGCCGGCACCCTCTCTCCTGACGATCTCAAGATGATGCGCGGATAACCTTATGTCGCCCTCGCCCGCATTACCGGTAGCTGTGCCCATGTTGTCAGCGGCGTTTCTTGCTGCATTTCGCAAATGGCTGCCGCGTTTCGTCGTCGACCTGCTCGCGGTTGTTGCTGCGCTATTCAACCTGGTCCTCTGCGTCTGGCTTCTGCGCCTTTCATGGTTCAAGGACATCGTCTATTGGTTCGGAAACTGGTTTCCCCGCGGCCACATGGTCGTCGGCATCGGCTTCCTTGTCGATCCGCTGGGAGCAGCGCTGGCGGTTGTCGCAGCCTTCCTCACCTTGCTGGCGCTCATATATTCCTGGGGCAGCATGGAGAGCGGAGAAAACCACTACCAGCCGCTCATGCTCATCTTCCTGGCGGCGATGTCAGGCTTCTGCTTTACCGCCGACCTCTTTAACCTCTTCGTCTTCTTTGAGCTGATGAGCACCGCCGCGTTCGCCCTCTGCGGACTTAAGACGGAAGAACCAGCCCCGCTGCAGGGTTCGTTCAACTTCGCCATCACAAATACGGTCGGCGCATTCTTTACGCTCACCGGCCTTGCCATTCTCTATGGTGCCACCGGCGCACTCAACATGGCGCAGATGGGCTGGCTGCTCGGCACAAGGCATGACTCACTTGTGCTCACAGCCTGCCTCTTTCTCATCACCGGGTTCCTCATCAAAGCCGCAATCGTCCCCTTCCATTTCTGGCTTCCTGACGCGCACTCGGTCGCGCCGACGCCGGTATGCGTGCTGTTCTCGGGTTTGATGGTGGAGCTGGGCCTGTTTGCGGTCCTGCGCATCACCACCGTCATCTTCGGCTCAACGTTCTCGGGTATCCCCGACCCGCTGCGCGGCTGCTTCCTAGTCCTCGGCGCGCTCACCGCCGTGTGGGGCGGCGTGATGTGCTTCGCGGAACACCACCTTAAACGCGTGCTCGCGTTCTCCACCATCAGCCACTCCGGCATGATGCTTTTCGCCATGGGGTTGGGCTCGCGCATGGCCATCGCAGGTTGGCTCATCTATGTCTGCGCGCATGCGGCCATCAAGTCCGGCTTGTTCTTTACCGCAGGAATTCTGCTGCATCGCCTCCGCAGCATGAGCGAGCCCATTCTGCATGCGAAAGGCAAGCCACTCAAGTTCACCGCCGCGCTCTGGTTTCTCGGCGCATGCGGACTGGCGGGACTGCCTCCATTCGCTCTGGCTGTCGGCGAAGACATGGTCTCTCATTCGACCCACGGCTCCCCTGAAATCGCGGCTACCATTCTCTTTCTCATCTCCGGCATTTTCACCGCCGCCGCGGTCCTGCGCGTGTTCATGCGCGTTTTCTGCGGCTGGGGAGATAGCGGCCCCAGCGACGCTTCCGCGCAGATTAACGAGTTACCGGAGAGCCACGAGGAAAATCAGGTGATTCCATTCCGCCTGTTCGCGCCCGCTGCTGTTTGCATCTTTTCCGGAATCGCCTTGACTTTCCTCCCATCGCTAAGGCTGCTATCGCTGAAGGCATCCGGCAGGTTTATCGACCAACACGGATTCGTCGCCTCCATCTATGCGCTTCCTCATGTTCTCGCCGGAGTAGTCGACCCGGGCCCTTCGGAAGTCGGCAGCATGATCGCCCATGGCTCCATCGCCGTTATTTGTGCCGCAATCCTCGCCGCATGGGCTGTGTTTCATCCCCGCATTCCCAGGCTGCTCCGCTGGCCATCTCATCTCGAGGGCCGCATGAGCTGGGCGCGCCAAATCCAAAGCGGCCAGCCTGCGGACTATGTTGTCTGGGCGATGATGGGCGTTGCGGTGATGGGGAGCGTCTTCTACATCATGCGGTGAAGAAGACAGGCGGCATTCAGTCCAGCCATATAACCCGATGTCCCGGGCACTCCGTTCCAGCCGCTTCGACCAGATCGGAAACCAGCTTCTCGCCATACCGAGCAAGAAACGCTGTCGCGCCCACCACCCGCTCCTGTGGATGTCGCTCCGGAAACAAATTCAGATACAACGCGTCCACGTGCCGCCGCAGGCTCGCCTCCGTCTGCAATTGATGATTCGCCGCCAGCTGACGCAGCCGTCCCATCTGATATTGCATCTTTCGCGCTGCGACCTCCGCCGACTTCCCCAGCCCCGCATCCAACCGCCTCATCCACTCCGTTAGCGATGTCAGTTCTTCATCCAGAGCATTGCCCGCAGCCGCTAATTTCCGCTTGCCCTCTGTCGGCATTGCTCGCGCGCCCAGCCTCTGCGCCATCTCCTCCGGCTGCGTGGAAATCAAATCAGGAACCGAAATCTCATGCTGCGCCAGCAATTTTGCCATCGCCGGCTCAACCAGAGTCGCGCTCAACCGCGGCAGCACTGGAGTGGTACGGCCCCCCGTTTTCCGGTCCAGATTCGCCTCGTACAAAACCTGCGACTGCGCAAAATAAGCGATCTCTGCCGGCCCGCCAACATAGGCCGCCGTCGGCAAAATCGCATCCTGAAACACCGGCCGCAGCAGCGCATTCGGACTCAGCCGCTCAGGCGCGCTTTCCAGAATATCCAGCAACTCCGTGGTTGAAAACTGCTTCCGCCCAGAAACCCAAACTTCGCCCTTGCGCTTCAGCGCCTGCCGCGCGCCTGTCTCCTCATCCATTAAGAACAGCAGGCTTCCACCCTTCACCACCAGAACCTGCGACGCATACCCGCGCTCTTCCAGCAGCCGCGTCCGCGCAAGCAGCAAATCCTCCAGCTCCGCCGCCCGCTCAATCGCCGCCCGCAGCACCGGCTCACCCAGGCGATGAAATTCACGCCCCGCTGCATCGATAAGGATCAATCCTTCATCGGCGAACACCGCCGCCAGAAACCGCCCGAAAGCCTCCGCATAGCTAGCCTCCGGCCTGTAAGCCGCCTCAAGTGCATCGAGCGCCGCACCCGGCCCCAACAGCTCCGCGGCCTGCTCCAGCAAAGGACGAATCCCCTCACCCAGGCGCACTCCGCCCACCGGCCTGCCCGAATCTTCCGCCCCATTCTCCAGCCGCAACCGATGCAATTCATGTCGCGAAGGGAGCGTCACATGATCAGCCTCTGCCAGATCGTGATCTTCCGTCGCCATCCAGAAAATTGGAACCGCGCCAGCATCTCTTGCCTTGCGAATCACCGTCGCCGCCTTCAGGAGGGTAAACAGAGGACCGCCAAACAGCGTCACCTGCTGCCCGGTGACAATCGCCGGCGCACCCGCATGCAGCTTCGCAATATTCTCGAATGCCGCTTCACTCGCGCCAAATCCACGGTTCTGCGCCTTCAGCAGATCCGCGATCGCCGCATACGAACCTCCACGATGCTCCGCCCGCTCCTGTCCATCCTGTCCATAAGGAGCGGCACTATAAAAAGGAGCAAGCGGTTCGCGGCTCGCCGCATAATCGATGAAAAGACGGCTCAGCCGAGGCAAAATCGAAATCGGATAACACTCCGTATGCAAGGCGCCTCTCACTTCCCTTTACTTTATCCTGCGTGCTCTGGGCGAACCTTCCGCAACCGCCCGCTCCAACGAACTGCGGTTCTTCACCGGCAGCGCCTCAATCGCATACTGCGCCAACGCCCGATAAACACCGGCAACCATCGGATGCTTCTCAAGCACCCGAAGATGCAGGCGAATCGTCTCCGCATCCCCGCGCGCAAACGGCCCGCTGAAGCTCTGCTGAGTGCCGCGCGCAAACGCATTTGCTAGCGTCGCCTCCACCAGCGACTGCACAAACTTCGAAGCCGCCCTCTTATCCAGGCCCGCCAGCTCCGCCGTATCCCTTGCTGCCGTAATCGCCGCAACCAGCAGTGGAGAAGCAAGTGTCCCTGCCGAGTGATACAGCGCCTTACTCTCCGCCTTCACCGCAAACGGAACTCCGCCCATGCGCCGTACCAGCGCATACAGCTCGCGTCGCACCGCCGCATCCCGCGTCTCCACACCGAACATCACGCCATCAAGCGCAACCACCCGCCGTGTAGGAAAACTCATCACCGGATGCACCGCCGCAATTTGCGCTCCCGCCCGCCGCACCGGTCCCAGCACATCAGCCGAGAGAGCCCCGCTCGAATGCACCACGATTTGACCACGCGAATTCCTGCGCCGTTCTGCAGTCCGACGCCCGATCCGCTCCGCTACCTCCTCAATCGCCGCATCCGGAGCACAGATCCAGATCACCCGCGCCTCTAAACTCGTTGAGGACCCCCCACGCCAGCCTCTGCTAATCACCGCCGTCGGTACGCCGGCTCTCCTCAGCGCGGCAATCAACGACGAGCCCCAGTTCCCCGTCCCAATCACCGCAACGCCTGCATTATTCTCCGTCACAAATCGGATGTTACCGTAAGAAAAGGAACACGGAGAGAACTCAGGATGCCCGCAAAGAAGCCCGCCCAGAACATCACGCCCGCACCCGTCGAAATCATTCAAGGAAAACTCAAAATCAGGTCCGGTAAGGCCGCTCCCGTTCTCTCCAGCAAAACCGTCTACCATGGGCCGCTCTTCCGCATCGACAAAGAACAAATCAACGAGCCTAATTGCCCCAACGTCACTCGCGACATCGTTCGTCACGGAGGATCCGTCGTCATCTTCGCCATCGATGACACGAAGAAAAAAGACCCGCTCGTCGTCCTTGAGCGTCAGTACCGCCACGCGGCCGGGCAGTTCCTTTACGAAGTTCCCGCCGGCAAAATCGATCCCAACGAAGACCGCCTCGCCGCCGCCAAACGCGAACTCGCCGAAGAGACCGGCTTCCGCGCAAAAAAATGGACCCGGCTCGCCCGCTACTTTGCCAGCCCCGGATTCCTCGCCGAATGGATGCAGGTCTTCCTCGCCGAAGGCCTCACCCCCGGCGGCACCAGCCTCGACGAAGACGAACGTCTTGAGATCATGCTCGTGCCATTAAGCGAGCTCATGCGCCTGATCGATAAAGGAGAAATTCAGGATGGCAAGACCCTTATCGCTGCCATGTCCTACGCCCGCATGCGAGCCAGATCCAAACGCAGTAAAGGAAAGAATGTCCATGCCATCTGATAATGATCGCGTCACCCGCAGAACCTTCCTCGCCGGAGCCGGAGCGCTCGCCGCCACTTCTCTTGTGAACCCCGCTTGGTCCGCGATCGACACTCCGCCCGCGACCATCGGCGAATGGCTCGACGACGACCACGGCCTGCCCTGCTACCGCTATGCCGGCCCACTGCGCTTCCCTGCCAGTCCTCAGCGCGACGGCGCGCCCATGATTCCCGATGATCCCTTCTTCCTCCTCGGCAACTACCGCCTCACGCTCTTCACCCATGCCAGCGGCCTCTATCAAATCATTACTGGCGAGCGCGCCTGGGGACGCATGAATCAAGGCGACACGCGCTGGAGCGGCTCCAATCAGGCCATCGTTGAATTCGATGGAGAGAAGCACAACCTCATCGGCCTCTACTCATCCATTGCTGGCGGCGCAACCAAACACTTTGGCGTAGGATTTGCGCGCTACGACTACGCGCTCGGTTCCGCACTCAAAGTCACGCGCCTGCTCTCCGTCGCACCCTCCGCCAAAGCAGGCGAAGGCACATCAGCCTTTCTCACGCAAATTCGCCTGCACAACACGGGCACGCAGCCGCTTCAGCTGCGCTATTCCGAAACAACTCGCGCCCGTTATCAGCAGCTTTTCTCCACATGGGACGACGCGCAGAGCGAAGTCTCATGGTCGCCGCAGCCACCCGTCCAAACCGGCAGCAATCTCGTGCAGACAAGCTTCGCCGCCCAGGCAAAGCATCTCCTTACCTTTCCTCCTGCCGGCCAGATGTGCAAATTCGAGCAGTTCCCGCCGACGCTTTTCGTAAGATCGCTCGACACCGGCGCATCCGCAATCCACACTCAGGACTCCGCCGGTCACCCCTGCCTCGGCATTACTGCCGCCATCACGCTCCAGCCGAACGAAGAACATGAGCTATCATTCGTCACCGGATATGTGCGCAATGCCTCCGGCATCGAAGATCTCTGGACCGCGCTGAACCCAGCCTCAACAACGAGCGTCAACGCCTCCGCATTCGCCGGCCATTGGCAACACACAATCCCCGCCTTCGCGAACGAGCCTGACGCCGATCTCCGCCGGGAAATGCGCTGGAATGCTGCCGTGCTCGAAGCCATGACCACCTGGCGCGAATACTACGACGAAACCGTAGTCCCGCAGGGCACCATGTATGACTACATCTGGGGCAACATGGCCTCCAGCCGCGACCTCGCGCAGCAGGCGCTGCCGTTTTGCCATACCAACCCCGCGATCGCGCGTTCTACCCTGCGATTCATCATGAAGCGCACCCTCCCCGACGGTGAAATCAAACTCAATGATCAGGGCTATGGATGGGTTGAATCGGGCGCTCAGCAAACCAGCGATCAGCAGCTTTATTTTTTCCTGCTGCTCGCCGAATACCTGCGCGTCACCCGCGACACCTCCATCCTGCGCGAACAGATCAGCTATTACCCACTGGAAAACTCCGGCCACGGCACCGGGCTCGCCCACGTCCGCCAGGCATTTCTTTTCCTGCGCGACCGCGTCGGCGTCGGCGCGCACGGTATCGTCCGCCGCTGGAATTCCGACTGGAACGACATGTTCGGCTGGTGGCAAAGCCCGATACCGTACAACACCGAGTTCACGGTCGGCGAAAGCCACATGAACTCCGCCATGGGCGTTGCCATACTCGGCGACCTCGCCGGCGTCCTTGACGCCTCACATGACCCCGCCGCCGCCGCTCTCACTGCCGCCATGCGACAGTATCGCGAGCAACTGCAAACGGCCTTCATGCGCGACCTCGGCGACCGCCCCTTCCCACGTCGTGCCTGGATGGATGACAAAACTCCTCTCGGCGAAGACGATATGTGGCTTGAGCCGCAGGGCTATACGCTTCTCATCCCGGAGTTCAGCGTCGAGCGCAAACGCCGCCTCTTTACCGAGCTTCAGCATCGCCTCCTCGCCGGCGAAGCTATGGGGCCGCGCCAGATCGAGCGTCCCACTGCTAATTCCGTCACCCCGCCCGGCTCCCGCGAAAATGGAGGCTTCTGGTACGCGCTCAATGGCCCCGTGGTCCTCGGTATCGCCACCTTCGATCCCAATGCCGCCGAAGCTCTGCTCCGCCGCATGACCTTCGCCAACTACGCCCGCAGCTTCCCCACATATTGGACAGGCCAGTGGAGTGCGTCCGACAGCCTCGATTCCTCGCTGCTCAAAACCAGCGGCCTCTCCATCGCCATCCCGTATTGCGCCCACGCCCACGCTTGGCCGCTCTATTGCTATCTCCGCCTGCGCTGTGTGAATCAACATTCTTAGATCATGGAGAGTAGATAAGGCTATTGTGGACACAGCTCCCCTTCCGGTGTAGCTTGGTAGCCGCTCACGAATGAATGACGCTGTCGCTCCAGAACCTGATCGTTTCCCGTTGAATTCTGGCGAATTCCCCCTCCCGCCTGCTATTCCTGACCAAAATTCCACTTACGCCTGAGGAGGCGAGCACCCATGAAAGCATGTTTTTCAGCAGTCGTTCCCCTGTGTCTGCTATTCGCATCAGCCAGCTTCACCCCAGTCACGATGGCATCTGCTCAGGAGCAGTCCAGCCAGCACACTGGCCCCGGCAAGTACCTCCTTCTTACCGATGTCAATCTCAAGCCTGGACAGGGCGGTGCCTTCCAAAAACTGGAAAGCGACGAGGCCCAGGCCATGCGCGCGGCCAACGCCCCCAACCACCATATCGGCATGTGGGCTATCACCGGCGGCAGCCATGTGGTTTATATGCACAGTTTTGATTCCTTCGCCGATCTCCAGAAGAACCACGACGCAACCATGGCGATGTCCAAACTCATGGATACTATGAGAACTGACAATGCCGCGGAAGCCCCTCTCGTCGCAGAGAGGCACACCAGCATTTATTCTTATGAGCCGGACCTGAGCCTGAATGCGCACTCCGACATCTCCAAAATGCGCTTCATGCGAATCATCATTTTCCATGTCCGCCGCGGCCATGATGAGGATTTCAAAGATGTAGTCAAGCAGTTCGCCAAGGCCTATCAATCTTCCCTTCCCGAAGCGCGCTGGGCCATGTTTGAAAAACGATACGGCATCGGCAGCGATAACACCTATATTCTTTGCACCGTCCTGGCCTCTCTCTCCTCTGTGGACGTTATGCGGGATAATGGAAAGAAATTCGACGCCGCTGTCGGCGCAGACCAGCTCAAGACGCTCCGCACTGGTATGGACGCCGCTGTCGAATCTTCAGAATCCGATCTCTTCGCCTTCGGCCCGCAGATCAGCTACGTCCCCAACGACTGGGACCAATCCTTCTGGGGAAAGAAGTAGAAAAATCACGCTCCGCAACAATCCCATCCCCGACGCGGCATTCGCCTCGGGGATGGACACAACTCCCCACCCGGTGTACCGTTGTATCCGCTCACGAATGTAAGACGCTGTCGCTCCAGAACCTGAACGTTCCCGCTGAATTCTGGCGAATTCCCCCTCCCGCCTGCTATTCCTGATCAAAAATCCACCCGCCCCAGGAGGCGAGCACCCATGAAAGCATGTTTTTCAGCAGTCGTTCCCCTGTGTTGTTTATTCGCATCATGTAGCTTTACCGCAGCGCCCACCGCATCCGCGCAGGATCAATCCGCCCGGCAATCGCAGCCACCCAATGTCCTTGAAGTCATCGTCGAGTACGTCAAGCCGGGCCAAGCCGGCACTCCCCACCAAAAAACTGAAGGTGCATTCGCCCAGGCGATGCGCGATGCCAAATGGCAGTCGCGTTACATCGGAATGACTGCTCTTACCGGCAGGCTGCGCTCCGTGTTCTTCGTCCCCTACAATTCTTTCGCTGACTGGCAGAAGGACACCGATGCCCAGCAATCGAACACCACACTCGCCGCAGCTCTAGACAGTGCGACCGTCGCCGACGGAGCCCTGCTCGAAGGCGTTCAAACCTCCGCCCTCCATTTCCGCGCTGATATGAGCCTCCGCCCCGGTGCTGCCCCAGGCACCCATTTTTTCGAGGCCACCATCTTCCACATCCGCTCCGGCCACGAAAAAGACTGGGACACGGTGGTGAAAATGTATAAGGACGCCTTTGAGAAAAACGTTCCCGATGCCCATTGGGACATGTTCGAGCAAATGTACGGCACCGGCGGCGGAATCTTCGTCCTCTTGACACCAATGCGGTCGCTCGACGAAGTGGACAACAACATGATGAACGACAAGAAAATCGCGGACGCCCTCGGCCCTGACCAAATGGGGAAGATGCGCGATCTCGCCAGCGCTACCGCTGATATCGAGCAATCCAATCTGCTCGCCATCGATCCCAAAATGAGCTATCCACCGGACTCCTGGGTTCAGAGCGATGCCCAGTTCTGGAACCGGCACTGATCCATTCGAAAAACAAAGCCCCATCCACCAGGATGGGGCTTTGTTTTTTCTTAGAGATGGAAGCGATCACAGCGAAAAACTATGTGGCCAACGGCTGGTTTATTTTTGCTGCGGCGGCATCTGCCCTTCGCAGTTCACAATCCACGGCACCTGAAATTTATCGATCAGCATCCCGAACGCCGGAGACCAGAACGTCTGTTGCATTGGCATCTGCACCTGCGCTCCGTCAGACAGATCTTTGAATATCCGCTCCGCCTCTGCTTTATCCTTCACCGTTGCGCAGACAGAGAACCCCGATGGCTTCACCGCCTTTCCCTCCGGATGGTCGGCCCCCTGCAGCACGCCTCCGCCCGGAATCTGCAACGTCACATGCATGATGCGATCCTTCATCTCCGGCGGAGTCTTGTCCGCCATCGGCGACTCGCCATTCGTCATCATCATCGTGATCTTTCCGCCAAACACCCGCTCATAGGTCTTAAATGCCTTCTTGCATTCTCCGTTAAACGCCAAATAAGTATTCAACTGCATTGTTCTTTTCCTCCTTCTTCATTGATAGACTCGATCTCCCGACCAAAGGGGGGGCCGACCCGCCAGCGCCACGATGGGGCGAAGCCCGTATCGCTGAGCGCGAAGTTCCCGCCGGCGATGGCGCCGATGATCAGCAGCGGCTCCTTACCGAATACGACTTCATCCGGCAGCGCTTTTTCTGGAGACTCATGCGACCAGTCTTCTTCGCACGCGAAGAATCGCAGAAACGGCCGCCGCTCCCGCGTCTTTTGGTCCCGAATTGTGCCCTTCAGCATTGGATATCGCGCCTCCAGCGCATCCAGCACCGACTGCACCGACACCACGCCCGCAACATCCAGCGTGATCTCGCGTCCCGCTCCCGCCAGATTTCGCAAGTGAAATGGAATCTCCACCCGAACCAAACTCATGCGAGCGTCTGCGCCTCTATGGAAAGCACCGCCGGCAAATCCCGCACAATCGCACTCCAGCTATCGCCCGCATCTGCCGACGCATAAACCTGTCCACCCGTCGTGCCGAAATATATCCCGCACTTGTCCAGTTGGTCCACTGACATTGCATCCCGCAGCACATTTACGTAGCAGTCCTTCTGCGGAAGCCCTTTCGTCATTGCTTCCCACTCATTGCCGCCGGTTTTGCTGCGATACACCCGCAATGCGCCCTCCAGCGGAAAATGTTCTGAATCGCTCTTGATCGGCACTACGTAAATCGTCTCCGGCTCATGCGCGTTAATGTCCAGCGCAAACCCGAAATCCGTCGGCAGATTCCCGCTGACCTCCGTCCAGCTATCGCCAGCATTGTCGCTTCGCATCACGTCCCAGTGCTTCTGCATGAATAGCACGCCCGGTCGCGAATGATGCATCGCAATATGATGCACGCAGTGGCCGACCTCCGCATTTGGATCGGGAATGTACTGCGAGTGCAGCCCCTTGTTGATCGGCTTCCATGTCGCTCCGCCATCATCCGTGCGGAAAGCCCCGGCCGCCGAAATCGCAATGTATATCCGGCCTGCATCCTTCGGGTCCTGAATCACCGTGTGCAGACACATCCCGCCCGCGCCCGGCTGCCACTTCGGCCCCGTGCCGTGCTTCCGTAGCCCCGGCAGCTCCGCCCAGTTCTCGCCACCGTCGGTTGACTTGAACAGCGCCGCGTCCTCCACTCCCGCCAGCACCGTCTCCGCGTCCGTCAACGACGGCTCAATGTGCCATACTCGCTTGAACTCCCACGGATGCGCTGTCCCGTCATACCACTGGTGCGTGCCCGCGTCTCCCTCATACGCAAACTTGTTCCCTACCGGAGCCCACGTCTTCCCGCCATCGTCAGACCGCTGCATCACCTGCCCAAACCAGCCTGAGGTCTGCGAAGCATAGATCCGCTCCGGATTCACCGGCGAGCCCTTCATGTGGTAAATCTCCCACCCGGCAAAATGCGGCCCGCTCACCTCCCACTTGTTGCGTTTCCCATCGGACGTCAGCACAAACGCGCCCTTTTTGGTTCCCACCAATACTCGAACTTTGCTCATTTCTTCGCTCCTTTAGTGATTCGACTTCTTCCGACGGGTGCTCCCCGCCTTGATTTGGAAACGCGGCATCCAGCCTCGTTCTCCTCACTCGCAAACGGCGGCAGAAACGGGGTCAGGTCCCGCTCCCTCCATCGCCGCCGCACCTCCTCGACCATTCCGGCGCCGTTTGCCTCCATATACTTCATCACCTCGCACGGAGCCGCCGTCTCCTCCCAGCGCGCTGCCCATACCAGCAACTCCAGCATCACCGGAGCCAGATCAATCCCCTTTTCTGTCAACCTGTAAAACACCCGACGCGCATCTGCCTCATCCCGCTCCGTCCCGATAATTCCAGCGTCGCGTAAACGCTCCAGCCGATCCGCAAGAGTATTAGTCGCAATTCCCTCGCCCGACTGTTGAAATTCCTTGAAAGTTCTATATCCGCGAACCATCATGTCGCGGATTAGCAGTAGCGACCATCTGTCCCCAAAGCGCTCCAGCGAGACGCTCACCGGACATCCGGACCTCGCGCCACTCGCGCCCTTCAAATCCTGCTTTTTCGCCACGCCCGCCAAGCTATCAGAAGTCGCTTGCATTCCGCAAGCATCATTCGGTTCCGGAGTGCGGCCTGACCAAATCCCAATGCAGCGGACACCCTTCGCACACCGGCACACGCCTGCAATGCCGCTTCCCCACCTCCACTATCAACGCATGAAATTCATTGCAATGGCCGGCTCGCTCGGCGTGCGGCTCGCCCTCAAATGCCGCCTCTCCCAGCGCCTGAATCTCCAGGTACTTCGCCTTCTCACCCACCAATCGGTGCCGCGTCACCACCCGCCGCAGATACTCATCCACCACCACCGCCGGGTGCCCTAGCGCATAAAGCAGAATCGCGTCCGCCGTTTCCGGCCCCACGCCCGGCAAATTAAGCAGTCGCTCGCGTGCAGTCTCCGGATCTTCTTCAGCAAACCGCTCAAGCGATCCGCCATAATCGCTGTCAAGGAAATTTACAAACGCTTTGATCGCCGTCGCCTTGCGGTTCATATATCCCGATGGTCGAATCAACTCGCGCAACTCTTCCTCTGGCAATGCGCGAATCGCCGCCACGCTCAACAATTCCCGCGTTCCAAGATTCGCAATCGATTTCTCAACCGAAGTCCACGCCGTATTCTGCGTAAGATAGGCTCCAATCACCACTTCAAAAGGAGTCTCCGCCGGCCACCACTGTTGCGGCCCGTACGCCTCCACAAGATGCGCGTAGAACGTCCGCAACCGCGCCGCAGGAGCCGGCACATGCAGCTCTTCAGCGCGCGAGCGCAAAATCGGCGGTGGAGTTGTGTCCAGCGTCTGCGCCATCTTTTTTCATCATAGCTTTTTCCAGCGGCCCGGAATCCAACCCACTGCCTGGCGAGCGCGCCGTAATTCGCGGCAGCACAATAATGTCCACGCGGCGGTTCTCGCCTCTGCCCTCAGCCGTGTCGTTGCTCGCCACCGGATGAAATTCCGCATACCCCGACGCCGACAGCCGTGCCGGCCGAAAGTCGTGACGCTCGATCAACAGCCGCGCCAGCCGCGTCGCCCGCGCGGTTGAAAGCTCCCAGTTGGAATCGAATTGCCCGGTGTGGATAGGCACATTGTCCGTGTGCCCCTCAATGCGAATGTCGTACGGACATTGCTTGAGCGTCTCCGCAATGGAATCCACGCTCGCCATTGACAACGCCTGCGGAACAGCCGATCCGCTGTCGTAAAATCCCGCCTCGCGGAGCGAGATTACCAGCCCATCGCGCCCAATGTGCAGCGCGATGATGTGCTCGGCGATCTGGTTTGAGAGTTTGCCCTCGAGCTCCCGCTCCATCCGGTTCAGGTCCTCTTTCACCGCCGGCGATGCGCCCAGATCCTCTCCCAGCACAATGTTCACGGGCACCGTCGCCTTCTCCTCCGAAACAGCCATCCCATTCGCCTTCGGATCCGGCTTCGCCGGCTCAAACAGTCCCAGTGTTCGGAAGGCCTGGTTGATGGACTGCGATACCTCCGCCTGTTTCTTCTTGTCCGATTGCGAGCTCGCAAACAGCACCACAAAAAACGCGAACATCAGCGTAATAAAATCCGCGTAGGAAACCAGCCAGCGCTCGTGGTTCGCATGCGGCCTGCTTCTGCGCCTCCGCTTCATGCCGTGTCTGTCCGCGCTTCCGCCGGCCCTTCATGTTCGATGTTCGGGACCGCCAGAAAGCTCTTCAGCTTGATCTCCAGAACCCGCGGGTTCATTCCCTCCAGAATCGACACCACGCCCTCCAGCATCATCTCCTTCAACCCCTGCTCGTCGCGCGCCCGCAACCGCAGCTTGCCCGCCGCCGGCAAAAACAAAAGATTCGCCGCCGCCACCCCGTAGATCGTCGCCACAAACGCCACCGCAATCCCCCGCCCCACTTCGTCAATGTGGTCCAGGTGCTGCATCACCTGGATCAGTCCCAGCACCGCCCCGATAATTCCGATAGTCGGCGAAAATCCGCCCGCCGACTCGAACACAGCCGGAATCTTCTCTCCCAGCTCGCTCTGATTGTCGATCTGCAGCTCCATAATGCGGCGCAGCTCGTTCGGTTCCGTGCCATCCACTGCCAACATGATTGCCTGCTTCAGAAACGGATCGTGAATCCCCTCCAGTTCCTGATCGAGCGATAGAATCCCGTTGCGCCGCGCCTGGTTGGCGAAGCCCACCAGCTGCGCCACCGTTGCTTCACCCGTCTCCGCCCGATAGAAGAACACAACAAGCAGTCGCCGCCCCGCCGCAACCACCGTCGCCAGCGGATACTGCAGCATCACCGCTCCCGCCGTCCCGCCGAACACGATCATCGCGGCCGTGGGCTGCAGTACTTGCCCCACATGGCCGCCTTCCAGCAGCAGCCCGGTCAATATTCCCGCCAACGCCAGCAACACTCCTGCCATGCTCCCGGTGTCCATCGCTCCCTCTCCGTTAGTTTCGCCCGCTGCCCCGCTGCCGCAAGTCACTCCCAGCCGGCCGCCGTGGTCGCATCATGACCGCGCTCTCCTCATCGGCTGATTCCTCGCTCCGCGCCTCCGCCACTGCCTTTTCAGCGGCCAATGCACTCGCCCCCATCCCCGAACCCGGCGCCAGCCCTCCCGCAGAAAGCCGCCCCGCCTCCGCCATCGTGCGCGCGCGATACTCGACCATGCGCTCGGCAACTTCACCCAGACTCTCCGCAACCAGCAGCTTCTCTCCCGTCACCATCGTCAGCAACGTGTCCGGAGCAGCTTCGGCGAATAGGATCAAATCGCCGTTCACCGCCAGCCGGTTCCCGTTCAGGCGCGTAAGTTCGATCATGGCGTTTCCTTGATGAATGTATCGGCGAAGAAGGAAAAAACAGGAGGTGGCGGAATCGGGAACACCGCCCCGCAATCCATTCAGAAATTGCCCAAAACAGCAAAACCCGGCCGCAAGCCGGGTTTGCCTCCACTTCTCGATCTACCTAATTCTCTTCCGCTCCCGCTCCATGGCACTTCTTGTACTTCTTACCCGACCCGCAGGGGCAGGGATCGTTCCGCCCCACTTTCTCTCCGGTCCGCCGCTGCGCCACTTGCCGCGTCTCTTCGCCGCCGCCCGCCATGCGCGCGTGCTCCAGTTCCCGCTGCTTCTTGCGGCGAAACTCCCGCTCGATCGAGTCAATTGTCGTCTCCGCCACCTGTTCCCTGCGCGGCAACGGAATCTCCCTATGCCCATTCGTCAGAGGAGCATTCCCGTCCAGCGCCGCGGACGCCACCGGAGGCGCAGCTGGAACCGGCGCGCGCCGCTGCGTGGGAATCGCGACCGGCCTTCCATCCGGTCCGATAATCTGCATCAGGAAGAGGTACCGCGCCGTGTCCTCCTGGAACCGCTCCATCATCCCCTCAAACATGTCGAAGGATTCCTTCTTGTACTCCACCAGAGGGTCCTTCTGCCCGTATCCGCGCAGCCCTATCCCTTCCTTCAGGTGATCCATGTTCAGCAGATGGTCCTTCCACAGCCCATCCAGCACGCTCAACATGATCATCCGCTCGTGCGTCCGCATCGCCGTCTCGCCGATAATCTGCTCTTTGGCCGCATACCGCTCCTTCAGCCGTTCGAAAAGCGTCTCGCCCAGCTCGTGCCGCGTCAGCTCGCCCGTGTCCAGTCCCTCGGCGCTCAGGTCGAAACCGAACTGCTCCACCAGCTTCGCCTTCAGCTCATCCATCTTCCACTCGTCGGGATGCTTTCTCTCAGGCGCGAACTCGTCCAGCACATCGCTCAGGATATTCGCCACGTAGTCCTCGACAATCAGCTCCTTCTGGTCGAGTCCCTCGAGCAGTTGCCTTCGCGTCCCGTACACCGCCTCGCGCTGCTTGTTCATCACATCGTCGTACTCCAGCAGGTGCTTGCGGGCCTCGAAGTTCTGCGCCTCCACCTGCTGCTGCACCTTTTCAATGCGCCGCGAAATCATCTTCGACTCGATCGGCGTGCCCTCTTCCATGCCCATCTTCTGCAGGAGTGTCGATATCCACTCCTTGGCGAAAATCCGCATCAGGTCGTCTTCGAGCGATAAATAGAAATTTGACGCGCCCGGATCGCCCTGGCGGCCCGCGCGCCCGCGCAGCTGATTGTCTACGCGCCGCGATTCGTGCCGTTCCGTGCCCAGAATGTGGAGGCCGCCCGCCTCCACCACCTCATCGTGCTCCGCCGCCGTGCTGGCAGCGTAAACCGCATATGTCTTGTCCCAGTTCTCCTGCGTGGTCTCGAACTCCTGCCCCTGGTAATAAAAGCGCATCATTCCCGGAGCCGCCATGGGATTAATCGCGCCCTCTGCCGCGCTGATCGCGCGCGCCACGGCCTTCTTTACAAGATCCTGCTTGGCCACGAAGTCGGGATTGCCGCCCAGCAGAATATCCGTCCCGCGCCCGGCCATGTTCGTCGCGATGGTCACCATCCCCAGCCGCCCGGCCTGTGCCACAATCTCCGCCTCGCGCTCGTGATACTTCGCGTTCAGCACCACGTGCCGCACGCCCTTGCGCTGCAATATCTGCGACAGCAGCTCCGATTTCTCAATCGACGTCGTGCCCACCAGCACCGGGCTTTTGTTCTCGTGCAGCTCCGCGATCTTGTCCGCCGCGGCAAAATATTTCTCCTTCGCCGTCCGGTACACCACATCGGGATTTTCTTTGCGCAGCAGCACCTTATTCGTAGGAATCACCACAATGCCCAGCTTGTAAACGCTGTCGAACTCGGCCGCCTCGGTATCCGCCGTTCCCGTCATTCCCGCCAGCTTCTTGTACAGGCGGAAATAATTCTGGAAGGTGATCGTCGCCAGCGTCTGGTCCTCGCGGCGTACCGTCACGCCCTCTTTTGCCTCCACCGCCTGGTGCAGCCCGTCCGACCAGCGCCGCCCCGGCATCATGCGGCCGGTGAACTCGTCCACAATAATGATCTCGCCGTCTTTCACCACATACTGCACGTCGCGCTTGTACAGCGAGTGAGCCTTGATGGCCACTTCCACATGATGCTTTAGCTCCCAGTTATCCACATCGGCGATGTTGCCGATCCCCAGAAGCTTTTCGATCTTCTCCCAACCATCATCTGAAACCGAAATCGTCTTATGCTTCTCGTCCACCACATAATCGCCGGTCAGAATCTTCGTCTCGCCCTGCTCGATCTCCTCGCCCTGCTCCAGTGACGGAATAATCCGGTTCACCCGCACATACTTATCCGTCGTCTGGTCCGTCGGCCCTGAAATAATCAGCGGCGTTCGAGCCTCGTCGATCAAAATTGAGTCCACTTCGTCAACAATCGAGAAGGAGTGCCCCCGCTGCACGCAATCCGACAACTCGAACTTCATGTTGTCGCGCAGGTAATCAAACCCGAACTCGTTATTTGTCCCGTAGGTTATGTCCGCCCCGTAAGCCTCGCGCCGTTGCTCGTCGCTCAGGTCGTGGACGATCACGCCCACCGTCAGCCCAAGGAACTCGTAAATCTTGCCCATCCACTCGGCATCGCGCTTGGCCAGGTAGTCATTCACCGTCACTACATGCACGCCGTGGCCGGCGAGCGCATTCAGATAACACGGCAGCGTTGCTACCAGCGTCTTGCCTTCGCCCGTCTTCATCTCGGCGATCTTGCCCTGGTGCAGCACCATCCCGCCGATCAGCTGCACGTCGAAGTGCCGCATGTTCAGCATCCGCCGTCCCGCCTCGCGCACCACGGCAAAGGCCTCCGGCAAAATCTCATCCAGGACGTCTTTTTCTGTCGCCGTCCGCTCCTTTTCCTCCGTAATCCCGTCAACTGCCGTGGCGATCCGCGCGCGAAATTCCGCCGTCTTCGCCCGCAGTTGCTCGTCGGTGAGTGCCTGCACTGAGGCTTCAAGATCCCCGATCACCCGCACCATGGGCCGCAGGCGCTTTATCGCCCGATCGTTGCTCGTCCCGAATACCTTAGCTAAAGTGCTACTGATCAAAACGCAATTCCCTCACCTACCAGTGTAAATGCTGGCGAGAGGCTCGACCCGCGCGCTCCAGGCTTTCCCCTTCACGCTTTCCCCTTTCCCCTGATTTCTCGCGCCACCCTCAACCCCGACCGCAGCGCCGCATGCACTGTCCCCCAGTGCCCAGTCGTGTCCGTGTGCTCCCCGGCAAAATACAGCGTCTCCTCCACCGGCTCAGCCAGCGCATTCGACGCTCGCACCGCGTCCGCCGGAGCATAGCTGTAAGCGCCCCGGACCAGCCGATCGCGCTGCCAGTCATGTGTGTGCCAGCTCAACAGCAGCGACTCCGGATCCTCTCGCTCGAATATCGCCCCCAGCGTCGCCAGCGCCGCATCGCGCAGCGCCTCCCCCACCGGCCCATCGGCGGCCCGCGGGCCACCAATCCAGCCCGTAAGCGCAGCCGACTCATCCGGAAACGTGCTCCACCACACCGGCACCGGCTCCGGAGGAGCAAACAAAAAACTCATCCGCTCCGCCGCTGCATCCCAAAACCGCTCGCGGAACACCAAAGTGATTCGAGATGCCTCTCCCATCGCCAGCGCGGCAATCGCCTTCCTCGCCTCTTCCGGCAACGGCGATATCGCAACTCCGCCCGCTTGCAGAACCCCCAATGGCAGCGCGACCACCGCCTTCCGCGCTCGCACCTCGGGCATAGCCGGATTCGCCGTCCGAACCGTCACCTCTCCGCGCGTCCACTCGATCGCTGTAACCGCAGTGTTGAGATGCACCCGCCCGCCCGACGCAAGAAATCGGTCCAGCAGAAACAGCGGCAGCCGGTCATACCCCTCGCGAATCCGGAACATGCGATCACCGCCAATCGCTTCTTCCGCCTCCTGCTGCTTCCTCAGCGCTGCGGTGCCGATCACCCGCGCATCCGCGGCATTAAAACCCTCTACGTAATTCGTGGCCCGCGTCGCTGTCTTGTCGGAAATCTTCTGCCGCGAAAGAAACTCGGCGAACGGCTCATCGCCCTCTTCGGGTAGCTTGTCCAGCACATCGAACGCCGAGTCTTCCCAGTCCGACGGCGTTACTCGCCCGTCTTCAAATGAGTAGAACTTCCCTTCGCGCTCGAACAGCGTCAGCCCCGCCTCTTCAATCAGCGCCAGCAACTCCGGAGGCCGCCCATGCACAAATTCGGCGCCCAGTTCCACCGGTAATTCGCTCCCGGCAGGCCGTACCGTATGCACTCGCCCGCCAACCCGCTCCGCCGCTTCCAGCAGGACCACAGCCAAGCCCGACTCAGCAAGTCCTCGAGCCGCGGCCATACCGGCCACACCGGCTCCCACTACGATCACATTGCAATCAAAACCGGCCGCCATGCTTCGGTTCTCCCCGCTATGCTTCATTCTCCATGGACGCGTATCAAGTAGAGGGATGCGGCGAAGAATGGGCTAAATGCGCCTCAGACGCCTCGTGGGAGAGGCGTCGGAATCCCATCCCTTCGGCTGCAGCGGGATGAAATAGAGTACGATTACTTCGCTTTCTTCGCGATAATCCTCTCTGAAATCTTCTGGTAAACCGATGCGGGCAATATCTTCCTGCGGAGCAGGTCGCTTTTCTTCGCATATGGCCGGCCGTCAACAATCTTCTGCGCATACACATCGCCGATCCCAGGCAGCATCTTTAACTGGTCCACGCTCGCAGTGTTGATGTCCACCAGATTCGACTGCGAGGCAGACGCCGATTTCGACACACTCTGCGCAAAGGCAGTTCCTGGATGGATTGGGCCAACACCGAGCGCCACTGCCGCCCCGAGAACTGCCATCAACAACCACGAAAATTTTCGCTTCATCTCTCAACCTCTCCTTGAAGATTATTTTTGACGCTATTCCTTCGCCGACTTACAGCCGGCCTTCTGCGCCTCCGCTTCCGTCATCCACTGCCCCTGCTTGGTCTTCCCGTACCATTTGGATCCCGACATGTGATAGACCTTCGATTCGGTATTCACCCACACCGTCCCGGGCGACGGAGGGGTCTGCGCGTGAGCCGTGCTCGTCGAAGCATGGCGCCGCTCGCTCTTCGCTGTCGTACGTGGCGACTCAGCCGGCGTGCTGGCCGAGGTGGAAGCCTTTGGCTGATTGTTCTGCTCGGTTGCCGCGTTTGCGGCCTCGCTCTTTCGCTCACTACTTCTCTTGCTCGCCGACATTGCGGCGGTGGTTGTGCTCGCGGAGGAGTCTGCCTCGTTAGCGGATTGGCCCGACTTCGCGACATTTGCCCTCATCCTTCTGCCTTTTGTCTTCGTTGTTGAGCTTGCCCTCTGGTCTTTCGTATTCTGCGCATGCAATGCGCTCGGGCCGAGTGTGACTAAAGCGACTGCCCCCAATACAGGAAGCAGCAGCCGTCGTGGGTTGACTCTCATAGAATTTCTCCCTGGAAGGTGCAGACACTTCGCAGGGATTACCCCGCTGCACCAGCCTCGATGCAAAAATTAGATGCAAAATAGGCCGGCGGGCGCCATTAAGGCGTCCGCCGTGTCAACACCTGCTATGTGTAAGAGGGAGGGTGGCCCCTCCCCAACTCAGAATTGGAATCGCGCCAGCAGTTCCACCACGCGTCCCGCATCCGCCGACTGCGCCTGGCCGAATTGGCTATTATCGATCTCTGTCGCGTTGGTCGAGAAGACGAACGGTGTCAGGTTCAGCGTGTTGAACACGTTGTAGAAATTCGCCTGGAACCGTACTAGCCCGGCATCCCCCAGCCATTTCAGGTGCTGCTCTTTGGCAAGGCTTATGTCCGTATCGTGGTAGCAGGGTCCGCGGAAGGAATTGCGTCCGATGCCCGGCGCCGTGCCGTTGCTGCCCGGCGGCGGAACAATGTCAAAGTAGGTAGTGCCGCCCGCCGCAAACAGATTTCCGGGGCCCGGCTCGAACAGTGAATTGCCGCAACCCGACTTCGCGCCGCCAAGATAAGCCAGCGGCCGGTTCGGCCCGGGAGTCGCGGCGTTTAGCACGCTTGGTAATCCGTGGAGCGCAAACGTTACTGGAGTGAACGGGAAACCAGTGTGGTACGTATATACCCCATTGATCTGCCAGCCATTCGTCACAGCGTTCACCAACCCATTTCCTCTGTGCGCCCCCGGAATTGTCCACAATCCCGATACCGTGAAACGGTTCCTCAGGTCATAGTCCGAAGGCCCCAGCTCCGTCCGGTTGTTCGCCGGATCAGTCTGGTTCGCTGCCGCATCGGCCTGATCGCCGTTTGACACCTGATCCATCGACTTTGACCACGTATAAATGGCGTCAAACAGAAAACCATGCCGCAGCCGCTTGGACAAATGCGCATTCATCCCGTTGTAGTACTCGTTCGAATCGTCCTGCGCGAAAAAAGACGCGAAAAACGGCGTGTTTGTGTTGTCGAACAAGAAGTTCTGGTTCACCAATCGGCTATAGTGCCGTCCCGTGCTTCCCTGGTAGCCCAGAGTCGCAACAAAATCCCATGGCAGCTCATGCTGAATTTCCAGCGAATAAAGATAGCTGTAAGGCACCTTTAGATTGGCGGGTGTGCCATAGACTTCAATCGTGGCGCCGCTCGCCGGCAGATTATTCGCGTTCAGTGGAGTTGCCAATGTCGGACTCGGAGCGTAGCTGAAAGGCGAGGTGCTGCTTCCGGTTTCATATACAACATCCAATGGGGGCATCGTAGGTTGATTAGCATTCACATTAGGCGATGTTGTCGCACAGCATACGTTGAAATTGAAGTATCCCGGCCCGTCCTCCACCGCGTTGTTGAACAACGCCGTGGGCAGCCGGTTGTAGGCCATCCCAAAGCCTCCGCGCACCACCATTCTCTGGTTTGTGAACGGCGGCGTATACGCAAAGCCGAACCGCGGTGAAAAATTATCGTGCTGTGCGTTCCACAAATGGTGATGTGGAACCAGCGCCGCATCCGCCAGCTCGCTTCCGCGAGTATTTCCCAGGATCGGAAGATTCATGTCCTGACCGTGGCTGTAAAGTGGCTCGAAATATTCCCAGCGCAGGCCCATATTCAACGTTAGATTCTCGTTCACCTTCCAGTCGTCCTGAACAAAAAGCCCATAATAGTGGTCCCATAGGTATCGCGCCGTATTCGCAACTCCGCCCGTGCGCGGATCTGCCGAAATCGACTCAAAAATGGGAGTGTCATTCACAAATGACCAAATGCTGTTGAAGGCGTACGTAGGCCGCGCTGCGCCAGCCAAATTGTCGTTATCCTGCTCCAGCCGGTATTCGGCGCCCGCCCGTATCGTCTGCGAGCCCATCGTGTGGGTCACCATGTCGCGCGCTTCATAGGTATTCTCCGCAAAGATCGCTGGCGTGGTTGTGGCTGCCGCGGGTCCGAAATTCAACTGGTTCGTGCCGGCGAATGGGATTCCCTGAACGTTGATAAAAGGCACTCCCCAATCCACCACTCCCGCCGAATCTCTTATGCCGTTGTCCGCAAACCGCGTTCCGTTGGCGCGCAATTCGTTCATCGTGTTCGCGCCAAACGTGTGGATGTAGATGCCGGTAATCGCCGAATTAAATGGCTTGAACGGAATGTCGCCGATGATGCGCGAGCCCGCCGCGCCTCCCGCATTGAAGTTATCGAGCTTGCTGAAGTACGCGATTCCCGCGAACTGATCATGCGGTGTAGCGTACCAGTCGATGCGTCCGTTCCACTGCTTGCCGCGGCTGCGCGAGGGCACGATCAATTGCGCGTATTCCACGTCGGGAACGTTGTCCAAACCTCCGCCGAAGGGACCGGCGCCGTAGACGCCCAGCCCGCCCGTGGGCGAACCGAGATCGAGACCTCCCGAGACCGCGTTGCAGGGATTGTTGACCCCGGGATAAGCGTTGGGATCGTTCAGCACCACCGTTGAGACCTGCGTCGCGCCCGCCAGCGTGCAATCGGCCGGCAGTACCTTGTTGATCCGTGGCGCCTCAAGCGGAGAATTTACGATTCCCGCTGAGATTCCTCCGGGGCGGTCCCCCGCCACCAGCGTGCGGAACTCCGGAGTCTCCACAAACTGTGTCTCGAAGCCTGGATTATTCCTCTTCGACCCCTCGAACGAGATAAAGAAGAATAGCTTGTCTTTCCAGATAGGTCCGCCTAGGCCGCCTGCCCAGTCGCGCTCCTTGTTCTCCACTCGCAACGGAAGCTGGCCTGTTGGTCCGCCGTAGCGGTTAAACGCATTCAATCCCGGCTCATTGTAGGTAAAACTCGCCGTCCCGTGGAAATTGTTGGTGCCGTTCTTCGTCGTCGTCAAAATCTGCGCGCCGCTATTGCGTCCGTATTCCGCCGAAAACGCGCTCGTGATCACAGTGATCTGCCCCACCGCCTCGATGTTCGGCGTCACCACCGCCGCGCCGCCGTGCGACAGACTGTTTACGCTCACGCCATCGAGCAGATAGTTGTTGTCGCCCACCCGCTGCCCATCTGCGCTGATCTGGATCTGATTCTCCGTCTGGAAGATCCCGCTGTTCGACTGGCCCACGCCCGTGTTGTTCGGCATGAATACCGCGTTGCCGTTCCCCGCGCGCGAATCGTCGCCCGAAATCCCCGGAGTCAGCCGCAGCAGCTCATAAGGGTCCCGCCCATATGCCGGTATCCGCTGCAATTGCGCGCTATCCAGCGTGCCGCTGATATTCGCGTTCGATGTTTGCAGCGCCGGCACCGTGCTTCCATTCACCGTCACCGTCTGCGCTGTCGTTCCTACTTCGAGCTGCACGTTCACCGTCCGGGGATTTTCCGAAACCAGCGTCACCCCGCTCACCGTGCTGCTCTTGAAATTGGCGGCTGTAACCGCGACCGTAAAGTTGCCCGGTGGCAGATTGTTGAAGCTGTAAAACCCCGCTCCGCTTGTCGTCGCAGTGTGGGTAACCTGCGTACCGTTGTTCGTCAGCGTGACTGTTGCTCCCCCGATCACCGCGCCTGTCGTATCGGTCACTGTTCCTGAAACCTGTGCATTGAACTGTGCCCATGTGCTCGGAGCAAACATGAACAGGACAACACAAAGAGCAGCGCAAAATACGCTGCTCCGCAAAAAGCCTTGATTATGCATACTGCCCCCAAAGAACTACATTGACAGTTATATGCCCCCGATACAAGGGGGAAGATACAAAAGTGACTAATGGGTTATTGCTCTATGAAACTCCTCCGCCCTATGCACTCGTCCATCATGCACAGCTAGCCTCGCGTGGCGAGCTTCACATCCGCGAACACAAAGCCGTCCCGCTCCACCACTTCACCGCTCTCCACCGCAATCGGGTAACGGAACATCGGTCCCGCATACGCCACCGTGTGGAACTCCCCGCGCTCGGCGCATGGATCGACATCCACTCCCATCTCCGCCAATACGCTCTCATCCAGGTCACGCCCGGCAAACTCCCGCGCCAGCTTCTTCGGATCCACGCACACAATCCGCGCTCGCAACCCGCACGCAAGCATCTCCCGAACCAGCAGACCTGTGGGCAATCCCCATAGCGGAAACACCGGACTCAACCCCGTTCCCGCCAGCTTCTCCTCGCGATATCGCCGCACGTCTTCAAGAAACAGATCGCCGAACGCGATTGCCTCCACTCCGTCAGCCACCGCCTGCGCACACGCCTCGCGCATCGCCGCCTCATAGTGCTCGTTCGAGCATGGCCACGGCAGCGGAACCACCCGCAGAGGCAATTCCACCGCCTCCGCCTGAGCCTCCAGCAGCGTGCGCCGCGTCCCATGCATTGCCACCCGGTCAAATCCCGCATTCATCGTGGTAAGCAGCCCGGCAATCTCATACTCGCCGACCTGCCTCATCCGGTGCAGCGTCCACGCCGAATCTTTTCCGCTACTCCACGAAATCAGCGCCTTCTTCCTCTTCGTCGCCATCTCAACAACCCACTTCGTTCCCCGTCCAGAAAAAAGGATTAGAAAACTTAGTATATGGATCGTGTATTAGGGTCGCGCAGGCAGAGGCAACTCCGCGACCGACCGCAGTAACCACTGAGTCGCCCCGAAATGCCGTGCCGAATCCGGGCTCTCGCGGCACACGCGCCTTTCGCTTATTGGGGTGGGGAGCCGCGTGCCGTCGTGCGGCTGGCACTATACTTGCCTTTACGATTTCACTTGCGCGTCTACTCCAAATTCGTCATCTCCGCCCACTCACCCGCCCAGTTTCCCGCGCCGTCCATTCCGGAGATCGCCTTCCTCGGCCGCTCCAACGTAGGCAAATCCAGCCTGCTGAACGCGCTCCTCGGGTCAAAGCAGGCCAAAGTATCGTCCACCCCGGGCCGCACTCGCTCCATTAATTTTTTCTCGATTACTGACGAGCCCCAGCGGCGGCAGCCGCAGATATACTTCTCCGACCTGCCCGGATACGGCTATGCCAAAATCTCCAAATCCATCTCAGCCGAGTGGCCGAAATTCATTGAGCCGTATCTCGCCGAACGCCCGACCCTCGCGCTCTGCCTCTGCCTCGTCGACAGCAATATCCCTCCACAGCCATCCGACATACAGCTCATTGAATTTCTTAAGCACACAGGACGCAATCTGATCGTCGCCGCCACCAAAGCCGACAAGCTCTCCGGCAATGGCCGCGTCAAAGCGCGCTCTGTTCTCAAGAAAGGATTGGGAGTCGAAGACGTAATGCTCTGCTCGGCCAAAACCGGAGCGGGACTCAAAGAGCTCTGGACCGCCATCCAATCCGTCGCGGGAAAAAATTAAGGCTTGATCGAAATCGCGTCCTGCCCGCGCTGAATTGAAACCGCGACGGCAACAGCTCCCGCCCCAACTGCCGCACGAACCGCCACAACAAACGCATCTGCCTCCGCGTCTGTCATGCGCAAGAATCGCTGCCCCGCAAACGCTCGCCCCAGATAACGCGGAGAAGCTTCCAGCCAGCGAACTCGCGCGTCAGCACCGGGAGTGCTCTTCTCGATCGCCGCAGCCGCCATCGCATCCAAAGCCGGCAGCCAGCGCAACGGCTCCGCAGCAACGCTCCACCTCACCGGAACCAATTCACTTCCCGCATCCTTCGCCAGCAGCAGTGCCCCGCGCTCCATCAACTCCGGCACACTGAACGCCAGAACCTCCGGCTGCACTCCGCGCTCCACCATCTCCGCGACAACTTCACTTACGCCGCCGGTCAATACAACCGAAACCGCGCGCCGCTTGCGAATCTCATTTTTCAGAATCCGCAGCGCCTCATCCAGATTGTTTACTACAAAATCGCACACACCCGCCCGCAACGCACTCTTCGCTCGCGCAGCCTCCGATTCGATCCCGAGCGAAGCCGATCCCGCTACATTCGAAGCGATCGCAAGAGCAATCCCCGCCCGATCGAGTCCTGAATAAAGCAGCAGCAATCCGCCCAAATCGGCAGACAACGCCGTAAGCGCGGCATACCGCGTATACACATCCGCAATCTCAGGAAATTCCAGACCGCCGGAAACCATTCCCTAACTGTAGAACAACGGGATGCACAGAAAAGAGTTGAGCGGACGCCAAGTCCCCGACCAAAGGAAGGGGCCATAGAAGTCCGAACAACGATGGCGCCGTAAGGCGCGCCCGCCTGAGAGCCTGCCCTGAGCGAAGTCGAAGGAGCGAGTCCTCACCAGGTGGAGTACATTTGGCCGTCGCTGCCCACTTCCTGCGATCCGCTGTGGACGTCGTTGATCCCCGGCTCGCTCTGGTCGATGCTTTCGAGGGTGTCGTCGGTGCTCGTTACCCAGCTGTCCTTGGCATGCGTCATAGGATCGCTGGGAATCGATTTGAGGTAGCCAGCCTGCACCAGATCATCGAGCGACTGCGGAGCCTTGCCTTTGTCCATGGTGTATGAATCGATGGCGTCGCGCATCACGTGCAGGTCTTCCTTCAGCACTGCCTCTTTCGCGCTTTTCATCGAGGCAAGGTAGCTGGGAATGGCAATCGACGCGAGAATGCCGATGATCAGCATCACGATCATCAGCTCGATCAGCGTAAAACCGTCTTCGCGCCTGCGACGCAGCCGGCCCAAATTGTGTCTCAGCCCTTGCACCTTTACCAGTCCTTGTATTTCGTACCGTCCAGCGCCGTGCCGTCTGATTTCGTGTACACGTCGAACACGCTCTGCCCGCCCCACGAATCGCTATCCGGATCGTCCTGCATCGAGCGCAATCCCCAGTCGGTGCTGTTCGTCATAGGATCTACCGGAATCTTCCGCAGAAAACGTACCTTCTTGCTTTGTATGTCTACCCCGTTCACCAGCGTCTCTAAGTCCGGCGGATAACCCTGGCTGTCCAGCTTGATCTGAAACAATCCCTTGTCCGCCGCGTCCTTGTAGTGGTCGATCGCCGAGCGCATCTGCCACAGGTCGTAGCGCAGCTCCCGCTCTTTTTCGCGCTTCACCTGGAAGCGCGCCACCGGCACCGCCGCCGAAGCCAGAATCGCCAGGATCGCCACCGTCACGATCAGCTCCACAAGCGTCAGTCCAGCCTCGCGCGTGTGTCTTCGCCGCATTCTCATTCGAATCTCAGGCGCCGCAAAGCCTATGGCTGCACCTGCACAATGGCGCGCGATCCCGTCGCCGTCACCGCTTGTTGCGAGCTGTTGCGCACCACGGGCCGCGTAATCACCACCGCCGCCGGCCCCGCAGCCTTCGCCTGGAACGTCAGCACGCATACTGTGCCCTCGCCCGCCACGCCGCGTGTTCCCGGAGGCCGCGAAGCCGATATGGCCACATTCCCCTCGCCATCGTCGCGATGCACCAGCGCCACCGCCTGCCCGTCTTTTCCCAGGAAATTCGAGTTGCCCTGCGAATCGCCCAAGTCAACGTTGATCAGGCTCAACTTCGTTTGGTCATACTGCAGTTGCATCGGCACCGAGAACACGTCCGCTCCGCCCGCCAGATTCACCTTCATCTGGAACGTCGCGCCGACCTTCGCCTGGCTCATGTCAGGACTCAGGTCCAGCTTCACCGGAACGTTGTTCGCCTCCTGCTGCACATTCGCTGGCGCTTCACCGGCCGCGCCCTCAGCCCTCAACGCAGCAACCGGAGCCGCAGGCCCGCCCACCATTACCGGGGCCGTCGCCGGCGGAATCGCCTGACCGTCACTGTTGATATGCCGCAGCTCAATGGAATTTGCCGTTCCCGTATCCACCTCGCGCAGGTTCAGCGGATCCAGCATCTCCGCCCTCACCACATGAGGAATCAGCATGAATACAATCTCGTCGTTCTGAATCGTCTTGTCGTTACTGCCGAACACGTATTTCAGTATTGGCAGGTTTGCCAGCCCCGGCGTGCCGCTGTAGTTATTGCTCGTTTGCCGCTGCAGAATGCCGCCCAGAATATTGGCTTCGCCTTCCTTCAGGCGAATCGTCTGGTCCACCGTGCGCTGTGAAATGATCGGCTCGGTAATGCCGCCGATGTTTTGCGTGCCGCTCTCCGACGTCACTTCGATCGTCAACTTCAGCGTTACATCGCGGTCGTAATGGACCGTCGGCTTAACCTTGATGTTTACGCCCACGTCCTGATATTGGAACTGCGTATTCACCAGCGAGCTTACAATCGCCGTTGCCGCGCCCGTCTGGTATGACCCGGTCGCGACTGGAATCCGCTCGCCGATCTTCAGCGAAGCTTCCTGCCCGTCAGAGGCACGAATACGCGGATTCTGCAGAATCTTCGTATCTGTATTGGTAAGCAGAAGATTCGCCGTCGCCTGCCCGATCGTCACCGCAAAATTCGTTCCGTTCAAATGGGCAAAGCTGTTAAGCGTAAGCCCGTTGCTGGTGTTCGTCGGAGTAGTCGGGTTTCCGTTCTGGTCCGTCGTTCCTGTGGTGGTCGTTCCTGTTGAGGAAGTGGCGCTCTGGTTGAAATTCGACGCCTGCAGACCCACGCTCGCGGTCTGCGGCAACTGCAAGCCGATATTGCGCTCCCAGTTGCGGCTTACCTCCAGCACTGCCACATCCACCACAACTTCCGGCTTCGCCTTGTCCAGATCGTCGATCAGCTTCTGCGCCAGCAGCAGTTCGTCCGGAGTGCCGCGCATGATAATGGCGTTCTGGCTGGCCACGCCGTAAATCTTCGCCGTCTGGAACATGTTCCGCAGCGCCGTCTGTATGTCCGTGAAATCGTTCTGCTGCGAAACGTTCGTCAGGTAAAACGTCTGCACCGCCTGTGCGTCCAGCTCCGTGCGTTTGCTGCGGCTGTTCTGCGCTACAAAAATCGTGTTCGCCGTAATCGGACGCCAAAACGTATCCGACACGACTCCGATAATTCGCAGCGCGTCGTACAAATCTGTATTCGCAAGGTCCACCTGAATCCGCTTCGAGGTGTAGTCCGGGTCGAACAGCACGTTAACCCCCGCCGCCTTGCCCACCGTTTGGTAAATAACCTTGCTGTCTTCTGTCATGTGCAGCGTCAGCGGCTCATTTGAGATCGGCTTTAGGTTAATCGGGCCGCCCATCTCGCTCATCGCCGCTTCGGTCGCCTGCGTAATCGGCATATCGCGGTTCTCGCTATGCGATTTCTCCTGATCCGCCATTGACTTCTGCCGCGTCGCCCGAATCTCCTGCGTCGCCAGCTCATTGCTGGGATCAATCTCCAGCGCCCGCAAAAACTCCGTCAGCGCTGCGGTCACGTTTCCCTGGTCGCGGAGGGACTCACCGCGCTTCACATGCAAGGTCGCCGCGGTAAACCGCGTGCGCTCATACGCTGTCTTGTATCGAAGGTCGGTGGGCTTTAGCTGATAAGCCTTGTAATAGTCCGCATAGGCCGTCTCAACGTCGTCAGCCGCCTCGGCGGCCTGCCCATGCTTGTATAGCTTCCCTGCTGAATCGTGATGGGAGCGCGCCATTACACCGGGCGTAAAGATGAAAAGCGAAAGGCCCATCATCAGGACCAGAGCGGCACAGGGCGTCCACTTCAGTATGCGGTTTTTCATTGAGCTCCGGCAGGCTGGGGTTGGAAGCGTCTGTAAATGCGTGCGCAGCCATGACTTCCACGCGCTGCGTGCCGTATCGTGACGCTCGTTAAGTATATCAGCATACATTGGCCTCGCCCCGCCGCTCCGGCGCCCATTTTCCCGCGTGCTAGCATTGGAATTCGGACCCCCGCCCATGTCCCGCCAGGCAAGCCACTCCAACGTTCAGGCCCCGCAGAAAAACCGGCCCCGCGATCCCGTCGCGTCCGGCGATCGCGACGCGTCCGTAAACCGCGCCGCCAGCCATAACTACTTTCTCCTCGACCGCTTCGAGGCAGGCGTCGCCCTCCGCGGCACTGAGGTCAAATCCATCCGCGAAGGCAACGCCAATCTCAAGGACTCCTACGGCATCGTGAAGGACGGCGAGGCCTTTCTCCTCAACGCCCACATCGGCCCGTATTCCCACGGCAACTCCAGCAATCACGAGGCGCTCCGAACCCGCAAACTCCTCCTCCATCAGGAAGAAATCCGCAAACTTACTTCACAGACGCAGATCAAAGGACATACGCTCATCCCCACCCGCCTCTACTTCCGCCGTGGCAAGGTGAAGTGCGAGCTCGCCGTCGCCAAGGGCAAACAGGACTGGGACAAGCGCGAAACCGAACGCCGCCGCGAAGCCGACCGCGAAGCCCGCGCCGCTATCGCCCACAACAAAGGCAAATACGCAAAGTGACCCCAAAGGAAACGAATCTGAATGTTCTGGAAAAAAAACAAAGTCTCGGTGTAAAGAATCACTGATCGCTGTGGAGGCGTAGGCTGCACATAACCGACTGCTCCGTCCTAACCCTCTGGCCCCTTCTATAGACACCCCCCACGACACTCCACCCTCCGCCGCGCTAACATCAAACTAGGCAAAGGTGAATCGCCCTTATGCAACGACTTTTCGCTAAAATCCTGGCGCTTATCCTCCTTACCAGCCCCATTTTTTGCGCGGCCCCCCTCCAGGCCCAGCGGCACAAGGATCCCCTGAGCGATAGCGAATCCGACCAGATCGCCGAACTCCGCGACCAGCCTGATGCACGCATCAAGCTCTATCAAAAATTTCTACAGCAGCGCATCGATGAGATCAAAGCCATCGGGCCCAGCCCCAGCGCGGATGACCGCAAAGCCGATCTTCGCAACAAATATGAAGAGTTCACCCGCATCTGCGACGAGTTGCAGGATAATCTCGACACCTTCGATGAAGCTCACGCCGATATGCGCAAGGCCCTCAAAGATCTCGTCCCTGCCGCCGCAAAATGGCCCGAAATTCTAAGCCAGGCTGCTCCCGACCGCACCTACGACTTCTCCCGCAAAACCGCGCTTGACGCCGCTCAAAGCACCAGTGACGAGGCTAAACAACTCTACGAAAGCCAGAAGAAATACTTCGCCGAACACAAGGACGAAGCCAACAAGAACGGCACCGGCCCTAGCTAGAGTCTTTTCCCTTTCCCATTTCCCCATTACCCTGTCTTCAATGTCCCCCGAGCTCGCACGTCTGTTCGAAGAAGAGTATCGCGCCTTGCGCCCGCGCGCCCCCATGCCGCCGATGGATGTTCGTTTCCGCCGCTTCACCAGCCTCAACACCACCATTCGGCTGCGTGAGGGCCGCATCAAGGTTCATCTTTCTGACATACTCGAAGGCGCACCCGAGCCTGTTCTGCGCGCCATCTCCCATATCCTTCTCGCCAAGCTCTACCGCAAGCCGATTGACGCCGCGCTCGACCGCCGCTATCGCCGCTTCGCCACCAGCGAAACCGTAGTTCGCCACAGCGAGCGCATCCGCCAAACCCGCGGGCGCAAGCGTATCTCCACCGCACATGGCGAGCATTACAATCTCGACGAAATCTTCGACTCGCTCAACACCCGCTTCTTTCACGGGCTCATGGGCCGCCCTCAACTCACCTGGAGTGAGCACTCCGCGCGCCGCCTTCTCGGCCACTACGACGCCGCCCACAATACCATCATGGTCAGCCGCGTTTTCGACCGCGGCAACACCCCGCGCTACGCCGTCGAATATCTGATGTATCACGAGATGCTCCACCTCCGGCACCCCGTCAAAGCAAAAAATGGACGCCGCTGCGTCCACTCCCGCGACTTCCAGGCCGAAGAAAAACTCTTCCCCGAACTTGCTCAAGCCAAAAAATATTTGAAGACTTTATAGGCCTCGCCTGTGCGTCCAGCTCGCCAAGGACGCCAGCGACACCACCGGCAACATTTATGGAGCCCGTGGCGGAAAAGGTCAACCGTGAGTCCGCTTAAGCTGGTTGCCACAATTCGATGGGATTTCCCTCAGGGTCATGCAGACGAGTGAAGCGCCCAACCTTGCCATAAGATTCCGGGTCTTTGACTTCGATTCCCGCCGCTCGGAGCTGGGCTACCATCTTGTCCATGTCATGCACGCGAAAGTTCACCATCCAGGCCTTGTTGGCATCCCCGAAATACTTGGTCGTCTCGGGAAAGGGACTAAAGACGGTCGGTCCGGCCTCTTGCTCCCAACCCTTTGCGCCCTCGCTCGTGGGTGTGAGCGCGATCCCCAGGTGTTGCAGGTACCAATTCCCTAACGCCTTGGGATCATGAGCTCGGAAAAACAACCCTCCGATTCCGGCCACCTTTTCCATTTCCGTTCCTCCCGATTCATGTTGAGCGTCTGCCTTCGCAGGCGGAGCAGGACTCTCTGACTGTGGTGAGTTCTGTGCCGCCGTGGCTAATTCCACCCGAGGCAGAAGAAAGCCGGCCCCGAAAACAAAAGACAAACCTTGAAGTAATTTGCGCCTTTGAAGGCTCACCCCAACCTCCTGCCGAAGACTTTGTGCGAGCCCATCCAAGATACACGCGGGCATGGAGGTTTGACAGCGTTCAATTTCCATCAATCTCCGGCGGCCACACACTACCCTGAAGCGCCAGTTTGGGAATTCCGGACGCAGCGTGGTTCGGAATATTCTCCAAACCATGCAGTTGAATTACCCCCAAACCGGTAGAATAGAAATAGGGTGAAAGACTAAATCCAGGAGAGCCGCGTTAGCGGCTCTTTTTCATTTGGCATTGTGCGGATATTACAATCTCATTGATCCCATGTTTTCTATTACTTGGCTTCAAACTACCCGGATTCAATCACTTAGCGGAATATTAAGAAAGTAAAGCTTCTGGAATCTATTGCATGCAAAGGTAAGTATCCCCCCACGTCAAGTAAACTGCTATGATGGCTAGATGCAAACTCGTCCGCCATTGGATTTTACGAGCGTATACGCGAAGCTAGACAGGGCTGAAGAACATCTCAACGCTGTCTACGCTGAAATTGCCCAATGGCACAACAGTTGCCGTTATGAGTCCTTCCCGGAGCGTGGCAGTCAAATGACACGAGTAGGGGTAGCTCTTCTCCGGATCGGGCCCGATCCGTACACGACCCGATGGGCTGTGATGATTGGCGATTGCCTCTCTAACATCCGTGCCGCCTTGGATCACATCATCTACTCCTTTGCCAAGTTTCACGCGGCCAATAACCCTTCCCCCGACATAGAGAACTTGGCATTCGTCATCGCCGATAGCCCCGAAGAGTTCAAGAAAGCTGCCCGAGGACGACTCAAAGGGTTCACGCAAGGTTTTATTGACCTCGTTGAATCGTTCCAACCCTACCGAAGAAAGCATCCGGTTCTGCCCCCGCTGTTGGCGCTTATCCGAGACCTCTCCAATGCCGACAAGCATCGGCTGCTTCAAGTAGCAGGTGCGGGAGTAGCGCAACTCAACGTCACCTACGTGGGAACTCATGGCATCGGAGCAAAAATTGGAATGATCAATCCCGAACCAATCGAGAAGAACACGATAGTTTGCGTCGTAGAGTCCACTGAGCCTGATCCAAATCTCGCAGTTCATGCGGTTGATATTTCGGTTCAAGTAGCCCTTTGGCACGGCCAGCGTGAGGGTTCTACCAACCCGCTGGAGGGAAGAACGGAGGTGGTGGCTCTGTTGAAATTGCTGATTGGCGAGGTTAAAGCCTTCATTGACGCTGTTAAAGGAAACTTGTGAGCGCACATCCGCCTCTCCGTCGCGTGATACACTGCGACTAGGCGGCCTTTCCGCGCTGTATGAGCTGGAACTCTACAGTCGCGTCGAGCTTCGCGGCAATTCAAGTTTTCCGTCCGGGCCGGACGTGAGCGCATGGCTCCTGCGAAATCATCGCATGGAGTCCATTCGAATGCAATCTATAGATAATCTCCGTTCTGAACTCTCCGAATCAACTCGTCGTATTCAGCAAGGGTGGAACGAATGGCTGGATCGCCTATTTCCCTCGCGTCCTTGCGGCGATGAGAAACCACGTCATCAAATGTCGGATCGAGACCGCGAACGGCCTGCGTGACCGCTTCCAATTCGGTTGCGACTCTGACGGTCATTTCACCATTGGCTTTTAACATCCCAATGATGCAGGCGAACAACGCTCGCAAACGCACTTTCTCATCTTCAGTCATCAGCTTCTCCCAATCGCGCTATGATAGCCCTATGGCAGAAGCAAATGCGAAACCGCAGCCCTTTAAACCGTCGAAAGAGGTTCGAGCGAAGATGCGGCCGATGAGCCGCGAATCCTTTACGAACCTCCTAAAACGAGCGGTTAATTCACCCGCTCCGCAATCTCATCCAAAAGCGAAACGAACATCGGCTCACTAGAAAACCGCCGATTATAACGGAAGCTGTATTCGTCCAAATAGGACTGGAGATATTTCCGGCTCACGGAATGATATACGCCGCCGATTCCCCTCTTTAGCAAGCTCCAGAAACCCTCAATCGTATTCGTGTGGATGTCTCCCATCACATACACCTTTTCGGCGTGCTGTATGCGCCTGTGATCATATCCGTGCGATGTCTCTCCCAAATGATCGTAAACAGCGAACTCATCTGAGTAGACAATGCTGGCAGGTAGAATCCGCTCATGGATGATCGGAAAGATCGTCTTGAGTTTGGCATCGGGAATAACCTGAGCGACTACGCGCCCACCGCGCTCTACCATTCCGAACACTGGAGTCTTATCCGAATCAAAAGATGGACGGCCTCTGCCAGCCTGCCTCTTGCTTAATCTCTTGTTCTTGTTCTTTCCGCCCACGTATGTTTCGTCAATCTCCACCGCCGAACCCTCCAGACTGATGTCCTCCGACATCAGGGTTCTAATCTGCTTAAACATCCTCCAAGCGGTCTTGTAGGTCACGCCTGTTTCACGCTGAATCTGTTTGGCTGAGATTCCACAGCGGGTAGCAGACATCAGGTACATGGCATAGAACCATGTGCGAAGCGACGTGCTGGACTTCTCAAAGATCGTGCCAGCCATCGGAGAAATCATCGAACCACAGTAGTCACAGGCATAGGCGGGACGGCCCGTAACACGGTGATGCTTGCGATCCTTCTCGCACTTTCCACAGGGAACCAACCCGCTCGGGTATTTCTGCTCTTTCAGGAACTCCAAACATGAGTCATTATCAGGAAATTGAGCATTGAAATCGGCTATCGTGAACCGCAAGTGCTTCGGAATGCTCTGCTTAACTTTCATGGCAGATACAGTATGCCATGTTCCTTACTTGATGTCAAGGGATAATTACCCATGCAAAATCACCCAATTTTTTTTGAATGCCGAATCACCCTCATTTGAGCCGTACCGGCCCCGACAAGGCCGGCATTCAATTGTTCGGTAAAATCATCCTTTGCACCCAAAAAACAGCCGCACGCGCAGCCCGCGGGCAGAAATGAACGACACACCCAATGCACCGTTGGTCTACTCTTTTTATTCCCACGCTCCGCGAAGCTCCCGCGGACGCTGAGGTCGCCAGCCACAAGTTCCTCCTCCGCTCGGGATACATCCGCCAACTCGGCGCCGGGATCTACTCCTACCTTTTCCTCGGCCAGCGCTCCGTCAACAAAATCATTCGCATCGTCCGCGAAGAAATGGACAAGATCGGCCAGGAGTTCCTCCTCCCTGGAATCATGCCATCCGAAATCTGGGAGCAGAGCGGCCGCTGGACCGCCATCGGCCAGAACATGTTCCACCTCCAGGATCGCAAGGGCGCATGGCTCTGTCTCGGCTTCACCCATGAAGAGGTCATGACCGACATCGCCCGCAAAGAGCTGCGCAGCTACAAGCAGCTTCCGCAGATCTGGTACCAGATCCAAACCAAGTATCGTGACGAGCCCCGCCCCAAGTCAGGCCTCCTCCGCGTCCGCCAGTTCATCATGAAGGACAGCTACTCCTTCGACATCGATGAGGCTGGACTCGACCGCAGCTACCATCTGCACGATCAGGCCTATCGCGCGATCTTCACTCGCTCCGGCCTCAGCTTCGTCGCCGTCGAAGCCGACTCCGGCGCCATGGGTGGCTCGCAATCGCAGGAGTTCATGGTCTACACCGACGCCGGCGAAGACCTCATTGCAAGCTGCGCCGAGTGCGGCTACGCCGCCAACATGGAGAAGGCGACCTCAAAGCTCGCGCCCGTCAACGACCTCGCGCCCACAGGCGACGGAAAGCCCGAACTCGTCCACACGCCTGGCAAAGCCGCCATCGCCGACGTCACAGAATTCTTCAAAATCCATGCGTCGCAGGACATCAAGACCGTCGCCTACATGGCCCACTATCAGCACCCCGACGCTAGTCTTGACAAATGGCAACCGGTAATCACTTTCTTACGCGGCGATCATTTTGTGAATGAGACCAAGCTGCGCGGCCTCATTGGAAGCAGCGAATTACGTCCGATGCAGGCGGAAGAACTGGAAAGATTCTTCAAGGGTCCTGCAGGATATCTCGGACCGGTGGGTTTGGATGTGATGAAACCTGAGGATCAACCTGTCGCGGGTCGAATTGCAGGCGAAGTTCCATCTGCCGCGAAACTCACCTTCGGCAATACAACGGGCGATGAAGTTATCGTCGTTCTCGACGTCGGCCTCGAGGGAAGAAAAAACCTCGTCGCCGGGGCCAACAAGCTCGATTATCACTACCGCAACGTCATCCCCGGCCGCGACTTCACCTGGACGGTTGCCGCCGACATCCGCAACGTCGCCGAAGGCGAGTCTTGCTCGAACTGCGGCCGCCCGCTCAAGGTCGCCAAGGCCGTCGAAATCGGACACATCTTCAAGCTCGGCTACAAGTACACCGAAAGCATGGGCGCGCGGGTCCTTGATGCTAACGGCAAAGAAGTCACGCCCATCATGGGCAGCTATGGCATCGGCATCGAGCGCATTCTCACCGCCGCCATCGAGCAGTACAACGATGCCAACGGCTTCGCCCTGCCGCCCTCCATCGCCCCCTTCGATGTGGTCGTCACCATCACCAACGTCGCCGACCAGAATCTGCTCGCCGCCGGAACTCGGATTGCCGAATCGCTCGAAGCCGCCGGCTTCGACGTTCTGCTCGACGATCGAGACGAGCGCGCCGGAGTCAAATTCAAAGACGCCGACCTCATCGGCCTCCCATTCCGCATAAACGTCGGCAAGAAAGTCGCCGAAGGTAAAGCCGAGCTCGTCACCCGCGCCGGCTCCTCAAGCGAAGACATCGCAATCGCGGAAATTCCCAATGCTCTTAAAGGAAAATTGGATCAGCGCTCCACGCCGTGAGACCTGTGCCCCGGGCCCTTGTCACGGCTCATCGGAACCACCTGCACCGTCGTGTTCCGCATCTCGGCGAGAAAGCGATTGATGATCGAGCCGCGAAGCAAAATCTCGAACCGCGATCGCGCCGACTGCCCGAACACCACGTGCGAGATGTTCTCCTTCTGCGCAAACTCAATCAGCAGATCGGCGGCGTTCTTGCCCTTCAGCGTGACGAGTTGTGCGCCCAGTTCCCGCGCCGTGCGCTTGAACTCATCCAGGCGCGCCTTGCTCTCCTCGTCGCCGTGCCGCCGCTCGCCCTCGGGCGTATCGGCATAAACGGCGAACCAGTTCGTCGCCAGCCTTCCCGCGATGCGCGCGCCCGTCCGCAGAAGCCGCATCGTTCCCGGCCGCGGCGACAGGCACACCATCACCTTCTCCGGAACCGGAGCCTGCTCCAGCCCCTGGCTCACTCGGTACTGCGCCGCCGCCGTCGCGACCTGCTCCGCTGTCGTTCGCAACGCGAGCTCGCGCAGCATCGTCAAATTGCCCTTGCGGAAAAAGTTCGCGAGAGCCAGGTCAACCTTCTCCGGCGGATAGATCTTCCCCGCCCGCAGCCGCGCCCGCAGCTCGTCAATCGAGATGTCCACGTTCACGATCTCGTCGGCGCGCTTCAACAACCCATCGGGAACCGAGTCGCGGACCTGCACATTCGATGAGCGCGAGACAGTGTCTTTCAGCGTCTCAAGATACTGAACATCGAGCGCGGTCATCACGCTTATGCCCGCCTCCAGCAGCTCCAACACGTCCTCGTACCGACGGCGGTTCCGCGATCCGGGAACATTTGTGTGCGCCAGATCATCCACCACGCACACTTGCGGATGCCGCGCAAGAACCGCCTCCAGGTCCATCTCCTGCATCGTCACAGACCGGTACGTGATCTCCTTCAGCGGAATCAGCTCCAGGTCGCGCACCAGCGCCGCAGTCTCCGCGCGTCCGTGAGCCTCGATCGCGCCGATCACTATATCGGTGCCTTGTTGCTTCAGGCTGTACGCGTATTCCAGCATGCGGTAGCTCTTGCCTACTCCCGGCGCTGCGCCAAGATAAACCCGCAGCTTCGCCGCTGCCCGTTCCACCTTCGCCTCCGCCGTCATCCGATCTCCACGGGATGGCGTCCCGTCATCAGAGCGGAGGTAGGCAACGTAAAGCTGAAAGTCGTGCCCTGCCCCATCCGGCTCTCCACCGAAACCTGCCCACCCAGGGACTCCGTCAGTCTTCGCACCAGCGCCAGCCCCAGCCCTGTTCCGGCGCCCTTGCCCTCACCGGATCCGCCTGTGAAACGCCCAAAAATTCCTGAAAGCCGCTCCGCTTCAATCCCGCGCCCCGTATCGCGCACGAAGAACTGGACCCCGTCCTTGATCTCCTTCGCCTCGACAAACACGCTGCCGCCCGGAGCGCTGTACCGAATCGCATTGCTCAACAGGTTGTCGAAGATGCTGCGCACCGCGCGCCGGTCCGCGTCAATATCGGCCAAGTCTTCCATCGCGCGTACATTCAGCTCGACCTTCTTTTTCCGCGCCTCTTCTTTATGCCGCGCCACCGCGTCGCGAATCAAATCAATGGGCCGCAATCGTTCCAGCTTCATCGATCGCCGCCCCGTTTCCAGCTCGCCCACTTCGATCAGGTCCGCCATCAAATCGGTCATTTGCTCAATCTCCTGCTCCGCGCCCGCCACCAGATCGGCCTGCAAAGGCCGCAGATCGCCCGCATGGCCGCGCGTCAGAGCGTAAAGTGCGAGCCGAAGCCGTTCCAGCGGATCGCGCAGCTTCTGCGACGCTACTGAGAGAAAACGCGTCTTGAAGCGGTCCACTGCCTGCAGGTCGGTCACGTCCTCAAGCACCGTCACCGCGCCCAGCAGCTTGCCCTCACTGTCGCGGATCGGCGTAGTTCGCACCCGATAACTGAGTTGTGCCTTCCCAAACTGCATCGGCAACAGCGCCGCCTCACTCTCGCCGGATGGCGCGCGTTGCATCGATACCGCCATCCGCACCGCATTCAATATCTTTTCCCCGCCAGGCGTGCTCGTAAGAATCATCTGATCGGACGACCCCGCACCCATCAATTCCCTGGCTGCCTGGTTTAACCGCAGCACCCTGCCTCGCGCATCCGTCACAATAATCGGCTCGAAAATCGACTGCACAATCGCATCGCTCAAATGGTGTTCCATGTGCAGCCGCCCTGACTCGCTTTCACGCAGCTCTCGCAGCCGCAGCAGCAGCCGATTCAGCTCAGTGGCAATGGCCCCCAGATCGTCCTTGTGCCGCCACTCCACTCGCTGCTGCAAATCGTTCTGGCCGATGCTTCTTGCCACGCGCGCCGTCGCCCGTATCGGCGAAATCACCAGAAAAACCATCAACCCAGCAATCACCGCTGCAATGGCAATGCTCAATCCGCAGGCGCTGATCAACCGGGCGCGCAACCAGTTCTGACGGCTCTCCAGGCTCGCTGTCACAGTATCGTGCCGCGCCTTCACCGCCGCGAACGCCTGCTCCACCTCCGTGTTCATCCGTTCGAGCTGCAGTGCAAGCGCACCGATGTTCTCGCGCGAATGCGCTGTCATTCTTTCGTGCTCGGCTTGAAGATGACCGAGCTCAATAGCGGGATCAAAGGCATTCACCGCAACCGCTGCGCTGTTTAGCAGCTGCTGTGTTTCTCGGGCCTGTGCGTAAAATTTCCTTGCAAACTGCGGCTGACCCTGCGCCTGTGCCGCGGTCAGCTCTTCCCGCGCCAGCGAAGCGCGAACCGCGGCCAACGACGAGAGCGCCTCGTCTGCCGTGTGCCGCGGCGCATCCATTCCTGACAGCTCAAAGAACGAATCGCGCACCAGCAGGCTCACGCCCGCAACGACTGCAATCAGCAGCACACAGCCCAGCACGAGTCTTTGATAAAGAGTCAGCATCTTTCATTTGGCCAAGCAAAAATCAATCGGAATGGTAGCGTTCCAGCACGCCCGACAACGTGATTACCCCTTCCAGCTTCCCACGGCTGGCGCGGTTCAGAACAGGCAGCAGCGGCCATCGCGGAAAATATGGCAGCGCGTTGTCGAGCGGCATATCCGGAAACAGCGTCGGTACCCGGTCCCCCTTCACCGCGCGCTCCACGGGAGTCTCCGCCGTAAGAGCAGCCGCGGCCCCGGTCAACTCCTCCACCGTCATCGCGTACCATGACCCATCGTGCAGCTGTACCAGAAACGCCGATGCGCGCCCTTCAGCCGCCGCCTCCGACACCGATGAGATCGCGTCGCTCCCCTTCACCACAGGCACCAACAGCGGCTCAAGCGCGTCCTCAATGTGCAACGGCTTTTCTTCTCTCTGCTCCTCCATTGACGGCAAGTCCATTCCGTCCTGGTGCGTGAAAACCTCAAATATCGGGATGGGCTGAAGCGCGCGCGAAAGCAGATAAGCGATCGTGTTCGCCAGAATCACCGGCAGAATAATCGAATAATTTCCGCTGACCTCGAGCACCATGAAAACAGACGTGAGCGGCGCTCGCAGAAAGCCCGCAAACAACACCCCCATGCCTACCAGCGCATAGGAGCCGACCGTACCCGTGAGGTGCGGAAAAAACAGCTTCTCGAATGAGCCAACACCCGCGCCCAGCATTGCGCCAATAAACAGCGTCGGCGCAAACATGCCGCCCGGCGTTCCGCTCGAAAACGAAAGTGTCGTCGCCAGCAGCTTCAGCACCGCCAGCGCCAGCAGAAATTTCCAGGCGAACTGCCCATGCATCGCCTGGTCCATCACCTCATAACCGGACCCCATCACCTGCGGAAATCCAAAAAATCCAATCACCCCAACCAGCAGCCCCGCCACGCCCGGCTGGCAAAACTGCGTCCATCGCGGAAGGGCACGCAAGCGTGGCCGCAGATAGCCCAGCGATCGCGAAAATACAAAGGCAAACAGGCCTCCGATAACGCCGAGTGCGGCATAGGCGACCAACTCGCGGTTATCGCGCCAGGTAATCGCCGGAATACGAAACATCGGCTGCGATCCCCAGAAGTGGCGCGCCACAACTACGCTGGAGATAGCCGAAAGAACAATGGATCCGAGTACCGCCGCGCTCCATTGGCCGATGACTTCCTCGATGACAAACAGAATCGCCGAGATCGGCGCATTGAATGCGGCGGCCAGTCCGGCAGCCGCCCCTATCGGCGCAAAAAGCCGAAGGCGCTGCCGCGAAAGCCCCAGCTTCCGCGCAATGATTGACGCCACGCCCGCACCGATCTGCAACGAAGGGTCTTCCGGTCCGAGTGAATGCCCAGCTCCAATCGCAATCGATGAGGTGATGAATTTCCCGATCACCGTCTTGAAGGAAATGTAGCCGTTGTAGATATAGAGCGCGGCCTTTGTCTGGTTCACGCCGCTGCCTCGCGCCGCCGGGAAAAACCACTGCACCAAAGCCGCCACCAGCACCCCAGCCAACGCCGGAACAAACAGCAGACGATACTGCCCCGGATGCGGCACCGAGCCCAGCGTCAGTATTTTGATCCACTCAATGGCCACGCGAAAGCTGACCACCAGCAGTCCCGAGATAACTCCGATAAAAATTGACAGCACCAGAAACAGTCGCTCGTCGCGCGTAGGCGCGAGCTTGGAGAGATCCAGCGCGCTCGCCGTTCCCTTCCTGTTCCCGCTGCTGAAGACCCTCCCTAGCGTTTGGCCGATCATGGTTGCAGCACCATCGTGGGTGCCTGGGCGATCTTCAGCAGCAGCGCATCATCTCCTGTGGGTGCTCCGCAAAGTTGCGCCGTCTGTGTCTCCGTGTCGTACACCAGACTCATCGTCGTCTGTTCAAGTTGGGGGTCCTGCTCCAGCGCGTTCACCGACAGCTTTGCCGGAATCTGTTGCCATTGCGATCGAAGATTTTCCATCTCTCCGCTCGCGTTGGCATTGGCAAAGCACGAGCTAAACCGCGCGCGTGCGATATTCGCATCGTTCAATATCCGTCCTGCGAGCGCTCGCACAGGCAGGTTCGGGTCTGGATAAAGCTGCAGGATCCGCACCGAGTTCTCCAGCATCTGCAATATCGGTTGCCTGACATCGTTCGCTTGCATGTGGAATTCCCGAGCATTGACAGCGCGAGCCAGCGCCGGCCGTGCAATTCCAATCCGGCCAAGCTCGTATGCCGTGCGTCCCGCCCCTTCCAATGCTTCGACCGATGCATTCTTGCGCCGCGTTTCCACCCGATAAATATCAAGCGCGTCCGCAGGGTCCTGCGCCTGCTCCATCAGTCTTGCGATCTGCAGTCGTGTCTCCGGCACATTCGGCGCATTGCCCGCCGCGGTCCTCAATTCGCTTTGCGCTTGTGGAAAATTCTTTCGGCTGATCAAATATCCCGCAAGCTCCAGCCTCACCGAGAGCCGCCGCTGGTAGCCGTCTCCCTCCCACGTTCCATCCAGTGCGCGCTGGTAGTGCTCCACTGCAAGGGTCGCGTTTCCCTGCTTCGCAGCCAGTCGCGCCAGTTGAAGATGGATCAGTCCGTTCCCCGGCTGCGTGTCCAGCAGTGAATTGAAATACGCTGCCGCTTCTAGGTTCCGGTTAGCCGCCGCCAGCGCCATCGCCAGCTCTACTTCCAGGTCGCGCTGCCCCGGGGCATATTCCAGCGCCGAACGCAATGCCTCGATCGCTTCCTTGGGATGTCCGCTCTTCAGCGCCCGTTCTCCATTCGCGCGCCACCGCCGCGCCAAGACATCGCGATGCCGTGTAAACGAACCAAACAGCGAATAAGTAAGCGCCCCGAGAATAACAGTAATCGCAAACAGGCTCAGCAGCGCCATTGAGTCCCGCAGGATCAGCCGTCGTTTTTCGGCTCGCTCTTCTGCCGTCAAAGGCGGACGCAATTCAAAGACAGCCATCCCTACTACCTTACCGTCTCAGGCGTACCAGACCAAATACCTGAAAATGTGGATTCACACAGAGCGCGCACAGCGCGTTACGATCAATTCTGTGATGAGAAAAATGCCCCTTGCGCCAACCTCCGTCCGCTTATGACGCGAGAGTCCCTTCTTCTATTGCTCGAAGCTATTCAAAGTGGAGAAATTTCTCCGTCCGCCGCCCTGGCGCAATTGGCCAGGCTTCCGTATGAGGACACTGGCTTCGCGAAGATCGATCACCATCGAACCCTACGGCTCGGCTTGCCTGAGGTCATCTACGCCGCGGGCAAGTCTCCTGAGCAGGTCGGCGATATCTTCGCACGAATGGCGCGAGCGGGCGGCAGCGTCATCGCCACCCGCGCCGGCGACGATGCTTTCGCCGCTGTCGTCAAACTGGTCTCCGACGCGAAATACCATCCTCAGGCCCGTATCATCGGCCTGCCCTCCGTCTCCCCAGCTCCTTCGGCTGGGCGCATCGCCGTCGTCTGCGCCGGAACCAGCGACCTGCCGGTCGCCGAAGAAGCCGCCGTTACCGCGGAGTACCTCGGCCTCGAAGTCGATCGCATCTTCGATGTGGGCGTGGCAGGGCTCCACCGCATCCTCTCGCAGACCGACCTCCTGACTCGTGCCAGCGCCGTGATCGTCTGCGCGGGAATGGAAGGCGCGCTTCCCAGCGTCGTCGGCGGCTTGGTCGCCGCGCCCGTCATCGCCGTTCCCACCAGCGTCGGCTACGGTGCCGCCTTCGGAGGCGTGGCCGCGCTGCTTGGCATGCTGAACTCCTGCTCGCCCAACGTCTGCGTCGTCAATATAGACAACGGATTCGGGGCAGCCTATGTCGCGGCCATGTGCGTGCGCCAGAAACTCAGCTAGTTCGTCTTTACTCTTCGCGACTGGCTTTGTAACACTCCTTTAACCAGATCACTCTGGATTGAGCGAGTTTCTTCGCTTATTCATCCCACATTCTCCGAATATTTACATTCGACTGCGAACCTCTCCATAGATTCAGGCGAAAGTTTCTGGCGCGACGTTGCAGGCCTTCCGCTTGTACCAGCCTCAGAAGCCTCGCCCGCAATCGATATTCCTGTATCCCCTCATTTCGGGGATACAACTGATCGCAACTTTCATCGAGAGAGGCAAAATGACGATACATTGGAAGGCGCTTACAGCTCTGGTGCTCGCTTCTGCGCTGGTGGCCGGACACGCGCAGACTCAAACCGACGCGGCAGGTACAACGCACAGGAGAACCACTGCGCGAAGGACTCACCATGTGGTCCCCAAGCGTCCATCGGTTCAGTCCCAGCTTGAGCAGCTTCGCGACGACATGAACGCGCAGCACACCGAGATCGACTCGCTCAAGCAGCAGCTTTCCGAGCGCGAATCCGAGCTCCAGCAGGCCCAGCAGGCTGCGGCAGCAGCCCAGACCGCGGCGCAGCAGGCACAGCAGGCGGCGCAGACGCAGCAGGCAGCCATTGAAACCAGCAACCAATCCGTAACCAGCCTGCAGGGGGCGGTCGCAGACCTAAAAACAAATTCGCAGGCCACGCTCGCCACCGTTCGCGCCGAACAGGCGAAAGTCCATGAGCAGATCGAACATCCCGAAGCTCTCAACTACAAGGGCATCACGATCTCGCCGAACGGAAGCTTCATTGAAGCTGCTACTGTCTACCGTACCGCCGCCACCGGCGGCGGCATCAACACACAATTCACCGGCATCCCTCTTCAGAACTCCGATCAAGCGCAACTCAGCGAGTTTTTCGGATCGGGTCGCCAATCTCGCGTTGCGCTCAAAGCCACCGGCGTTCTTGCAAATATGAAACTGACGGGCTACTACGAAGCAGACTGGCTCGGCGCGGGCGTCACTTCTAACAACAACCAGTCGAACAGCTATGTGCTTCGCGAGCGCCAGCTCTGGGCACAGGCGGCGCTAAAAAGCGGGTGGAACTTTACCGGCGGAGCAATGTGGTCGTTGGCTACTGAAACCACGCAGGGCCTCGAAAATGGCACTGAGATTCTTCCCGGCACCATCGATTCGCAATATACGGCCGGCTTTGTCTGGGCGCGCCAGTACGGCTTCCGCGTGGCAAAGGATTTCGGAAATAAATTTTGGATCGGTGCTTCAGCCGAAAATCCGCAGACGCTTCCCGGTGGCAGCAGTCCTACCAATCAGGTTCTGGGGCAGGCTGGAAACGGCGGTGGTCTCTACAATCTAAACGCCAATTACTCCTACAATCTTGCTCCGGACATGATCGCGAAGATCGCTTGGGAGCCGGGGTGGGGACACTACGAGCTTTTCGGCATCGCGCGTTTCTTCCGTAACCGCGTTTATCCCAATGCCCCAACAAGTGCGGCCGGAGCTTACAACGACAGTACTGTCGGAGGCGGAATCGGCGGCAGCTTGCGGGTGCCCCTTGCCAGCAAAAAAATCACCTTCGGACTTAAGGGTCTCTACGGCGACGGTACAGGTCGATACGGCGATTCCACCATTGGGGATATCACCTTCAAACCGGATGGCCAGATCTCGCTGCTGCACAACTTCTCAGCACTTGAAACCTTGGAGTTCAATCCCAACAAGAGGTTTAACATTTACACCAACTATGGTGGTGACTATGTTGGACGCGATATCCAGGGGACTAGTGGATACGGCCTTTACACCGCGAAGATGAGCGGATGCGCCACTGAACCTGTTCCCGGCGGCACATTTAGCCCTGCCACTCCAGCCAATTGCGCCGGAAACACCAAGGATGTGCAGGAAGCCACCACCGGTTACTGGTTCTTCTTGTACTCAGGACCAAAAGGACGGCTGCGTCAGGGTATCCAATACAGCTACTTCACGCGCAACCTTTGGTCTGGCACGGGCATTCCTACGAACCCCGCGGGCGGCGCAAAGGGCACTGACAACATCTTCGAAACCTCCCTCCGTTATTACCTGCCTTAAATCAACCTTTGAACCTGATTCGCACAGGGGCATCCGCAAGGATGCCCTTACCTTTTGGGATTCATTCGTCTCCCTCTCTCTTGCGCCAACGCGAATACCTGAGTAACTTAGAGAAACCAAATCTAGTCTCGCCGGACATCCATCGTCTTTTACGGATTAGTAAATGGCTAGCGTTCCCCGCATCACCAAGCAGTTCACAAAATAAAAAAGGACTAAAAAGAATGAGCCGTGAACAGATTCTCGCAGCAATCGACGACGAAATAAGCAAGCTTCAGCAGGTAAGAACACTGCTGCAAGGCTCCGGAAATAAACTGTCTTCCCGTTTCTCTGCCGGCGCAAAGCCCAGGGCCAAACGCGTTCTCAGCCAGGAAGCCCGCCAGCGCATCGCCGCCGCCCAGAAGCGCCGCTGGGCAAAACAGAAGAAAGAGGCCGCGGCAAAGTAACAGTCATGCTGCTGAAGGTCAGGCTTCTCCACCCTGAAGCCCGGATTCCAACCGTTGCTCATGCCGGTAGCGATCTGGGCTTTGATCTCTATTCCCTTGAAGACGCCGTCCTTCAACCCGGTGTTCCCGTCAAACTTCGCACTGGAATCGCCGTAGAGGGCTCTCCCGGATGGGGCTTCGTCCTCGGTGACCGCTCCTCCATGGCCGCAAAAGGCATCACTTACGCCGGAGGACGCATCGACGCTGGATATCGCGGCGAAATTCTGGTATGCCTTATTAACGTCAATCAGCCGACTTATCGATTATCAACTACTCGCGCCGACAACGGCTCCGTCACTGCGGTATCGCTCGATCGTTCCGACGTAAGTATCGCTGTCCATAAAGGCGACAAGATCGCACAGATGTCGCCGTTCGAGTCCCGTACCAATCTGGAAATCTCCGTCGTCGAAGAGCTCTCCGCTACTGAGCGTGGCGCAAAAGGATTCGGCTCCTCCGGCCGGTAAAATGGTTCAGAGGACTCTTCGATGGCTACCTCCCGCAAAAAGCCGAACATCGGAACGTGGGTCTCCCTCGCAGCTCATGCAGTGGTATTCTGCTTCCTGCTTTGGGCGGGTCGGCAAAGGTGGAAGGTTCTAATTCCACAAGAGCGCGGCGGAAATCATATTGTTCTTTATTGGCAAGCTGCGTCAGCGCTTCCCGCTCCCGCTCATGCGCGAACGTCGCCGCACAGAACATCCAAACAGGTCGTCATCAAAATACCCAGCACCAAATTGCTTCCTGCTTCGGAGCCGAGAACCGAACTAAGTTCGCCCGCGAATGCAGCGGTCGAAGTCGGCGGCTCTGATGAAGATACCACCCCCGCATTCCCCGTATTTTCTCCCAGCCCGCGTCTCCCTGACCGCTCTTTACTGCCCCCCGACACCAGGAACGTAGTGGTAGATGTGAAAGTCACTGCAGAAGGTGAAGTATCAGATGAAAAACTGGTGAATGGGTTGGGAAATGACCTGGATCAAATCATCCTTGATACCGTGAAGACTTGGAAATTTCATCCGGCCATCACGGACGGCAATGCGGTTGCCTCCGTTGCGGAACTGGTCTTCCCGCTTAGTCCGAAGTGGCGCGGCTAAGATTCCGCCTGCCTCGCTTTGGCAACGCTCTTCAAAGATAATTCATTAGGAAGTGCGCTCCGCATAGACCCGCACATAATCCACCAGCATCTCCTGCGGAAACACCGTCGTCTTGTCAGGCGATCCAGGCCACGCGCCGCCTACCGCATCATTCAGAATAAAGAAAAACTTCCCCGCATCGAACGGCCACACTCCGCCTTGCGGCAAGCTCGCGGGCGTGTAAGTGGCATACACATTCGTCGGGCTGTCCACATAGAATTTGATTAGCTTCGGCGACCATAAAATTCCGAACGTGTGGAAGGCATCTTCAAACTTCGCGCCGTTCGGCAGCGTATAGCCGGTGCCCACTGCCGTGCCGGTAAAACCCGTTCCGTGGATCGAGCCGTAATTCGTCGAAGCCTTATTGCCCACACTCTCCATAATGTCCATCTCGCCGCACGCCGGCCATGGCTTGCTGTTAATGTCGTCGCCCAGCATCCAAAATGCCGGCCAGAAGCCCTGCCCCTCCGGCATTTTCACACTCGCCTCAATGCGTCCGTACTCGAAGCTCTGCAACCCCTGGCTCTTCAGGCGCGCAGAAGTGTAAACGCCGCTCGCAGGGTTCCGCGCCACAATATGCAAGTAGCCATCCGTGCCCACGTATGCGTTTGGATTCTTCGCATCGCACGGTGCCGCGGACGAACCATACGCGCAGTAAGTCTCAAGCTCGCTGTTGCCCCAACCTCCGGCTCCCGTATCGTAGGTCCAGTTCTGCGGATTCGGCGCGCCCGGCGCGGTGGCCCCGTTGAACTCATCGCTCCACACCAGTGTCTCCTTCGTTACGCCGCTGCCCGCGGATGAGTTGCCCTTGTCCATGGAAGACGTCGCTGCTCCGCCGCAAGCCGCCAGCAATACCAGAAGAGGAATGCACCCGAGTCGATGAATTAAAGTTTTCACTTGCCTGCGAACTCCTGTCGAGCGTGTCCATTATCGCAAATAACTCGAACCGCCTGCCGCAAAGTCGATTGAATCAGGAATCGCGTTACCTCTTATATCATCGTGAGGCCGGCGGTCCGTCTGTAACAAACCCGCGACCTCAACCCGCCATCAACAACCAGTTAAGGAGCACGCTGACTGCGCCACGCCGCCTTACTCTGCCTCGCGCTTACGTTGCCCGCAGCTGCGGCCTCCCAACTGCTCCCCTCAACGCTCCCTGAAGCGCCACCTTCCCACACCATCGGCTACACCCCAGCGCCCCAACAGGAATCCGCCAAACCTTCTCCCGCCCCGCCCCCCGCGCCGGTTACCGTCTTCCCTCATCCCGACAACACCCGCTGGTACCTTGCTGGACAAGCCAACGTCATCGGACAGGCCCATCCCAATTTCCACTCGCCGTATGAAGGCGCCAACAGCTTCCACGCCGGCGGCGAAGAGAAAGCCTCTCTCGTCGAAACTCTCTATGCCGGCTTTCAGCCCCATCGCAATCTCCGCTACAACACCGACTTCATTCTCGATTTCGAGAGCGCCGGAGGACGCGGTCTCAGCCAGGCCCTCGGCCTCGCCGGATTCACCAACCTCGATGTCGTCCGCAATCCCAGCCTCGGCCCTGCACCCTACCTCGCCCGCGGAGAAATCCACCAGACTATCGGCCTCACCAGCCAATTGGTCCTGTCCGATCGCACCTATCAGAGCCTCGCCACCCAGGTCCTCGTGCGCCGCTTCGAAATTCGTGCCGGCAAGCTGAGCCTCCCCGACATCTATGACGTCAACCCCGTCGCCAGCGACAGCCATCTCCAGTTCACCAACTGGACCATCGACAACAACGGCGCATGGGACTACGCGGCCGACACCCGTGGCTACACCGTCGGCGGAGCCGTCGAGTACGATGATCGCAACTGGAGCGCGCGCTACGGCGTCTTCGCGATGCCCGTAGCCGCCAATGCACTCGACCTTGACTGGTCCTTCAGCCGCGCCCGCGCGCAGAACATCGAGTTCGAGCTGCGCAAATCGTTCCTCCCTGGACGCCACGGCGCCACTCGCATTCTCAGCTACGTCAACAATGCCCACATGGGTCTCTACCGCACCGCCGTCAACGCCTACCTGAACGGCACCGACCTCACGCCCGAAATTACCCATCACGAACAACTCGGCGCAGTGAAATACGGCTTCGGCTGGAACAACGAGCAGGACGTCACCGCCAGCTTCCGAATCTTCTCCCGCTTCGGATGGAACGAAGGACGGCACGAATCCTTCGCCTACACCGAAGTCGACCAGACCGTCTCCTTCGGCGGCGACTACGGCGGCTCCCAATGGAACCGCCCGGATGACAAAATCGGCGTCGCCTTCGTCAGCAACGCCATCAAGAGAGATCACCAGAACTATCTCGCGCTCGGTGGCCAAGGCTTCCTGCTCGGCGACGGACGCCTCCATTACGGCCGCGAAAACATCGAGGAGAGCTACTACAACTCGCACATCCGCTCAGGTCTCTTCGCCGCCATTCAGGTAACCCACATCGACAATCCCGGCTATAACCGCGACCGGGGACCCATTTGGGTCCCCGGCGCACGCATCCACATCGACTTCTGATATCTGATCACTTCTTAGGTTCGGTGATCTTCAACGTGCTGTTTTCATGGAGACCCCTGCTCAGCACCTGTTTGATCCCTGATGGCCAATCCACCTCGACGCGATCGATCTTTGTAGCCTCGCCCAGGCCGAAGTAGAGAGGCAGCACACTCTGCGATAAATAACCGGATTTGCCGTCATTGATCCGACTCCAACGTGCGCATCTGATTGGCTTCCACAAGGCTGATTACGCCCCAATGATGGCCAATGGTAATTTCCCGGAGTCCTCCCCTACTTTCCGCCCGCCGGAACGACCTTCTCCAGTTGTGCAATCTGCTGCTTCACCAAATCAGCGTTCGGACCCGGCTTCATGTATGTCAGGCTGTTCTGCAAATGCTTCAGCGCCTCAGCGTATTCGCCCTTTCCCGCCAGAATCACCGCTAACAGTTGCTCCGTGTTCGGAGCCAGGTGCTGCGGATCCATCGCCAGCGACTTCTCCGCGCTCGCCTCCGCCACATCTGTCTTCCCCAGATTCAAATTACCTAGCGAGTCAAAATACCAGAGCTGCGGAGTCCCCCTCGGATCCAGCTTCAGCGCTTGCGTCGTCGCGTTCTCTACGTCCTGCCATTTCTTCTGCAACGCGCTCAGCTCCGCAATCCGCTCATACGGCGGAATAAAATTCGGATCCGCTGCCACCGCTTTCTGGTAGGAAATCAGCGCGTCGGTATTATCGGTCTTCAACTGCTGCAGTTTTCCCAACTGATACCACGCATCGACAAATTTGGGATCGATCTGCACCGCCTTCTGCAAATCGTGCTCCGAGCTGCTCGCGTTATTGCTCAGCCATTCGGCGCGCGCCTTGTCAAACTTCTTCATCGCATCTTTAGAGGTCGTCATCGTGCCGCCCCCAACCGCCGCCCCTGCAGCGCCGCTCTCCGGTCGGAGCATGATCGTTCCCAGGTCCGGATTATCCATAATGTCCTGATTCGCTATATGCAGGGTGTTCGACGCGAAGCCGGGAGCGGAGGCCGCAATATCGCACCCTATTAGCTGAGACGCCGACGCTTGCTTCAAATTCCCTTGTGTCGGCACAAGCTCCGAGGGCGTCTGCTGTCCACGAATAGTGAAGCCGCCCTTGGCATCGGCTTCCGTTCGGTAGCGCACCGTTCCGTTGCACGTCACCACCACGGGAATAGGGTCCCAGGGAAAAGCCGCATCCTGAACTTGCACCCGGCCAGTAAACGTCATCCCCCCCCGCTGGTGCTCAGCCACGTTTGCGTAGTTCGCGTCCTTGCCAACGCCACTCGCTGCTTCAGGGCCCTCAGCCGCCTTCGAAGCGGCCGCCGCTGCCGATGCCGACTGTGCATGTGCTCCCACGGTTACTGCGGCTGCCAATCCCGCTACCAGAAACACTCTGTATCTCATCGCTCTCCTCGCATCGCTCACCATTATCCTCCCCGCAGCTCGCAATGGAAACTATCTCCTCTTGCAAGACGTGCACCCGTAGCAAAAGTCTCAGGAAACAGAATTTCCCGCCGCGGTTCTCGTCCCCTGCACTCGCCTCTGCACCATGTATATTGCCGCGCTCGCCGCAATCAATGCCAGCACCCCCACTATCTCCGCACGCGAAGCCAGCGCGCTCAGCGCAAACATTCCCCCAATCCCCACCACCACTGCCGCGCCCAGCCAGCGGAAATTCACCGGCGTCCCCGCCTCCGCTACGCCTCTGCGCGCCAGCCGCCCCGCCGCTGCGCAGCCCATCATATACAGCACGGCCGACGTCAGAGTTGATAACACCGCGAGTTCCGCAAACGTTCCCGTCAATGCCAGCCCCGCCGCCACCGCCGCATAGAAAAAAATCGCCGCATCCGGCGCATGCGTCCGCGGATGCGTCCGCCCCAACACCCGAGGCAGCATCCCGTCGCGCGCAAAGGCAAACAACATGCGGGGCGTACTCATCACATCGCTCGATATCCAACCGAACATTGACACCGCGGTTCCCGCTAGAACCACCGCCCGCAGCTCCGGACTCACCCGCCCCATCGCATCCGCCAGGGGCGCCGCCGAACCTGCCAGCGCGGCTCCCATAATCCCCTGCACCGTCACTTGAATCGCTATATAAAGGACCAGCACCGAGCCCAGCGCAATTCCCAGCGCCCGCGGAATCGTGCGCGAAGGTTCCCGCACCTCGCCACTCACTGACAGTGCACCCTCCATCCCTGTAAGTACGAACAGCGCCAGAATCATCGCCCGGCCCAGCCCGCGCGTGCCCGGCGCAACCGTCGCCGCGAAATTCGCGCCATGTACCGCCCATGCACCCACCACAACAACCAGCGCCAGCGGGACTAGCTTTGCCACCGTCGCCGCGCTCACCAGCCGTGTTCCCCGTCGCACTCCGCCAACGTTAATCAGAGTCACCGCGCCAATCGTTCCAACAATCACGGCGGGATGCCCAACCGTCCTCCACTGCTGCGGCATTATCCCTGCCGCCGCGTCCGCCAGCGCCGCCGCCACTCCTCCGCACGCCAGCACATCGCCCGCAATCAGCAGAATGCCCGCTACAAATCCGGTGAGCGGACCGAACGCCGTTTCAATATACCCGTACGGGCCGCCACTTGTCGGAACTCGGCTTCCGCCCTCCGCAAAGCAGATCGCCACCGCCCCAATCGCTATCCCGCACACCACAAATGCCACCGGCGCATACGGGCCAATGCATGCCGCAAGTGCCGCCGGAACCACAAAGATTCCTGCCCCCACAATTGTGCAAATTAGGTTTGCCGCCAGCCCCCACGGGCCGATCGTTCGGATTAGGCCCGCATCGCGTCGGCTGCCGCTCATGCCGAGTACTCTAGCACGCAGGTAATGCCTCTGCTCTTCCGCCTGCCACTCCCTCCCGCCTTCTCCACCTACTTACAATTAAAAGAAAAAGATAGCCTCCACAGCTCTTCCTGTTACACTCGTGCAAACTTCGGTACCCTTTTCCACATATCCGTTGAACACCAATTCCGTACTTTGGTAATTTGGGGGTACCAAGTTTGTAGCAGACTTTTTTCGCGTGATTCGTACAATTATTTTGAGGAAACAACATGGATGATCGCGCTGAAAGATACCGTCTCGACCCGGGCAACTTGGAGGAACGCTCCGCTGTTCGCTTCCCTCTGTCTCTCCCCGCCCAGCTCATGACTGAAAACAAACTCTATGACGCTATAACAGTAAACATCTCAGCCAACGGCGTGCTCTTCCAGCTCGATGAAGTGTTACCGCCCGGAACAAAAGTTGACTTCCTCATTCATGTCGCAGCGGGAACCACAGGTCCTGACGAGACCGCCGCAATTCACTGCCTCGGTCACGTCGTGCGCGCCTATTACGATGGCGCAGTCGCCCACGCCGCAGCCGTCATCGACGAATACAGGTTCCAGACCGACGAGGAAGAAGAAAACATTAGCCAGGATGATGAAGTTAGAATCTAATCCGCCGCCGGCAGCTCCGTTTTCCGCTCCGCGCCCCAACCACTCCGGCCCAGCCGCCGCCAGTGGATCCGTCCGCATTATCGTCGCCGACTCGCAAGCCATTTACCGCGTCGGTATGTCCAAGATCTTTGCCGCGGAAGCCGATCTCGAAATCGCCGCCCAGGTCGAAAAGCTTGGCGAGCTCCACGGCCTCGGTCCCAATTTCCCCGCCGACGTCCTTCTACTCGAAGGCGGACTGCTCGCCGGCACCACAGACGCTCTCCCTGAGATCGTCAGCGTCATGCCCCACATTAAAATCATCGTGCAGACCTCCGGCGTCGACGAGAATCTCACCGTCGAGCTCTATCGCCGAGGTGTCCGCGGCATCATTCCCCGCTCCATCTCGCCCGAGCTGCTCGTCCGCTGCATCCGCAAAATCGCCGCCGGCGAAACCTGGATCGACAACAAGTCTGTCAACTGGGTCATCGAGGCTTATCGCGCTCAGGCCACCGCCCTCACCAGCCCCAAAAACCAGCCGCGCCTCTCCGTGAAGGAACTCGCCATCATCTCTCACATCACCCAGGGCAAACGCAATAAGGAGATCGCCTTCCAGCTCGGCACCTCCGAACAGGTCATCAAGAACTATCTGCGCAAAATCTATGAGAAGCTCGGCGTCTCCGACCGCCTCGAACTCGCCCTCTACTGCCTCCATCACCAACTCGATAAGCGCGCCAAAGACGTACTCAAGTCCCCCGCCTGAGTTACCTCACTCCATTTTTCTTGCCCATCAGCCAGCTGTCAGATCTTGCCATTCTGCTGTAAAGCGGCGAGTTCACTCTTTGCATCAGCGGCTGGCTTGAAATCTGCATCTGCCGTTTTCCAGATATCCAACAGCTGCTTGTAGCTATTGCTCGCGCTTTGCTTATCGCCGGCCATTGCCTGAGCACGTGCAGTAAGCAGCAGTGCCGCCGGGTAGTAAGTAAACTGAATTGGGCCCGACTCCGAATCTCCTGCTTGCAACCCCGCACCGCGCCAACGGCGGCCCGGCTCCAGAGAGGCAGCCGCTTTGCCGGGCTGCTTCATCTCGAGAAAAGCCCTGCCTTCCAGATAAGGAACATACGAAGCCACGCCGAAAATCTCCGCATTTGCCAGAAGGCCCTTCACTTCCTGCGGACGATGCTCCGACAGCGCCGCGGCAGCCTGAACTTCCGGCAGGTATTCGGTCTTCATAAGGCTGTTATCGGGATTATCTTTGGCCAGCTTCGCAGCTTCGGACATGGCCAGCGGAGCCTCTCCGCATAACGCCAGCGCCAACGCCGAGTTCGGAAGAGAGATCACGGAACGATCGAGTGCCAGCGCGCGATGCCCCAACACGCTCGCAGCCTGACAATGGTCAAGCTGCGCCTCGTTGATTGCCATTGTCCCAAGAATGGTCGCTTCGGTATCCGAGAGCTTTGCCGCCGCTGCGCTCTGCGCTCCCCGACCGCCATCTGTCTGGGCATCTTTAATGTGTCCCAGAAAAAAGTCAATGTTCGACGCCAGGAGGTCCAGAATAAAAGCGTCCTGATGGTCGGCAACGGTGGGAATAAGCTGCCGCCACGACCCATCTCCGCTCAGGAAACGATAAAGCATCAAAATGGAAATGGAATTGGTGTCTTCCATCCCGCCTTCGATCCGCGCCTCCTCAAGGTAATGCTTTGCCTCCGGAAGACGATCGCTGGCTAACAGCAATTGTGCAGCGTTGGCCGCGCCCACCACGTCCCATTTGGCCAAGTCATAGCTTCTTTCATAGGCAGCCACCGCCTTCGGAAGGTCGCCCATTTCGCTGTAAATGTTCCCCATGTTATTCCAGAGAACGGAATCGCGCGGATAAGTCGTAGCGTCAAGTTGATAGAGTTCCAGGCCCTTGGGCAGGTCCTCCGCCATCGTAGCCAACTGCGCCTCGATATAGAGGCGTTCCCGCTCGGTCACCCGTTCGCGAAGCTCATACGCCTTCTTCATGTACAGAATGCCCTGGGTGCTGGAGCCGGAATTGAGGTAGGTCACCCCCAGTCGTGCGTAGGCCATCGCGAATGTAGGATCGAGCTCGATCGCCTGCTTATAAAAGGACTCCGCCTCAGGCAGATCGTGACCCTTGCGGTGTTCATCTTCGCCAAGCGAAAAATCGTGGAAGGCCTCCAGCGAGGAAGTCGTCACATCCATATACGGCGAAGATAGCTTGTGGATCGACGCGAGTGATTCACCCAGCGTTGCGCGAAGAGCGGTGACCGCCGAGGCAACCGCCGTTAATACATGTGGCTTGTCCGGCGCCTCCACCTGCTCGCGCGCGAAGGTGTCGCCCGTCGCGCAGTTCACCGCATCGATCGAGACCACATACGAGTTCCCCAGGCTGGCGACGGAGCCGGCCAGATATGCCTTGATGCCCTCTCGTTGCCCGATCTCACGCGCCAGCGCGGGTGTGATCTTCTGGTCTGCCGGCTGCCCCAGATAACGCAGATCGCCGTGCAATTCCTGATCGTTCACCAGTTGCAGATACGGTGACTGTTCCAACTGAATGTCAAGCGCCTCCTTGAGCGTCGAATCGAAAACCGAATCGCCCGTCTTGTTGTCAAAATCAGCCACGATGATCTGGTCTCTATCGGTGATGCGCGTCTTCGTATGCGAATGTACGAGCAGATAGCTCCCCACCCCCAGCCCGATGGCAACGATCAATGCCGCTGCGATGTAGTAAGGCCACCGGCGCCTGCCCACGGGCTCGGCGGCCGGTAGCGCTTCCGACGGAGTAAGATCGCCCGCCGATTCCAGATCGAAGGCTAGGTCGCGCGCGGACTGGAAGCGCTGGTCGGGCGATTTTTCCAAGCAGTGCCGGACAATGCGAGCCAACGCTGGCGGAAGTCGGCGGCGGCCACCCTCCTCGCTCTCCGGCGGATCCTCATGGAGCACGGCCGTCATGGTCTCGGCGGCGGTGTCGCGCTTAAAGGCGCGCGCGCCCGTGAGCATCTCATAGAGCACCGCGCCAAAACTAAAAATATCGGTTCGGCAATCCACGGGAAGTCCGCGCACCTGCTCGGGCGACATGTAGCCCGCGGTCCCCATGACAGTCCCCGCATCCGTCGCGGGACCAGGAGCGGCAACGGTCGCATCGTGCGCCGAGGCTTCCCCATGGACGGCAATAATCGACTTCGCAAGTCCGAAGTCGAGAATCTTTACCCGTCCGTCCCGCGTAATGAAAATGTTGTCCGGCTTCAGGTCGCGATGCGCGATGTTTTTGCTGTGCGCGGCTGCCAGCGCATGGGCGATCTGGACGGCGTACCCCAGGGATTTGCGATGCGAAAACGCGCCCCGCGCGAGCGCCTCGCGCAGGCTCTCGCCCTCAAGCAGCTCCGAGACCAGAAAGTGGGTTCCGTTCTCCTGCCCGATATCGTAGACCGCCAGAATATTTGGATGGCTCAGGGCGGCAACCGCTCGCGCTTCCTGTTCAAAGCGCCGAAGACGCTCGTCGTCCGCCGCAACTGTCGCCGATAGCACTTTGACGGCAACATCGCGGCCCAGCCGCGTGTCACGCGCCTTATAGACCTCGCCCATGCCTCCCGCGCCAATCAGCGATGAAAGTTCGTAGGGTCCCAGGCGTGTGCCAGCCGTAACACTCATTGAATTGGGAGAATTATATAGGGCGACTTCGCCAACCATCTCCCGCCAACCGAAGCGCCTACAAAAAACTCATTACAGAATGGCCGCCAAAACCGGGGTCAACGGCTCGCGCTCTTTCCGTTGCCTCGACGCATCTAACCCCGAATGACTAATCCAGCCCCGCCCGACGACAGTGACGCCCACAAAGGTGCAACCGAAACCGAAGAAAACCTCTCCGGACAGCTCCCCCATCGCACCACCACAAATCAAAACACCGCCCTCACCGGAGACAATGGAACCGACTTCCCAGAGCCTGGCTCCAACCCCGAGCACACCGGCGAAAAATCCAGCAAATCCTGACATTCGAGCTTTGAGAAAGGAGTATGATCGCGGGCATTAAAGAGGGTGCCATGCAAGAAACCAAGAGCGCGCGGAGCTGGTGGTCAAGAATTCCCGTTTCCATCCGCGCAGTCGTCTCCGGATTGCTCATCGGCCTGATCGCCGCAAATATCTGGCCGCTCTTTCTCTTCCGCTTCAGCGTGCCCCTTGCTGCAACGCTTGAAATCTTCTTCCTCGTCCTTTATATCTGGTGGGCTGCTGGAGGCGGTTCGCCGCGCAAGACGCAATCGGCCCGCGCTTGGTCTTTCCGCCGCGGCAGGTTCTCACCCCGGCAGTGGTTTTGGGGAATCCTTGCCGCGATTCTCTTCGCCGTAACCATCCACGCATCCATCGTCTTCCTCTTCCGGATCATCCCCTTTCCGGCAGCTGCATTCCGGCGTGGTTACAATCTTTCCTTCATCCCGACTCTGCCCTTGCGTTGGATTGCAGTCGTCATCTCCGCTCTGTCCGCCGGAATCTGCGAAGAAACCGGGTTCCGCGGTTACATGCAGCGCCCCATTGAGCAGCGGCACGGCACCGCCGTCGCCATCCTGGTCTCTTCGCTCTTTTTCACAGCAGTCCACATGTCGAAGGGCTGGGCGCTGCTCGCAATGGTTCCTATCGTCTTTGGCGCAGGAATTCTCCTCGGACTGCTCGCCTGGGCATCGCAGTCGCTCATCCCCGGCTTCATCGGCCACACAATCATGGACGTCGGCCTCTTCGCCTACTGGTGGACCGATACTGCCGGAACGTTCAACCAGCAGACCATCGGTGTAACCGGACTCGACCTGCACTTCGCCATCACCTGCGCTGTCCTGATTGCCGCGCTCACTGGCGTCCTGTTTTCGATTTCTCAACTCCGTCGTCTAAGTCCGCTCCCACGCGTCGCCGTCAGCCTATAACCTCGTACTCCGTCTGCACTAGACCGCTCGCGTAGCTTTGCGTAGCTACGTGCCGCAGCTTCAAATCCTGAGGCAGCCCCCCGAACAAAGGAATCCCCTCACCAATCAGCACCGGCACGCGCGTAATCACCAACCTCTGAATCAACCCCGCGCGCAGGAACCGCTGAATCGTCATCCCGCCATCGATATATGCGTGTTGGACCCCACTCGCCTCGAGCTTCGCCGCAATCTCCGCCGGCTCGCCCGCCATCTGCTCGATGTGCGCGCCGTGCAGCGTGGAAAAATCGAGCGTCCTGCTGCTCAGCGCCACTACCCGCTTCTTCCCGTACGGCCATCCCCCATAGCTGACTACCCAGTCGAACGTGTTGCGCCCGATCACCACCACATCCACGCTCGCATAAAACTCATTGAACCCATGCGGCTCGCCGCCATCCGCGGGGAGAAAATCGACGTCGCCATTCTTCCGTGCAATAAACCCGTCAACGCTGGTTCCCACAAAAACAGAGGCTCTCATCGCACACTCCTCATCTCATTCCAATCGCCCCAAAATTATATTGGAGATACAAAATTGATTCTCAAAAAAGAAAACCCAGCAGGCAAGCGCATAACGCCTGCACCACTGGGTTTCCTCCTGTTTTTTTAGCGCGGAGCGCTGCCTTTTACGCCGCTCGCGTACGCCCTTTTCTCTGTCCTCTGGATTGCGACGCCGGTTTCCGTGATGAGGTCTCCTCTTCTTCCTCCCCCTGCATCGACTCTTCTTCTTCCTCGCCCTGGTCGATGGCCTCGCTGTTCACGCTATGCGAAACCTCCGTCAGCTTCTCGTCCGTTTCTTTTTCTTCCTGCAGCGTCTCACCCAGAAGTTCGTGAATCTCATCCTGCCCCGTAGCTTCGGCAAATGTGGCCATCGTGCCGTAGGCAGCGATTTCATAGTGCTCAACTTTTTGCAACGCGCCGATCAGAGCCGCATCCCGCACCGGGCCCTTCTCGATCTCTTGGATATGCTCCTGGCCCTCTTCGATCAGACCCTGCATGCCCTTACAGGTCTTGCCGCTAGAGCGCTTGCCAAGAATCTCGAACGCCCGGTCCAGTCGCTCCACTTGACCCTTCGTCTCCTCCAGATGCTCCAGAACTCCCGATCTCAGCTCTTCCGATTCCACCGCTTTCGCGACCTTCGGCAATGCGCGCACAATCTGCTTTTCAGCAGAGTAAATGTCCCGCAATTCCTCGACGAATAACTCCTGTGCTGTCTCAACGCTCATGTTGCCGCTCCTTTTTCCGATTAACGGAAAGTCTTTAGGAATAGGATGCGACTCACCACAATAAGCTGTTGGCTGATGGCGAACGAAATTGGAAAACTCCCAAACGGAGCTGTCAAATTGACTGGCAGTCGAAAACGACCCCTGACCCGGACTCGGGTCTATGCGTCCCTTGCCCACGCCTGCTTCTACTGGGTGCTGGCGGTTTCTCCCAGCAGCTTCCTTACGAGTTCGGATAGCGCTGTCAACTGGCTGCACGCCTCGCGCAGGTACAAACCCGCGTCCTCGCCGCCCTGCTGCGCCAGAAAAACCATGTTGGTCAGGCTTTGTAAAGGATTATTGATCTCGTGCGCAAGCTCGTTGGCCTTGGCAGCAGATCCTGCCTCCCACACCCAGCGTCTCGCAAGTTTCTCCTGCAACAGGCGTCGCAATCCTAAATCTGCCCGCAGCTCCGGGCGATTGCTCTGCGCCATGTGACCTTCCGCATCGAAAGCGTCTCCGCGATATCGTGAAATTGCGCACCGCTTTCCGCTCACATCCGTTCGCACCGACGGAGCCCTCTCCGTCCTCGTCCCTGCCTCTTGCACAGGGGGCTTTACAACTTGATCCGCTCTCTCAGCTAGTGTCTCCACGATGCTCTTTCCATTCTTGGCGCAGACGACGTACTACAGGGGAAATGTTTCCGGCGATGCTTGAGAATCCAGGCAAATAAAATAAATCACAACAAGTTTTGGGCAAATCTTAAAGCCACGCTTGGGGGAAGCGATTCGGTGGGGTAGATCGCTAATGTAAGACAAACATCTCATCCCGTCAAGAGAAATCTGCTTGGCCCGCCCGTTGACGATCTGCCCAGTACCCGACCCCGCCCTCCCGATAACCTGAACTTCCTTTGCAATCAGCGGAAAACCGCCCCCTCATTCCCGCATCCCATCGAGTAGATGGATCTTTCAAAGCTATGTTACTTTGCAGACTGTGGAGTCCCGGCCCTTGGAACAAGACGCTATCAGCACTGCTCCTGATCCCGTTGTCAGATCAGCACCTAAAATTGACCCACGGCTCCACTTAGCGGCCATTGTCGATTCTTTCGACGACCCCATTATCAGCAAGGGCCTGGACGGCATCGTCATCAGCTGGAATAGCGCCGCTACCCGGGTCTTCGGCTATCGCGCCGACGAAATGATCGGAGAGTCCATCCTCCGCCTCATCCCTCCTGAGCTGCATCACGAGGAGGAAGAGTTCATCAGAAAACTCCGGAGTGGCGAACGCATCGAGCACTTTGAAACCGTGCGTCTCCGCAAGAGCGGGGAAAGGTTTGCCGTCTCCGTCACCATATCTCCTATCGTGGACGATTCCGGCGCCGTCATCGCCGCCTCCAAAATCGCTCGCGACATCTCCGACCGCAAGAGAACCGACGAGAGCCGCTTCCGCCTCGCCGCCATCGTCGACTCCGCCGACGACGCCATCGTAAGCAAGGACCTCAACGGCTTCGTTCGTACCTGGAATCAGGGCGCATGCCGCATGTTTGGCTACACCGCCGAAGAAATGGTCGGCCAATCAATCCTTCGCCTCATCCCTTGGGAACTTCGCTACGAAGAGGACGAAATTCTCCGCAAGCTCCGCGCCGGCGAGCGTATCGACCATTACGAGACCACCCGTGTCGGGAAGGACGGCCACACCGTCGAAGTCTCCGTCACCATTTCTCCCATCAGGGATGAGTCTGGCCGCGTCATCGGCGCCTCCAAAATCGCCCGCGACATCTCCGACCGCAAACGCATGGAGCGCCTCCTCGTCCAGTCTGAAAAACTCGCCGCTACCGGACGCATGGCCGCCACCATCGCTCACGAAATCAACAATCCGCTCGAGTCGCTGATGAACCTGATCTTCCTCGCCCGGCAGAATGCTCTCCCAGACAGCAAATCCGCTCAGCTCCTGCTCACCGCCGAACAGGAGCTCGAGCGCGTTGCCCACATCGCCCGTCAGACCCTCGGCTATTATCGCGACACCGGCGCGCCCGCTGACATTTACGTCCGCGACGTCATCGAGAACATTCTTACCGTCTACAATTCAAAGCTCATCGCCAGCGGCATCATCGTCCAGACAAAGTTCAATGACCTTCAGAAGATCAATCTCCGTAAGGGCGAGATGCTCCAGGTCTTCTCTAATGTCATTGCCAACTCCATCGACGCCATGCGCCTCGGCGGCATTCTCAACATCACTACCCGCAAGACTGCCGACGGCATCCAGACCGCCGTCCGCGATAACGGAATCGGCATCCAGCCGGAACACCTGCCCAGCATCTTCGAACCCTTCTTCACCACCAAAGGCGATCTTGGAACCGGCATCGGGCTTTGGGTCGCTAAACAACTAGTCGAAGCCCGCGGAGGTCAAATCTCCGTCGCAAGCAGTACGGAAAAAAACAAAAGCGGTACCACCATCACAATCTCTCTCCCCTTTTCTGCTCCTCTGCTGCAAGTCAATGGAGACCCGGAAAATGGCAGTTCCCCCAAGGTCTGAATATGATTACATTGCCAGGAGTTTCCCGCTTCACAGCAGATGAATTCTTCGAAGGCGAAATCATCCCCCTCCTCGATGAGCTCGAAACAGAGGAGATTCGAGCCGACCGCCCTAAAGTCCTCGTCGTCGACGATCAAAGGCTCATCGCCGACACCCTCGCCGAAATCCTCGAAGGTGCCGGTTTTGAGGCCGTCGCTGCCTACGATGGATGGGCCGCCCTTGAGCTCGCCGCCCACTTCAAGCCCGATTACCTGCTCTCGGATGTGCTCATGCCCCACATGAACGGCGTCCAGCTCGCCATCGCCATCAGCCGCACCTATCCCGCCGCCCGCATCCTCCTCTTCTCCGGACAGGCCGGAATCTCGAAGATCGTCGAGGAAGGCCAGCTGCAAGGCTATGAGTTCGAGCTCCTCGCCAAGCCCATTCACCCCCTCAAGCTCATCGAACGCCTCAAAGAGAAGAACTAGACTCTCAGCCTTTCGAAATGAGCGAAGTGAATGGCACTCTCCACTCGCGCTTTCCCCTCGCACGAACCCGGCCAAACACCACTTTGATCAGCCCAGCGAACCACTTTCCTAACGGTATTGGGGTAACTCTGTGTCGCGCTTTTTGGTTCCCCGGCCCCCGTCGCGTGCCGTATTATGTTCAGCTAGCAAACCCGGGAAAACTCACAAAATTGCTGGAGCGCCTTCCCCGCAAGGACTAAGTTGTGACGCATCAAGGCTGGACGAACACAGCTGACGATGTTCTGCCCGAGCGGCAGTCCATCGCCCCCGCCAGCTTTGCCTTCGCCCTGCCCCGCCGCTGGACGCTTCAATGGGCCGCCCCCCGCCGCATGTTTGCCGTCGTAGCGCTCAGCATCGTCGTCCACGCCGCATTCCTGCTCCTGAGTCACAACGCCACCCTTCCTTCCAATATCCTGATAGGGGTTGCTTTCCTGTGCACCGCCCTCGCCTGCCTTCACCAGTTCCAGGCTGGTTCGGTCGACACCCGCCGGCTCTGGGCGCTTCTCGCCGCCGCTTTTTTCGTCTCCCTCATTGGCCAGGTCCAGTCCACCCTCGACGCGCTCCTTCCCACCGCCCATCACAAAACCGCATTCACCGCCGACTTCTTCTTTCTCACCTACGGAATCCCCGTCCTCCTCGCCATTTCCTCGCCCAATGAAGACGCTGGTCTCAAAAGCTTCTTCTGGTTCGACGCAGCCCAGGCTTTCATCGCCGCGCTGCTGCTCTACATCCACATATTCGCCAGTATCGGCCCCTTCGGCCGTCCCGACCCCATCTCCGCAGTCAGGTTGATGAACCTCTACAATGCCGAAAACGTCGTCCTCGCTCTCATGGTCAGCGTCCGCCTCTTCGCCCGGCCCGCCGCCGGACGCAAACGCTTTTATGATTCCCTCGCTATCTACCTGTGGGTCTATGGCGTCACCGCTCTCGTCCTCGGCTACCTCGAACTTAAAAGGGACTGGCCCGAAGGCCTCCAGGACATAGCCTGGGCGCTGCCCTGCCTCGCGCTGCTCGCCGCGCTCGCCTTCCTTCCCGAAAGCACCTTGCACCAGCCCGCTACCAGCGAGCGGCACCGCTCCGCTGCCGTCGTCATCGACAGTCTCAGCCCTGTCCTTTTCATCCTCTCCATCGTCATTATGGCTACCGGAATCCTCCCCCGGCACCGCTTCATCGGCTTTTCCTCCATCGCCGTCGCTGTCACCCTGTATGGCCTTCGTTCCGCCTTTCTCCAGCGCAAATACGCTGATTCGCAGCGCGAGCTCTCAAAAAGCAGCCTCGCTCTTCTCGACGCCGTCGATCGCCTCCGCGAACAGTCCATCCGCGACAGCCTCACTGGCATTCACAACAGAAGGCACTTTGACGACAAGCTCCTTATCGAGTGGAAAAGGTCCCTGCGCTCGCAGCGTCCGCTCTCCCTGCTCCTGATTGACGTTGACGCTTTCAAAGAACTCAATGACCGCTACGGCCATATCGAAGGCGACGAGTGCCTCAAGAGAATCGCGGGACAGCTTGCCGCCCAGCTCAAGCGTGCTACCGACCTCATCGCTCGCTACGGCGGCGAGGAATTTTCCGTCGTTCTCCCCGATACCGGACCGGACGGAGCATTCGTACTGGCTGAACAGATGAGAAGTTCTATAGCCGCCCTTAAGATCGCCAAACCCTCCTCTACCACAGGAGATGTCGTAACCGTAAGCATCGGCATTTGCAGCTGCATCGCCTCGGCCGAGAGCTCGCTTCCGGGCTTTGTCAACACCGCAGACACCGCGCTCTACCGGGCCAAACGCCTGGGCCGCAACCGGGTCGAGCTCGCCTGAACCAATCGCTGGCGAGAGTACCTTGCCGGGTTCCCTCGCTCTCCTTCTGCTTGCCTGCCGCCTCTTTCCCGAATAGCCTGAAAATGGCGATTCCCTTCGATCTTCCTTTCTCAATGCTCTGCCTCTGTTTGGCTGGATATTACCTTCCCTGTACTGTAAGTTGAATTAGGGACGGCTTATCCACAAGATGTTGGGGTACTCATGTTGACCCTGACTTTCGCCCCGGCTAGAGTTTTCTCTGAACGACCTGTTCGGCGCGGAACCTTTTTGCTCGTTCCGTAGAGACATGAAGGAGTGATTCCCGATGCTGAAACTCAAGAAAATCCAGATCCTTGGATTCAAGTCGTTCTGCGATCGGACCGACGTGGCGCTGCCGGGGCAAGGTGTCGCCATTGTTGTGGGCCCCAACGGCTGCGGCAAATCCAACATTCTGGACGCGGTGAGCTGGGTGCTCGGGGAACAAAGCGCCAAAACGCTTCGCGGCGGAAAAATGGAGGATGTGATCTTCGCCGGTACCCGCGATCGCAAAGCGCTGGGCATGGCGGAGGTCTCCATCACGCTCATCGACCCTGAAGCCTATGCCGGTCCCCTGTTGATCGAGCCTGAAGTAGTCATTGAAGACGAGAACAGCGCCGACTGGGACGAGCAAAAGCTGCGCGACGCAAGCGCCGCTGAAGTAGAGGAGATCATCGCCGAATCCCAACCGGGCCAGACGATCGATGAGGATGGCGCGATAACCGGGCCCACGCCAGATCCGCAAGCCATCGAAGGATCTTCTCCGGAGAATGCCGTCGTCCTAAAAATCCGTCGGCGCAAGTTCCAGAAAACTCCGCAGCAGGGCGAGATCATCGTCACGCGTCGCCTTTTCCGCACCGGCGATAGTGAGTATCTGCTGAATGGGAAGCTGTGCCGCCTGCGCGATATTCAGGACATCTTCATGGGTACCGGCCTCGGGCCGGAGTCCTACGCCATCATCGGACAGGAGCGCATCGGTCAGCTGCTGAGCTCGAAGCCGCACGACCGGCGCGCGATCATCGAGGAGGCCGCCGGAATAACGCGCTTCAAAACCAAGAAGCGGCTGGCTGAGCTGCGGCTGGAGCAATCAAAGCAGAACCTCGCACGCGTAAACGACATCTTTGAGGAAATCACGCGGCAGATGGGATCGCTGAAGCGTCAGGCTGCCAAGGCTGAACGCTACAGCGCGGTGCGTGACGAGATGCGCGCCCGCCTGCGGGTGGTTCTCGCAAGCAAGATCACGCAAATGGATTTGGAGCAGTCCGAGGTTGCGGCTGAAATCGCGGCGCAGACCGCGCAGATCGATGAGCACAGTGCGAACATCGAGGCGCTTGACGCGGAGCACAACACCGGACGAGCGCGCGGCTACGAGCTCGATGGCGGGGCAAAAGAAGCGCAGATGCGCGCCAACCAATCTGCCGTTGAGCTGGAGCGCGCAGCCGCCCGGCAAAATGCGAATCAGGAGCGCATCGCCGAGCTTGAGGTCCGGACAGCGGCGGGCGCGGCGGAGCTGGAGCAGGCGCGTGCGCACCTGGGAAACCTGACAGCAGAGCGCGAGGCCCAGAAAACATTTCTCGAATCCGCCGCGGCTGAGGCAGCGAGTTTCCGCGAGCAGGCGCAGCTACGCCAGGCGCAGGCGCGCGATGCCGTGGCAGCGGTGTCGGCTGCTGAGCAGTGCGCCGAAACCGCGCGTCGACAGGCAATGCAGCTTCTGTCTCAACTCGGTCAGATTCGCAACCAGGCTACGCAGAGTGAAGAATCGCTGGCCGCGCTCGAGCGCGACGCGGACCGCCTGGCCATGGAGATGGCTTCCGCAAAAGGCGACCTGCTGGCGTTGGGTTCGGAGCGCGGGCAGGTTTCCCTGCAATTTGAATCTGTAACCGAGACGCTCAAGCGCCTGGAGTCCGAAATTGCGGCCCTGCGCGCTGACATAGCTGCCAAACGCAATGATGAAGGCGAGGCCAAGCAACGCGGCGATGCACTACGTGCAGAGCGCGCGACGCTTTCAGGACGACGCGATTCGCTGGATGCCCTCATCCGCGAACACAGCTACTCGACTGACACTGTCCGCAAACTCTTCCAGTCGAATTCTCTGGGCGGCGGTCTCGCTCCGGTAGGCACGCTCGCTGATTTTCTCGAAGTTAACGGCCAGTATGAGAGCGTAGTCGACGAATTCTTGCGCGATGAGCTGAACTTCATCGTGGTCAAGAGCTGGGACGCAGCCGACGAGGGCATGCGGCTGCTGAAAACCGGCGTCGACGGTCGCGCGACCTTCCTGGTGCATCCGACGGACTCGCAGGCAAAATTTTCCTTTGCCGCAGACGCGATTGGCCCCGGCCATGAGCATCAGCAGGGCGTAACCCGGCTCAAGGACTGCATCCGCGTCCTCGACGGCTTTGGGCGCTCCCTCGAAGTAATTTTGCCTAAGCTGCGAGATGGCTATGTTACGGAGGATCCGGACACAGCCCGGACGCTCGCGCTCGAGAACCCCGAAGCATTCTTTCTTGCTCCGACGGGCGAGTGCTTCCATAACGTCACCGTGACCGGAGGCAAGCCGCGAGCAGAAGGTCCGCTGGCGCTCAAGCGCGAGCTGCGCGAGTCGCAGCAAAAGCTCGACCGCGTGGAGCGCGAGCTCGGCCACGCGGAGATGCTGGCGGCAACGCTGGCGAAAGAGCTTGCGAATCTCACGCGCCTGCTCGACGTGAAGAGCGAGGAATTGCGCACGGCCGAGCGCGAGAGCGCGAATCAATCCGCGGCGCTGCGCCAGATGGATTCCGAAGTCCAGAGGCTGGATCGCCGCCTTCAGGATTGGACGCTGCAGAGCGAGCGCAACCGGGACGCGCGCGCGGCGAAGCAGGCCTTCATCGAGCAGAAGCGTGAAGAGGCGGATAGCATCGAAGCGCAGCATCAACAGGCCGAAGCTGGCCTCGATGAGTTGCAGCGCTCAGTGGACGCGCTGCGCCAGTCGCGCGAAGAAGCGCAGCAGCAGGCCGCGCAGGTTTCAGCGGAGTTGGCCGGACTTGAGGAGCGGCGGCGCGGCGCCGAGCAGGCCTTTGCGCGAATTGATCGCATGTATTCGGAGCTGACCCAACGCGTCGCTCAGATTGAACAGCAGCTTGCTTCGGCCAGCGCGGAGCAGCAGCAGCGCGCGCGAGAAAACCAGCAGTTGGCCATTGACCGCGAACGGCTCGGCGGGATTCGCGACCAGGCGCTCGCTGAAGTTGCGCGGCTCACGAAAGAAGCAGCGCAGTTACGCGCACAACTCGCGAAAATCGAGACGCAACTAAGGTCGCTCCGTGCGGAAACCGACGCCCTGCGCGAGGCTCGCAGCGAGCGCAGCACGCGCGGCGCAACTCTCGCGGCGGAACTGACCCATCTCGAAGAAACCTGCCTCAATGACCTCAGCGTCGAGGCGGTCGCATTGCGCGAGGATCCGGAGATTGCTCGCATCGAAGGCGAGTCGCTCACAGCAGAAGACGACGCCTGCCGCGGGCTGAAACAAAAGCTCGAAGCCATGGGCCCCGTGAACATGATGGCGTTGGAGGAATACAAAGAGACGGCGCAGCGGCATGAGTTCCTGGAGACGCAGCGCAAAGACCTGCTCGATTCCATCGAAAACACGCAGGCGACGATCAAGGAGATTGACCAGATTTCCTATACCAAATTCAACGAGGCGTTCGCACGCATCAACGAGAACTTCAGCGTTACCTTCGGGCAGCTATTCGGCGGCGGTCAGGCATTCATGCGGCTCACCGACGAGGAGAACGCGGCCGACAGCGGCATCGATATTGTGGCGCAACCCCCGGGCAAGAAACTGCAGAACGTGCTTCTGCTCTCGGGCGGCGAAAAGGCCCTCACCGCGCTCTCGCTGCTGGTCGGCATCTTCCGCTATCAGCCCAGCCCCTTCTGCGTGCTGGACGAAGTGGACGCACCGCTGGACGAAACCAACGTCGGGCGGCTCGCAGAGATGCTTCGCGAAATGTCATCCACCACGCAATGCATCATCGTCACGCATTCCAAAAAAATGATGACCGCCGGCGACATGATCTACGGCGTCACCATGCAGGAGCCGGGCGTTTCAAAAGTCGTCAGCGTTCGCCTGGGCTCTGACCGCCCCGGAGAGTTGAAAAGAGCATAAGCGCGGGCAGTTACCTAACCGCACGGCCTGCTGTTCTTACGGAAGCTAGCATGCCGGAGATATTCCTTACTTTGCGCCCGTTTTTTGTATTGCCGTTCAATTCCTCAATTGTGCCCTTGCCAATAACCCTCCCCCTCATTAAACTCTCGTTAGCGGTTTTTAGACCAGATGCCAAGCTGCATGCTACTGTCATCCCCAATTTGCGCATGCTCGAGAGTCGAAGGTAATCGCAATCGCATTCGCTAATACAGCCGTATCCGTTATATAAGATCGTCCGGAATACAAATCTTCTATGCTCTATAACCCGGCCCATGGGAGGTCCTATGAGTAAGTGTTCGCTTGCCCCACGTATAGTTGTACCCCTACTCGGATGCTTCATCGCCAGCGCGCTACCTCTTCTCTCCGCGCAGGCGACCCAGCAATCAATCAACAACAATGGAGTAGCGGGAGGTGCACGAAGAATCGAGGCGGGCCAACCAACGGTGCTGATTCATCCAACTGTCAACGCCGCTCGCGAGGCTCGCGAAGCTGCCAGGGCAACCGGCGCCAGCAGCACAGCAAACAAGCTTTATTATCACGGCGGGATTGGTGGCGTCGGCGTCGAAACCGCGCCCAAAATCTACCTGGTACTCTGGGGCTCGCAGTGGAGCAATGACCCAAGCGGCGAGGAGTCGATTCTCGTGAACTTCTATAAAGGAGTCGGCGGTAGCTCATGGCAAAACTCCGTCACGCAGTATTGCCAGGGAGTGCCCAGCGGCACAATTTCCTGCAGTGGTGCAGGGACGCCGGCTGGCAATCAATCAGGGAGCTTTGTGGCTGCCTGGTATGACAACACAAGTGCCGCGCCAACCCATCCGAGGCAGTCGCAGCTCGCGGCCGAGGCCGTGCGCGCCGCCAACTTCTTCGGCCATAGGACTGCGGCCAGCAATGCTAGCGTTCAGTACGTGATCGCCACTTCCCATGGAAACAGCTCGAGTGGCTTTGGGAGCCAATATTGCGCATACCACAGCGCGACGAGTTCGAGCTTCGGCAATGTTGCCTATACCAACCTGCCATACATCACCGACGCGGGAGCAAGCTGCGGGGCCAATTTTAATAATCTCGGTGCCAAGGCTGGAATCACCATCGTTGGGGGCCACGAAATGGCTGAGTCGATCACGGATCAGTTCCCCAACGGCGGATGGCTCGATTCCGGCGGAGAAGAAAACGGCGACAAATGCGCGTGGATATCTTCCGGTCAGGGAGCCTCGGCAAAGATCACTCTCTCAACCGGCACATTCCCAGTGCAATCCCTGTGGAGCAATGCCTTCAACGGCGGCGCGGGAGGCTGCGTGCTGTCTTACTAGCTTAAGAAAACAAAAGCGAATAAAAGAGCGGCCCCACTCGGACCGCTCTTTTTTTCTTCCCCTGATGTCCGCACCCAATCCCAACGCAGCCCTAACCCTCGCCTGAACCAACCATAAAATACCTATTTCTAAAATAGGTATTTAATGGTATTGTCGCTGTGTGGCCAAGAATCCCGAACACCGCGACCTCTTCCCCGGCGCTCTCGAAATCATGATCCTCCGCTCGCTGCGCCTCAAACCAATGCACGGCTACGCCCTCGTAAAGCACATCAAGCAGATTTCCGACAATCTCCTCCAGGTTGAAGAGGGATCCCTCTACCCTGCTTTGCAGCGAATGCTGCGGGAAGGCTGGCTTGAATCCGATCCGGGCATTTCCGCCAAAGGGCGCCCCACCCGAATTTATCGTGTGACTGACGCAGGCATTCGCCACCTTGAACGCGAGGTCGTTAGTCTCGAAAGAATGTTTGCCGGTATCACCCGAGTTCTCGCAGCCGCCCGGCCCTAGGAGGTCAGAGATGCATCTTCTCCATCGGCTCTTCACCCGCCGTCGCCGCTACGACGATCTTTCCGTATCCATCCAGGAGCACATCGAAGAGCGCGTTGACGAATTGATGGAGGAAGGTGTTCCGCGCAAAGAAGCCGAGCAGGCCGCCCGCCGCGCCTTCGGCAACACCACCCTGACCGAAGAGCGCAGCCGTGAAGTCTGGCAGTGGGCTGCTCTTGAATCCCTTCTCACCGACCTGAAGCTCACCTGTCGGCGCATCAGGAGATCGCCCGGGTTTACTGCAACTGTCTTGCTTACCCTCGCCGTCGGCATCGGCGCTAACACTGCGGTCTTCAGCGTTATCAATCGCGTCTTGCTGGAGCCGCTGCCATACCCCGACTCGAACCAGTTGATCTCGCTTTGGCTCAACGCCCCCGGAGCGGGTGGGCTGGGGAACTTTTCACGTGGCCTTCAGCTTTCGCCGTCAATGTACTTGACCTTCTCCGAACATAATCAAACCTTTCAATCCATTGGAATCTGGACCTCGGGCACTGCCAATGTCACCGGCCTCGCCAGGCCCGAGCAGGTTCGAACTTCCGTCATCAGCGACGGCGTTCTTCAAACCCTTGCCGTGTCTCCCCGCCTCGGCCGCTGGTTCTCGGGCGCCGATCAGGATCCTCGCGGCGGAAAAACCGTCATGCTCAGCTACGGTTATTGGCAGCGCCAGTTAGGTGGAGAGCGCAATGTAATCGGCCGCAATATTCAAATCGACTCCGAGCCTCGGGAAATCGTTGGCGTAATGCCACGCGGCTTCCGCATGATGGATCACGATTTCGATCTGCTCATTCCCATGGCGGTCGATCGCGTCCATCAGAAACTCGCCCCCTTCGGCTATCAGGGTATCGGGCGCCTAAAGCCGGGCATTTCTCTCGCGCAAGCCGACGCCGACATCACTCGCCTCATTCCTGTCTGGATGGATTCCTGGTCCAACGGCCCCGGCACCAATCCGCACTACTACAGAATTTGGAGGATCACCCCCAACTTTCATCCACTCAAGCAGCAGGTGATCGGCAACGTGAGCAGCGTGTTGTGGGTGGTGATGGCAACCGTTGGCCTCGTCCTGCTGATCGCGTGCACGAATATCGCCAACCTCCTGCTGGTTCGCGCGGAATCGCGGCAACATGAGCTGTCCATCCGCGCTGCGCTGGGAGCAGGTCGCCGGCGCATCGCGCGCGAGCTGCTTCTGGAAAGCCTCGTGCTCGGCCTTGTTGGCGGTGCAGTAGCGGTCGCAGTCGCCTGGGCCGGACTGCGCCTCCTCGTCGCTGCCGGCCCTGCAAATCTACCTCGCTTGAGCGAGATTTCTCTCGATGCGCACTCACTCATCTTCGCTCTTCTGCTTTCCGCCTTCTCCGCTCTGTTCTTTGGCTCCATCCCTGTGTGGAAGTACGCGCGCAGCGGCGTCCTCCTCTCCATGAATGGAACCAGCCGCACGGCAACTGCGGGCGGTGCACGTCGGCGCTCCCGCAATTTGCTGGTTATCGCGCAGACAGCCATGGCCTTCGTTCTCCTCATCAGCGCAGTTCTCATGATCCGCACTTTCGCTGCGCTGCGTGACGTCCGGCCCGGCTTCTCCGATCCGGCGGACATACAGACCATGGGCATCTCCATTCCCGATTCCCTTATCCCCAATCCACTCATGGTGACTCGTACGCAAAACAACATCGCCGACCAGATTGCGGCCATTCCCGGAGTCACGGCAGTGGGCTTTGCCCGCTCCGTACCTATGGAAGACAACGATCCCAACTGGGATGAACTGCGAGTGGAGGGTAAGCAATATCCCGCCGATGAACCGCCTCTGCGGCTCTTCAATTACGTTTCGCCTGGTTATTTCCGCGCCATGGGCACGCACATCGTTGCCGGCCGCGACTTCACCTGGGCCGACATCTACGGCTTGAGGCCCGAGCTGATTGTCTCGGAGAACTTCGCGCGCGAATCGTGGGGATCAGCAGCCGCCGCCATCGGAAAGCGGGTGCGGCAGTTCTCCAGCATGCCTTGGCAGGAGGTCATCGGTGTCACCGAGGACGTTCGCGTCCACGGCGTCGATGAAAATGCGCCCGCCATCATCTATTGGCCCGCCATGCTCAATGATCCGTACACGCAAAAACCGACCATTGACGCGCCCAACTCCGCAGCCTTCGCCATTCGCAGCACCCGTGCCGGAAATCAGGAGTTCATCAGCCGCGTGCAACGCGCGGTTTGGTCTGTGAATCCCGATCTGCCTGTGGCTGCGGTACACACTATGCAGGATATCTACGACCGCTCCTTGGCACGCACATCTTTCACTCTGGTCATGCTGGCGATTGCCGGCTCCATGGCGCTCGCCCTCAGCATCATTGGCATTTACGGAGTCATCTCCTACTCCGTCTCCCAGCGCCGTCGCGAAATCGGAATACGTCTCGCGCTCGGCGCGCAACGCAACGCCCTGAACTGGATGTTTGTCCGCTCCGCGCTGACCATGGCGGCTGCCGGCATCGCCATTGGCATCCTCGCAGCCGGCCTTCTGACGCAGCTCATGAGGTCGCTGCTCTTTGGCATTAGCCCACTTGATCCCTTCACCTATTTCATGGTGCTCTTGGTTCTGATAGTGGCAGCGTTGCTGGCCAGCTATCTCCCGGCCCGCCGCGCTGCCGCCGTTGATCCCGTCGAAACACTGCGCGCAGAGTAGCTTTCGACTGATCCGGCCTTAGTCGAATCTCTCAATGAGCTCGGCCCGTAGCCCACGGTGGAATGAATCGGCAAAACACACCTCCATCATGCTTTTACCTGATGCGAGGCGGTCAACATGATTTCGCCGTCTCGCACGGTCATGACCTCGGCGCCGGCTTGCGTTTCAAATCGGATTTGGATCCTGGGCGCGCCTGCCGGATAGAACACTTTGCTTCCCATATGAAACAACGGTCTCGCCATCGTTCCTTGGCGCATCCAGTTGAGCTGCGGTGGATAGGTGTACATACCGCTGTTGAGATAAACACCCACATCGTCGGTGACCTCGACCAGCTGCGAAATGCCTGCGCCGAATCGATAGGCGCCACAGATGCTCATCCTTTCCTCACTGCTAAGCGGGATCGGTTTTGCGCTATCCGCATCTTTCAGGGAACGCAGAAACTCGAATACCGCCTGCGACGGCTGTCCCCCCATCCTTGCATGAGCAAGCAGGCTGATGCTGTGCGGACCACCCATGCGCTCGATTCCGGGCCGGTGCTCTATTATCTGTTGCACCATGCCTATATCGCCGAACAGCACCCAGGAGAACAACGAAGGTGTCGCACCATTTGAGAGCAGATACTCGGCGATGTCGCGTCTTCCCATGTGGCAAGCGGCACCCAAAGGAGTTTCCCAGTCTCCAAAGCCCCAGTCCCATGCCGATTTCACCAGGTGAGGGTGAGGATCGATCAGTTCCTTCAGCTTGTTTTTGTCGAAATGCGCCACCGTAACGATCGTCTTTATCAAATCGGCTGGATACGCCGGGTATCGCTCGGGCAGCTCCATTGAATCCGCCCCTCCGCTACGGACGTCATGGAGCAGCCAAGCCAGTTCGGAAAATGTCTTGGCAGAAAGGGCCACAGGAGCGAATTGCAGAAGATTACGTCGCGTGAGCATCGAGCTTCTCCTCGGCTTGCTGCGGATTCATGGGCAAGGATGATCGAAGCCGGAGTCGCGGGCAAGCCAGATGCTCTATGCAGCAGGCCAGTTCCAGGAAAGGAGACTAGATGTTTTGCATCAGTGAGTTTCAGCTCTGAATAAGGAGGCGCTGTCGGGGCGGTTGTTCATCGTGGCAGCAAATTGCGATGCGATCTCCGCCGCAATCTGTGACTCAAGGTTCGCTGGATCGGACGCTTTGCGTTCGAATCGCACCACCCGGATATGGGTGAGATCTGAAAGGCGAATCAAGTGGGCCAGAACGAGAACTCTGTCTCCATCTATCCGAACCTGACCCAGAACCGCATATTTGCACCGCAGCGATGAACCGATGGTTCGAAGATCGCGCCGCTCTCTTGGAACGCGCAGAATGCCGGCATTCCCGATAACGCGATAATGCCCGTTGCTGCCCGAGGCCAGCCGTATAGTGACGTCATCTGTAAGTTCCTCAGCCAGGGACCCGGCGGAGGGGGCGCTCGTATCCGCATCGAAGCGCACCACTGCAAGGTTGGGAATGGATGGAGCCATCGTCCGTAACAGAAGCGCCACACTCACCAGAGCAAGGATGATTGCTGCGAGCGCCAGGATCGGCCTGCGAATCAAAGCGGCTTGGAATGAACGAACGACATTGCCGGATTCAACTGGTTTCCCCGGCGGATTAAGGACGACTGGAGCAATGCTGATTACTGGAGCTATGAATCGGTACCCGCATTTTGGTTCTGTGCGAATGTACACGGGACGGAAAGCGTCATCCCGTAATGCCGCTCGAACTTGCCCCATGCAAAAGTTCAGGCCTTTTTCGAAATCGACGTGCGTGTCGTTACCCCAGATCGCTTGCTTCAGATCCTCGCGCGATACAGTTTGATCCCTTCGTGCCAGCAGCACTCCAAGAACTAACGCAGGCTGTCGCTGAAGCTTCACTTCCTGCCCATTGCGACTCAACAAACCGGTTTCGGGATCAAACTCGAAATCGCCGAATTTAAATCGATGTGTCACTATGCGCGCGCTCTCTTAGGTAATAAGGGTAGCCCAGAAATCAGGGCGAAAGAGGCCGTCGTTCTTCGGACATCTTTATCGAGACCGCCTCCGTTTGGCGTTCCTGCTCTTCGTTGCGGTTCGAGTCTTCCAGCCGCCCAGGTCCAGCGCCACCGACATACACGCTTCTCGCAAGCCATCAGCCACTGTCCGATCCGCCATCGCTCGAGCTACCACCATCCCGCCAACGCACAGAGCAGCCACCGCCTGTGCCGTCGTGTGTCTTCGCTTGTGGCTCGTTACACTTTGTTCGAGCAAACGCACCATCGCTCCGAATACGTTCTCAAAGGCGAGTTTTGTAGTTTTGCTGCAACGGGTCACGTCCGTCGGCAACGCAACCATCGGGCAGGAATTCTCGACATCTTCGAAATGTTGGCGCGAGAGATAGGCCATCACCACCTGCGATGCAGCATTGTCCGCCGTCCTGTCAACCTCTATCCCATCCCAGTTGTTCTCCCATTCGGGGTCGGTGAAGAAACAGCTCAGCACCTCCACATACAAATCGCTCTTGCTTTGAAAGTAGCTGTAAAAGCCGCCATGCGTCAGACCCGCCCCGGACATGATCTGCTTCAGGGAAACCTGATCGAAACCATGTCGGTTAAATAGCCTTCTCGCACTGTCGACGATCTTTTTCTTCACCTGTGCGCGGTGAGCTGCGGGATAGGGCATACATTCTCCATTCGTAGAGACGAAGCACAGTATTCAGCGTCCGATCGTCTCACATTATCAAAATATGATCTTGAACATAATTTACTCGCGTGCTTTCATCGGTAAATGCATGCGGGCCATTGGAGGAACACGAGGATGGATAGAACCAAAGCGGTCGCATTTGCTCACACACCGACCCGACGGCAAATACTTGTAGGTTTTGCCCTCGCCGGCTGCGGTCAACTCTTAGCGCCCGGACTCTGGGCAGAAAGTAAGGATGCCATGACTCACACCACGACTGACCTGTCCAACAAGCTGCGCACATCCCTACATCAGGAAATCGACTTCAAGGCGAAGCCTCAACGCATTTATGACGCGCTTCTGAGCTCAAAAGAGTTCGCCGCGTTTTCCGGCGCGCCTGCTGAAATAGACCCCAAAGCGGGCGGAGCCTTCACTCTGTTTGGAGGAATGATTGTAGGGCGCAACATCGAACTCGTCCCCAATCATCGCATCGTGCAGGCATGGCGTCCGCCGGGCGACTTCGCTGAAGGCACATACTCCCTGGTGAAGATCGAACTTCAGTCCGAAGATCCCGGTACCAAACTCATCCTCGACCACACCGGATTCCCGGAAGGCAGCTTCGACCATCTCGACCCCGGCTGGCATTCGCATTATTGGGAACCGTTTAAAAAATTTCTCGCCTGAAGGCATTCCTCAGGCAGCTTGGAAAGAAGACCACGAGCTTCGAAAAAGTTTAGGTGCTAAATTCAGGACGATATTGCGCAACAAGCTTGGAGAACGACTCCACCTGCTCGTCTGCCCACGACTCTCCCCTGCCCAGCTCCCGCGCGAGGAGCTTCGCCGCAGCCCGAGCCATCCGCTCCGCCGCTCGCGCATTCAACAACAACGCGCGCGTGCGGCGCGCCAGCACATCGTCGAGAGTGCGAGCCATTTCTTCGCGCGCCGCCCACACCACTTCGGCGCCAATGTAGGGCAGTTCCGCATCCAGCCTTTGCCCAAGCCCTTGATCGTTCTCCGCAAGCTCTCGGATATGCGCCGCGTCCGACCCATACACAGCCAGCGGATCTTCAGATCCCGGCAGTCCGCCTCGTTTTGGCTTTTTATAACCGTGAATGCGCAGATTCCGCGTCACGCAGCGACGCTCTGCAAGCTTCCCCAGCGTAATTGCATGGTCCACTGTGTCTTCCGCCATGTGACGGTAGGTCGTCCACTTGCCGCCGGCAATTGTAAGGAGGCCTGCGCGATCAATATGAATCGTGTGGTCGCGCGATAGCGCAGAGGTATTGCCTTTGTCTGAACCCGCCGCCTTCACCAGCGGCCGAATGCCGACATAAATGCTCAGAATGTCCTCTCGCTTCGGAGGCCTGCTCAAATACCGGCTCGCCGTCTCCAGCACAAACTCGATCTCTTCTTCAAAAGGAAGCGGCTCGTATGATGGCGCGTCGATCGGCGTATCCGTCGTGCCCACAACCGTGTGCTCATGCCACGGAATGGCAAACAGCACGCGCCCATCGCTCGTATGCGGAACCATAATCGCTGCGTTCCCGCGCAAAAACGACTTCTCAAAAACCAGATGAATGCCCTGGCTCGGCGCAATCATCGCCGGCGCATCCGAATTGGCCATGCGTCGCACCTCATCGGCAAAGATGCCCGTCGCATTCACCACTGCCCTGGCCGCTGCGGCAAAGCGCTCGCCGCTTTCGCGATCGATTGCCACAACACCGTCTACAAAACCGTCCGCATCTTTCGTCAGCTCCACGGCGGCAGCGTAATTCAAAACCACAGCTCCCTGCTCCACCGCAGTCATCATCAACGCAATCAGCAGGCGGGCGTCATCGAATTGGCCATCGTGGTAAATCACCCCGCCGCGCAATCCATCCTGCCGGATCGCGGGCAGCCGTTCAATCGTCTCCTCAAACGACAAGATCTTCGATTTACCAAACCCATACTTGCCTGCCAGCAGATCGTAAATCTTCATCCCTATGCCGTAGAACGGAGTCTCCCACCACGAATAGTTCGGGACAACAAACGGCAGGTCGTGCACTAGGTGAGGCGCATTCTGCAGAAGAATCCCGCGCTCCTGCAACGCCTCCATCACCAGTGACACGTTGCCCTGCTCCAGGTAGCGCACGCCCCCGTGAACCAGCTTGGTGCTGCGGCTCGAAGTGCCTTTGCCGAAATCCTCACGCTCCAGCAGCAGAACCGAAAACCCGCGGCTCGCCGCATCCACCGCAACTCCAGCGCCCGTTGCTCCGCCGCCGATCACCACCATATCCCATGGCTCTTTACGCTCGCGAACCCGGGCAATCATCGCCTCTCGCTTCATTGGGCTTCCCTGTTCCAGCCCTTTGAGCGTCCCACTGCGTCTCTCCATTTTGTTTGTAACTTTTTCATCTTCGCTCGATCCGCCTTCGGCTCGAATACCGTTCCCGGCTCGCGATTTTTCGCGATGGTCTCGACATCGGGCCAGAGTCCCACCGCAAGACCCGCCAGATACGCCGTTCCGAGAGCCGTCGTCTCCAACACCGCCGGGCGCTCCACTGGAATCCCCGTCAGATCCGCCTGAAACTGCATCAGCAGATCATTCGCCGCCGCTCCGCCGTCCACGCGCAGCACTCTCGACGGCAATTTGGTGTCCTCATCCATCGCTCCCAGCACGTCCGCGACCTGAAAGGCGATGCTCTCAATCGCCGCGCGCGCAATATGGCCGATCTCCGTGCTGCGCTGAATGCCGATAATCATCCCGCTCGCATAAGGGTCCCAGTGCGGAGCGCCCAATCCCGTAAACGCGGGAACAAAAACCACCCCATTCGATCCGCTCACCGAATTTGCCAGCTCCTCAATCTCCGGAGCGGCCGCAATAAAACTCATTTTGTCGCGCAGCCATTGCACAACCGCGCCGCCGATGAACACGCTGCCCTCCAGCGCATACTCCAGCTTGCGCGCCGCGCTGCACGTCAAGGTTGTAATCAGGCGTTCTTTCGAGAGTGTGAACTGATTGCCGATGTTTTGCAGCAAAAAACATCCCGTGCCGTACGTGTTCTTCGCATCTCCGGCCCGCGTGCACAGCTGCCCGAACAGCGCCGACTGCTGGTCTCCGGCAATTCCCGCAATTTCCACCTCGCCCAGACCCAGCGTCGTCGTAACCCGTCCGACCTTCTCGCTCGACCACACCACCTCGGGCATCATGCTCTCTGGAATATTCAGCAGCTTCAGAAGGTCCGCGTCCCACCTGTCCTCTACGATGTTGTAAAGCAGCGTGCGCGACGCGTTCGTTCTGTCCGTCACGTGCCGTTTGCCGCTTGTAAAATTCCAAATCAGCCAGCTGTCGACCGTACCAAACGCCAGCTTCCCTTGTTCAGCCTGCTCCCGCGCGCGCGCCACGTTGTCAAGAATCCAGGCAATTTTCGTCCCAGAAAAATACGGGTCGATCACCAGGCCGGTCTTCTGCCGAATCATTTCCTCGCCGCCTGCCTCTGCCAGCTTCCGGCACAGCCGAGCCCCGCGCCGGTCCTGCCACACGATCGCGTTGTAAACCGGCTTGCCCGTCTTACGGTCCCACACCAGCGTCGTTTCGCGCTGGTTCGTAATGCCCAGCGCTACCACATCCTGGGGACGCACGCTGGAATTCCCCATCACCTCCACTGCCGAGCTCAGTTGCGATGTCAAAATCGCGTACGGCTCATGCTCCACCCAGCCGGTCTCGGGATAAATCTGCCCGAACTCATGCTGCGCCACCCTCGCGATCCTGCCCGCCTCATCAAAAAGAATCGCGCGCGAACTGGTCGTGCCCTGATCGAGCGAAAGGATGTACTTCATGCATCACCTTCTGTTTTCTTGCAACAACCCGGTAAGATTCGTTGTGCCGCTATCTACGTCGAGTTACGGGCGAGTGAGAGAGGGCACTCGCAGCAATCGAAAAGCTCTGTTTACGTGAAGGAACGCCAAATATGAAGAGACAATTTACTGGTGAGTTAATTTCCGAAGCCATCGCCGTTTTCATCATCATCGCCTTTGGTGATTCCGTCGCCGCCATGTATTCGCTCTATTCTCCCAACCCCTATCAGGGCTCTTACTGGGGAGTCTGCATCGCGTGGGGTCTGGCCGTCACCATGGCTATCTATGCTACCGGTTCCATCTCTGGCACACACGCTAATCCCGCCGTCACCCTTGCGCTCGCGCTCTATCGCAAATTTTCCTGGTCCAAAGTCATCCCTTACTGCATCGTGCAGGTCATCGGCGGATTCTTCGGCGCCGCGCTCGTCTATGCGCTGTACGTGCCCGTCATCGATCATTTCAACGCCGCCTCGCACCTCACCCGCTCTGCCGGCGGAGCCGCTGGAGTCTTCTTCACCCATCCCGGCCTCTCCATCACACCCTTGCACGCCTTCGGCGATGAAATCATCCTCACTGCCTTCCTCATCTTCGGCATATTCGCTATCACCGAGCAATACAATGAAATGGCCCCCAAAGCGAACTTTGGCGCGTTCATGATTGGCCTCCTCGTCGCCTTGATCGGTGCGTCTATGGGCTACCTCGAAGCGTGGGCCATTAACCCCGCGCGCGACTTCGGTCCGCGGATCTTCTGCTTTATTGCGGGCTGGGGCCGGGCAGCCTTTCCATCGCCCCAAAATTACTGGTGGATACCAATCGTCGGTCCGCTTCTCGGCGGAGTGGCCGGCGGAGCCGCCTACCAATATCTCATCCGGCCGTTTCTTCCCGCCCACCTCCGCGCCCTGAGCGGTGAATCAAAATACCCCTCCACCCTTCTTCAACCTGAATAATGCCGGAGTTTTTTCAAGCATCAGCTGCCCCGGAGTTGTCCAACCTGACCTGATCCCTGCCATTCGTCCTGATTGGAATATGATCTGGACCAAAAAACCCGGGCGCACGGCTCATCTCGGCCGGATTTTTGGAACGCGTTCCGGGTAATCGGATATCACCCCATCTACGCCGAGCTCGACGGCGACGGCAATCAGGCTGGGCTCATTGACGGTATAGAGAAATACCTCCAGGCCGGCGTCATGAAGCGCAGTAACGAACTCGGCGGTTGCGGAGTGAAGAGGCAGCCCAACCAGCGCCGCGTTCGCCTCGCGCGCGAAGGCTATTCCCGAAATGGGAATGCACTCGATCAGGGCCATGGTTCTCGCCTGCGGGTCGATCCCGTGGATTGCAAGAATCTCCGCGTGCAGGAAGGACGCATAGATCACCGAACCGGAAAAAGCCGATGCTTGTACCGCGCTGTAAAGGTCTGGCCCGATACCCGGTGTTTTGGCCTCAAGCATCACTCCGGCACGACCACTTGCCGCCCCCAGAGCCGCCTCGAGAGAAGGAACGTGCTCTCCATTGCCTGCATCCAGCAACTGCAACTCATCAAAGGTCTTCTCGCAAACCGAACCGGTGCCGTTGGTGGTGCGGTCTACGCGTTCATCGTGCATTATCACCAGGCGTCCGTCGCGGGTGAGTTGGACATCGAGTTCGACTAAATCGGCGCCCAGGGAAATACCCGCGTGGATGGCGGCGATTGTATTCTCCGGAGCATGACCTGCGGCTCCGCGATGGCCGATCCGGAGAACCCGGCGCCTATTTCTCTGGTTCTGCCCTTTAGCCGGGGGGCTCGGTGCATGGGTGTCTGCTGCCAAAGCTGAAAATCCCTTAATAATGATGACGAATCCCCGCCAAAGTGCCCACTGAGGCACAGAGTGGCAACTGGCTTTCATTGGATCAATAAATCAATTCCCATTATGGTTCGTGGCAACTTCTTATATAAGCCCCAATTAACCCGCAAAGCTCAGGTTACACTTTGCAGTCTGGTGACATCTAATTTGACGGTACGAATTTTGCCTGGTGTCGTACGAATCTTGCGAAACGAGGCAATCTCGCATCGGCCATACCCAGAGGGTCTGGCGAGAAAGGGCTTCTTGCTATGCAGCAGGAGTCCACGCAATCGGCATTCGAAGAGGCGTTCGTCGATGTTGCTGGCGTTCGCCTGCATTACCTGCATGCGGGAACCGGCACCCCCATGTTCCTTATCCACGGACTGTTCGGTTCGTGCGCAAATTGGCATAAGAACCTCGACGTCCTCGCTCAGAACGCCAGCGTTTATGCAATCGACCTGCTCAACATGGGTAAATCCCAAAGGGTCGATGGGCTGGATTCCAGCCTCAAAGCCACTGCCGATCATATCGTCGCAGTCATGGATTCACTCGGTCTTGTCCAGGCCGACATAGTTGGCCACTCCTACGGAGGAGCCATTGCGCTGATGCTTGCTGCACTGCATCCCCGGCGCGTGCGCAGGCTCATCCTCTTCGCGCCTGCCAACCCCTACAGCCGCTCGAGCGACCTTATTGTGCGCATCTACAGCACCGCGTGGGGCAGGCTTATCGCGCGGACCTTGCCCTATATTCCTGCGCGGCTTCAGCGCATCGCGCTCGGGAAGACGTATACGGGCCCGGACCGCCTTGACGACCGCTGCGTGCGGGAAATTGTCAATGGTTTGCGATGCCCCAGCACGTTACGGCACGTTCTCTCCATCATTAGCTGTTGGTTCACCGAGATGTCCATCCTTAAAGCTGAGCTCCACCGCGTCGCTCGGATTCCCACGCTGCTGGTGTGGGGTGATCGTGACGGCACGGTCAGTCTCGACTCCGGCATTCGGTTGAACCACAAGCTGCGCGCGTCGGAGCTCGTCGTACTGCCGGGCGGTCACTCAATCTTCGAGGAGTCGCCCAAGGAGTCCAACCGCATCGTGCTGGAGTGGCTTGGCCGCCATCCGTTCCTCGTCCCGGGTGCAGCCACTGCTCCCGGCACGGCCGCTTCGCACACCCGCGCTCGAATCCGATCTGTTGCCCTCACTAAGAAAACCACTCCTCGGAGCATGCGACACCTATCGCCCGGGACCGGCGGCGAAATGACTTTACCCGCTGAGGGGCCACCCCTTCAACAGGGAAATTACTAGGCAGACCAAAGCGTGATTGTCGTCTCGACAGCTTTCCAGATTCGAAGCGACGAGATTGGAAGTAGATCTATTGGCATGGTGATGAATACCTACTGAAAGCCGTGGCGTAAATACACTCTAGTGCGACAGTGGTCGGTCCGGATTAGACCATGGCACACAACTTTGAACGTGCGTAATCTCGATCACATCGAGTCCATTCTCGGCTTGGACGGTTTTAACTAAGCCGGTAAGAATGACGTACATCCGACTGATCTTTTCCCTATTAATAATCATCTGCTTGCTTGGAAGCACTCGTAGCATGTTGTAGCCGAGGAGGTTACGCGCGTCCTCCTCATGCAAATACAAGTCCGCTTCAACGCCATGCTTCGGTCCCTGTCCAATAACTAAGTATCCTTCTACGGATATAACTTTGCCGCTATATTTCTGAGAACTAGCCATCAGTTCGATGATGCTAACCGGGATGGGCGTATCTTGCGCAACAACGGCACGTGGAAAAAGGAACGCGCAGAAAACCATTATGATCGCGAAACCGTCGGCGACCCTCCGTCTCAAGCCCCCCGCTTTTTTCATCAACATTTTGGCACCGCCACGGACCTTGTCCCCGTTCCAGGTGTCGACACAACGGCGGGCCCTACGAAAACAGAGCCAAAGGGCAATGAGGAATACTTGGTTGGATCGAACCTTTCGATTGTAGTATACGGTTTATCTTCAATTACCCTGTTGTGCTCTCTTATGTGAACTGGCTGGGTTTAGGACGTGGCCGAAGCCTCGCAATTACTCTCGTTTTCTCGCTCCCGTCCCCACAAAATCCCCGACCGGCGGTTCAATCAATTTGTTTGACCCGCTGCCTGCAAAACCGAAAAGGATGCAGTGCCACAACGTACATTCATCTGCAACGATGCTGCTTCTAAATCATCATGTGAAGGTGGAGAGGTTGACTTTGCCACATCAGGGAAGCTCGAAGTCTGCCAGCAGCGGCAAGTGATCCGAAGCCACCAGTGCAATCTTGCTTCGCCATAGCTGAGTGGTCAGCAACTCCAGCGGGGGTTCGTAGTAGCAATGGTCCAGCGTAATGAACGGCAACATACCTGGAAAGGTCTTTGGGAATCGTAGAGCGTGTCGTGGAGGGAACGTCCTGAATGTTTCGCGCAAGAGCCTCGTTGTCAGACCCTTTGTCCACTCGTTAAAGTCTCCGAGCACAACGCGAGGGCCGCGCAGATCAGCATGGAGGAGAATGTCTTCGCTCATCAGCCGTTTCGCCTGGTACCTGCGCTCGACAAATCCGGTACCCAGGTGGACGTTGAAGGCGTGCAATATTCTCTCTCCTCCGAGCGAAAGATCTGTTCTCAGAACGCCGCGCTGCTCACGCGTCTGGGTGATTTCGATGTTCTTCCACGCGAGCACCGGCAAACGACTGAGTGTCAGGTTGCCATAAGTGCCGCCGCGCAAAGTGCGATTTGCACCAAAGCATGCAGTGTAATTCGGAAATGCGCGCGCGATCTCCTCTGCCTGATCGAACAGAGCCCCATGAGCTGGAGCATTGACCACCTCCTGCAAACACATCACATCTGCCTCCAGTTCGCGCAGGACTGAGATGATGCGCTCCGGTGCAGTCCGACGATCGAAGCCTTTGCACTTGTGGATGTTGTATGTGGCCATCCGAAAACGGCCAGCTTGTGCACGCTGGCTCATCACTGTTGGCGCTCAAAGATCCATCCCAGCAGCTCCGTGGCACGTTCCGTTAGAGGCCGCCGTCCCCAATCTTTCAATGAGACAGATTGGCTTTCTGTCAGATCATGATCCATGTCACGCTCCAGGCGCACGGCAAAATCGCTGTCGCGCACGGCCAGGTTGACCTCATCGTTGATTCCGAAAGAACGGTTGTCGAAATTCGTCGATCCAACGACCGCCCATGATCCGTCAACCACCAGAACTTTGGCGTGGATCATCGACGGCTGGTACTCAAAGACCTCTGCGCCTGCGCGCAACAATGGGCCGTACCCCCCGCGGCTAGTGCTCCGCGTTAGCATGTGATCCGACTTGCGACCTGGTACCAGAATCCTGATCCGGACGCCACGCTCGACCGCACGGCAAAGTTCCTGCACGAGCCATTTGTCGGGCAGGAAGTAAGGAGTGGTGATCGAAATGGTTCGCTCCGCCGACGTTACCAGCATCTGAAACAGAAGCCGCGCACGTGTCGAACCTCCCGGGGTTGGCGTGCTATTGACGACCATCGCCACTGTCTTGCGATCGCACTGGATCTCCGGAAAGTAGCGTTCTCCGGCAAGCAGCTCGCCGTGACTCGTCAACCAGTTTTCGGCAAATGTCGCCAGCAGATTCGGAACCGCTTCGCCTTCAACCCGAACGAGGGTATCGCGCCAGCGCGGGTTCTTACCTTCGCCCTTCCACCACTGGTCCGCTACGCCAGCGCCACCAATAAAACCGATACGTCCGTCCACGATGAGCAGCTCTCGGTGTGTGCGATTATCCACTCGAGAAAGGCTGTACCAGCGCGCCTTGTTATACCACTCGATCCTGCCGCCTGCGTCACTCAGCGCTTTGACTGACGTCTTAGTCATACCCCAACTTCCAAAAGCATCGAGGACCAGATTGACCTGAACTCCGGCTTTCGCGCGCTCTGTCATCGCGTCGAGATAGAGCTTGCCGATTTCGCTTCGCTGGAAGACATAGGCCTCAAGGCAGATGCTCTTTTGCGCCGAACGCATCGCTTCCAGAGCGGCTGGATAAAAACACGTCCCATTGGTCAAGACCTCCAGGGTTCCTGTCTTGTTCACCTTGGCATCAGTCATCGCCTCCAGCACATTCAAGAACGAATCGGAGTCGTTGCGGGATAAATCACTCCGGCTCGAAATGGAGTACCGGGGCATCGGAGCGAACACTCCGGCCAACAGAAAAAGCAGAACAAACAGCACGCACAATCCAACGACTATAGCCGCGCCGGTCGACAATGTGACGCTTAACAGCAAGGCAGCCAATGCACCCCACCTCCATCAGCAAACAACTCATACATCGAGCGGCGCTGCTGCCGCTGCTCGATGTGCTGATTCAACATCTTGGATGCGGCGTTAAAGCTATGCATACGGGAGCGGAACCAGTATCGTTGGTATCGAAGTTCTCCTGACGCAAAACCAGCAAATGACGATGCCCCGCGCCCCTCACACCGCGCCCCGCCGTGAATTCTGGACAACGGCCGTTTCAGCCGCAGTCGTTATCCTTCTTTTCTTTGCGTGGGGCGTACACACGGCGAAACGCGATTCCGTGAGTTGGGATGAGTCGCAGCATCTTTATTCAGGATGGCTTTCATGGGAGCATGGAGACTTCGGGTACAACCCTGAGGTTCCGCCCCTGATCAAGATGTGGGACGCAATCCCGCTCCTGCACCGAGACATCAAACAGCCGGCCTTCACCGGGGATTTCTTCAAGAAAGAGGGGTTCGTTGTGGGGCAGCATTTTCTGGCTGCCAACGGCATCGATCAGACCCTCATACCGGCACGGATCATGGCATCGCTCCTCACAGTTTTCCTTGCGGCATTGCTCTTCTTTTGCGCAAGGGAGATGTTCGGTGACAAACCGGCGCTCTTCGCCCTGCTGCTGTTTTGCCTTGATCCAAATTTCCTTGCTCACGGCGACTTCGTGACCACGGACATTGGGGCCGCGCTCACTATGCTGGCGGCGGTATACGCGTTCTACCGATACGTGAGGCGTCCCACGCTCACCAGAATGATCATCGTCGGAGTCGCCGTGGGCCTTACGATGACCGCCAAATTCACAGGCGTGTTCATTGTTCCCATCCTGATCTTGATCGCAGCAATCGTCTACTGGTTATCGAAGAATAAAGCTGAGAGCGTCAATTCACCTTCACCTCGGCAATTGATCGCTGGCATTTCTGTTGCTCTGGTAATCGGGGTAGGATGCATCTGGGCGCTCTATCATTTCCGCTATGCGGCTCGTCCTGGCTCCCTCCAGTTGAACCCAACGAGCAGGCAGTATTTGCAGGAGCTTCGTTCGCCACTGAACCGCTGGGTGTTGACGACCGTCGGCAAACTTCACCTTTTACCTGAGGCCTATATCTACGGCCTGGCAGACACGAAGATATCAGCTGCCTCTCTCCCGAGCTACTTCTTTGGGCGAGACTATCCAGCCGCCCCACGTTGGTATTTTCCAGCAGCCTTCCTCATCAAGAGCACTTTGCCGTTCCTGATCCTGCTCGGGTTAACAATCGTCGTTATCTTTCGAGGCCGTTGGCAAAGGCGTCGGGAGATCGTCTTTTTGACGGTGCCTCCCCTCTTTATCTTCCTCCTGTGTACATCTTCTGATCTCGGCATCGGGTACAGGCACCTGTTTCCGATATTTCCGATGCTCTATATCTTGATCGCGGGCTGCGCTGCGTACGTCGTTTCCAGATATCCAAAGTCGATCTACGCATTTGGGGTTCTCCTGGTGTGGCAGTTCGTCACGACAGCAGCCGCACGCCCGGGACTGCTCGCCTACGCAAATGAGGCATGGGGAGGACCATCGAAAACGCACCTGTACCTCTCCGACTCCAACGTGGACTGGGGACAGCAGCTTAAAGCGGTCAGACAGTATCTTGAAGCGCATTCGTCTCAACCCTGCTACTTCGCCTATTTCGCGCAAGGCCCTGTCGATTTTCGGGATTACGGAATCAATTGCCGCGTGCTGCCGACAGGATCGGCATTATGGGCGGGGCTGGATACCATGCGGTTCGATCACAATCCGAACGTAGCAGGCACGGTATTGATCAGTGATGGGGTTTTGGCTGGAGCAGATATCCCGGGCAAGGGGAACCCCTATGCGCAATTCAGGTCGATTAGGCCCGCAGCAGTAATTGACCGAGGAGTGTACGTCTATCGAGGACAATTCCGGCTCGGAGCTGCCGCGGCACTGGAGCACGTTCAGGCAGCGAGAGACTTCGCGCAGCAACACAACACCGGAGGTGCGATCCGCGAAGCGCGAACGGCGTTGGAACTTGGTCCGAACAATCCTGAGGCCCTCACTGTCCTCGGCGATGCGCTGGCCGCGTCAGGTGACATGTCAGGCGCCCGATCAGAGTACACGGCAGCGCTTCACTCGCCAGAACTCGATCCAGCATTCCAGAAAGGCCTGATCGACCAGCTTTTGACAAAGACGAAACAGTGAACAACCCCGCTCACCGCACGGTCGTTTATCGTTTCTTCAACGAAAACCAGCATTTGCCCCAAACGGGTCTGCTTCTTTTTCTTGAAGGTGAGGAGCAGCTCCGGCTACCCCGTCGACAGGACGGATCCTTCATGCGATCGCAGCAATCCCGCGCTTGGCCGCGAGCGAGAGTAGCTTCGCCGCGGGGCCGCGCGGCTGTTTTTCTCCACGCTCCCATTTGCTGACCACGCCGGTCGTCACATTCAGATGCGCGGCAAATACGGATTGGCTGATCGCCGCCTTGATCCGAATCTTGCGAATCGCGTTTGGAGAAAGTTTGATGATCGGCGTCAGGCATTCCTGGTCGAACTCTCGCATCGTTGTGTTATCGATCATCCCGGCCTTATGAAGCCCCTCGGCTGCTTCATGGATCGCCGCAAAAGCGGCGCTCCGGTAGCTCTTTGCAGCGCCCTTCGGCGTCTTGATCCTGACTGCAACTCTCTTTGTGGTTCCCTTCTCGATTGACTTCTTCTCTTGACTCACCATGCTCGCACTCCTTTGCTTCGACGGCTGCTAATTTGAATTGCGCCTTACTTTGTTCCCTATGACCCCTTGATTGGCGGAGCCTCGATCTCCGTCAACTCGCCGCTGCTGACGAGCGAGTCCATCTCTATTTCGGAACGTTCCAAGAAAATCTTCGCGAGCTTCTTGAACCCCTTGAGTTCTTTGGCATCGATGTTGGAGAGATTCTTCTTCTCGAAGCCGAACATCATCACGATCCGTTTCCCTTTGTTCATCGCAACAATCGACCTGGCACCTCCACTTGTGCCTTCGCCCTCTCGCGCCAGCCGGAACTTGAACACACCACCGCCAAGATCCGCATCCGGCTCCCTCTGTGCAGCGTCCCGAAGGTCTTGATCGGAGACGCCAAACTTCCGCGCGAAGCGCATAAAGGGCTTGCTGCCGAAGACACGCAATCCTGTCTTCACCTGAGACGGTTTGCGCGTCTTGTTGGCTGCAGGCACCTTGGCCATAGATGAAGTATAGTCCTAAGGACTATAGATGTAAACACTCTGCTACGGGCTGTTTCACAATCGCTCGCAATGGCAAATGATGTCACACGATTGTTGCGTGATGTTGCATTAGGAGGAAAAGTCGGTACGGGTGGACCGTGGCGAGCGCGACGGTGCCGAAAGTGTGCCCACATCGCGCGCTGGGTTATAGAAGTGGGCGTGAAGTGAAGTCTAACGAGAAGTGGATTTGGGCAGAATCAACCACGAATACGCAGCATTTTGAAGGGACTACCCACAAAAGTCCCCACAATTGGCAGATTATGAAGTTCATCGGGGATTGAGCAGGGCTGGTAAGTCTAAGGCGATTATTTGGCTCCTCAGGTAGGACTCGAACCTACAACCCTTCGGTTAACAGCCGAATGCTCTGCCATTGAGCTACTGAGGAGTATTCGTGGCGGGAGGACACTTCGTGTCCATTCTCGTTATATCAAATGCGCATTTCGTGCGTCAAAAACTTCTGTCCTCACCGCGTCAATAAAGCACAATCGCTACGCGGTACGTCGTAAAGCTGCCCTGCCTCTCACCATGGCACGTCGCCACCGCCGCCCGGCGAAATCCCCCGCTCCGCACCTCCGCCGCAACCTGCGCCGGCAACTGCTGCAAATCAGGAGTGACAAACCGGATCACCAATTTTCCCGTTCCGGCCTTCGGATACCCAGTGTCCGACAAGCAGGCCTGCTCCGCCCCCGCCCGCGGAGCCGACGGCTCGACACCCTCGCGCCGCAGCAGCTCCGCAACTCGGCGCTCCACCTGTCCCGCCGAAAGCGCCTCGGAAGCATCGTCGAAATCCTCCACCGCATACAGCACCCCGCGACGCGCCACCACCGCCACGCCGATCGCATTCATCTGCGGGTCAAGAATGTTCCTACGGTGCGGCGTCGAATTCATCCACTCCTGCTCGATCGCCGCATCTCCTGGCCCGGTCGCAATGTTCTCCGCAATCGCCTGGAAGTGCGCCCCGGCTCGCGCCGCGCGCGCTCCAACCTCCGGCTCGCCATCATATTGGTGCGAAAGAAAATTCTCCCCCGCCATTCTCTCCGCATGCGCTTGCGCCGCCGCCGCCAGTTGCGCATCCCACTTCAGCGGCTGCAGCCCGCGAGCCACACGGTCCCGATTCGTCAATTGAAAAATATCGCGAGCGCGGTCGCCGGAGTCGTTCTGCGCGTAGGCCGGCATTAACGTCCAGAGAACCAGGCAGACAGCCCCGCACAAAACTGCCCACAGCTTTCTTCCCTTACGCATCGAGCCCCCGGCAACCATCTACTTAGATGCTTCCTGCTACCCCATGTACATCCCGCCGTTCACGTCGAGCACGTGGCCCGTCACGTAAGCGGCTTCCTCCGACGCCAGAAACTTCACCGCATACGCAATGTCCTGGTCCGTCCCCGGCCGGCCTAGCGGAATGTGCCCCAGCATCGCCCCCCGCTGCTTCTCGTCCAGCGCCGCCGTCATCGCCGTCTCAATATAGCCCGGAGCCACCGCGTTCACCGTAATTCCCCGCGACGCCAGCTCCCGCGCCAGTGACTTCGTCAGCCCTATCAGCCCCGCCTTGCTCGCCGAGTAGTTCGCCTGCCCCGCTTGTCCCGTCTCGCCCACCACGCTGCTAATGTTCACAATCCTGCCCCACCGCGCCCGAACCATCCCGCTCATCAGCGCCTGCGTCAGCAAGAATGTTCCCGTCAGATTCGTTGCAATCACATCATCCCAATCCGCGCGCTTCATCCGCAGAGCCAGACCATCCTTCGTTATCCCCGCGTTGTTCACCAGAATGTCGACGTTGCCGAGCTTCGCCAGCGCCGCCTTCGCGCCCGCTTTGATTGACTCCTCGCTCGCCAGATCGATGGCGAACACCTCCGCCGCGCCGCCTCCGGCTCTTATCTCAGCCGCAACTTCGGCCAACTTGGCTTCATTGCGCGCCGCCAGAGCCACTCGCGCTCCTGCCTTCGCAAGCGTAATCGCGCAAGCCCGCCCAATCCCCTGCGACGCTCCCGTAACCAGCGCAGTTCTTCCCGCTAATGACATAGCCGCAATTATAAAAGGAGTAGTTCTGTCAGAATGCCGCCGATCGCTATCTCAAACCTTCCCGCCCACCACAGAATCGTGTGTCCCGCCAGCAGGCACCGGAAAGATCAGCGGCCGACGCTGGGTAGAGCCGACAGCCTTTGCCTTCGCCCTCTCCGCGTTCAACTCCGCCCCCAGCAAAATCGCCAACGCAGTCAGATAAATCCAGAGCATCAGCCCAATCAACGCTCCCATCGATCCGTACGTCGCGTCGTAGTTCGACATATGCGAGAGATAAAAACTCAGCCCCCACGACCCCACAAACCACACCGCGATCGCCAGTACTGCCCCAGGAATCGTCGACATAAAACTGTGCCGCGCATTCGGCCCCAGGTAATAGATAATCTCCAGCCCCGCAACAAACGTCACAAAGTTGATCGCCAGCCGCACCACCGGCCCCATATGCTCCACTCCCTGAGGCAGCAAAAACATGTGGTGCAGAAAATGCCCGAGGTGCGGCCCCAGAATAAACACCAGCAGCGACACTGACGCCAGCGCCCCGCTCGTCACCGTCAGCACCAGCGCCCGCAGCCGGTCTTTCCACCACGGCCGCGACACCCTTACGTCATACGCAATATCCAGCGCCTCAATTAGCGACGAAAATCCTCCCGAGGCCGCCCAGCAATAACCAATAATTCCGAATGACAGCAGCTTCGTCCGGCTCGGGCTCAAAATCCCGATCACGATCTGCTCCACAAAACTCATAGCCGACGACGGCACCAGCTCCGCCATCAACTTCAGCATCTGCTCAAAAAGATTCGGAATCGGCAAAAACTTCAACAGCGACGACAGCAGAATCAACAGCGGCACCAGCGACCAGAGAAAATAGAACGCCAGCCCCGCCGCCACCGTGTAGGCCCTCGTCCGGTCCATTTCGTTGTAAATCAGCACCGAGAATCGCCACGTCCGCTTCCACAAATCCGCCACCTGCCTGCGCACATTCTCCAGGCTTATCAAGTGGCCGAGTGTAGTCCCCTGTCGCGTTCCCTGTTGCATCCCGTGTTGCATCCCCTGTTACATCCTTAGTTGCGATGGCCAATTCAAAAGCCGGGATGCGTCCACTCCCCTTCGCCGCACTATTTCAAACCGCAATCCCTCGGCTATCAAGCGAATCCAACACCCATCGAACGCCGCACACAAGCCGCCAGCTCCCGCGAACCTCAATTCGCGCCCCCCCGTGCTTGACAACCGCTATTCACAGGAAGAATCTTCCTAACGTGGACTATATAAAGCATTTCGCGCTCGCCCTCTGCCTTCTGTTCGCCGCTCCGGCGCTCTTCGCCGCCTCGCAGCCCGCGCAGGTCTCCTTCCCCAGCGGAAATCAGACCGCGCACGCGCTCCTCTATTCGCCCGCCACTCCCGGCCCGCATCCCGCCATCATCGTCATCCATGAATGGTGGGGACTGAATGACTGGGTCAAGCAGCAGGCCGCCGATCTCGCCAGCCAGGGATACGTAGCGCTCGCCGTCGATCTCTATCGCGGCAAAACCGCCGACAATCCTGAAACCGCCCACGAGCTCATGCGCGGACTTCCCCAGGACCGCGGTGTGCGCGATCTCCTCGCCGCCGCCGATTACCTCAAAACCCTCAAGTCCGTCGACCCCGCCCGCATCGGCGCCGTCGGCTGGTGCATGGGCGGAGGCTTCGCAGCCCAGTTTGCAGTCGCCGACCCCGGTCTCCGCGCCGTTGCTATCAACTACGGCTCTCTCCCCACCGACCCCGCCGCCCTTAAGCAGATTCACGCCGCCATCCTCGGCAACTTCGGCGCGCTCGACAAAGGAATCACCCCGCAGGACGTCCACGAATTCGCTGCCGCCATGCAGTCCATCGGACACCCCGTCGACGTAAAAATCTATCCCGACGCCGGACACGCCTTCGAAAATCCCGACAACAAGAACACGCCCGGCTATCGCCCCGCCGACGCAAAAGACGCTCAGAACCGAATGCGCACCTTCTTCCGCGACCACCTGCAGAAATAAGGCCGCAGGCAACTAGACATCCCTGTTTCTGGAAACTTGGACGCGGCAATGGTCACGCCATTCTGGCGGGTCCACAGGAGGCGAGCGGTATGTATGGATTGATCGTGAAGCTGACGTTGCTTCCTGGCAAGCGCGACGAAATGATCGGAATACTGAAGAATAGCGCAGCCGGCATGCCCGGGTGTCTCACCTACGTCGTGGCCAAAGACTCTGCTGACGAAAATGCCATCTGGGTTACCGAGGTGTGGGACAGCCTCGCCAGCCACGATGCCTCGCTATCACTGCCTGCTGTGAAGAACGCAATGCCACGGGCCAAAGCGCTCGTCTCAAACCTTGAGAAAATCGCCGTCACAACTCCAGCCTGGGGACATGGCCTGCCATCAGCTGAGGGATAGCTTGGCGGGCTCATCGAGACGATGATGGGCAGCGCAGGAACGGAGCTTCTTGCGCCGAGACTCACAGCAAAATCGTTTGACTAAAGGTCGCGGCTCATGTAGAAAACTGCATACGATCACCTGTGGATGAGGCTGAGAGGGCGTTTGTTGCAGAAGAGCGTGCATCCTTCAAAAAAGCGAATTTTCCCCACAACCTTTTGGGAAACGGCGGCTTTCTTCGTGCTGGCGCTTATGACCATGCTGCCGCTCAGCGCGCAGCGGACTCCAGAATCTGCAAATAGTTTTACAGGAGTGCTGCGTACGGCCGCCGGCGAACCAATCGCGGCGGCGACTATCACCGCGATTTCTGCCACAACGCACGATCGCTACACTGCCATCAGCGGAGCCGATGGGCGGTTCTCAATTGCGGGCATAACACCGGGTCGATACACCGTCATTACGAAGGCCCCCGGGCGCCGACCTACTGTACCGTATGCGATCAACCTGACAGGTGCACCGGTCATCCTCACAATCTCCGATCAAAACAGGCTCGCGGTCGTCCCGGAATTGCGGGCTCCCGTTCCCGTCGCTCCGAAGAACAATCTCGACGCGAAGGTTAAGACCGGCGCTGTCGGCGGCGAAGAGCTATCGAGCCAATCCGTGAGTGAGTTGCCGTTGAATGGACGCGACTTCAGTACTTTGCTGCTGCTCGCCGCGGGCACCATGACCGATGTCAACGGCGCAACCAACTTTACGCAGCAATTTGCCGTCAATGGCCAACGTGGCGTAGAAGCGGTCTTCGCGATGGACGGAGCAGACATCAGTGACCCGGAGATGGGCGGGAGCACTTTTACGAATTTCAACGTGGATGCGATTCAGGATATTCAGTCGAGCTCAGGCTGGATGCCGGCTGAGATCGGAAGGGGCGCGGCGGGATTTACCAACATCGTCACACGATCGGGAAAGAGCGGCTTCCACGGATCGTTCTTCGAATTTGTGCGGAATTCCGCGTTTGACGCGCGCAACTATTTCGATCATCCATCGATCGCCGAGCCCGGCCGCATTCCGCCGTTTCGCCGAAACGAGTTTGGATTCACGAACGGCGGTCCGGTCGTGCTGCCCCATCTCTACAACGGGCGCGGACGCACGTTCTACTTTGGGCAGTTTCAGGGATTCCGGCAGGTGCTGGGAACCACCCAGGTCCTCCCGGTGCCAACCGCAGCGGAGCGCGCGGGCGAGGACACGGTGAACTATCCAGATGGCAGCACGGACACGCTGCAGGTCCCTGTGAATCCGGGCATTGCAGCGGTACTGGCGCGGTATCCTCTGCCGAACAATCCCACCGGAGCCTTTGGCGCGCGGACCTATGCGGCGCCGTCAAAGGTGGACACTGACGCTGATCAGTTTTCAATCCGCCTCGATCAGAAGCTGGGTGATAAGAGTCAGTTCTTCGGGCGATTTACCTATGACAACCTTACCGGGCCGACAACCAACCCGGACCAGACCCTCCTCGACCCCACTTTCGCGGTGCAGTATGTGGACCGGCAGAGGAATGTTGTCTTTACTTACTCGCGCACCGTCTCCCCGCGTTACTTATGGTCGGCGTCGCTGAGTATCATGCGGAGCACACCGTCCTTTCCCACGCCGAATCACACCGACCGGGCGTTGAAGTTTGTCGATGGTCTATTCGAGCCGTTCAATGCAGCAGCGGGTTCCGTCATGTCGGCGGACGGCAACCTTTTCCAGGGACAGCTGAACTTCGCGTGGACCACGGATAGACATGCCGTCAAGTGGGGAGTGGAAGCGCGGCTCAACAGGGACACAACCTACTTCGGAACCAGTCCAAACGGGGAATATGACTTTGGAGGCGGGACGGTCTATTCACCGGCATTCATTCCGTCGGCCGACGGCGAGCACAACGTCGAGCCAGGCGACCCGCTGCCGGATACCTTGAGCAGCCTTCTGCTTGGCTATCCGTATGGCTACACGATTGCGGTTGCGCCGCCCTATTTCTCCAACGGAGCACACATAGGGCCGGCTGCCATCAATCGCAACGATATGAACGCGTATCTCCAGGACACCTGGAAGATCAATGCTCGCTGGACTCTTGATTACGGTCTGCGCTACGAGCTCTATACCCCGATCACCGAGCGGGCTCGTCGGACATCGAGCTTTCTCGATGCGTTTCCGCCTGCAGGCGTGGCACAGGAGTACGTGATCAATCCGCAACCGGGATACCAGACTGATTGGAACGGCTGGGGCCCGCGAGTCCAGCTCGATTGGAATGCGCCGCGAGGCCTGCGTGTGCATGCCGGCGGAGCCATCACAGTGATCCCTCCGAACATCTGGCAAGACAATTTTTTGACCGGGTCCACGCCCTTCGTGGTTTATCCGAGGGTCAATGCGGCAAAGAACGGAGAGATTGCGTTCGGGTTTCAGATTACGCCGGATGAACTACCGCCAACCTATACGCCGCAGGGTGCAAACATCTTCGCGAGCGGCAATACCAAGAAAATTCCAGCGAACACGGTTATGGACGTGAATCGTTACCAGCAGGACCTGGCTGCACTGGCCCCTGGACACCAGCTATCGCTGCTGAATTTGAGCGCCGTTGACCGCCGGTTCGGCAACGGAATTCTTCAGACATGGACCTTGGGACTTGAACGGGCCTTCGGTGGCTTGACCGCCGACGCTGCATATGTGGGAACAACGTCTTTCCGCCTTCCGCGCTCTGCGTATCCGAATGCTTATCCCGGAGCTGAGGCCGGTTTTGCGCCATTCACGAATTTTGACAGCTCAGGTGCGGTGGCCGGAGGCTTCGGATTCGAGTCGGTGATTACCGATACGGCGCATTCCTCCTATAACTCGCTGCAAACCTCGTTAGCCGGACAAGTAAAACACGGTGGTCCGGGATTACAGGCGAGTTACACCTGGGGTAAGTCGCTCGATGACGTCAGCGGCGTTATCGGAGGCACAGGATCGGCGGGTGCAGTCGTCGCCTTCAGTCCTCAGGATCCGTTCGACACACATCCCGAAAAGGGGCCGTCGAATTTCGACGTGACCCACGCCTTCACGTTGAGCGCAGCGCAGGATCTTCACCTCCAGGATGCGGGCTTCCTGCCCGAGTCCACCCATGTGCTCACAAGCGGCTGGGAATTGCTGAGCATTTCGACGATTACCAGCGGGTCGCCGTTCACAATCTACTCGGGCATTCAGCAGACCGGCTTCGGAACGCTTGGAGCCGACAGACCGGATCAGATCGGAAAACCCGACTTGTCCACCGCGCACAGCGCAGGCAGGCGCCGTGAGGACTATTTCGGTCGCGGCGCACTTAACGCCGGCTACTTCTCTATCCCCATCGGGCTCTCCGGCGGCACCGGACCGAACTCGGGGCGTTTCGGAACCCTCGGCCGCAACACCTTCCGCGGCCCCGCCTATTACGATTTCGACTGCGCGCTCATTAAGACCACCCCGATCGGCCATCGCGGCAGCGGTCTCGAGCGTGCCGACCTCCAGTTCCGCAGCGAGTTCTTCAACGTGTTCAACATCGTCAACATGGGGCTCCCCGCGAACACCATCAAGGGCTCAGGATTTGGCGTTATAAGCAAAACGGCCGGCACTTCGCGGCAGATTCAGTTTTCGCTCAAGCTCATCTATTAACCGAACAGACGTTCTGGCTCGACCAAAAATTCCGCCCGCCTTAGCAATCTTTTTCCTCTTCCCATAGAAATTCGAGTGGTGTATGCTCTGTTTACCTAGAACTTCGAGTGGAGATGCCGGGTGCCTAAGAATAGTCAGTCTGATGGCGAAATGCTGAAAGGCACGCTCGACATGATGATCCTGCGCACCCTCTCTACCGGCGACGCGCACGGTCACACCATCGCTAAGGTCATCGAGCGCACCTCTGAAGACGTTCTCGAAGTTGAGCAGGGATCGCTTTATCCCGCGCTCCATCGCCTGGAGAATCGCGGCTGGCTCTCCTCCTACTGGGGCGCAAGTGAAAACAATCGCAAGGCGAAGTTCTATCGTCTCACCGCCGCAGGCAGGAAGCAGCTGGTGCGCGAAAAAAGCCGCTGGAGCAGGATGGCCCATGCCATCGCGCTGGTCATGGGTGAGCACAATTCTGAAAAAGTAACTGAAGAAGGTGCAGAATGACCGGGTTTCGTTTCTTCCGCCGCCGCCGTCAGGACATCGATCTCACCGAAGAAATCGCCGCGCACATCGAAGCCGAACGCGCCGAGAACCTCGCCCGCGGCTTCAGTCCCGAAGAAGCTGATCGCCGCGCCCGCGTCAAGTTCGGCTCCGCTCGCCGCGTCCGCGAAGACATCTGGCGGCAGAACAGCGTCGCGCCCCTCGAGAATCTCGTCCGCGATCTCCGCTACACCATCCGGACGCTCGCCCGCACACCCGGCTTTGCCATTACCGCCGCCCTGGTGATGGCGCTGGGCATCGGCGCCACCACCGCTTTGTTCATCGTCGTCCGCTCCGTTCTGCTCAACCCGCTGCCGTATCCCAACTCCTCGCGCCTGGTCTCCCTGTACGAAAGTGACGCCGTCAGTAACAGCCCGACACCCTGGGACCCGGTGGCCGGCGGCGTCTTCAACGAGTGGCAACGCGCGACCCATAACACCGCGCAGATGGGTTTCCTCTCCCCCTGGCAGAGCTACAACGTCTCCGCCAGCGGCGGCCAGTTGCCGGAATCCATCAGCGCCGCCTTCGTCTCCTGGAATCTCTTTCGCGTCCTCGGCGTCGCGCCTGCGCTGGGCCGCGACTTCCTTGCCTCCGACGACAAGCCCTCCGCCCAGGACACCGTCATTCTTTCCAACTCATTTTGGAAACGTCGCTTCGCCGCCGATCCCGCCATCATCGGCAAATCCGTCTACCTCGACGCGAAACCCTACACCATCATCGGTGTCATGCCCGCCTCCTTCGCGTGGAACTTCAACGCGAAGACGCAGCTATGGACCGCCGCTGCTCACGAAGCTCCCTACCTCATGGATGCCTTCGGAAATCATGAGTTCCTCGTCGTCGCGCGTCTTGCACCCGGTGCCACCCTCACCGGCCTGGTCAGTCAGGTGAACGCGGTCGAGCAAAACATCAAGCTCGCGCATCCTGAGCCTGCTGTCCACACCCGCGCCATCGGCCGCTCGCTGCTCGACGCGACTGTCGAGGACTATAAAACGCCGCTTTACGCGCTGCTCGCCGCCACCATCTGTGTGCTGCTCATCGCCTGCCTCAATGTCGCCAACCTGCTCGTCGCACGCTCCGCCGCCCGACAGAAGGATCTCGCCATCCGCGCCGCACTTGGTGGCAGCCGCTGGCGGCTCATCCGCGAACACCTCACGGAATCGTTAGTTCTCTCGACCGTCGGCGGCGCACTCGGCCTGCTGCTCGCATGGGCCGCGCTCGCCTGGCTTGCGCATTCGAAAATCGGCCTCGCCCGCGCACAGGAGATTAATCTCAACTGGTGGGCGATCGCCTTCGTCATCGCTCTCTCTGTGATCACCGGCCTCGCTGCCGGCATCATTCCTTCGCTCAGCCTGCATGCCGGTCAGCTTCTCGAAACCCTGCAGAGCTCCTCACGCTCGCATTCGGCCGGCCGCAGCCGCGCCCGCCTGCGCAAAGTGCTCCTCACCGCGGAAGTCTCGCTCACCGTCGTCCTTCTCCTCGGCGCAGGCCTTCTGCTCAAGAGCTATCAGCAGCTCCGCACCCGCAACTTGGGATGCGCCATCGACAACCTGCTCACTCTGCAGGTCAGTCTTCCTGACGTGCACTACGGAAAACCCGAGCAGAACCTCGCCTTCTTCGAGCAGCTCCTCGCCCGCGTGCGCTCTCTTCCCGGAGTCCAGTCTGCAGGCATCTCCAGCACGCTCCCAGGCCAAGGCTGGGGCGGCGACAGCTTGGTTACCATCCTCGAACATCCGCCGTTGACCAAGGGCCAGGGAATCGATCTCATGCATCGCCGGGCCGATCCCGGCTATTTCGCCGCGCTCCAGATACCCTTGATCCGTGGTCGCTATTTTCGTAATGACGAACGTCTCGATCACGCCAATGTCGCCATCATCAGCGAGTCGGCTGCGAAGCAATTCTTCCCCGGCGAGGACCCCATCGGCCGCCACATCAAAGAAGACTCGCATGCGCCAGTCCAGATCGTCGGCGTCGTCGGCGACACCCGCTGGAACATCACCGAGCCCATGCGCCCAACCTTCTATGTGCCTCTGTTCTCGGGAGAGTCCGACGGCGCCGGCCTTGCCGTCCGCGCCGACAGCGACGTCGATGCCGAATCCCTTGCACTCCCCATCCAGAAAATTATCGGCCAGCTCGACCCCGATCTCCCCGTCGCTGATGTCATGACCATGCGGCAGAACATCGGCGCCGCCACACTGCAGGATCAATTCAACTCCATCCTCGTCCTCGCCTTCGCCATCATCGCGCTGGTGCTCGCCGCCGTCGGCCTTTACGGCGTGCTTTCCTACCTCGTCACCCAGCGTACAACCGAGCTTGGCATCCGCATCGCACTCGGCGCGCAGCGTGCGGAGGTCATGCGCCTCACCCTCGCCGACGGCCTCGTGCCCGTCCTCCTCGGCCTCGTCGCAGGTCTCGCCGGAGGCGCCGCAGCCGTCCAGCTCCTGCGCACCATGCTCTATGGCATGAGCCCCTTCGACTGGACCGTCTTCTCCGCCGTCGTCATCGTGCTCGCCGTTACCGCCGCCTGCGCCTGCATCACTCCTGCCTGGCGCGCCTCTCATCTCGATCCGGCAACGGCTCTGCGCGCGGAATGATTGAGCTCGAGTTGACTGCGCCGACGCGAATTAAGGCAGCTTTAAATCAACTAAATCATCGCGCGTGGGATCTTCACCAGACGTGTAACTTCGCGGTGCGCTGTTTGACCCTTTAACACCGCGGCGTGTCAGGTAGAACAATACAAATGAAATGCCGGTGCCCAGGACGACGGCCAGAATTGCGGTCCAGGGATACCGATTGAAAATCGATTCGCCCGCGAATCGCAAGCGCCCTGTGGCTGGATCGTAATAGAACTTTGCCGCGGAGCTCACTTGATGCCGATACTCCCAACCACGCGCGACACCTAAAGATTGAGAGCCTGGTGATCGGACCTCTCCTGTGCACGGAAACCGCATGGGTACAGCCCAACTGCTGCCGGTGTTGCAGCCCAACCCCTGCGGGTCGAATTCCACCTCAAACTCCACCCAGTAGGTCGGGCGGCGCGTCCGGGTTGACCCCACCAGAGCTGATTTTTCCTCGTACTTGATTACATCGCCGGAAACCACGTGCCAGTGCGTGCGCACATAAAGGTCGAAGAGGATAACCCTGGCGACATAAAGCCCTATCACCGAGCTCCAGAACAATAAGAACCAGGCAACCGGTCGCATCTGTTGCGTGCCAAAACGGTTGGGCATCAACCCGGAATCCTTGCTTGTCGGTGAATTCCGCCCCACGCATCCCCCGCCTTGTCCGAGTAGATTGTAATCCGGCGGACCTGAATCGATGAGGAAAACGCGTTGAGGACTCAGACGCGTATAGTGACGGCCATGCGATTGATTTGGATCACCGCTATCGGGTTAATGATCGGTTTCGCGGCCGTCCCCAGTCAGGCTCAGACGCCAGACGTTCCCATCCAAGTCTCATTGTGCGAAATCAAAGCGCATCCAGAGAAATATTTAGAGAAGTTAGTTGAGTTCACAGCAGTTGCTTCGCACGGTTTTGAAGATTCGATGGTGGAAGATTCTCGTTGTACGTGGCGCAACGGTAGTCCCGAAGTCTGGATGGAATACGGAGGCAGGCGCTCCACGGACACAATGTACTGTTGTGGCTTTTCACCTAAACCGACCCGAGACAAGGCCCTCATAATTGACGGCATCCCGCTGAGTCTCGTCGACGATGAGAAGTTCCAAGAGTTCGATGCTCGCCTACACCCAAAGCATTCGAAGCCACAACGAGCGTCGAACACTGTGAAGGCTACTCTGCGCGGCCGCATATTCGGCAGGTATGAAGGGATCGATGGCACGCAGGAGAGCCCCGCATGGAGCGGTTATGGCCATATGGGTTGCTGCATGCTGTTCGTTGTCACGCAGGTGATGTCGGTTGACACGCCTAAATGACCCTGCGTAGTCGAAGCCGCCATTCCATGAGTACAATCCTCGACATCGAGCAGCAAAATGGACGAGACCCTTAGAGAACAAACTCGCAGGAAGTTAGTTAGGGAAATAGCTCAGGCGATCGAACCGTTGGAGCGAGATCTCAGCGCACTCGGTTTTTCCTTGAGAACTTTTAGGGATGTCATCAAATCCGGGAAACGTTATACGGAGGCAATACCCATTCTCCTCGCGTGGTTGCCGCGCCTCCCCGAAGTCGCAAAAGAGGAAGTTGTGCGTGCTCTAACAGTACCTTGGGCAAAGCCCTTAGCGGCACCCGTACTGATTGAAGAATTCACGAGGGCATCCGACGATAGTCTGCGGTGGGCTATAGGGAATGCCTTAGATACTGTGGCCGACTATTCAGTGCTGGAAAGGATGATCGAGATTGCGATGGACCGCCAGTTTGGTTCGGCTCGACAGATGGTGGTTATGGCTTTGGGAAAGTTCAAAGACTTCCGATGTGAGGACGCTGCTCTTCGACTTCTGAACGATGAAGAGGTGGCGGGGCATGCTGTCGTCGCCCTGCGGCGTCTACGCTCTATGAGAGCGCTCTCAGCTCTGGAGGTAATGAAGAGCCATCCCAAAGCATGGGTCAGATCGGAAGCCAAAAAGGCGATTGCTGCTATCAGTAAACCCCAGAAGTCTTCATTGGTGATGTAGGCGACAGGCGGGCGGGATTTCCCGGCGCAGTACACCCTCCTGTATCCGGTAGTGTTCGCCACTGGGCAACCAAGCGGTTGGGATCGGAACCCTGGCATTTGGATTGTGAACGATAATAAACTCTCGACCCGGCCTTCGCGGATAATTCACGCAATCAGCACCGCTGTAAAGCACCGCACTTATATATGCAAATTCCTTCCGCAAAAACAGATCCGTTGAGACCGGAGACCTTGATATCTTGTCGACATGATCACGGAATTCGATATAAGTTTCCAGACGCCGCAGACTACGTACATCAACCTCCGCACATAAAAACCCCACACCGCATAAAGCGCGCACGATGTTGGGAATCGGATATTCCTGGAAGCGGAAAGGCAATCGCCCACCTGAGATTGCAACGACTACAGCATCGGAGATTGGGATGGTACCCGCCTCGATATATTGCAACACTTTCCCAAACTTCTCCCCAAGTGCGGTCGTCAGCCTAAGAACAAACCGATCTGCCGGGACATCGAACACTGTTTGGGAAGCCGGCTCGACGAGCGCATCCGGACCCGACCCGGCTCGCGGCATCATCGCTTCGATCCAGATACGGGGGTTAGTCGCAAGTAAGTCAGGTCGCCCCCGGCCTTGGTCTCGTGGGTGCTCCTTAGTTGGAACTAGCGAAATGCCAGCCTTGGAAAGGGCATAGGCCAGGTAAAGTTCCCACCAAACTGCACAAAAATCATCGGACCATGCCCGTACCTGTGCATTGGCGTCCACAAATTGGCCGCAGCTCATCCACATTCGCTCCGTCGAGCGCCGTGCTTTGCGTAGGTATCGGTTAGGCGCCTTTACTATATCGGCATAAAGTCGATCTTTTGCGACTATCGTTTCGTCGAAAAATGTGGCCATAGAAATTTGTCCCATGCTCCCAATTTTAGGTGGTGATGCTTCTCGTCAGGAATGCATCGCTTCCGACAAGCGATTCGACCTATCAGCCACCCCAGCGAGCGTTGTGATTTAGGATCAAATCGCGCGGCGTGCTTACAACAGGTCGGAATCGAAGCTCTTCGGCCTTGAGTTCTCCAATCTCCAGGTTTAGACAGAAGACCCTGTAGAAGCCCGCCGGATCAACTCGAATCCCCCTCACCACCCATCCCTCAGCTCTTTATGCCCGAGACTTCACTTCCCAGGCCCAAAATTTTCCCTAAATGTGTCTAAAGGTAGACTTTCTCGAAAATAATTCTTGCATCAGCCATTAACCGCATGGTAACTATCAGCAACAACATTCATTCCCTCACCTTCACTGGACCCCTCCAGGGACGGCGGCAGAGCAGTGGAAAGGCAGTCCATGCAAATTGGTGTCATGATCAGAGGCTATCGGCTGCAAAAAGGAATGTCCCAGGGCGATATCGAGAAACGTACCGGGCTTCTCCGCTGCTATCTCTCCCGCGTCGAGAACGGACACACCGTGCCCTCCCTCGACACCCTCACCAAGATCGCCCACGCCCTCGACGTGCCGCTCGCCCAGTTCTTCTCCGATGCCACCGTCAATACCGAAATCGATACCAACCGCCTCAATGACGAGGAACTGCGCTTCCTCAACCAGATCCGCCGCTATTCCATGAACCTCAACGACAGTGACCGCAAACTCCTGCTCGCCATGGTCAAAAAATTCGCCGCCACCGCCACCCGCTGAATGTAGTTGAATTATCCGAATCTGGTAGAATAGAAATAGGGATCAAGAAAGGGCTGCCGCGAGCAGCCCTTCTTTATTGGTGCGAACGCAACCCGGCGACAAACGATGACCCGATTTACTGGCTAATCATTTGAGCGGACTAGACTTAAACGTAAGCATAAGAAAAAGTGGGACTTATAGTCGCAGTTCAAACCTAAACCATTGATTCCAGAGGAAACCAGAAGAAATTTAACAAGAGAATTTAAATAGGAGAAACTTCATCCCAAATCGGCCAGCCCAGCGAACCCTTTGCAATCCAACCGAGCCCGTCACCCCGAAAAAACAGCTCACCGGCTACATGCAATGCAGATCGCAGCCGCACCAAAAATCGGCGTAAATCGCACATAAATAATGAGATTTAAATAACTCCCATATTTTGTTGGACTTACTTCAGCCGCTCCGGCGTAAACCCAACATTCCAGAGGAGAGCAGAAGGTTTTTACCGACCGTACCGCCAGTATCCCCTCACCGCCACCGCCAGCAGAGCCAGCAGGAACGACCCGCCCCATACCGCCCAGTTTCGCCGTCGCTCAAACAGTGCCTTGGCCGACCCCAGCCTCGGAACCAGCGGAACCCCCAGCGCCAGCCCGCTCAGAAACCCGCCCAGGTGGGCCATGTTGTCGATCCTGATCGGACTCGGCCCCACCGCCGTATACAGCCCGATCCCCAGGTTCAGCAGCGCGAAGTAGATCACGCTCCTCCGCAGCCGCTTCAGCTCCAGCTTCGGCAACGGCAGCAGGGGCGACTTCAGCAGGACGATCAGCACCCCGGCCAGCCCGAACACCGCCCCCGAAGCCCCTGCCCCAACCACCGAGTGCGGGCCGCCCGGCACACCCGGGTTCACCGCCACGCTCAACAGGTTTCCCGCAAAGCCCGTCATCAGGTAGGCCGCAAACAGGCCCATCGGCCCCATCAACGGCTCGGCCAGCAACCCCAGGTTCCACAGGCACCACAGGTTAGTCGCAATGTGGATGATCCCGACGTGTACGAACATCGCCGTAACCAGCCGCCACCACTGCCCATACATCAGCACCGCCGTGCCGTTGTTCGCGCCCCAGTGCATCAGTTGGTTTATATCGGGCGACCAGAACGAAACCCGGCTCAGCAGCATCGCTAGATAGACCGCGCAGTTGATGCCGCACAGCACATAAGTCGCGGGGGCAAACGACCAGCCTGGAGCACGCCGCCGCCGCGCCTGCGGCGGAACATAGGTCTGGCTCGGCGGAGGATACCACCCGCCCGAATCTCCACCCGGCGGCAGGATCTCCGGCTTCGCGGATCGAAAGGCCGAACGGTTCCCAATGTCCTGCTGCCCGGGATTGCTCATTGTCCTCTCTATCCTAACCGCTGCAACCGCTTCGCGGCGCCGCATGAGCTGCAAATCACGCGCCCGAATATAATTCCCATGAATCCCTTTAGTAAACCAACCCCAGTACGTAATCCAGGAGCATCGTTTGAGCGGCTATAAGCAGGTGCGGCGTGCACTTCTCAGCGTTACTGACAAATCCGGCCTTGTCCCCTTCGCCCGGCAGCTCGCCAGTCACGGCATCGAGTTGGTCTCCACCGGCGGAACCGCCCGCACCCTCCGCGAATCCGGCCTCTCCGTCCTCGACATCTCCGACCTCACTGGCTTTCCTGAGATGCTCGATGGTCGCGTCAAGACCCTCCATCCCAAAGTTCACGGCGGAATCCTGCACATTCGCGAGAAGGCTGAGCACCGCGCCGCAGTCGAGGAGCACGGCATCCAGCCGATAGACATGGTTGTCGTCAATCTATACGCGTTCGAGAAAACCGCAGCAAAGCCCGGCGCCACCTTCGCCGAAGTCATCGAAAATATCGACATCGGCGGCCCTTCAATGGTCCGCTCCGCCGCCAAGAACTTCGAAGACGTTGCCATTGTGACCTCGGCCGCAGACTATCCTGCTCTCGGCCTGGAATTGGCCTCAAATCAGGGCAGCCTCTCCCGCCAAACCCGCTGGCGCCTCGCGCAGAAGGCCTTCGCCGTCACCGCTGCATTCGACACCGCCATCGCTAATACCCTTGACCAAATAGAATCGCCGGAACCCGCCGAAGCACCCGTCCAATTCGCCGATTGGTCGCAATCTGCCTTCCCGTCGACCCTCCGCATCTCCTACCCGCTTGCCGCGTCGCTCCGCTATGGCGAAAATCCCCATCAGCGAGCCGCGCTCTATTCCGACGGCACCGGAACCGGCATCGCCGGAGCCACCCAGCTCCAGGGAAAGGAGCTTAGCTTCAACAACCTCGTCGACCTCGACGCCTGTTGGGACCTGGTGCAGGAGTTCGACTCGCCCGGCGTCGCCATCATCAAGCACACCAATCCCTGCGGAGCTGCCACCGGCGTAAATGTCCTCGATGCTTACCAGAAAGCGCTCGCCGCTGATCCCGTCTCAGCCTTCGGTAGCGTCATTGGGATCAACCACCGGATCGATGCCGCAGCCGCCGAGGAGATTGCAAAGCTCTTCGTCGAAGCCATTGCCGCCCCATCCTTTACGCCCGAGGCCCGCGCCCGCTTTGCAGCCAAAAAGAACCTCCGCCTCGTCGAAGTCCGTCCCGCCCAGTCGGCGCAGTTCATCAAGCAGGTCTCCGGTGGACTTCTGTTGCAGGACGCCGATCGCGGGCACATCACGGCGGCAGACCTTAAGACCGTCACCTCCCGCGTCCCTACAGACGACGAGCTCGCTGCCCTGCTCTTTGCCTGGCGCGTCTGCAAGCACGTCAAATCCAATGCCGTTGTCTACGCGCGCAACGGTCAAACCATCGGAATTGGAGCCGGCCAGATGAGCCGGGTTGATGCCGCGAGATTCGGAGCCATGAAGGCCGTTCTGCCGCTCGCGGGATGTGTCGCTGCCTCTGACGCCTTCTTCCCATTCCCGGACGGTCTTGAAGTCGTCGTCTCCGCCGGTGCCACTGCCGTCATTCAACCAGGAGGGTCCGTGAAAGACTCCGACGTAATCGCCGCCGCCGACCGCCTCGGCGTGGCTATGGTCTTTACCGGAATGAGGCATTTCCGCCACTAAGCTGAACCGGATCAAAGACTCGCGGAGTAACTTTGTGGCATCGTGCCATGTAAATTCCCTGGGCGGCCAATCCCAGGCGCGGGATACAATCGTCTATTGAGAAGAAGTGCTTTCGCCCGTGCGAAAAGCATCAAAATATCTGAATAAGTCAACTCGGCCCGGACCGGGCCACACGCAGGGGTTCCCTGAATTATGAGCAGCAAGTCTCACAAGAATACATATCGCCGTATCGCCCTCCCTGCACGCCTCAATTTTTGCGGCCCACTTTCCGCCCTCGCGCTTGCTGTTTTCGCAACCTCCGCGCCAGCTGCAATCGCTCAAGGCGCACAGCCGGTAATTCCGGCAAACTCGCAGCAGACGTCCGCGCAAACACCGAACCGTGGCGATGCCTACTACCATTACATGCTCGCGCATGAATATGAGGAGATGGCCAACACCTACGGCCGCCCCGAGTACGCCACCCGCGCGGTCGAAGAATACAAGCTCGCGCTCAACGCAGATCCTAGCTCAAAGTTCCTGAACAACGGCCTGGCCGAGCTGTATTACCGCACCGGCAGGGTTAAGGAAGCGATCCTCGCCGCCCAGGCTCAAATCGAAAAAGACCCGAACAATCTCCAGGCGCACAAACTCCTCGGCAATATCTATCTCCGCTCCCTTGGTCAGGGAGACCAGGGCCAGCCATCAGCCGATGTACTCAAGCTTGCAATGGCCGAGTACGAGAAAATCGTTCAGCTTGAACCCAAAAATGTGGAAGACCACCTGCTGCTCGGGCAGCTCTATTCCTTCGCGCACGAATCGCAGAAGGCCGAGCAGGAGTTTGCAACCGCCCAGAATATTGACCCTGGTTCTGAAGAAACAGCCCTCAATCTGGCGCGCCTTTACACCGGCCAGGGTGACTCCAAGCACGCTATCAAAATATTGAGCTCTCTCCCCGAACAGGACCAGACCGCAAAAACCGAATACGTTTTGGGCGCCAGTTTCGATCAGGAGAAGAACACCAAAGACGCCATCGCCGCTTACAAAAAGTCCCTCGACCTGGAGCCGGACAATCTCGATGTGGAACGCGCGCTCGCCAAAGACCTGCTGAGTGACAATCAGCTTAGTGCCGCGCAGACTGCCTACAAAGATATTGCAGCTGGCGACCCCAGCGACCCTGAAGCCTATCTGCGCCTTTCCGAAATCCAGCGCCGCCAGGGCAACTATGAGGAAGCGCTCGATACCCTGAAGAAGGCCAGGGACTTGGTCCCCGACTCGCTCGAAATCAGCTTCAACCAGGGGCTACTCGATGACGCGCTGGCCCGCTACGATGAAGCCGCGCAAATATTCGAGAAGCTGGTCGCCGGCTCCGAGCACAGCACCGGTCAATACTCCGAACAGGAGAAAAATAATCGTTCGCTCTTTCTCGACCGCCTTGCCATCATCTACCGCGAGCAGAACAAAATCGATCAGGTCATCGCCACCTATCAAAAAATGGCTGCATTAGGCGGCGAATTCGAGCAGCACGCCTATGAATCAGAAATAGACGCCTACCATGACATCCACGATTACGACAAAGCCACCCAGGTCGCGCGTGACGCCGCGGCAAAGCATCCGAAGAACCGCAGCTTGCAACTGATGTTTGCCCAGCAGCTCGCCGATAGTGGCCACCAGGATGAAGGAATTGCTCTCGCCAAGTCGCAGCTCAACAACACTCCGGCCGATCTCGAGACCTATCGTGCTCTTACTACCATGTACACGCGTCTGCGCCGCTGGAACGATGCGTCGGAAGCTCTCTCCAACGTGAACACGCTCTCGACCACCAAGGATGACCAGCTCTACGCGCTGTTTCTTGAAGGCACACTTTATGACCGGCAGAAGATGTACGACCGGGCTGAAGCCTCATTCCGCAAAGCCCTGACTATCGATCCCGAAAACAGCATGACGCTTAACTACCTCGGCTACATGCTGGCCGACCATAACCAGAAGCTCGACGAAGCGCTGGCCATGATTCAGAAAGCAGTTCAGCTTGACCCCCAGAACTACGCTTTCCTTGACTCGCTCGGTTGGGCGTACTACAAGCTCGGCAATTACGATCTCGCCGAAACTGATCTGCGCAAAGCGGTCGAACGCAACTCAACCGATGCCACCGTTCACGACCATCTTGGCGAATTGTATGAGAAGACCGGACGCCTTAAGCTTGCCGCCGCGCAATGGGAGGAATCGCTTAAGGAGTACGCCCGTACTGCTCCAGCCGATTCTGATCCCGGCGACATGGGCAAGGTGCAGAAGCGACTCGACAGCGCACGGATTCGGCTCGCGAAAGAAGGTGTCAACCCGCAGCCTTCTAAGAACTGATGCGCCTGCCGCCCGGGTGCGCCGTCCCGCCCACCGGCCCCCTCGTCGAACGCAGATATTCAGAGCCGGCTCACTCTTACCGCCTTCCCTTTGAGCGAGACCGCGCTCGCATCCTTCATGCGCGCGCATTCCGCCGCCTCGCTGGCAAGACGCAGGTCTTTACTCACCGCTACTCCGACCATTTCCGCAGCCGCCTCACCCACACCATGGAGGTCGCGCAGATCGCACGCACCATCGCGCGCACGCTCGGCTTGAATGAGGAGCTTACCGAGGCGCTTGCGCTCGTACACGACATCGGTCATCCGCCCTTCGGCCACGCCGGCGAACGCGCGCTCGATCAAGCCCTGCAGGAACATGGCTTGCGCTTCGACCACAATCTGCACGCGCTCCGCATAGTGGAACACTTTGAAACTCGTTACGCTGAATTCCGCGGTCTGAACCTCACTCTCGGCGTCCGCGAAGGGATCATTAAGCATTCGCGCGACTACTCCGCCAATGAGCATCCCGAATTATCGGAATACCTTCTGGACCAGCAGCCGCCGCTTGAAGCGCAGTTGATCGACCTCGCCGACGAGATCGCCTATCTCACCGCAGACTTCGATGACGGATTCGAATCGGAAGTCCTCACACTGCCCGGCGCCCGCACTGAGGTCCGCCTCTTCGAGCGGTTCTACGCTCCTATGCTTGAGAAATATCCAACCACGCCCGAACGGCTGGTCTTTAACGAGGGCCTCAAGCGTATGTTGAATGCGCTCGTCGACGACCTAATCGCCGAAACCCGCCGGCGCGTTCAGCAGTCTGACGCAACAACGCTCGATGCGGTACGCCGCCAAGCCTCCAGGCTTGTTGCCTTTTCTCCGGCAATGGAGGAGCTTCGCCTAGAAGCAAAGCGCTATCTGTATGCCCATCTTTATAACGCGCCGGAACTTCAGCGCGACCACGAGGAAGCCGAGCTGGTAATCGACACGCTCTTCCGCGCCTGGGTCGCCGATCCCGCGCTGTTGCCGCCCGCCCATGTCTCCGAAGTGGCCGCCGAAGGGGGGCCGCGCGTAGTCGCCGACTACATCGCCGGAATGACCGACCAGTACATTCTTGCCCACTACCGCGATCGGACTTCAGGCTAAATAGAAAGGCGAGATTCGTACCGCTCTTTCCACCGCCGCGCGTTTGCTCTTCATCGCGAAGGTTCGTACCATAAGAGGTAAGGTCCGCTGTCGCGTTCTTTCTTGAATTTTCCTGGCCCGTCGAACGCGCTCGCAAGCCCGGACCAACATACCCGGAAGGCATTACGTTGAGCTCAACAGAAACCCTCGAAGCAACGCCTCAGCCCGAAGATCAGGCGCACGAGACACACGAACGCACTCACGACCACGAGCACCATGAACACCGCCCCGCGCTAAACCCTGAACTCACCCGCGAGGTGGGAGTCGAAGTTCCCGCTGATGAAGTGACGCGCGCATTCAGATCGGTTGTGAAGCGGTACCAGAAGCAAGCCCGTATTCCCGGCTTTCGCGCCGGCAAGGTGCCCGAGACCCTGATCCGTTCACGTTTTGCTGAGGGCATTCGCCAGGACGTGGTCGAGTCCGTGCTGCCAAACCATTTCCGCACCGCTATCGACCAACAGAACCTGCATCCGATTTCGCAGCCGCAGGTCTCCGACCTCAAGCTGAAAGACGGGGAGCCGCTTACCTTCAAGGCTGTCTTCGAGGTGTTGCCGGAGTTTTCCATCGAAGGCTATCAGCAGGTCAAGGTCGAAAAACCCGACACTTCGCTCGCCGATGAGGAATTCAACGCCGAGTTGGATCGAGTGCGGGACTCCCGCTCCACTATGGAGCCCGTCACCGAAGATCGCGCGCTCGCCGACGGAGACTGGGCCCAGATCAGCTTCAAAGGTCACATCCAGGGCGAAGAAGCGAACGGCGAAGCTGCAGATCAACCAATCTCCGGCGACGACGTGATGATCGAGATCGGGGGGCGGAACACGCTTGCCTCCTTCAATGAAGCTCTGCGGGGAGCCAGACCAGGGCAGGAGCTCAAATTCGAAGTCGCCTATCCCACGGAATTCGGCGAAAAGCGCCTCGCCGGCAAAAACGTCGTTTACGACGTCGAAGTAAAAGCGATCAAGAAGAAGATACAGCCCGAACTGAACGACGAGTTTGCCAAAGAATTGGGCGACTATTCAGGCATCGAGGACTTCCGAACAAAGCTGCGCGAACACCTCGCCGCCGACAAGGACCGCCGTCTTCGCGGTGAAACCCAAAACAAGCTCACTGAAGCGCTGGTTGCGCATTTCCAGTTCCCCGTTCCGGAATCTCTCGTGCAGAACCAGATCGACGCGCGTCTCGACCGCGGACTCCGGGCGCTTGCCGCGCAGGGCATGCGCACCGAAGACATGCGAAAACTCGATTTCGGTCGCCTGCGCGGAGCGCAGCACGACTCCGCCGTCGCTGAGGTAAAGGCTTCACTCATCCTCGACAAAATCGCAACAGCCGAAAACATCGACGTGTCTGATGAAGAACTGGAGCATGAGCTGCAGATTATCTCGTTGCAAACTCGCGAGCCGCTCGATTCTCTTCGCACGCGATTGACGAACGAAGGAGCGCTGGCTAGAATTCGTGAACAACTGCGCAGAGAAAAAACAGCAAGTCTACTTTACGAACGCCTCGTTTAAGGGGAAATTCCCGGCCGGAATGGATCGCGAACCCTCCGGCTGTACAAAAACGCATCGCGGAAAGATTGAGTAACCACGCATGGCTCTCGTACCCATGGTCATCGAGCAAACGAGTCGCGGCGAACGCGCCTACGATATTTACTCCCGTTTGCTGCGCGACAATATTATCTTTCTTGGTACACCGATCGACGACCAGATTGCCAACCTCATCATCGCGCAGATGCTCTTTCTGTCAGGTGAAGACCCGGAAAAAGACCTCCAGCTGTACATTAACTCGCCCGGCGGATCGATCACCGCAGGCCTCGCGATCTACGACACGATGCAGTTCATCAAAAATGACGTCGTGACCTACTGCATTGGTCAGGCAGCCAGTATGGGCGCGTTTTTATTGATGTCCGGCACTGCCGGCAAGAGATTTGCGCTGCCCAACTCGCGCATCCTCATCCACCAGCCGTCTATGGGCGGCCTCTCCGGGCAGGCCACCGATATCGACATCCACGCCCGTGAAATTCTCCGCATCCGCGAGATTACAAACAATCTTATGTCCAAACACACCGGCCAGTCGCTTGAAAGAATTGAGCGCGACGTCGAACGCGACTTCATAATGAATGCTCCACAAGCCAAGGAATATGGCATTATTGATGAAATCATCGACCGGCCACGCACTTAAGTAACATGCAAGTTCCAGGCACGACCCCGTATTATGAACCGCGAAGGAGCAGCACAGCATGAAAACGCGCACGGGATCGGACGACACTTTAAGATGTTCGTTCTGCCATAAGTCGCAGGACGCCGTCGCCAAACTTATTTCTTCGCCCAGCGATTATCCTCGCGCGTACATCTGCGACGAATGCGTTGCCGTCTGCAATTCCATTCTGGAAGACGACCGCACTGAAACTCCGGCTGGAGCAGCGCCCGCTCATCTGCCCAAGCCACAAGAGGTAAAGGCCTTCCTCGACGAATACGTCATTGGTCAAGATCAGACTAAGAAAAAACTGGCAGTCGCCGTCTACAACCATTACAAGCGCATTCAGATGAATCGAACGCGCGGCAATGACGTTGAGCTTTCCAAATCCAATATTCTGCTCGTGGGCCCAACCGGCAGCGGAAAAACGCTCTTGGCACACACTCTGGCCAAGATGCTCGACGTTCCGTTCGCTATCGTCGATGCCACCACTCTCACAGAAGCCGGCTATGTCGGCGAAGATGTGGAGAACATCATCCTCAAGCTGCTCCAGGCAGCAGACGGCGACGTAGCCCGAGCCCAGACCGGCATCATCTATATAGACGAGATCGACAAGATCGGGCGTAAAGACGAAAACCCCTCTATCACCCGCGATGTCTCAGGCGAAGGCGTCCAGCAGGCGCTGCTGAAGATACTCGAAGGCACCGTGGCGAATGTTCCGCCGCAGGGCGGACGCAAGCACCCTCATCAGGAATTTACCGCCGTCGACACCACGAACATTCTCTTCATTTGCGGCGGCGCGTTCGTCGGCTTGGAAAGGGTCATTGGCCGACGCGTTGGCAAAAAGGCCCTCGGCTTCAAGGCACTCTCGGAAAAAGACCAGCAGGAGGCTCCGATCCGTGCACAGCGCGATTCTGAGTTGCTGCGCCAGGCTGAGCCTCAGGACCTCATAAAATTCGGCCTCATCCCCGAATTTGTAGGCCGGCTCCCAGTCATCGGCATTCTCGACGAGCTTGATGAAGCCGCGCTCATCGAAATTCTCACCAAACCGCGCAATGCCATCCTCAAGCAATACCAGCGTCTGTTTGAATACGAGGGGGTCAAAGTCCTATTCGATACCGACGCCACTCGTGCCGTTGCGCTCGAAGCTCTTGCCCGCAAAGTAGGAGCACGCGGACTACGCATGATTCTTGAGGAACTCATGCTCGATCTCATGTATCACCTGCCCAGCAACAAGAAGATCAAGGAACTGGAAATCAACGCCGAAATGGTGAAAAATCGCGACCTGTCCGTCTCTCTGCTGGAAAAGGCCGGATGATTGCTTTGCTTTATAATCAGAAGTGCAGTCCACAAAGCGAGCCCCCGGCTCGCTTTTGTTTTGACCGGAACCGGGAAATATTCGCTTAATTCCGAGGTTTTGCCCGCTTCTGAAACGGAATGCGTTAAAGTTCATCTAACAGATATCTGAAGAGTAACGAAAGGGACGCAGTGACCCAATCCAAAGAGAGCCGCGATCGGGACGACCTACGCAAGCTCCCCATGATGCCCATCCGGGACATGGTGATTTTCCCGCACATGATGACCCCCTTTGTCGTCGGACGTGAGTCGAGTGTCCGCGCCCTCGAAGAGGCGCTCAACGGCGACCGCAAGATTTTTCTCGCCACGCAGCATGACGCACGCGTAGACGAGCCCCGCGCCGATGAGATTTACACTGTCGGCACCATCGGCAACATCGTGCAGAGCGTCAAGATGCCCGACGGAAATATAAAGGTTCTGGTTGAGGGCCTCGAGCGCGCCATCGCCACACAAATGACAGACGCGGATGGTTTTTTCGTCGCGACTATCCGCACATCGCCCGCGCAGCTTGAATCTACGCCGCAGACCGACCAGCTTATACAGCGCGTGATGTCGCTCTTCGAGCAGTACGTCAAGCTTCAGCAGTCACTCAATTATGAAACTCTAGTCGCCGCCGTCCGCACTGACGAGCCGGGCAAGCTCGCCGACACCATCGCCGCCAACCTCCAGCTCGAAATTCCTGACAAGCAGAAAATCCTCGACGTTTTTGATCCGACGCAGCGCCTCTCCGTTATCGCCGAAGTGCTGAACGTGGAAATTGAAAAGCTCAACATGGACCGCAGCATCCAGTCTCGCGTAAAACGCCAGATGGAGCGCGCGCAAAAAGAGTACTACCTCAATGAGAAGATCAAGGCCATCCAGAAAGAACTGGGCAAAGGCGAGAAGAGCGAATTTGACGACCTGAAAAAGAAGCTGGAGGTCGCCGGAATGCCGAAGGACGTCTTCGAGAAAGCCGTCCAGGAGTTGAAAAAGCTTGAGGCCATGCCGCCCATGTCCGCCGAATCGACTGTCTCGCGCAACTATCTTGATTGGCTGCTCGCCGTTCCCTGGAAAAAGCGCTCGCGCGAAACGCGCAATATCGATCACGCGGAAAAGGTCTTGAACGCCGATCATTACGGCCTTGAAAAGATCAAGGAGCGCATCCTCGAATTCCTCGCTGTCCGGCAGCTCGTGAAGAACCCGAAAGGCTCAATCCTCTGCTTTGTCGGACCTCCCGGAGTCGGCAAAACTTCGCTCGGAATGTCCATCGCCAAGGCCACAGGCCGCAAATTCGTCCGCCTTTCGCTGGGCGGTGTGCGCGATGAAGCTGAGATTCGCGGCCACCGCCGCACCTACATCGGCGCGCTGCCCGGACAGATTATTCAGTCCATGAAGAAGGCTGGAACGAAGAATCCCGTCTTCATGCTCGATGAAGTCGACAAAATGGCCAGCGACTTCCGCGGCGATCCTGCGTCGGCCTTGCTCGAAGTACTCGACCCCGAGCAGAACACCAGCTTCCAGGACCACTATCTGGACGTTGAGTATGACCTTTCGCAAGTATTGTTTGTAGCCACCGCCAACGTGCTCCACACCATCCCGGGGGCCCTCCAGGATCGTATGGAAGTACTGCGTCTCCACGGATATACCGAGCTCGAGAAACTGGAAATCGCCAAACAATACCTCGTCAAGAAGCAGCGCACCAACACCGGACTTTCCGATAAAAATCTGTCTTTCTCGGACGACGCGCTTACAGAGATAATCCGCAGTTACACTCGCGAAGCCGGTGTCCGCAATCTCGAACGCGAGATTGGAAACGTCTGCCGCAAAGTCGCCCGCCGCGTGGTAAAGACCGGCCCCAAGCGCAAGGAGAGCGTCACCGCCGCCAACATCTCCGAATTTCTCGGCGTCCCCAAGTTCCGCGACTCCGCAGTTCACGAGAAGAGTGAAGTGGGCCTCGTCAATGGACTTGCCTGGACCGAGGTCGGCGGCAGCATCCTTCAGACCGAGGTGCAGATCCTCGACGGCAAAGGCAAGCTCACCACCACCGGCCAACTCGGCGATGTGATGACAGAATCCGCGCAGGCCGCGCTCTCCTATATCCGTAGCCGCGCCAGGCATCTCGGCCTGCCGCACGACTTCTATCGCAGCCTCGACATCCATATCCACGTGCCCGAGGGTGCTATACCCAAGGACGGCCCATCAGCGGGCATCACGCTGGCTACCGCGCTTGCTTCCGCGCTAACCAAAATCCCTGTGCGACGCGACGTAGCGATGACGGGTGAAATCACCCTACGCGGAAAGGTTCTCCCCATCGGCGGCTTGAAAGAAAAGCTGCTTGCCGCCCATCGCGCCGGAATATTCGAAGCTATTCTGCCTGCGGACAACCAGAAAGACATGGCCGATCTCCCAGAAAATCTGAAGACCGCGATGAAGCTGAATTTCGTAGAGTCAATGGACGAGGTGCTCAAGCTGGCGCTTGAGGCTCCGCTGCCTGAATTGAAGGAAGAGTCGCCCGACGTGCTCGCCGCAATTCCGCAGCAGATTCCGGTTGAACAGCGTCCTCACCAGTAATGCGGAGCGGTTGATCGGCGCTAGATCGCGCTCAGCGCTTCGTCCAGATCGCTCAGCAAATCATCCACATCTTCAATACCGACGGAGATCCGCACCAGCCCGTCGGTAATTCCGAGCCTTGCCCGCTGCTCCGCGCCGATCGCGGCATGCGTCATCGTCGCAGGATGCGAGATCAGCGTCTCCACCCCTCCCAGCGATTCGCCCAGCGTGCAAACCTTCACCCGTTTTAGCATCGCGTTGGCATTCTCCAGCGAACCCGTATCGAACGAGATCATCGCGCCAAAGCCTGACATCTGCCGCTTCGCCAGTTCATGCTGCGGATGCGACGCCAGCCCGGGATAGAACACCTTTCCGACCTTTTTATGGTCGGAAAGAAACTCCGCAATCTTACGGCCGCTCGCGTCATGCTGCCTCATACGCACCGCCAGGGTCTTTACCCCGCGCAGTACCATCCAGCACTCAAACGGCGACAGGATACCGCCGGTGCATTTCTGCACAAACGCGAAATTCTCCTTATGCTCAGGCTTCGTTCCCACCAGCACACCGCCCAGCCCGTCGCTGTGGCCGTTCAGGAATTTCGTCGTCGAATGCATCACGATGTCCGCGCCTAGCTCAATCGGCCGCTGGAAATACGGCGACATAAACGTGTTGTCAACCGCCAGCTCCACTCCGCGCTCATGGCAGATATCCGCCACCGCGCGAACATCTGTAAGCGTCATCAGTGGATTCGTAGGTGTCTCAATGTGTACCAGTCTTGTCGTCGGCCGAAACGCCCGCCGCACCTTCTCCGCATCAGCCGTATCGACGTAGCTGAACTCGATTCCATAGCGCGAAACAATCTGGTCGAACAGTCGCGGTGTCCCCCCATAAACATTGGCGCCGCAGATCACATGGTCGCCCGAGCGAAACATCGTAATCATGGCCATGATGGCCGCCATTCCGCTGGCGAAAACGTGCGCGCTCTTGCCCCCTTCAAGCGATGCCAGATTCGTCTCCAGCGCATCTCGCGTGGGATTCGACACCCGGGAATATTCGTATCCCTTGTTCTTGCCTATCTCTTCCTGCGCATAAGTGGAGGTCAAATAGATGGGCACGTTCACCGCGCCCGTCTGGGGGTCGGCATGTTGGCCGTCATGAATCGCGCGCGTGGCAAATCCTTGTTTGCGTTCTGTCATGATTAATCCTGAACTGGAGAGGGCCTAACCTTTGAAGATGTCCTTCGACAGATAGCGCTCCGCCGAATCCGGAATAATAGTTACCACGCGCTTCCCCACGCCAAGCCGCTCCGCAATCGCGACCGCCGCGTGGACAATCGCCCCTGCGCTCGAGCCACCCAACAGACCCTCTTCGACAGCCAGACGACGAACCATCGTGAACGCATCGTCATCGCTCACTTTTACGATCTCATCCGCCACGTCCCGGTCGAAAGTCTTCGGAATAAACGAAACTCCAATTCCTTCAACCTTGTGCGGTCCCGGCTCGCCGCCCTGAAGAACCGATCCCTGCGTCTCTACCGCCACCGTAAGCACCTCTGGGTTGTGCTCCTTCAGGAAGCGCGCTACGCCGGAGAAGGTTCCGCCAGTCCCCACTCCGGCCACAAACGCATGGACGCGGGCCTCCATCTGCTCCCATATCTCCGCCGCTGTCGTGTCATAGTGATATTGAGGATTCGCCTGATTATCGAATTGCAGCGCGGCAAAAACGTTCGGATTTCCCTTGGCTAGCGCGAGCGCTCTTCGGATTGCTCCGCTCATGCCCTCTTCTTCGGGGGTGCGCACCACCGTTGCGCCGAAGCCGCGCATCAGAATGCACTTCTCTTCGGCAAACCCTTCCGGCACAAACAACGTCACGCGATAGCCGCGGTTCACGCCCACCAGAGCCAGCCCCACGCCGGTATTGCCGGCGGTAGCTTCTACAATCATCGATCCAGGCTTGAGCTTGCCCCGCCGCTCGGCATCCAGAATCATGCCAAGCGCAGCGCGGTCCTTCACGCTCCCCCCGGGATTGAGGAACTCCAGCTTCGCGTACACGGCGGCCCACTCGGGCCCGGCCACTCGGCGCAGCCGGAGCATCGGAGTATTGCCCATCAATTCGGTAATATCATCGGCAACCCGAAGGGACGAGCTCATCGGCTGTGCAACAGTTGATCGGCTCATAGCAAAACAAACTAGTGTAGCAGGCTCAGGCAAAGGACATGCCCCCACACAAATTCAGGTGCCCGCTTCAGTCGCCTTTGCCGCTCTTATTGTTATGTTGAGACGCTTGTTTCTGCGTCTGCGCCGTCTGTCGTGGATAGTATCCGCTACGCGTTCGCACCAGCAGTTTCCCGTGTCCCGCATGTGCGTCCACTTTTATTGTCCTATACCCGGGATCCGTAATTGGCTTAGTTGAGTGATACCCCAGCGTGTACTGTCTGCGAATATCCATCGCGACCTCGGCCGCGATGCCATCCACGTCGGCCAGCGACTTGGGAAAAAATGCCAACCCGCCCGTCTCGTCTGACAACAGTTGCAGAGCCCTTTTTGCGCGATGCCCTTCTCGTGGGTCTGTGTCTGTCCCAAACAGCAGCCCAATCGAATAAACCACCGGCCCATCAAGGTCCTGCACCTTGTGAATCGTCTGCTCCAGGTCGAGGCTCGACGCGTTGTCTTCTCCGTCCGTAATCACCAGCAGCACCTGCTTCGGCCGGTTCGCGTCCTTTTCCAGGTGATCGGCCGATGCAACCACCGCGTCATACAATGCCGTTCCGCCCCGCGAGTCGATGTGGGAGAGTCCGTCGCGCAACTTGCTAACGCTCGACGTGAAATCCTCATCGAGTAATGCTTCATCGGAGAAATTCACAACAAAGGCCTGATCATCCGGATTTGATGCCTTCACCAGATCGAGCGCCGCTTCGTTTACAGCGGCCCGCTTGTCCCGCATGGAACCGGAGTTGTCGATCAGAATCCCCATCGAAACGGGTACATCCTGATGCTGAAAAGCTGCGATCGTCTGCGGAACCCCGTCCTCCCACACTTTGAAGTTTTCCTTCGTCAGGTTGTTGACCATGCGCCGTTCCTGGTCGAACACCGAAACATTCAGCACCACTTCATCTACATTTCGCGTCAGCGTGTATCTACCGCCCGGTCCCCGTTCCAGCGCCCCTTCACTCGATACGCCTGGACGACTGGGCGTGATAGGAGCATTGTCCGCCGCGTCGGGGGAAAGCACCGGATCTCGGTCCACATTCATCGCCGGCTGCTGCTCAGGGACACTCGCCGCCGCTGCCTGCTGTTTCTGCGGCTTGCTAGTCGGCGCGGCTCCGCCTGCGCTCTGCGCGCTTGCATCGAATGGAACGATCAGGATCAACAGAATGGAACAAACCAGGAGGTTATTGCAAAGGCGCATAGTATCCGTTACGAGCATGAACCGTGAGCGGTGGCAGTCCCGCCGGAGGGACCAGCTTTACCTTCACTTTACGCCATTTGCCATCGTGCTTTTGGTTCAATGGCGAGTACCCAAGCACATATTCATTGCGAAGCTCCGCGCTGATTTTGGCGGCGATATCACCCATTTCCGATACATCGTCTACCTTGAATAGTCGACCGCCGGTCTCGTCGCAGATGTCGTTCAGCAGAAGCGGGCCCAGTCTCTCCTCGCTGGTCGCCGCCTCCGGGTCGAAAATACCAATCGAATAGATCTGCACGCCGGCTTCGCGCACAACGGACCGCACTTCCCCTTCTGTATACCGGCTGCGGTTATCACCGCCATCAGACACCACGAGAAGCGCCTTGCGCGGATATTTCGCCTGCTTCATCTTGTCCAAACCAAAGTAAATCGCGTCCAGCAGCGCTGTACGATGCCCGGCCTGCACGTTAGCCAGCCGCTCCTCGATCTTCTCCGTCGACGAAGTAAAATCCTCGATCAGTTCAGGCCGGTCATTGAAGCCGATCACAAAATACTCGTCCTGAGGATTGGACGTCTTCATGAACTCCAGAATCGAATCCCGGGCGCGAATGATCTTGTTCGCCATGCTTCCGCTCATATCGAAAATCACTCCGATAGAGACCGGCGCATCCTCAGTGGAAAACGACTTCAAATTCTCCAGATGATTGTCTTCATAGACAAAGAAGTTATCTTTCTCAAGGCCCGTTACCAGCCGGTCCATCGAATCGGTCACCGTGAGTGGAATCAGGACCAAATTCACATTCACGCGAAAACGCTCTCCCGCATGGGCCTTCAACCCTTCCGGACCTTCAACAGCTTTAGGCTGATTGCTCGGTGGCGGCGCCGGAGGCGGCGGCTGCACATGCACATTATTAAGCGGATCCTCCTGTGCACGCCCCTGCAACGGAGCGGAGAACACCGCACACCCCATCAGGACCGCTAGCGCAATCCGTAAACAGGCGCAACAACCCTTGTGAACTCGCGAGAAGCAATCATCCGGCGATGGAGAAACCAGCATGCTCAATGTGCCTCAGTATGGAATGCGCTCGTGTTGGGCATCCTAGCACGCCAAATCATCTTTTGCTCTTCCATTTAATCCAGCCGATCCGCGATCGTGCGCATGCCTTTCCCGTTGAGGGACTGATTTACAATCGGGCAGGGATTCCCGGCCATCAAAATCGCGGCCGCAGCGGCGTCCTTCTACGTACGAACCTGAAGAATGGCCCGGATTTACCCATTTCGCGCGCTTCGTTATAACCCCTCGCTCGTCCGCCTCGAGGACGTGGTGACCCAACCGTACGACAAGATCACGCCCGCCATGCAGCAGGCCTATTACCAGCGCAGCCCCTATAATCTGGTTCGCATTATCCTTGGACTGCCCGAATTGTTTGACGGGAAAGGCGAGCAGGACGTTTACCATCGAGCGGCCAGGGATTTCGCCGACTGGCGTCGCGAGGGCATCCTTACCCAGGAAAGCGAACCCTGCGTCTTCGCCTACTCGCAAAGGTTCGCTCTCCCCGGCTCCAAAACTCTTTGCGAGCGCCGTGGCTTCATCGCTCTTGGCGAGCTCTATGATTACTCCGCCGATGTCATCTTCCGTCACGAACAAACTCTTTCCCGGCCTAAAGCCGATCGCCTCAATCTGCTGAGCGCCACCCGCGCACACTTCGGGCAGATTTTCATGCTCTACTCCGATCCGGGCTTGAGCGCAGACCGACTCCTTTTTGAATCATCCGCCGCACCGGACATCGAGGTCACCGACGAATATGAAGTGGTTCATCGCGTCTGGCGTATCAGCGAGCCCGGGACCATTAACCTGCTGACCACCGCGCTCGAAGACAAGAAGCTCATCATCGCCGATGGCCACCACAGGTATGAGACGGCCCTCCAGTACGCCCGTAAGCACGCGCCGCCCGAATCCGACCAGTCCACCGAGCGAAACCCTTCCTCCGCTCCGCAGCCGCCCTACCCTGAAGCCGCGACGATGATGAATTTCGTCAATATGGATCGTGAGGGCCTCGTCATCCTGCCCACCCATCGCGTCATACACGGCCTCGCCGGCTTTAATCCAGCCGCCTTCATCTCAAGCCTTCGCCCATACTTCTCGGTCGAACCTCTCGCGATCGACACCCCTGAAGCGCTCACCGCCCGTTTGAGAATCATCCAAGACACAACCGCCTTCATCGCCGTAACGTCGGCTGGTAAGTTTCTCCTTACCGCAATTCCCGGAGCCTCCAAAGCAGCAGTGGAAAATTTTTCCGAACGACTGCGAAGCGTCGATGCCGTTCAGCTCCACGCTCTGATCCTCGATAAAATTCTCGGCCTTTCCCCAGAAGCCGTCGCCCTCCAGACCAATGTCCGTTACCTGCGCGATGCAGCCGAGGCTATGGAGCAGGTCGCCCGGAGCGAGGCCCAGATCGCCTTCCTGATGAACCCCGTATCGCTCGACGAGCTGCGCGAGGTCGCATTTGCAGGAGAAGTCATGCCGCAAAAGTCCACCGACTTCTTTCCCAAGCTCTTGAGCGGCCTCGCAATATATGCGCTGGACTAAAGGCTGGCCCGCGATCTGCTTCGCGCTGCCCCTTGTCCTTGCAGCGCAGGCCACCCAAACTCCGCAGACCATGCCCCAGATCCCGTCGTCGGCCGCTCCGGCAATTCCCGCTCCCCCACCGTTCGTCGTTCTGCTCGATGCCGCCCACGGCGGCAGCGACATAGGAGCGCGCCTGACCCCCACGCTGCTCGAAAAAGATCTCACCCTTGACCTTACGAACCGCCTGCGCTCCATGCTGGCGGCGCGAGGTTTTGACCTCAGCACCACACGCAATTCCGATACCACGCTCTCCACCGTGGGACGCGCCGAAATCGCCAACAGCAAGCCCGCAGCCGCCTGCCTCATTGTTCACGCAACCGCCACCGGAAGCGGCGTTCACCTCTACACCTCATCCCTCTCGCCATCCCCGCTCGAAAAATTCATGCCTTGGCAAACCGCGCAATCGGCCTACATAACCCAGAGCCTGAAACTCTCCTCGGATATTGACTCGGCCCTCGCCCATGCCGAAATTCCCGTCACCCTCGGCCGAACCTCCCTCCAGCCAATGGACAGCTTCGCCTGTCCTGCCGTCGCCGTGGAGATCGCGCCGCTGCAACCCGGAGCATCCACCAAAGGCAGCCTCATCGTTGACGAAGCCTACCAGCGCAATATTCTCGGCGCACTCGCCGCCGCACTTGACGAGTGGCGCAACGAATGGAAGCAGCAGCCATGATCTCGCGGGCGCAGCAAATTCTTTTCGCGTTCCTGGTCGTCGCTATCGTGGTCATGTCCGCCATCCTCATCCGGCTGCGCGAACGAGCTCATGACCGCCTGCAGGCAATTCAGAATGCCGCCCCGTTGATAGACATGGCCGTCTCCGCGCCACAAAACGTCACTCTCGTCATTCCTAACGATCTCGACGGCTCTCTCCAGGAATCGCAGCGCAGCCTGCCGCTCCCATCTGATGACAACAACAAGGCCCGTGTCATAATTGAAACCCTGCTCGAAGCCTTTCACGAGCCGCATTCAACGCACCCGATAAATGCGGTGTCGGTACAACAATCCGAGCTCCCAAATCCTGAAGCGAACGCTGGCATCGACAACCTCTTCCTTATGCCTGTGCCCCACACCATCCCCGGTACGAAGTCCGTCAACACGGGCACCCTCGCTATCGTAGATTTCAGCGCCGCCTTTGCCGCCTCTCATCCCTCCGGAATCGAGCCGGAAACTCTCACCCTGCTCGCCATCCTTGGAACGCTTCACGCCAACATCCCTTCCATCACTCAGGTCCGTTTTCTCATCGACGGTCACCCGGTCCAAACCCTCGCTGGACACGCCGACCTCACCCGAACTTATCTCACTGCCGGCATCACCACCGGGACAGGAACTCCGCAATCATGAACATCGGCGTCTTCGATTCCGGCTTCGGCGGCCTTACCGTCTTGCGCGCGCTGCTCCGACGCCTGCCATCCGCCAACTATATCTATCTCGGAGACACCGCCCGCCTTCCCTACGGGGCCAAGTCCCGTGCGACCGTCGCGCGCTACGCTGTCTCCAGCGCGCTTTTCCTCCTCGCGCAAGACGCCGACTATCTCGTCATCGCCTGCAACACGGCCTCCGCGCTCGCGCTCGACGCGATTCGCGATTCCGTCCCAGTTCCCGTCCTTGGCGTAATCGAAACCGGAGCCAACGCCGCCCAGGCCTCCACCAAAACAGGCGATGTGCTTGTCATCGCGACCACCGCCACCGTCGAAAGCCGCGCCTACTCTGCGGAGTGCCGCGAACGCGGGCTGCGCGCATACGAGAAAGCCTGCCCGCTGCTCGTCCCGCTCGTCGAAGAAGGCTGGATTGACCACCCGGTGACCCAGGAGGTTCTCCATCTCTACCTTACCGAGCTGCTCCAGGAATCACAGCAAGCTGGCCTCAATCCCGACACGCTTGTGCTCGGCTGCACTCATTACCCGCTGCTTCGCACTCATATCGAGCGCCAACTTCCCCCTGGAATCAGCGTCATCGACTCCGCCGAGGCGACAGCTGCACAGGTCGCCAGCGCGCTTGAATTACGCATTCCCGCCGACACCGCATCTTCCCTACGCGCCTTCTATGCTACGGATTCAGTAACAAAGTTCCGAAATCTCGGTACACGCTTCCTCGGCCAACCCATCGAAGAGGTAAAGCTCATCGACTTGGGAGGCTGAAAGTGCTCTTTCGCCCACCGCGAAAGAGCTGGACCGCTAACTAAATCCACGCGCTCAGCAACCGCCCGGCCGACCCGAGCACCCGAAGCTGGTCCTCGCGTCCGCCGAAGTATCGCGCATTGATCTCCGCCGACCCAATATCTTCCACCTTGCTGAACGCGGAAAACTCCGCCGCCATTTCCTCCGGAGTAAAGAAAAGCTGAAACGGCTCGCCCGCCAACCGCACCCGCGACGCAAGCGAATCGTGCCCCATCTGCTCCCGTAGAGGCAGCGCCGAACGCGGCAATCCATAATCAAGTGCTACGCCGCTGCCCTCAGCCTTCGAAGCGATAAAGCCCACGGTGCCGCGAAAAGCCCCTGCCGTAAGATATGGAACCACGCCCAGCCACGCAAAGAATGCTGGCGCGCTTCGATTGAATCCCGATTCTGACAGTCGCTCAGCCAGCGATTGCCCTTCAAAATCAATCGCCGCATACGTCAGGTTTTCCGGAACTGCAATGCCGCCGTTAGCCAGCAACTCGCGCTTCCACTCCTGCGTCGCCGGATGGTCAACCTCAAATACTCGCAGCTCCCGCCAGGGATTCCTGTGCGCAAACGTATCCAGTCCCGCTCCCAGCAGGACATATTGCCGCACGCCGGCTTCAAACGCGCGGCGCAGATTGTCCTCCGCATACCGGCTTCTGGCAACCACGTGCGCCCGCAGCGCCGTCGAAAACGGCCGGTCGGCTCGTACCGGTGTGCGCCGCAGCTCGTCTGCATATTTTTCGCCGAGAATCGGAACAGCGAACGGGTCTTCAAACACCCGCGGCGAGTCATAAAGTTGGTGCGCGGCGCGCCGCAGCGCAACGCGCAACGCTGTCCGTGACGGAATCGCCTCGTGCATACACCCCAAGTTAGTCTAGCCGCCAACGCTGCTATTCTTATCTCTTTGGAGGAACGACCGTTCATGCTCAATCTTGAAGGCCGCGTCGCCGTCGTCTTCGGACTCGCCAACAAACGCTCCATCGCCTGGGGAATCGCGCAGAAGCTGCATGAAGCCGGGGCAACGCTCGCCATCGGCTACCAGAACGAACGCCTCAAAGCCGAAGCCCACGATCTTGTCGCCGCTCTTCCCGGCGCGGAAGCCTTCCAGTGCGATGTCTCGAACGACGTTGAGATTGACCAGGTGTTCGCCAAGCTGAAGGAACGCTATGGCAAGCTCCATGTCCTCGTGCACGCCATCGCCTTCGCGAATGCAGACGACCTCAAGAACGATTTCCTTCAGACCAGTCGCGAGGGATTCCGCATCGCGCACGACGTGAGCGTCTACTCACTGATTGCGCTCAGCCGCGCTGCCGCTCCCCTGATGACCGAAGGCGGAAGCATCATCACCCTCACCTACTACGGCGCCGAAAAGGTCATCTCCCACTACAAAGTGATGGGAGTCGCTAAAGCCGCGCTCGAAGCCACTGTTCGCTATCTCGCCGCTGACCTCGGCAAGCAGGAGATCCGCGTTAACGCCATCTCTGCAGGCCCCATCATGACCCTCGCAGCGCGCGGCATAGGACACCTCGGCGATATGCTCAAGTACCATGCCGACCGCGCCCCGCTCCACCGCAACACAAAGCAATCCGAAGTCGGCAACACCGCCGCCTATCTCGCCTCCGATCTGGCCAGCGGAGTCACCGGCGAAGTGATCTACGTCGACTCTGGCTACAACATCATCGGACTATAAGCGAATTCCCTGGTCCGTTTTTCCGCAAAGGACAAGCCGCATGCGCAATAACTTTTTCCGCTTCCTGCTATCGATAGTTCTGCTTGCCACCGCTCTGCCCGGTATCGCGCAGACCGGCGAACAAGGTCACCAGCTTGCCCGCGATATCTTCCAGCAGCTTATCGAGATCAATACGACCGACTCAGTCGGCAACGTAAGCACTGCCACGAAAGCCATGGAGCAGCGTTTCCTCGGAGCCGGCTTTCCGAAGCAGGATTTGTTTCTCGGCGGCCCCAACGATCGCAAGCAGAACCTCGTGGTTCGATATCACGGAACCGGCGCTAAGCAGCCCATTCTCTTTATCTGCCATATCGACGTGGTCGAGGCGCCCCGTGCCGAGTGGCAGACCGATCCCTTCAAGTTTGTCGAAAAGGACGGCTTCTACTACGGCCGCGGCACCCAGGACATGAAGGACAACGACGCCATCCTCGTGGCGAGCTTTATCCTCATGCGACAGGAGCACTACAAGCCTGACCGCGATCTCATTCTTGCGCTCACCGCCGACGAAGAGGGCGGAAAATCCAACGGAGTCGACTGGCTGGTCAAGAATCATCCGGAGTTGATCAAGGCAGAGTATGTGCTCAACCCCGATGGCGGCGGCGTGGACCTGGTCGATGGCAAACCCGTAGACGTGACCGTGGATGCAACCGAGAAACTCTACGGCGACTATCAGTTGACGACGACCAACCCGGGCGGACATAGCTCGCTGCCGGTTCCGGATAACGCTATTTATCACGTTGCCGACGCGCTTGGGCGCCTGCAGCAATATCAGTTTCCCTTCGAACTCAACCCGGTAACAAGGGCGTATTTCGAAAAGTTGAGCACGCTCAAGACCGGACAGAAGGCTTCCGACATGAAAGCCATCCTCCAGCCCGAGCCCGATAAAGCAGCAATTGCACGGCTCTCCACCGATCCCGAATGGAACTCGATGATGCACACCACCTGCATCGCGACTCGGTTCAACGCCGGCCTGGCGAACAACGCTCTTCCTCAGCGGGCGCAGGCCATCGTCAACTGCCGCATTCTTCCCGGGTATACCCTAGAACAGATTCGGCAGCAGCTTATCGGCATCTTCGCCGACCCGAAAGTGACGGTCCGCTATATGACCGACGCCGGAGAGGTCTTCGACACCGCTCCCGACAGGAAGCAGCAGCCACCCGCGCCGCTGAATCCCGAGGTAATGGATGCGGTGCGCCAGATCTCTGCGAAGATGTGGCCGGGTGCACCTGTGATTCCCACCATGGCTACAGGAGCGTCAGACAGCATCTACACCATGGCTGCGGGGATGCCGTCGTATGGCATCTCCGGAATAGCCCTTGAAACCAATGACATCCGCGCTCACGCCCGCGACGAGCGGTTGCCGGTTACCTCCTACGGCCCCGGTCTGGACTTCTACTATCAACTGATCAAAATGCTTTCCAGCGAGAAGTAAGTGGGTTTGGCGGACGCAAAAAGTTCTTTGGCAATCCTCTACTTTATTGATTCCATTGGTTTTTCAGAAACTATCCCCATGGCAAGTGATTGATTCCATAAGGGTTTCAGAAAAGCTGCTTCGGCAGATCACTCAACTTTGCTCAGTTTTGCGGCTGCGCGCAGCCAGGTGGGCGGACGCAAAAAGTTCTTTGGCATCCGTCTACTTCATTGATTCCATTGGTTTTTCAGAAACTCTCCGCCTGGGGAGTGATTGATTCCATTGGGGTTTCAGAAAAGCTGTTTCAGCAGATCACTGAATTTGCTAGTTTTGCGGCTGCGCGCACCCACAGTGGGCGGACGCAAAAAGTTCCCCAGCTTTCCTACACTTGATTGATTCCATTAGCTTTTCAGAAATTCTACCCATCGGGAGTGATTGATTCCATTCGGGTTTCAGAAAAGCTGTCTCGGCAGATCATTGAATTTGCTCGGTTTGCAACAAGAAGATAGAAACCCAGACCGGCTCTCAAGCTTATTTTGCCCCCTATTTCTATTATAGCGGGTTCCGATAATTCACCTGCAAATTGCGCCCGCGCGTAAGTCACACTAGATAAATGAATTGTGGACTTTCACAGGGGCCATCCCTCTTGACAAGAATTTACTCGCTCCGCAACGTGAGCGCCGGGTCTATCCTGCTGATGCGCAGTGCCGGCAGCAGACTCGCAATCACCGCGATCAAAGCCAGCAAAGCCGGGGCGCCCAACAGCGTCACGGGATCATGGACTCCCACCCCGTAAAGTTCGCTCTTCAAAAGGCGCAGGACGAGAAATGAAAGTCCGACCCCCGCCATAAGGCCAAAGGCGGCCGCAAAGAGGCCCGACGAACCGATCTCCACCATCGCCCTCTCGATCGACGAGCCCAGCGCCATGCGGATCCCGATCTCTCGCGTCCGCTGCACCACCAGGTTTGACACCAACGCGTAGATGCCCACCGCTGATAGCAGCAGCGCCAGGCCGGCAAGCACGCTCAGCAGCAGAACCTCCATACGCTGCGTCTCCAGATCCTGCTGCATCAACCCGTCCATCGACTGGAACCCGGAGATCGGCAGGTTTGGGTCCGCCTCCGCCATGGCCCGCTGCATCGCCTCCGCCAAACCGGCAACCGGCCGACGCGTGCGCACTATCCACGAAGGTTGGAACCACAGATGCACCACCGCCAGTCCCTTTTCGGAGAACTGGGTTGCGGGCGTATAAAAGACCGGGTCGGTTCCCAGTGGAGCCGTCCGGTCGACCCCCTGTTCTTTGGTTACATTGCCGACCACGCCGACAATGGTTATTGGCGGATTTGCCTCCTGGGGTCCCATCAACCCCCTGAAATGCCGCCCAACGGCATTCCCTTCGCCAAAGAATTTTCGCGCAAAAGCTTCGTTCACCACCGCGACAGGCTGGCTCGTTGCTGTATCCGCATCACGAACGTCTCGGCCGGCTAACAATGGAATGCCCAGCGTCGGAAAATATCCCGGCGTCACATATGCCGTGCTGACCGCGTCCGACTTGCCGGCATTCTTCCCGTCTTCCAGGCGGAGACCCAGATTCAAGCCGCGCTGGTACGGCACGCTCAGCCCCACCGCCGCATCCGCAACGCCCGGAATACGCTTCATCGCGGCCACACTTCGGTTCAGCAGCGCCTCAAACGCGGCTTTGTCGTGATAACGCGCGTCGTCCAGAGAAGCGGTGGCCGTCATGACATTGTGGGTGTCGAAGCCCGGCGGCAGCGTCTCCAGATGCACCAGCGTGCGCAACAGCAGCCCGGATGCGGCCACCAGCACAACTGTAAGCGCGACCTCCGCGCTGATAAGAAGGGTGCGCAGCCGTCGCGATCCGCCGACCACGGAATTGCTGTTGGCGGCAATGGCGGACCGTAGATCGATGCGGCGCGACTTGAGCGCAGGCAGCGCTCCGAAGAACAGGCTGGTGAGCAGCGCAGCCGCTACAGTAAACGCCAGCACGCGCCAGTCGAGCGCAAATCCTTCCAGCGGAACCATCGATGGGGGCAGGAGCCGCGAAAGGCCCGCAAGAATGGCGTTGGCCAGCATCAGGCCCGCACCCGCGCCGATAACCGCGAGCACCAGACTTTCTACCCAAACCTGCCGCAGAATATCGAAGCGCGTCGCGCCCAGCGCGAGCCGGGTCGCAAGCTCCTGAGTCCGCCGCGAAAGCCGCACCAGCGCCAGCCCCGCGAGGTTCGCGCAGGCAATCAGCAAGATGAGTCCCACGGCCAGCATCAGCGCCAGCACCTTCGGTTTCATTTCGCCGGCCAGATAATGCTGCATGGGCTGTACGTAGAGCCGCTTTTTGGCGGTGGCCGGATAATTGGCGTCCGCGGGGTGAAGCGGGTTCAGCTGCGCCTGCGCCTCCTGCCACGTGGCGCCCGGCCTTAACCGCAGCAGAATCCCGCAATCGTACCCATTGCACGCACCCCCTTCTCCCGGATGCAGAGAATCCCACAGCTCGGCGTTGTGCGGCGTAACCGCGTTCCGCGGAAGCACCCCCACTATGGTGTAGGGCTCCCCTTTCACGTCTACTGCTCGCCCGAGCACATTGCGATCGCCGTGGAACATTGACTGCCATAACCCATAACTGAGGACAACGGCCTTTGGACCACCAACGCGGCTCTCGTCATCGCTAAACCGCCGCCCCAGATACGGCCGAATCCCCAGCACTTCGAAGTAGTGCGCCGTAACCGCCGCCGCGTGTACAAACCGCACCGCGCCGCCCGTATCGGGTCCCGCTTTCAAGTTCACTCCATTCTCCATACCCTCCCACGCCGCCGCGGTCACCGCTGGAGCATTCTGCGTCACCAGCCGCCACTCCGAGGTGCTGAAGCTGTCGTCTTCAGCCGTAAAGAATTCTCCGTTGTCCGCCGTGCCTTCCACATGAGTCATCAGCGCCGCAATCCGTTGCGGCTCGGGATAGGGCAGCCGTCGCAACATGAATCCGTCCACCATGCTGAATACCGCTGCATTCACGCCAATGCCGAGCGCAAGCGTGACGATGACCGCAGCGGCAAAGCCGGGAGACTTCCGCAAGTGGCGGAAGGTGAACTTCAAATCATTCAGCATGTTTCTCTCAAACCTTAATTTATTCGTTTCTCAACGATTCCATCGGGTCCAGTTGCGCCGCGCGCCGCGCCGGGATATAGGCCGCCAGCAGCGCTATCCCGGCAATTGCGAAGGTGGTTATCCCAAAAACGGTAAGATCGCCCGAACGCACTCCGTAGAGCAGATTCGCGACCAGACGCGCCAGTCCCGCCGCCATTGGTATGCCGATCACAAGGCCCACGCCGGTCAAAATCGCGGCCCGGCGAAGGAACATCCGCAGTACCTTTTCGCGGCTCGCTCCCATGGTCAGGCGCACCCCAATCTCACGCCTGCGCTCGCCCACTACGGTCGCCATTACACCGAAGATTCCAATTGCGGCCAACAGCAGCGCGATCACTGCATCTGCCCCCAGCATCACCACCACGTAGAGCAGCCCCACAAGCGCTTCATGCAGATATCCCGCATAGGTCTGCATGGCATCGAGAGGCAGCGTTCGGTCCATTCCTGCGAGGGCGCGGCGCACGGCAGGAGCAATCGTCAAAGGATCGCCGCCGGTGACCACCGCATAGATCATGCTGTCCTGCGGAAGCTGGGCCGCGTCGAAGTAAACCGCGGGCTCGACCGTTGGGTTCACCCAGAAGTATTGGACATCGTCGGCTACGCCGACGATTGTCGCCTGAGGCTCTTTGCCGTTCCGAGCAACGCCCATCCGGATCCGATGCCCTAATGGGCTGGCTCCGGGAAAATTCTGCGCTGCAAATTTGCTGCTCACAATCGCGACCGGAGTGGTGTTCAAACCGTCGCTGCTATTGAATCCGCGCCCGTAATCAAGGCGAATATGGAGCGCATCGAAATATCCCGCGCTCACCGTCAGCCGTGAGGCGGTCTCGGGCTTTCCGCGCTCTACGGGACGATTGTCGATTCTGTAATCGTCTTCCCAGATGCCCTCGTTGCCCTCCGGCAACGTGGTGGTAACAGCAGCTGCCTTCACGCCGGGCAAGGCACCGATTCGGGCCACGCTATCTGCGTACCACGCCGCCTGTTTCGCGGGTGTGTCATATCTTTTTTCCGGCAGAGCCACATTGAAGGTCAGAACTTTCCCGGGCCTATACACGTCACTGCGATGCACCATCGCGTACATGCCTTTGGCCATGAGCGCAGCGCCAATTACCAGCGCAACCGCCACCGAAATTTGCACCACCGCAAAGACAGCCCTCAACCGGTGAGTTCCAGCCGAAGAGGTCGATGTTCTTCCGCCCGCCTTCAATTGGTCTACCAAATTCAGGCGCAGCGCTTCCAGCGCCGGGGCCAATCCCGACACGATCCCCACCAGAATCGCCAGAACAACCGAGAATGCCAACGCACGGCCATTCAATGAGAGATGGCCCCATCCGGCGACATACCGGGCCACACGCTCGGGCATGTAGTGGACAGCGAGCTGCAAATCGACTCTCGCCAGCAGAAGACCGGCTCCCGCGCCCGCCAGGCCCAGCAGCACACTCTCGGCCAGCAGTTGGCGCAACAGCCGCCTGCGCTGCGCTCCCAACGCGGTGCGCACCGCCATCTCATTACGCCGCCCCAGCCCGCGCGCAAACTGCAGATTCGCCACGTTGGCGCAGACGATCAACAATAGAAAAAGCGTTGCGCCCATGATCATTCGCATATAGAGCGTGGTCAGCTGACCGTTGATGTTCGTGAGCAGAGGCACGAGTTTCACGCTCCACCCGCGGTTGGTTGCCGGATATGTTTCGGCCAGCCGTGCAGCGATTCCCTGCAACTCCGCCTGCGCCGCCTGCAGCGTTACTCCGCGCCGCAATCTCGCGGTCACTACGTATGGGCGGCTGACCCGATCCTGCAATTGCTCCGGTGTGGGGGCGAGGGGAACAAAGAAATCCACTGCTGAGGGGATGGTCAGCGTGCGCGGCATCACGCCAACTATGGTGTACGCCCGATCATTAAGCTCGACGCGCCGCCCAATAACGCCCGCATCGCCGCCAAACTGTCGCTGCCAAAAGCTGTAAGTCAAAACCACTTCAGCATCGCGGCCCGGCTGCGCCTCCTCCGCTCTAAAAGCGCGACCCAGCAGCGGGGACACACCTAACGCATCGAAAAAATTCGGCGATATCTGCGCCGCGTAGACGTGCGCCGCGTCTCCCGCGCCAGTCAGATTGAGAAATTCATCCGTATGAATGGCCAAAACTTCAAACGTGTGGCTCTGCCTTACCCAGTCCTCGAAGTTGCCCAGCGATGCGCGGATGATTTCCTTGTGATTCAGCGTCTCGTCGACGGTCACAACGCGGTTCAAGTCGGGAATTGCGAGAGGATGCAATACGATCGCGTCCATCAAGCTGAAGACAGCAACATTCGCGCTGATGCCGATCGCCAGCGTCAAAATCGCTGCCACCGCAAACCCCGGACTCTTCCGCAACTGCCGCAAAGCGAACTTCATGTCGTTCAGCACAGTGGAGCTCCCTCAGGAATTTCAAACCATCCCGAATGCAAGCGCCTGCCCAATTCAAGCCGCCGTTAAACCGCACAAACTAGGATTGCTGGCCCTCCGACGCCCGCAAACTCCTGTCCACATTCAAAAACTGCTGTTCAGAAACGAACACAGCTCAGCCCATAAAGCAAACTCCGAGCATTTTGGTCCTAATTGCGCTATCATGAACAAAGGCTGTGGATTCCACGAGGAATTCACCCCGGATTTCACGTTGAGCGCATTGAGCGAATTGAACGTAGGCACGGCGGCGGTTGTTGAATCGCTCGATCTGCCCGACGAGATCGGACACCACCTGATGCACATGGGCTTTGCTCCCGAGGCGCGCGTAATCGTGATCCGCCGCGCGCCCGCTGGCGATCCGACCGTCTACTCCATCGACGGCTTCGAGATCGCTCTGCGCCGTGAGACCGCCCGCCACATTCGCGTGCGTCCCCAGCAGGAAGGCCCCCAATGAGCGACTGCTGCCCCACAGATACCGGCATCGCTGTTCTGGAATTATCCGCAGGGCCCCGCGCGCCCGGCAAAATCCGCACCGTGGCTCTCGTCGGGCCGCCCAACTCCGGGAAATCGACGTTATTCAACCGGCTTACCGGACTGCGCCAGAAAGTCGCGAACTATCCCGGCGTCACAGTGGAGCAGCACTTCGGCAAGCTCAGCGGGATTGGCCGCAGCGATCTTGTCCTGATCGACCTGCCCGGGATCTACAGCCTTAATTCCTACTCTGAAGATGCGCGCGTCGCTATTGATGTCCTCCACGGCGCTATGCCTGGCACGCCGTCGCCCGATGCCGTCCTACTCGTGCTCGACTCGCTGCACTTGCGCCGTCAATTAATGCTGGCCGCGCCTGTGCTGTCGCTCGGCCTGCCCACGCTCGTGCTTCTGAACATGAGCGACCTCATGGAAACCCGCGGAGGCGAAGTCGACACGCTCGCTCTCGCGCAGGAGCTCGGCGTTCCCGTGGCGAAGATCAGCGCCACCCGCGGAACAGGTCTTGATGCCATTACCCACTTCCTCGACCGGAGGAGTGAGCCGCAGCAGCCCCGTTCATCCCCACGGCTTGAACTTCCCGTGGTCGGCAACGCCCGCTCTTATCGCCAGTGGGCCACCGGCATCAGCACGCGCACCAAGTACAAAGCTCCGTTCTCCTCCGAGTGGACGCGCAAGCTGGACGAGGTGCTCCTGCACCGCGTGTGGGGACCGCTGCTTTTTCTCGTCGTCGTCATCGCTGTGTTCCAGGTGGTCTTCACCATTGGCCAGCCGCTCAGCGATGCTTTCGGAGAGATCCTGAATTTCCCAGGGACCAAACTGGCTCCCTACCTCGGCCATGGCTGGTTCGAATCCCTGCTGATCGACGGCATCTGGAAGGGCGTGGCCTCGGTACTCGTCTTCCTGCCGCAGATTCTGCTGCTCTTTCTTTTCATTGGAGTCCTGGAGGATTCGGGCTACCTTGCGCGAGCTGCGTTGATTGCCGATCGCGTAATGCGCTCCATCGGGCTCAATGGAAAGGCCTTCATCCCGCTACTCTCCGCGTACGCCTGCGCCGTGCCCGCGATCATGGCTACGAGAACGATTGAGAATAAGCGCGATCGCTTCGCGACTATCCTCGTCGCGCCGTTCATGACCTGTTCCGCGCGGCTGCCGATTTACATCCTGATGATCGCCGCGTTCGTTCCCAACCGGCGCATTCTCGGGGACTTCTTCGGAATGCGCGCTGCGGTGATGCTCTCGCTCTACCTGCTCGGCTTTCTCGCCGCCTTCGGCACCGCCTGGCTGCTCAAATCGTCGATTCTCAAGACTGCCACCGCGCCCTTTATTCTTGAGCTGCCGCAATACCGATTGCCCACCGTGCGTTCGCTCAGCCTGCGCGTGATGGACCGCGGCAAGGTCTTTCTGAAGCAAGCGGGAACGATTATTTTATGCGTGACGATCGTGCTGTGGATGCTCAGCCACGTTCCCTTCCACTCCGATCTGCCGCAAAGCGTAATCGGCCATATCGGCCGCTGGATCGAGCCGCTCATTCGCCCGCTCGGCTTCAACTGGAAGATCGGCATTGGCCTGTTGAGCTCCGTTGTCGCTCGTGAAGTCATTGTGGGCACGCTGGGCACGCTCTACGGAGCCGACCCGGCTACGCAGTCGCTCAGCCTGCAAGCCGCACTGCGCCACGATCTCACACTCGGCGGAGCCATGGCACTCGTCGTCTTCTTCGCCTTCGCCATGCAATGCACCTCCACTCTCGCGATTGTGCGCCGCGAAACGAATAGCTGGAAGTGGCCTCTGCTCCAATTCACTTACATGAGCGCGCTCGCTTATGTTGCGGCGTTAGCGACCAACCAGATCATCGTGCATCTCATGCACTAGCGATTCCATTTCCCGGGAAACTCGAAGTTGTAAAATATCCAAGGGATTCCCTACGAAAATTGATATGCGGCAAAATAGCAGAAGCACCGCCGAAAGAATTCAAACGCTGAGCGCGGAGCAAGTAGCGCAGGTCGAAGACTTTATCGATTTTCTCCGCTTTCGTGCGCAGGAGCGAGAGATCACGCGCGGGGCAACCGCGTTGAGCGAATCTTCATTTCAGACAATCTGGGCGAATCCGGAAGATGATGCTTACGATGCGCTATGAATTTGGCGACATCGTTCTCGTACAGTTCCCTTTTACAAGCCAGAAGGCATTCAAAAACGTCCGGCCGTTGTCGCAAGCTGCGAATCCTATAACGTCGCTAAACCTGACGTTGTAATCATGGCAGTTACCAGCCAGCTTCGTTCCAGCGATATCCTCGGCGAGGTATGGATCCAGGACTGGCAAGCGGCAGGATTACTGAAGCCTTCAACAATCAAGCCGGTTTTTGCCACCTTGGAACAGAGGCTTGTCCTGGCGCGGCTCGGCTCTCTCACTTCGCGGGACAACGCGGCGCTACGAGCATCGATATCCGCGGTTCTGGGATGACGCGCTCGTTGATCCCATTTCGATAAGCTGATCGTTCCCGCTACAATAAGAAGGAAGCTCCCTCCGCAACCTGCGGCCCCAAACTAACACTCCAGAGAGCAGCATGATTTCAGTCAGCAACGTAAGCATGCGCTACGGCGCAAAAATCTTGTTTGAAGACGTAACTGTCACCTTTATTGCGGGCCGCCGCTTCGGACTCACAGGCCCTAATGGCTCCGGCAAATCGACCTTCATGAAAGTCCTCACCGGTGAGCTTGACGCGCAGAAGGGCGACGTGGTCCGTCCGAAGAAGATCGGCGTCCTCAGTCAGGACCAGTTCGCCTTTGACGCCTACCGCGTGATCGACACCGTCATCATGGGCAACAAGCCGCTGTGGGCTGCTCTCGAAGAGCGCGACGCCATCTACTCCAAGGCCGAGCTTACGGACGAGGACGGAATGCGCCTCGGCGAGCTCGAAGGAATCGTGGGCGAGGAGGACGGTTATACCGCCGAGAGCGACGCCGCCATTCTGCTCCAGGGACTCGACATTCCCGATGAGCTGCACGAGCGCAAGATGGGCGAGCTGCAAGGCGGACAGAAGGTACGCGTGCTGCTTGCGCAGGCGCTCTTTGGCAAACCGCAGGCGCTGCTGCTTGATGAGCCTACCAACCATCTGGATCTTGACTCCATCCACTGGCTGCAGGATTTCCTCACACGCTTTGAAGGCACGCTGATCACGATCTCGCATGATCGCCACTTTCTGAACAGCGTTTGCACGCATATCGCTGACATCGATTACCAGACCATAATCACCTATACCGGCGGTTACGACGATATGGTCGTCGCCAAGACGCAGATCCGCTCGCGACTCGAATCGCAAAATGAGCAACGCGAGAAGAAAATCGCGCAGCTCAACGAATTCATTGCCCGCTTTGCCGCCGGAACCCGCTCCAGCCAGGTCACCAGCCGCAAAAAGGAAGTCGAGCGCCTGCAAACCACCGAGCTGGCGCGCTCCAACATTGCGCGCCCCTACATTCGTTTTGATCAGAACCGTCCGTCCGGCAAAACCGCGCTCGAATTCGACGCCCTCAGCAAGAGGTACGGCGACCAGCAGGTCATCTCCGGCTTCGGAGCGAACATTATGCGCGGCGAAAAGATCGCGCTCATGGGCCGCAACGGTCTGGGCAAAACCACCCTCCTCAAATCGCTGCTCTCCACCTCGCCTGACTACGCGGAAAAGGATTTCTCGCTCGACGCAGGCAATGTCAAGTGGGGGCACGAAGCTCAAATTGGCTACTTCCCACAGGACCATACCGGAGTGATCGAGCATGGCCTGAATGTTTCTGACTGGCTGCATCAATTCGATCCCAAGGTCACGAAGGAAGAGATTCGCGGCATTCTGGGCCAGATGCTCTTCCGCGGGGAAGAAGGGCTCAAGCCCACATCGGCGCTCTCCGGCGGAGAAGCCGCGCGCCTGCTCTTCTGCAAGCTCATGTTGCAGAAACCGAACGTCCTCATTTTCGATGAGCCTACCAATCACCTCGATCTTGAATCCATCAACGCTCTGAACATTGCCCTGCAAAGGTATGAAGGAACGGTACTGCTGGTCACCCATGACTACGATCTGATTGACGAAGTCGCAACCCGCATCTGGCACTTCGATAATGGTTCCATCGAAGACTTCAAAGGTCCCTACGAGGAATACCTCACCGCCACATCCTCCGCATCCACGCGTTAGCAGAATATGGAATGTCAAACATTGACACAGGTAAGTTAAAATGAGTTTGAAATGGAGGAGTGAAAATTGGACCAGATGAATATCTCCATTACCCCCAAGCTCGCCGGCTACGTTCGCACCCAAGTCAAAAAGGGGCGCTACAACAACGCCAGCGAAGTAGTGCGCGACGCGATCAGGCGAATGCAGGAAGTTGACGCCGCAACGCTGCGTCTCGCCGCGCCCGCCGCAGAGGCCATTTTGGCAGATCTGACCGCAGTAGAAATTGAGTTGGTTCGTCGCAAAGTCCTTGCCGGAATCGGATCAATTGAAGCCGGTCGCTATGTCGAATGCGATGGAGAAGAAGGCATCCGGAAGCTCATAGAAGGAGTGAAGAGCAGAGGCCGCAAACGGCTACACCGCTCCGCTTAGCTGAATGCTCCTGCTTGTCTCTGAAAACGCAGCGGGCGATCTTGAAGACATATACGATTATTGGCGGAGAAAGGCAAGCGTGCGGGCCGCAGGTCGCCTCCTCGATAAAATTGGAGAGCGGCTATCTCTTCTCACCCGCTACCCTCGTGCAGGCATCTCTCGGACCGAGTTTGGCTCGGGAACCAGGTGCATTTCTGCTGGTAACTACGTCATTTATTACCGCATCGCGCAGCAACATATAGAAATCCTTCGCGTGCTGCACGGAGCGCGGAATCAGCGTCACGCGTTTAGATCTGCACAGAAGCGCCGCTAAGCGCACCGGATTTCCCAATTGGCTCTCCTGCTCAACGCCCAGTCGGTTACCAAGTCGTTCGGCGCAACCACGCTCTTCCGTGAAGTCTCCTTCGTCGTGAACGAAGCAGACCGCATTGGCCTGATCGGCCCGAACGGAAGCGGAAAATCCACGCTGCTGAAGATGCTCGCCGGCGAAATCGAACCCGACTCCGGCGAAATTACCCCGCGGAGAAATCTGCGTATGGCCTACGTCGAACAGGATTCGCAGTTCCCCGCTGGAGCCACCCTCCGCAGCATCATTGAAGACGCGCTTCGCCGCGCGAGGGTGCCCGAGCCGGACTGGGAGCAGCGCCTTCGGGCCACGCTGGGCATTGCCGGCTTCGTCAATTTCGAGGCCGAAGCCGCGGCCCTCTCCGGAGGATGGAAGAAGCGCCTTGCCATCGCCGAAGCGCTGGTTCAGCATCCCGATCTGCTTCTGCTCGACGAGCCAACGAATCATCTGGACCTCTCCGGCATCGAGTGGCTCGAAGGCCTGCTTGCATCCCAATCCTTTGCCGCCGTCGTCATCAGCCACGACCGCTACTTCCTCGAAAACACGACCACTCAAATGGCCGAGCTGAACCGCGCCTACCCCAACGGCATGCTCCGCACCGACGGCAACTATAGCCAGTTTCTTGAGGCGAAAGAAGAATTTCTCCACGCGCAATCGCGGCATCAGGAGGCGCTCGAAAATCGCGTCCGCATCGAGAAAGAATGGCTGCGCCGCGGCCCCAAGGCCCGCGCCACCAAGGCCAAAGCTCGCATTGACAATGCCAACCGGCTCATTTCCGAGCTTGCCGACCTGAACGCGCGCACCCGCACCGTCAATGCCGATTTCGACTTCGCCGCATCCGGCCGCCGGACCAAGCGCCTCGTCGAGCTTGAGAACGTCAGCTACTCATTCAGTGGCGCGCCGCTCTTCGAGAATCTCAACTTCGCTCTCACCGCTGGAATGCGCGTAGGCCTTGTCGGCCCCAACGGCAGTGGCAAAACGACACTCATGCGGCTGCTCACCGGAGAGCTTGAGCCCGCGTCCGGAAAGATCAAACGCGCCACTCAGCTTCGCACCACCTATTTCGAACAGATCCGCCAGCTCGACGGCAATCAGACGCTCCGCCGCGCGCTCGCTCCGGACAGCGATGCCGTCGTGTATCAGGAGCGCATCATCCATGTCGCCTCCTGGGCTGCGCGGTTCCTCTTCACCGGCGAGCAGCTCAACCAGCCGGTATCGCGGCTTTCCGGAGGCGAGCGCGCCCGCGTCCTCATCGCGCAGCTGATGCTGCAGCCCGCCGACCTGCTGCTGCTGGACGAGCCGACCAACGACCTCGACGTTCCAACGCTTGAAATTCTCGAAGAAACGCTGCTCGAATATCCCGGCTCGCTCGTGCTTGTCACCCACGATCGCTACATGCTCGACCGCATCGCCAACATCGTCGTTGGACTCGACGGCGAAGGCAACGCAGCTATCTTCGCCGACTACGCGCAGTGGGAGGAGTGGATGGAAGCGCAGGCCCGGGACCGCCATCAAGCAAAGAAATCATCGCGCGAGTCCGAAGCCGCCGCCCCGCAGTCCACACCGCCCGTTTCGAAGAAGAAGCTCTCCTACATCGAAGCGCGCGAATGGGCCACGCTCGAAGATCGCATCGCCGAAGCCGAATATGCGCTTAACAAGTCCCGCGCCGCGGTCGAAGATCCAGCCGTAGCCACGGACGCGGCTCGGCTTCAGTCCGCGCTCTCTCAAGCCGATGCCGCCCAGCACATCGTTGACACGCTCTTCGCACGATGGGCCGAGCTGGAAGCCAAACAGACGCAGTAATCGCTCCGCAACTTGACACAACAGACATCCATCCTGAAACTTGCAGAGAATTAATTTATCCATCGAGGGACAACTTGAAGATGCTGCGACGGACTACGCTTGCCTTGTTTGCCGGAACTCTATTCGCGATGAGCGCCATGGCCCAGGACTCCTCCACGTTCGTCAACACGCTGATGCCCGAGCCGGCGCACCTGAGCGCGCAAAGCGGGACTCTGCCGCTCACCGCCTCGTTTACGGCGGCGACAAGCGGTTTTCATGATCAGCGACTAGACGATGCCATCTCCCGCACTCTCGATCAGCTCGAAAGCCACACCGGTCTCCAGATCGCCACCGCTCCTGCATCCTCCGGCTCCGCTACTCTCACCATCTCCGTCGATGGCCCCGGCGAGGCCATTCAGTCGCTCGATGAAGATGAAACTTATTCACTCGACGTAACGCCAACGGGCGCGCACCTGAAGTCCGCGACTGACGTAGGCGCAATGCACGGTCTCGAAACTTTCCTGCAATTGGTCCAGAACGACGGCTCCAACTACTTTCTTCCAGCCGTCTCCATCCAAGACACGCCGCGCTTCCGCTGGCGCGGACTCATGATCGACTGCAGCCGCCATTTCGAGCCGATCCCTGTAATCAAGCGCACGCTCGACGGAATGGCCGCGGTCAAGCTGAACGTCTTCCACTGGCATCTCTCGGATGACCAGGGCTTCCGCATCGAAAGCAAAATTTTTCCAAAGCTTACTGAAATGGGCTCCAACGGCCAGTTCTACACGCAGGACCAGGCGCGCGAAATCGTCGCTTACGCTCGCGCCCGCGGAATCCGCGTCGTGCCTGAATTCGATATCCCCGGCCACGCGCAATCGTGGTATGCCGGCTATCCCGAGCTCGCCAGCGCGCCCGGCCCTTATCAAATTCAGCATGAATACGGAATCTTCGATCCGGTGATGGATCCCACGCAGAAGAGTACGTACAAGTTCCTCGACAAATTCGTCGGGGAAATGGCCGAGATTTTTCCCGATCCCTACTTCCACGTTGGCGGCGATGAGAACAACGGCGTGCAGTGGAAGAACAATCCGCGCATCCAGGAGTTCATGCAGAAGCACGATCTGCACGGCACCGCGGGACTCCAGACATACTTCAACCAGCAGCTTCTTCCCATCCTGAAAAAGCACGGCAAAATCATGGTGGGCTGGGATGAAATCTTCGCCCCCGGCCTCTCCAAGGACGCAATCATCCAATCCTGGCGCGGCTTCAGCTCGCTCGCCGCCTCCGCGAAGCAGGGATACAACGGCCTCCTCTCCCACGGTTACTATCTCGACCAGATCCAGACCGCCGGCGAGCATTACCTGGTCGATCCCCTGCCCGCTGACACCGATCTCACACCCGACCAGAAGGCCCACATCCTCGGCGGAGAAGCGTGTATGTGGGGCGAACACGTGTCCCCGCGCAGCATCGACTCGCGCATCTGGCCGCGCACTGCAGCCATCGCCGAGCGTCTATGGTCGCCGCAAAGTGTCAACAACGTTGACGACATGTACCGCCGTCTCTGGATTGAGAACCTTCGCCTTGAAGCCCTGGGACTCACCCAGCTTTCGAATGAAGATGTCGGGTTGCGGCAACTCGCCGGAACTACGGCCATCGAGCCGTTGCGTATTCTTGCCAGCGTGCTCCAGCCCATCGGCTTCGATCAGCGGTATGAAATGCAGCACACCTCGCAGCTCACGCCGATGGATCACCTGATCGATGCGGTGCGGCCTGATCCGCCCTCGCTTCAGGGCATGCAGTTACTGGTGCACCGATACCTCACCGGCAACGATCCTGACGCCGGAGTGAGACTTGAGGCCATTTTCAATCGCTGGCTCGCCGCGGGACCTGCGGCCGAGTCGCTCATGAATGCTTCGCCGCTGCTTAAGCCAGCAGCGCCCCGAGGCCAGCAGCTCGTGGATTTGGGCACCACAGGCCAGCAAGCGCTCAACTATCTTGCCAAGCATCAAGCCGCTCCGGCGGGATGGGCACAGGACAGGCTTGCGCTTATCGACCAGGCGCAGAAACCGGCCGGGCTGGTGCGTTTCACCGTGCTCGATCCGCTACGCGAGCTGGTAAAAGCAGTGCAGCAATAAGAGAGGCCCGCATCCTGTTCGGAGGCGGGCCATAACATCTGACAATTTTCGCCGAAAGGACAGGACGGGCCTTACCGGCGCTCCGCCTGTTCGCTCGGCAATGCCCGTTCTGCCGTTGGAACCGAGATAACAATGTCGGGTATCCGAATAGCCTTGTAGACAAATGCCGCGAGGATCGCTCCAAGCAGCGGCGCAACGATAAACAGCCAGAGTTGCTGCACAGCCCATCCGCCGACAAAGATCGCCGGGCCAATGCTGCGCGCCGGATTCACTGAAGTATTCGTGATCGGAATTCCAACCAGGTGAATCAGCGTAAGCACCAGGCCGATCGCGATTCCCGCAAACCCAACCGGAGCTTTGATGTCCGTTGATCCAAGCACCACAATCACCAGAAACGCGGTCAATAGCACCTCGGCAACAAACCCGGCAGCCATTGAATAATGGTCGGGCGAGTGCAATCCATAGCCATCGGCTCCCAGCCCCGCCAAGTGAGCGTCATATCCGCCGGGCAGCCCATTCGCAATAAAAAGTATGAGCGCGGCTGCCAATATGCCGCCGATAATTTGCGCAATCACGTAAGCGCCGGCCTCTTTGGGGCGAATCTTTTTCGTGAGCAGAATCCCCAGCGTGACCGCCGGGTTGATGTGGCATCCGGAAATCGGTCCGATCGTGTACACCATCACCAGCAGCGAAAGGCCGAACGCCAACGCTACGCCTGCAAACCCAATATGGCCGCCAGCCAGCACCGCGCTGCCGACACCGCCGAACACCAGCACAAAGGTCCCCACTAATTCCGCAGCATATTTCTTCATTGCGCACCTGCCTTTTAGAAGGATTCTTTAGAAGCGTGGGCAAGAATACGCCTTTAAACTGCGAGTGGATATCAAAATTGCTGTACAAACGCCACTTGTTTTGAGCTAAGAGGTTGAGCCAGACGCGGCATACTGCGCCCGGTACCACTCCACTGTGCGCCGCAGTCCCTCTTCAAATCCAACCTGCGGCTCGTAGCCGAGCGCCTCGCGGGCCGCCGATATATCCGCAAGCGAATCGCGAACGTCGCCCGCCCGAATGGGTCCGTACGTCGGCTGTTCATCAAAATCCAGCAGCCCCGCCAGCACTCGATAGGTCTCGTTCAGCGTGTGCCGCTCGCCGCAGGCGATGTTAAACACGCGCCCGGCAACTTTCTCCGCCGCCGCATCCATGGCAAGAAAATTAGCCGAAACCACATTATCGATAAAGGTGAAATCGCGCCCCTGCTCGCCATCCCCGTTGATCGTGGGCCGCTCACCGCGCATCATCTGCAGGGTGAATTTGGCCATTACGCCGCTGTAGGGTGAATCGGGAACCTGCCGCGGCCCGAAGATGTTGAAGTAGCGCAGGCACACCGTCTCAAGCCCATATACCTGCCAATAGCTCTTCATGTAGAACTCGCCCGCCAGCTTCTGCACCGGATAGGGCGCGATTGGCATCGGCGCCATCGTCTCCCGCCGGGGAAAGCCCGGCTGGTTCCCGTATGCCGATGACGATGCCGAATACACGATCCTCTTCACGCCCGCAGCGCGTGCCCCTTCCAGTAGATTGAAGGTTCCGTCGATGTTCGCTGTGTGGCTTGTGCGCGGGTCTTTCACCGATCGCGGGACCGAGGGGAGCGCCGCCGTGTGAAAAATAAAATCTACTCCGCTGCACGCGCTAGCCGCAGCATCGGCATCGCGCAGATCCGCTTCCCGAAACTCCATTCGGTCGCGAAGGCCCTTCAGGTTCTCCCTCTTCCCGGTCTCAAAGTTGTCCAATCCGCGAACTGTTTCACCCCGCTGCACCAGGGCATCAGCGATTGACGATCCAATAAATCCGGCACAGCCGGTCACAAGATATACAGGCATTATTTCTGTATGGTACCCGCTCGGCCGCGTGCGGCTGCCGCATCATCTAATGCATACTTGAAGCTGATGGACACCCTCTTCCCCTTCCGCCTTGAGCCCTATTTCCGAACGCGCATCTGGGGCTTTAACGACCTTGCGCCCTGGTACGACTACCGGACTGAGGGCGAGCCCATCGGCGAAGTCTGGCTCACCGGAGAGATGTGCGCCGCCGCGACCGGCCCGTTCGCCGGGGTACCGCTGAAAGACATTACCGCGCAACACGGCCATGCGCTTTTAGGCAAGAATTATGGAGACGGCCAGTTCCCGCTGCTCGTAAAATTGCTCTTTCCCAAGGAAAAACTCAGTGTCCAGGTGCACCCCGACGATGCCATGGCGAAGCGATATGGCGAGCCGCGTGGCAAAACTGAGTGCTGGTACGCACTCGACGCCGAACCAGGCGCGCATGTGGCCCTCGGCATAAAGCCCGGTGTCACGCCTGAGCAGGTTCGCGCAGGAATCGAATCCTCCCGCCTCGAAGAGCTGCTCGAGATGGTGCCCGTCCAAGAAGGCGACATGCTTTTTGTCGACGCCGGCACCGTCCATGCCATGGGCCCCGGAGTCGTGATCCTCGAAACCCAGCAGAGCAGCGACCTGACGTATCGCATGTACGACTATGGACGTCCGCGCGAGCTTCATCTCGACAAGTCTTTTGAGGCCATGCGCCTTAAGACCCGCGCCGGAAAAATCCCGCCGAAGAATGAAGACGGCCATTCCGTCCTCATTGACGAAAAGTATTTTGAGATCGAGCGCTGGAATTTGAACGAAGCGCAAAACGGAAATCCAATCGCCGCGAAGACTGGCGGCCTGCAAATTTTATTCGTAGTCGAAGGAACCATTCGCATCTCAGCCGATGAAGGTCTAGCCTTCCCGGTCAACCGATGCGAGCTTGCCGTCATCCCAGCGTCCAGCCAAAATGTCCGAGTGGATGCCGAATCTGCCGTAACCGTGATCCGCATTCAACCCCGCGCCGTGTAATCGCATCAAGAGGACCAGTGATTTGAAGACTGATTTCCGTCCAATCATCCTTGCCGGCGGCAGCGGAACCCGCTTCTGGCCGCGCAGCCGAAAAGCCCGCGCCAAGCAGGTGCTCGCGCTCGACGGCGATCGCACCATGATCCAGCGCACGCTCGACCGGCTCACGCACAGCCTGGCGCCGCTCGCTCAGCCGAAGGACACCTGGGTGATCACCAACGAACTCCTCTCCGGCGTAATCGCTGCGCAGCTCGACACCGTTCCTCACGAGCAAATCATTTCCGAGCCCGCCGCGCGCAACACCGCCCCCGCCGCCGGTCTCGCCGCGTTTCTCGTCGAGCGTACTGCGCCTGATGCCGTGCTCGGCATCTTCCCCGCCGACCACACCATCTCGGATGAGGCGGCGTTCATCGATGTGATCAAGCAAGCCATCGCCATTGCCGCCGCGGGAGACAACATGGTTGTGCTCGGCATAACACCCACCCGCGCGGAGACCGGATACGGCTACATAGAAACCGGCGACACCGATTCAAATGGGGCCGTTCGCGTGCGGCGGTTTACGGAGAAGCCGAACCGGGAGCGCGCCGAACAATTTGTCTCCGCCGGCAACTATCACTGGAACAGCGGAATGTTCATCTGGTCCGCGCGCACTCTGGCCAAAGCCGTGCGCGAGCACATGCCGGAGACAGCTCCGCACCTCGAGGCGATTGCCGCTGCCTTCGGAACACGGGATTTCAAGCACGTCTTTGCTGAACGCTACCCGCAGTGCGAAAACATCAGCGTGGACTACGCCATTCTCGAGCCGCGCTCCGCGAAGGGCGAGCGCAACTCACATCTCTATTGCCTGCCTGCCGATTTCGGATGGAACGATCTCGGCTCCTGGGCCGCGCTCTACGAACACCAGCTCGCATCGAAGACTGCATCGGACGTCCATGACAACGTAAGCGAAACCGCCGGCTGCCTCGCCATCGAGTCGCACCGCAACTACGTTTACAGCCCGAAAAAATTTGTCTCGCTGGTTGGCGTGCAGGATCTGGTCATCGTCGAGACCGACGACGCCCTCCTCATCACCATGCGCGACCGCTCTCAGGACGTGGGCAAAATTGTAAAACTGCTCGCAGATGAAGGCCGCAAGGATCTTGTTTAGAAAGAATCCGAATGGGAAACAGCACTCCGATAAAATTTGGAACCGACGGCTGGCGCGGCCTCATCGCCGACGACTTCACCTTCGACAATGTCCGTAAGGCCGCGGCTGCGATCGCAGGCTATCTCCACAACACGACAGACCCAGCCGAAGACCCGGCGAAAGGCGTTTGTATCGGTTACGATACGCGATTTGCCTCGGACCGTTTCGCCCGCGCCGTCGCTGAAGTCATCGCCGTGTCGGGGATTCCGGTGAAACTGGCGAGCCGCATTACGCCTACGCCCGCACTCTCCTATGGCGTCCGCGAGCACAAGGGGGCGGGCGGAGTCATGATCACCTCCAGCCACAATCCGTTTCAGTGGAACGGCGTTAAGTACAAGGCCTTCTACGGAGGCTCAGGAAAACCCTCCATCATCTCGGCAATCGAGACGTATCTCGACAAGCCGCTGCCTAAAGCCGCCAAGGCCGCCGGCATCATCGAATTCGATTTTGTGCCCAGCTACCTTCAGGCCATCCGCCGCTTTGCCGATCTCGACCTTATCGCGAAATCCGGTTTCAAGTTCGCCATCGATTGCATGTACGGCGCCGGCAGTGGCATACTCGCGGGAATCTTCCAGAGTATCGGCGTTGATTACGTCGAGATTCGCGCGAACCACGACCCGCTCTTCCCTGGAATCAACCCGGAGCCGATCGAGCCGCACGTGCGGGCCTTGCAGGATGCGGTGGTCGCCCACAAGTGCCATGCGGGCTTTGTCACTGATGGCGACGCCGACCGGATCGGCGCCGCCGATGAGCACGGGAACTTCGTCGATCCGCACAAAATCTACGCCGTGCTGCTCGAATGGCTGCTCACCCGCAAACAATGGCCTGGCGACGTCACCCGCGCCTTCAACACCACGGGCATGCTCGACCGCATCTGCGCGCGCTATGGACGCACCCTCCACGAACACGGCATCGGCTTCAAATACGTCTGCGACCTCATGCTGGAAAAGAACATTCTCATCGGTGGCGAGGAGTCCGGAGGAATCGGCATCGCCCGCCACCTTCCCGAGCGCGATGGACTTCTGAATGCCCTGCTGCTCGCCAATGTGATGGCCGAAGAAAAGAAGACCCTCGGCGAACTGGTTCAGCAGCTCCAGGAAAAGTATGGCGAGCACCAGTACGGACGGATCGACCTCCACATCAATGACGACCTGAAGAATGCCGCCATCGCACGCGCCAAATCCCGCGTGAAGGAGTTCGCCGGAATGCCTGTCGAGCACGTCGAAACACTCGACGGAATCAAGTTCTTCCTCGATAACCCGGAAGCGCGGACCAAGCCGAATGCCGCGAAAACCTGGCTCCTGCTCCGGGCCTCGGGGACGGAGCCCCTGCTTCGCATTTACTCTGAATCCTGCTCCAGAGAATCCGTGTCAAAGCTGCTCGAAGCCGCCCGCCAGTTTGCGATGAACAGCCTGAGCTGAACCGGAATAACGCATAATAGAACCATGAGCATCGAGAAAACGATTCGAAGGGTCACCCACAACGAAAAGCGTGCTGAGAGTTACCGTTACTGGCAAAGCCGGTCCGTCGGAGATCGCCTCAGTGCTGTGTGGGATGCAACCGTAGCCGCATACGCCTTCAAAGGAGTACGCCTGGATGATCGACCAAGACCTCAGAGAACTATTACTCGCGTTGAACGCTCACGCGGTTGAATACCTGGTCGTGGGCGGCTATGCGGTAGGCGTTCACTCTGAGCCTCGCGCGACAAAAGATCTCGACATATTTATCCGGGCCGACGAGAAAAACAGCGCCGCAGTGTATCGCGCCCTGGCCGATTTCGGTGCGCCATTGAGCGGGCTCACGCCTGACACTTTTAAGGACGAGCCAAACTCGATATTTCAGATAGGCACGCCGCCCAGCCGTATCGATATTTTGCAGAGCATAGACGGCGTTGCCTTTGATGAAGCATGGAATAACCGAGTAGAAGGACTTGTGGAAGGCGAAGTTCCAGCGCACGTCATCTCAAGGGAATATCTGATCAAAAACAAGCTCTCAATCGGACGAGCCCAGGACATTGCAGATGTCGAGGCTATCCGCAATGCCGCTAAAGAGCGGCCATGATCCGATTCAAGGCGACGCGGCCTCGCTTGAGCAGATGCAAAGGACATTTATGAGCACCCCAACCACTCCGCTGACCCAACTCCCCGCATGGAAGGCACTCCAAGCCCACCATAGCGCCATTGGCTCACAGTCTCTCCGTGACCTCTTCACGCAGGACCCCGGCCGCGGCACCCGTCTGGCCGCCGAGGCCGAAGGCATTTACTTCGATTACTCCAAGCACCGCATTAACGGAGAGACACTGAAACTCCTGCTCCAGCTAGCCGAGCAGAGCAATCTGAAGGGCCGCATCGACGCCATGTTCCGCGGCGACAAAATCAACATCACGGAAGACCGCGCCGTGCTGCACGTGGCTCTCCGCGCACCCAAAGGGGCAACCATCAATGTCGACGGCAGGAATGTCGTGCCCGAAGTCCACGAAGTCCTCGACCGCATGGCTGCGTTCTCGAACCGCATCCGCAGCGGCGAATGGAAGGGCCATACCGGCAAGCCGATCAGGAACGTAGTCAACATCGGCATCGGGGGCTCCGACCTTGGGCCGGTGATGGCCTACGAGGCCCTCCGCCACTACAGCCGCCGCGACATGACCTTCCGCTTTGTATCCAACGTGGACGGAACCGATTTCGCGGAGGCCACTCGCGACCTCGATCCCCCGGAAACGCTCTTTATCATCTCCTCCAAAACCTTCACCACGCTCGAGACCATGACCAACGCGCAGACCGCGCGCCAGTGGGCCCTGGCGTCGCTACACGATGAAAAGGCCATTGCCAAACACTTCGTAGCCGTCTCCACCAACGCCGAAGAAGTTAGAAAATTCGGCATCGACACGGCCAATATGTTCGGCTTCTGGGACTGGGTCGGAGGCCGCTACTCCATGGACTCCGCCATCGGCCTCTCCACCATGCTCGCTATCGGGCCCGACAATTTTCACAAGCTTCTCGCCGGCTTCCACGCCATGGACGAGCACTTCCGCACCGCGCCATTTGAGAAGAATCTTCCTGTCCTCATGGGCCTGCTCACCGTCTGGTATACCGACTTCTTCGACGCACAAACCGTTGCTGTGCTGCCCTACGATCAGTACCTGAAGCGCTTCCCCGCTTACCTCCAGCAACTCACCATGGAGAGCAATGGCAAGCACGTAACCCTCTCAGGCGCGCAGGTGAATTATGAGACCGGGCCTATCTTCTGGGGCGAGCCCGGCACCAACGGCCAGCACTCTTTCTATCAGCTCATCCATCAGGGAACCCGCCTCATTCCCGCAGACTTTATCGGCTTTTCGAAAACCCTGAACCCGCTCGGCAACCATCACGAACTGCTCATGGCGAATGTTTTCGCCCAGACTGAGGCCCTCGCCTTCGGCAAGACCGCCGAACAGGTCAAAGCTGAAGGCACTCCCGATTGGCTGGTTCCGCATCGCCTCTTCGAGGGCAATCGCCCCTCCAGCACCTTTCTGCTGGAGGAGCTCACGCCCGAGTCCCTAGGCAAGCTGGTCGCCCTTTATGAACACAGCGTCTTTACTCAGGGAGCCATCTGGCAGATCGACTCCTTTGACCAATGGGGGGTTGAACTCGGCAAGGTGCTCGCCAAAAAGATCATCGGCGAGCTTGAAAGCAAGCAGCCGCCCGCCGGAAGCCATGACAGCTCTACCAACGCCCTGATCGCCCGCTATCGCAAGCAGCGCGGCTGACGAACAGGCCCATGTACAGAATCAACCTCGTCATCAACCTCGTCCCGAATCAAGAGTTTCAGCAGCCATCCCGGCAAAACTTTTTAACGGCAGGCGGGTTCGTACGGCTAGGTAACGCTCCAACCTGAATCTGCGTCCATCAAAGGAGACGTAGAAAAGGCAAAGATAGACAGGAGTTCAAAGCGATGCTCATCGATTTTGGAACTAGAACCAAGTTTTTCCGGACGGCGGCCATTGCAGTACTCGCCGGCTCTGCCTGGCTCTCAACCGCAACCGTGGCCCTCGCTCAGGATCAGCAAGCCCGGCCCACCGACTCCGCGCTTCAGTCGGACGTAACCACTGCCCTCGGGCAGGACTCCGCCCTTCAGGGCCAGCAGGTCACTGCAACCGCGGCCAGCGGCGTCGTAACTCTTACTGGAACGGTGCAGACGAACTCCCAGCGCCAGCAAGCCGAAACCGACGCGGCGAATGTCGCTGGTATCAGCGGCATCGTGAATAACATTAAGGTCGCCAATCCCGACTCAGCCGGTACTTCTGGCTCAGCCGCGGGATTGGCCGCCCAATCCTCCGCCGACCAACTCGCCCCTGAGGATCAAAATCAGGATCAAGTTCAGCAAGACCAGAATCAGAGTACAGTTCCTCCTCCGCCTCCGGATGAAAACCTGCCCCCACCGCCGCCCGACCAGCAGCAGGGCTCCCCGCAACAGGGCTACCCTCAGCAGCAATATCCGCAGCAAGAGTATCCGCAGCAGCAAGGCTACCCGCAGCAATATCCACAGCAACGCTATCCGCAGCAGGGCTACGCACCACAGCCTCAGGTCCCCTACTACACCACGCCTCGCGGACCTGTCACCATTCCCGCAGGAACCCTTATCCGGGTGCGCCTGAGTGAGCCTCTCGACACCGCGCGTCTGAAAGACGGAACCATCTTCCAGGCAACCGCCGCAACCGACGTCTACCAGGATGGCGTACTTGCCATTCCTCGTGGCGCCATGCTCACCGGCCAGGTCGTGCGTTCCAAGGAAGGCGGCGCGCTCGGCGGCTCGGCTATTCTTCGATTGCAGCTCACCAATGTGAATCTCGCCGGAACCGTCTTCCCCATCTCTACCGACGTGTGGTCCAATAAAGGACCGAACAAAGCCGGCTACACCGCCGCTAACACTGCCGGAGGCGCGCTCCTGGGAGCGATTATCGGCGGAGCGGTAGGCCGCGGCGCAGGCGCTGCGATAGGCGCTGGCGTCGGAGCCGCAGGAGGTCTCGCCGCGTCCTCGGCCACCAACGGTCCCCGCATCTATCTCCCGGCCGAGGCGACGATTGACTTTCATCTCGCCGATGCCGCAACCGTACAGCCCGTTCCGTGGCAGGAGGCGCAGCGCCTCGCCTCAAGCGCGCCGTCGCAGCCCATCCTCATGCGTCGTCCGCGTCGCATCTACGTTGTTCCAGGCCCGTACTACGGCCCATACGGATACGCCTACCCTTATCCGTATTAATCCATCCGGCAATCCCTCAGCCCGCGTTTCCATGTGAAGCGCGGGCTTTGTTCTGCCGTCCTTTATCATTCAATAAATGGAGTCTTCCGTTCTGGAGCGCAGGAAAATCTTCACCCGCCGAAGTTTTCTCAAGGCTGCGGGGCTGGCTGCCGTGGGCATTCCTCTATACGCCGCCGAGATTTCCCGCCACGAAATCAGCGTTGAGCGCCACTCCATTCATCTCGCCCGCCTCCCTGACCAGTTTCGCGGACTCCGCATCGTACAAATTTCCGATTTCCATTACGCCGAATACACTGAGCCGTTCTTCATGCGCGATATCGTCGAGCGCGTCAATCGCCTCAATCCTGACGTTGTTCTGCTCAGCGGAGACTTCGTCACGGTCGGCTTCTTTTCCGAAAAACGCACCAATGGCTTCGCTTACAGTTGCGCGGAAATCCTCAGCCATATCAATTGTCCGGTACGCTACGCAGTTCTCGGCAATCACGACTCAACCTTCGCCCAGCCCGCCGTAGCAGACGCGCTCGCAATTCATCATCTCGAGCTGCTCTACAACAGCTTTGTGCCGCTGGAGCGCGACGGCAAGCGTCTTTGGTTTGCCGGAACCGGCAGCGCGACCTACCAAAAGATGGAGATCGACCCGTCCATCCCGCCAGCCTCCCGCACCGGCAACGAGCCCGTAATCCTCATGATCCATGAGCCTGACGTTCTGCCTCTCGTCGCGCGGCACAATGTCGATCTCATGATCTCCGGCCACACTCACGGCGGCCAGGTGCGCTTCCCTTTCATGAGGCCCATACATCTGCCGCCGCTCGGCACCGATTACGTAGAAGGCCTCTACCGCCACGGGCCCACTCAGCTTTATGTCAATCGCGGAATCGGCACTGTAGAGTTGCCCTTCCGCTTCAACTGCCCGCCGGAAATCACCGAAATTACTCTCGCTTGAGCGCCGGGTTCGCCCTTCGCCCTGATTTATACTCAAGTAAAGGTCCCCACCCATCCATGATTCGTTTCCTGCAAAAAGACACTAGGTTTATGAAGGCCCTCTTTTGGGTCATCATCTCCGTGGCCTGCATCACCATGGTCATCTTCCTGGTTCCAGGGCTCTTCAACGACCAATCCGCCGCTGCGGACACCTACGCCACCATCGGCCACGGCGGCTTCTTCGGTCACTTCCTCCCGGCCTCGGACACCATCCCCGCCACCGACGTGCAGAATCTCGCTCAGCGCATGTTGCAGCGCCAGCAGTTGCCCGATTTTGCGCTGCCGTTCATGATGCAGCGTGTAGGCGAGGGTCTCATCCAGCAGCGTCTTGAGTTGATTGAAGCGAAACACCTCGGGATCACCGCCACTGACGACGACGTGCGCAACTTCCTCCACACCGGTCAGTGGGGCGCGCTTCTCTTTCCCGACGGTAAGTACATCGGTGACGCGCAATATGCCGAGTTCGTCTCCGAGCAGTTCCAGATGACGCGCGAGAAATTCGAGAACGAGATCAAGCACGAGATCATCGAAAATCGCCTGCGCGCACTCGTCACCGGCGGAGTCACCATCTCCGATAATGAAGTCCGCTCCGCTTATACCGATCAGGCCACGAAAATCAAATTTGACTACGCCGTCCTCGACAGCGATACCCTCCGCAACCAGATCAATCCCAGCGACACCGAGCTGCAGGCCTACTTCAAGCAGAACGCCGCCAAATACGCGCACGCCGTTCCTGAAGCGCGCAAGCTCCAATACATCGCCTTCACCGTCGCCAATCTGCCCAGTCCTCCCGCGCCGGTAACCGACGCCGAGGTCCAGCAGTATTATCAGCAGCACCTCAAGACCTATCAGGTTGACGAGCAGGTTAAGGTTCGCCACATCCTCATCGCCGTCAACGGTCAGGATCCGAAGGCCGATGCTGCGGCCAAAGCCAAAGCGCAAGGCATACTCGATCAGCTTCACCACGGCGCCGATTTCGCCAAGCTTGCAAAGGAAAACTCAGACGACCCAGGCAGCAAATCGCAGGGTGGCGAGCTCGGGTGGATAAAGCACGGCGTCACTGTTGCCGAATTCGATCAGAGCGCCTTCTCTTTGTCACCCGGACAAATCTCCGGCCTGGTGCGCAGCAAGTTCGGCTACCACATTATTCAGACAGAAGAAAAGCAGCCCGCTCACACCCGTCCGCTGGATGAGGTAAAGTCCGAAATTACCGCGACTCTCACACGGCAGAATGAGTCCCAGGCCGAGCAGGCATTCGCGCAGCAGTTGTCCTCTGAAGCCGCAAAATCAGGGCTTGCCGCCACCGCCGCCGCCCACCATTTGCAGGTCGTCAACACCGACTACCTCTCGCAGTCGGCTGTCGTGCCTAACGTCGCCGACGGTTCGCAGCTTCTCACGGGCGCTTTTGCCGCAAAGCAGAATGCAGCCCCGCAAATCGCTTCCACCGGCGACGGGTACGCCGTTTATCAAGTAGCCGGAATCCAGCCCGCACACGCGCCCGACTTTGCCTCCTGGAAGTCGCATGTCCTCGATGATTATCGTGACCAGCAACTCCCGCAGTTGCTCACCGAAAAAACTGACGAGCTGGCAGCCAAGGCTCGCGCCGGGAACGACCTCGCCAAAGCGGCAAAGCAAGTCGGCGCAACCGTCAAGTCGAGCGACCTTGTAGGACGCGACGCTCAGGTTCCTGACATCGGCGCCCTCTCTACCGCCGCTCCGCAGCTCTTTACTATGAGCGTTGGCCAGGTGAGCGGCCCCATCAACACCGGCCACACTGGAATCGTCGCGAAGATCACCGACAAGCAGCAACCCACCAGTGAAGATGTGGCAAAGAACCTCGACTCCACGCGTGATGCCATGCTTGCACAACGGCGCGACGAAATGTTCGAGGTCTTCGTCTCCAATCTTCAGAACGTCTATCAGAAAGACGGCCGCATCCGCATCAACCGCAAAGCGCAGCAGCAGCAAGGCCCGCTCGGTGGAAATCCGCAGAGCTAGCGGATTAAACAGAGAACCGCGCGTTCTCATAAGCAACGTGGCCCGCCGTTTCCGAATCTTTCCCGAGAGGCGGGCCCTTCCTTCCTCATCTTTCTGAGACTCTCTTCTATGCCATTTGACCGCGTTTCTGGACTGCTCCTCCACATTACATCTCTCCCTTCATACGGCGGCATCGGCGATCTCGGCCCGGCAGCCTACGCCTTCGCCGATTTCCTTGCAGCGGGAAAACAGCGCGTCTGGCAGGTCCTCCCCATCGGCCCCACCGGATACGGCAACTCGCCCTACGCCGCGCTCTCGGCCTTCGCCGGCAATCCTCTGCTCATCTGTCTCGAGCATCTCTCCGATCGGGGATGGATAGAGCGCAGGCGTATTGAAAAACTTCCCGGAAAATCCGGCAGCGTCGACTTTGAAGCCGTGACCCGCGCAAAACTCCCGCTTCTCGAAGAGGCGGCCCGCAATTTCCTCCACAAGCATGATCAGGCCGAGTGGCAACGCTACGAGGCTTACACCCGTACCAACTGGACCTGGCTGGAGTCCTTCGCTCTCTACGCAGTGCTCCGGAAAAAATTCAAACTCGTGTCATGGAACGAGTGGCCAAAGGAGCTCGCCCATCGCGACTCGCGTGCCCTCGACAAAATCCGCCGCGAACACTCCGAAGAGATCGCCGTCCAGCAGATTCTTCAATTCGCGTTCGATGATCAATGGTCTGCCCTGCGCTCCTACTGCGCCGAGCGCGGAATCAAGATCATCGGCGACGTCGCCATCTTCGTGAACTATGACAGCGCCGACGTCTGGACCCGTCCCGACCTCTTTGAGCTCGACCAAAATCTCAATCCCATTCGCGTTGCAGGTGTCCCTCCCGATTATTTCTCGGCCACCGGCCAGCGCTGGGGGAATCCGCTCTACAAATGGGACGTGATGCGCAACAGCGGCTTTACATGGTGGATCGACCGCATGAGCCGCGCGCGCTATCTCTACGACATCATCCGCCTCGACCACTTCCGCGGATTCGAGGCCTACTGGGCCATTCCCGCCGCTAATGAAACCGCCGAACACGGCGAATGGATCAAGGCGCCCGGTGCCGATCTGTTTCGAACCATCGGCCACGCGCTCGGCGAGCTACCCTTTATCGCTGAAGACCTCGGCCTCATCACGGCTGAAGTGGACGCCCTGCGCGAGCAGTTCCGCCTTCCCGGAATGCGCATCCTGCAGTTCGGCTTCTCAGACCGCAAAGCGCACGACTATCTGCCGCATAGGTACATCAAGAACTGCGTGGTCTATACCGGTACCCACGACAACAACACCACTCTCGGCTGGTGGGACGAAGAATCGACCAAGGTCGAAAAGGCCGCCGCCAGATCCTACCTCGGAACTACGCGGAAGGATTTCGTCTGGGCCATGGTTCGCGCCGTCGAAACCTCAGTCGCCGACATCTGTATTGTTCCAGTGCAGGATATCCTCTGTCTGCCCGCGGAATCGCGGATGAACATGCCCTCTCGCGCCCCCGGAAACTGGACCTGGCGCTGCCCCGAGGATGCGCTCACTCCCGGCATTGCCGCCAAGCTGGCGGAACTCGCCGAAGCTACCGATCGCGATCAGCAACCGGCAAACGGCTAGTGGGAGCGGCCCCGCAAACCGTCCTCCTGCACCGCCAGCATTGCGACGGGAAAATGCGCGAACACTTGCGCCATCGGAATTCGCCCATTTTCCGGCACAACCAGTTCCTCGCCCGTGAACACATTCACCAGCCGCTTCCCGGCACACTGCTCCGCTGCCAACTTTGCGCTGCCCCACGCCTTACCCAGCGGTAGTTCCACCCGATGATGCATCAGCGTATATGCGAAGCGCGGCACCGCAACCAGCACGCATTGCTCCCCGCGCCGCCGCAAAAACGCAATCACATGCTCAGCATGCCCGTCTTCCTCTTGCAAGGGCAGATAGTCACCGCGCCGGAACAGCTCCGCCATCTCCGCCCGCGCCGCCAGCGCGCGATGCGTCGTCCATAGCTTAATGCGGCCATCCTCCAGGGCCTCCGTTACTTCGCGGCAAACCGCCATAGCGCCCTCGGCTCCGGCCCTTCGCAGCATTCCATCCAGAGCCTCGCTGCGCAGCAAGTAATCCACCGGGCGCCGGTTATCCGGATCGACCAGGCTCAGGTCCCACATCTCGCTTCCCTGGTAAAAATCCGGCACTCCCGGCGACGCCGCCTTCAGCACAACTTGCGCCAGCGAATTTACCGCGCCGAAAATCTTCAATGCAGGCAGCAGCTCCCGCAACACGGAAATAAACCGCGGTTCCCTTCCATTCGCGCCCGGCATCAGGATTGCGGCAACAAACGCATGCACCGCCGCTACATATTTTTCATTTGGATTCACCCAGCTCAGGTTGACCTTGGCCTCGCTCAGCGCCTTGGTCACGTACTGTTGCAGCCGCTCCACAAATTGCCGCCGGTCGTCCGCCGTTTCCATCTGCCACGGCCACGCGCCCGCAATCGTCTGATAGATCAAGTACTCCTCGTTCGCATCCGGAGCCACCCGCCCATCTTCAAGCGTCTGCTTGTAGCGCGCATTCAGCCGCTGTGCGCGCCGCGCAAAAATGGGCCACATCAGCTTCATCTCGGAAATAACATTCAGCCGGGCACGCACATCCTCGCTCCGCTTGGTGTCGTGCGTCGACGTGGCCAGCATCGCATCGCGCGAGCTCTCCAGCCGCTCCGTATTGCTCGCATGGAATGTCTCCGTCGAAATCCCGAACGACTGCATCGAGCTTCCCACTTCATTCGAGGAGATGAACCGGTTATACGTGTAGAACGCGGTGTCTTCCACGCCCTTGGCCATCACCGGCCCGGTCAATTGCTGGAACTTCAGCGCAAAATAGAGCTCGCGCTGGTCGATGTCTTCTCCGCTCCGGCCGTGCAGAAGCAACGTCTGCTCCAGAAAATCGAACGCCGAAACATCCACGTCCGGACTGCGATGCTTCGCTCGAGCAATCGCCTGGTGGATATACGCCCGGTCGCGTTCCGTGTACCGGCCGCGATCATCAATGTAAGTCCGGTATACCGGGAAGGAAGCGATCGTCTCGCGAATCGCCGAGCCCAGCAGATTGTCGGTAAAATCACGCGCGCGCCGGTCAGCCGACCCAAGCTGGCTCAACAGATTTGTCAGCACATAGGTCTCGCTCGACAGCGCGTTCTGCATCACCTGCAGCTTCGATCGATAGATAATGTCCTGCGGATCCGCCGTCCGCCCAATTACCCGCTCATACAAATCGTTGAACCGCTTCTTGTTCTCCTGATTGATAAAAACCTGATTCACAAAATGGACGTAGTCATATCCCGAAGTACCCCGCACCGGCCACTCGCGCGGCAGAGCCTCCCGCGGCTCCAGAATCTTCTCCACCACCACATACAGCGGGCCCTGCACCGCGCTCCAGTCGTATCCGCGCAACGCATCGCGAATCTCGCTCTCAATCCCGTTCTCGGCAACCGGTCCCACTGGCGAACCGCCCCTGCACTGGCTCGCAATGTAAAGCAGTTGCAAACGAATTAAATATTGCCGCGGATTAAACATCCCATCGCAGTGATCCACGCGCAATCCCGTGACCTGCTTTTCTGCCAGCATCCTGCGAATCAGGCAGTGCGTTGCCGCAAATACCGCCGCGTTCTCCATTCGCAGCCCCACCAGATCGTTTATGTCGAAAAATCGCCGGTAATTGATCTCCTCCGCCGATACACGCCAGAATGCCAGCCGATAAGGCTGCGCCTCCAGAATCTCGTGCAGCCGGTCGAAGCTGCGCGCGTCTCCCGGCCTTCCGTTTACCTTCTGCAACGCCGCAGCAATTGCTGCCTTATTCCGCGGATCAGAGAGCGCCGCGCGGATTTTTGGCGTGATCTCTTCAAGCTGCGCGCGCCTTTGCATCGCCAGGCTGCTGTCCGCCGTGTCATTCGGCGGAATATGCGACAAATCTCGCAGCAGATCGCGAAATCGCTGCGGCAGCTCCGCTTTCTCCTGCTCAGCAAAAATCAGTGGCAGGGATCGCGGAGCAAGCGGCATCGAGTGATCGTAGTAATTCACCGTGCCGCGCCCGTCTTCAATCGCAACCTGAATATGGCCGCTCTCCAGCTCCGCGCCATATTGGTCGCCCAAAATCGGCAGCAGCAACTTGCCCTGCATGTCCGCCTTTAGCGGGTTCCAATCGATGTCGAAGTAATCCGCATACTCTGAGGCGCGTCCGTTCTCCAGCACGTCCTGCCACCATACCGAATCGTTCCCCACCCCCATGTGGTTCGGAACAATATCCAGCAGCACTCCCATTCCCGACTCGCGCGCCTTCTGTGCGAGCCGCGCGAATCCCTCATCGCCGCCCAGCTCAGGATTCAACCGGTCATGCCGCATCACATCGTAGCCGTGCATCGATCCCGGCCGCGCCTCAAACACCGGCGATAAATAGCAGTCCCCAATGCCCAGCCGGCGCAGATACGGCAACACCGCCTCCGCATCCGAGAACGCAAAACCCGCATGGAGCTGCATTCGATACGTCGATCGTGGAGCGCGCGCCTCCGTGCGGAGAACTCGCTCCATGCAGTCTCGAACCGGCGCTTCTATTGAGGGAATAACACTTGCGGAAGACACAGCCTCTAGGATGCCATACATCAATAAACGGTGGACTTCTATGCCGCATGCTTTACTTGCGTCTCACTGTTCGAGGAAAATAGAAAAAAGATTGAAGGGGACACCGCACATGCCACTTTCCGGCGAAGCCATACGCATGATGAATTACGTTGACGATGTATCCACCACGCTGCGCCGCATCCTCGCCCTGGTGCCCACGCTCACGACCGAAGAGCGCCAGCGTGTAAGCGAGTACCTGGGCCGCGGTAATCCCAGCGTCGAAACCGTGATCAAGGCCCTTCAGGCAAAATAGTCAGACCAGTCCGCGAGCCTTCGCCTCAAGATACTGATTGATCGCATCCGCCTTTACCGCGCCGGGAGTTGTCTCCACCACCAGAACTCCCTGCGAGCGCAGCCGGGCCAGTAAAGACCGTCTGCGCTCCAATATCTCCGCCGCCGCCGTCGCCACAAACATCTCTCCCACGCTCTTCGGCTGCCGGTCCGCCGTCGCATCCAGCTCCGGATGCCCCAGCGCAACCAGCAGAACCAGGTGCCGCCGCGCCAGATCAAGAGCCGCATCCACCACCTCAGACCGCCGCGCGCTGTCCGCCAGTTCCGTAATCCATAGAATCAATCCGCGCCTGCGTTGCAAATGCTTCAGCCGCGCCGCCGCTCCAAGGTGGTTCGCCTCTCCCGCCTCCGACCGCGCCTGCGATAGTGCGTCCACAAACTGCCGCAGATGCCCCGTTCCCGCTCCAGGCAACAACTGCTGCTGAATCTTCTGCCCATAAGTAAGCAGTCCCGCCTTGTCGCCGGCCTGCATGACCGCCTGCGCCAGCGCTACTGCCGCGCCCGCTGATAGATCGAGCTGCGTAATGTTTATCTCCTCAACCGGAGGGGGAGCCACAACAGCGCCGTCCTTTATGGCGGAGAAGCCACGTGTCGCTGAACGCGCAATTCCGGTGCGCGAGAGCCTTCCTGCATCCAGCACAATCCACACCTGCTGGCTCCGCTCCGTCGTAAATTCGCGTGTAATCAGCTTGCCGCGGCGCGCCGTAGCCGGCCACGCAATATTTCGCACTTCATCCCCACGCTGATATTCACGCAGGCTCTCGAACTCCCGCCCCAATCCTCGCAGGCGCAGCCGCCGCTTTTGCAACGCGATCTGCCGAATGCGCAGCAGATACATCTGCGTATCCTCGGGCGATCGCTCCATCGGCGGATATACCCGAATCTCCTGTTCCAGATCGGCCTCCGCCCATCGCTCCGCCAGCTTCAGCGCGCCACGATAACCCAGATAAACCTTGCCCAGCCGCACATCGCCGCGCCGGTTCGGCACACACTCCATCTTCACTCGAACCGCATCCCGCGGAAAAGCCCGGGCATCGGCCTCCACCGGCATCGCAGCCAGCGCCGAATGAAGCGCATCGCTCACCCGCACATCAAGAATCTGATTCGACTCCTGTGTAATTTCGATATCGATCTTCGTCGCCTCAGCCAGAACGGGAGATTCCCCAAACTGCCGCTCCACCGTAATCGCCGAAGCCGCAGGGAGCATGTTCGCATCGAACACTGCCAGCAGGAGCACCAATACGTCCCACGCCAGCATCGCCCATACCCAGCGCGGATGGAAAAATCCCGGCAGCGCCAGCAGACATCCCGCAACCAGAAGCATCAGCGTGCGTGCCGTCAGCGCGTAACCGAACGGTCGCGGACGCGCAGCAGCCTTCACCGGCGCGGGAATCAGTGTCTGAATCATTTCGGCAGCGGGGTCGCGGCCAGCACATCCCGAATCACGCGGTCTGGATCAAATCCCTCGAGCTCAACCTCGGGTTTCAGTATCAGCCGATGCCTCAGGCACGGCAGCGCCGCCTCCTTCACATCATCCGGAATCAGATAGTCGCGCCCATCCTTCGCTGCGTATCCCTTGGCCACAATCAGCAGTCCCGCAGCCGCGCGCGGACTCGCTCCCAGCGAAATCGCGGGCCACTCGCGCGTGCGCCGCGCTACTGCCAGCAGATACTCAAAGATCGCCGGCTCAACCCGCACTCGCCGCACCTGCTCCCTCGCCGCAGCCAGCTCCGCCAAACTCACCGCCTCCACCGGAGCCTGCTCCAAACGCGTCGGTTCCACCGCCGCATGGTGCCGCTCCAGAATCACCCGCTCCTCTGCCGCCGTCGGATACCCAACATGAATCTTCAGCAAAAAACGGTCCAGTTGCGCCTCCGGCAGCGGGTACGTTCCTTCAAACTCCAACGGATTCTGCGTCGCGAACACGGTAAAAAAATCATCCAGCGCGTGCCGCTCGCCGTCCATCGTCACCTGCCGCTCTTCCATGCTTTCGAGCAACGCCGCCTGCGTGCGGGGAGGCATCCTGTTCACCTCATCCGCCAGCAGAAACTGCGTGAACACCGGTCCGCGATGAAACGCAAATTCATTCGTCTTCAGCGAAAACACGCTCGTGCCCAGAATGTCCGCCGGCATCATATCGGGAGTGCCCTGCACCCGCTTGAAATCCAGCGACAGAAATCGCGCCAGCGTTTTCACCGTCAGCGTCTTCGCAACTCCCGGCACCCCTTCGATCAGCGCGTGGCCGCCGCACAGCAGAGTCAGCAGCGCCTGATCGATCAACTCCATCTGCCCGGAAATCACTTTCCCTAGTTCCGCGCGCCCGCGCGCAAACAGCTCCGCAGCGGCCCCGTGCTCCGCAATTGCCTGCTCTTCTTCAGTCACCCGTCTCTCCATTCCGTTTGTCTGTCATGATCGCTTCTAAATTCGCACCGTGCCGGTCAAGCCGTCGCACCAACTCCAGCGCGCCTTTTGCACTCACGCGATTGAATTCCGCCTCCCGCGCAGCCTTCAAATCAATCGGAAATTCAGCAGGAGCATAGAAAAATCGCGTCGCCACCGCCGCTGCAATCGCATCCGGACCCGCCCGTAGCGTCTCCCGTGGAATTCCGCCCTCCTTGTGCAGAAAATCCATCAGCCGCCGCTCCGCCGCGCTCGTCGCAACATCGGCCGCTCCGGCCTTGCGGTAGAGAGCCCCCATCGACTCCGCAAACTCCAGCGGCGATCCCCGCGTCGGCCGCGACAGCGCGCGCACCGGCCCGCTTCGTCGCCCAAAACTCAACACCAGCAGCAGCGCAATGGCTGCAAGCTGCCAGCACAACGCGTTGACCGGAGTTCCCTTAGTTGTCGCCCAAATCCCTTCGCGTGCTCCGTGAATATATTCATCAAACAACACCTGCCGCCCCGGCTCGCCCACGCTTGCCAGCAGCAGCCGCAGGTCCGCATCTTCCCTCAGCCCCCGATTGCTCAGCGGATGTGACGAGCTCCACCAGACCACCTCGCCTGCGATCGAATCTGGCGTGCTGGGGTGAGAACTAACTCCATAGTGCACCACCACGGCGTCGCTGCCGCACGCCTGGTCCACTGCCGCACCCGGTGCAACGTCTTCTTTCCACCGTACAGTCACCGGTATTGCGATCTGCCCCGCGCGCCCCATCCCGCTCAGCGACTGCGGAGTCGTATAGCAAAGCGCAGTATAGATACGCGCTGGCGGTCCAATGTGCGACTCCGGAAGCATCAGGGCGCTCAGCGTGCCCGTCGCAACCACCCGGCCTCCGTCATTCAGAAACTCCGCAATTCCCGCCTTCTCTTTGCCGAAGTCCCCAAGCTGCGCATCAGCCAGCACCAGCGTCGTGTGCGCCGCATCCACCGCGCTCAAATCCGCTGCTGGTCTGACCCATCGCGCCGTTTCATAGCCCAGCTGCCCCAGCAGTAGATATGCAGCCTTTGCTCCCCGCGAGCCGCTGTTCCACGTGCTCGGAACAGCATCGTGGTCCTCGCGCGCTGGCGCGAATACTGCGGCCACAACGATAATCGCCAGGACCCCAGCGCATGCCCAAGCCACCAGCCGCGCGTCGGCGCTCAGCTTCCCGCTCACGCCACCCTCAGTTCTTCATGCAGCTTCAGCGCGCGCTCATACTCCTGCCGCCCGGCGTCGCGCAGTCCATACCACACGCGCTCAAAGCCCTGCGTCTGCTGCCGCAAAAGCCCTCGCCTCGCCGACCCCGCCTCCATCAACCGCACATATTCCCGCGGAGTCCGCGACCGATTCGGCGTCCACATCCTCCGCCCTTCCAGCACCGCGATGCTCGCCCAGTAAAGGCAATGCACTGCTTCGCGCCATTCCCCGCGCGCCGCCTGCTCCTCCGCCAGACCGCGCCAGTTTCGCGCCGCCTCTTCCCACGGCTCCATCTGCTTTGCCGCTTCCACCCGAACCGCCAGTCGCTGCCTGCGCAGCGCGCGCATTGCCCACAGCGCCAGCCCCAGCAGAACAACTCCAATCAGGCCCCATTCCATCAGCGGCCCGATCCACGGCGACCGTTTTCCAAACTTCGCCACATTGTTGAATAGCTTGTCCAACCACAGCCCGATAAGCGCCGCAATCCGCTCCCACAGCGAATCGTCCCGAACGGTCGCGAACTCCGCATGCTCCAGAATCGCATCCGCGTGTTTCCGTGCCATTGCGATATCGGGCGCCGATCCACGCACGCCAGAAGCCTCCCGCGCCATTTCAGCGAGCCGCGCTTCCGCCCCGTGCAACTCATCTCCGCGTTTGCTGTTTCCGGCGTCGCGTGCTGACTTCAGAACATCGCGCAGCCAATCGTAATGCGCCTCAAAGGAATTTGCATTCGCGCCTGCGCCGAGGCCTCGGATCTCGACGCTCTCATCCGGCCCTACGGCAGACGCGTCGCACGCCGACGCGTTCGCCTCGCAGCTCTCCACCAATGCATGCAGTTTATCCAGGTGAACCCGGTAGTCTTTGAGCGACGACTGGCCCAGCGCGCTCGCCTCAAGCGGCGCAGCCACCATCAGTACTGAAACGAGAGCGGGAACCAGCAGCCGGCGGCGCATCAGAAATATTCACGCAGGTTCGACAGAATTTTCCTGCGTGAGCGCAGGCGGCTCCGTCACGATCGGGTCCGCGGGAGCCAGCTTCCTCATCATCCACTCGATATCAAAACCTTCGCGGCGCACGCGCTCATCGAAATAAAACAGGCACACCCCAATCGCCCAGACTGGCCCAATTAGAGTTGCGGCCACAAAGCTCACTGCAAGATTGATTCCCTGCGATACAAACGCCTGTGCGCCGTGGGCCCGCATTGTAAGAATCGCCAGCGGCGACTGAATCATTCCGACCACAATATAAAGCGCAAGCAGCAGCAGAAACAGCAGAAAAATTCTTACCTTGCGGCTCGCCAGCAGTTGAGCACTGCGGCGTAACGATGCCCGCACTGCCGACGACTCCACCACCGCCGCCGGGACCGCAAGCGAAATCCTGAAATACGCCCACATTCCATAAATCAGCGAAAGCCCAGCCAGTACGATCAAAAGAATTGTCAGCCAGCCTAGCCCGCCCCCAACCCGCCGCGCCGCTACAGAAGTCAGCACAGCCGCCATCAACAACACCATGAAAAGCCATATGGAGGCCCACACCTGCCGCAGCATAATCACCGTATAGCGGAACCAGTGCCGAAACCCTACCCTATACGCCGCCTTGATTGAAGCAATCTCTCCCAGATACACCGACGATACAGCCCAGGTCGTCGCGGCGTGCATAATCCCGTAGAGCACAAATGAGATCAGCGACGCGGCGATCAACAGTAATCCCGTAACTCCCTGCACACGATAGAGCGCCAGACCGGAGTGAACGTGCGCACTTTGGTGCGCCGTATACACCAGCCGGATCGCGGTTACGATCACGTTCACCGCCGCCGGCAGCAGCGCCAGTCCGGCAAACAGGGCAAAACGCGAACGGTAAATCTGGAAGGTCCGGTCCAGTACCTCGCCCGTCGAAAGGGGGCGAAGATCATAATGGGGCTGCGGATTCCCAGCCGGCGTCCCAGCCTGACCTGCGTCGCTGATTACATTGCCGATAGACATATTAAGTGACCGCTCCGCTGGAAATGCTGGTCGATAGTAGCACAGCCCATGCGCCCAATCCCGCAAAAAACCACGCAGTTAACTGCCCCCGCCCAAGTTTCTGCCTTCGACTAAAATGAACCCCGCGAGGTAATCCGCCTTGAAGCGAACCGCTCTCGTCCTCTCTCTTCTCGCGGCAGTGGCCCTCACCATAGCCGCCCAGTCTTCAGCCTCGTCCCCGCTCGCCTCCACCCCGCCTCTGGGCTGGAACAGTTATGACGCCTACGGCATCAGCATCACCGAGTCTCAATTCAAGGCCAACACAGACTGGTTCCACCAGCACCTTCAGAAGTACGGCTGGGAATACGTCGCTATCGATGCAAACTGGTATTACGCCCACCCACTCGATCCACATAATTACGGCTTCACAATGTCCGCTGACGGACGTTACCTTCCCGCCCTGAATCGCTTTCCCTCAGCCGCCAACAACCAGGGCTTCAAACCGCTGGCCGATTACGTCCACTCCCTCGGCCTCAAGTTCGGCATTCACATCCTGCGCGGAATTCCCCGCGAGGCCGCCGATAAGAATCTGCCCATCGCCGGCTCCTCCCTCCACGCCGCCGATGCCGCCGACACCTCCGACCGCTGCCGCTGGAATGCCGACAACTACGGCATAAAGTCCAACCCCGCCGGACAGGCCTATTACGACTCCATCCTTCGCCTCTATGCCCGCTGGGGCATCGATTTCCTCAAAGTCGACTGCATCTCCTCGCCCTACAAGAGCGACGAAATCCGCATGATCGCGGCCGCCATAAGGAAATCCGGCCGACCCATCGTTCTCAGCCTCTCCCCTGGCCCCACTCCGCTCGCAGAAGCCTCGAACGTCACCCAGTACGCCCAGCTCTGGCGCGTCTCCAACGATTTCTGGGATCTCTGGGCTTCGCCGCACGATGAAAATGGCTTTCCGCAAAGCCTCAGGAATCAATTCCAACTCCTCGCCCAATGGGAGCCTTACGCCGGACCCGGTCACTGGCCCGATGGGGACATGCTGCCCATCGGCTACCTCGGGCCTCACGCCGGATGGGGGCCGTCACCCCGCCCATCGCGCCTCAACCATACTGAAGCCCGCACCCTCGTGACTCTCTGGTCCATCGCCAGGTCGCCCCTGGTCATCGGCGCAAACCTCACCCGCATGGACGCCGCGACTGAATCCCTCCTCACAAATCCTGAGGTTCTGGCCGTCGATCAGCACACCACGGAAAACCACCAGATCGAGACCGCCGAAAACAGCAACATTGTCATGTGGGCCGCCCGCCTCGGCTCCGACCACATCATCGCCGTCTTCAATCGCGGAAACGCGCCTGCTCGCGTCAACACACCCCCATGGCAGAAGCTCGGGAGCCAGTTCGGCCTCGACCTAAGCCGCTACCGCGTCCGCGACCTCTGGCTGCGCAAAGATCTCGGCCCACGATCATCACTGTCGGTTACCCTGCCTCCGCATGGCTCCGCGCTTTTCCGCCTCAGCCGGTAAACTCCCGGGTCGCTCCGCCGGCGTTTCGTAAATTTAGAGCTGCCAAGTCCTTTGTTTTCTTCGCCGGAAAATTTTCTTTACCTGTGGAAAAACTCCAGGCACCCTTTTCGAATTATGCAGGCATCATACTCACCAATTATTAGAGGCAGCTACTGGTATTACCTACCTTCGTTTGTGAATTCTCCCTAAGTTGTATGTCTGCTTTCCCCATAAGGCAGACACTTCAAGTACGACTCACCGTATCCCACCTAAAATGCCTCTGAGCGGGCCCGCTGGAAAGCGGGCCCATTCGCTCTTTTGCGCCGGAATCTTCGCCTGACCGCTCTGCCATAAAATGGCTTCATGCCCCGGTCGCCGGAATCTGCTTCCGCCAAAAAAAACATTGACGAGCTGCTGGCCAACGTAGGCCTCAGCCGAGGCCGCCGCAAAATCCTCCTCAAAGGAACCTATCCCCAGGCAAAGCATGCCCCGCAACGCCCGCGAAAACTCAGTTATCCGGCAACTTTGCCCCAGCAAGCTCCGGCAACTTCCCCCCGGCAACGAATTGACGTAATTCGCTCCCCGCTGCTCGCCGATATCGACTGGCTCGTCAGCGGATTCAGCACCCGCACCGGAGGTAAGAGCGTTGTCTACAGCCCCGGCCAGGCCACGGGAGACCTGAACCTCGCTTTCACCGCGACAGATTCAGCCGAAAACGTCCAAGCAAACCGCAGCCGTTTTCTCAAGGAAGTCACCGGCGACGATGCCTTTCCCCTCGTCACCCTCTATCAAATTCACTCCTCGCTCATCAGGCGCGTCACCGCCGAAGACGCAGGCGAAAAAGCTCGCTGGAAAGCCGACGCCATGATGACCTCTGATCCCGGCCTTCTCCTCGCCATCCAAACTGCCGACTGCATTCCCGTTCTCATCGCCGACCGCAAGCGGCGCGTCGTCGCTGCCTTCCACGCCGGTTGGCGCGGAACCCTCAAGCGCATTGTCGAAAATGGGGTGGGCCGCATGAGGCTCGAATTCGGCAGCAAACCCAAAGACCTGGTCGCCGCCATCGGCCCCGGCATCGGCCAGTGCTGCTATGCCGTCGGCGAAGACGTACGCAACCAGTTCCTTTCGCAGTTTGGCTATGCCGAAGCGCTGTTCTGTGATGTGTACGATTCCGACCCGGTCAAAGAGAAATATCCAATGCTGTTTCTCACCGCCCGCGCGCCCGGCCACAGCAACCTCGGGCCCAGCCTGCATCTTGATCTTGCGGAAGCGAACCGTCGCCAGTTACTCGACGCCGGCCTCCATTCAACCGCCATTTCTGTCGTGGAAGATTGCACCAGTTGCCGCGCAGACCGCTATTTCTCTTACCGCGCCAGCCACGGCTTCACCGGACGCATGCTCTCCGTCATCGGAATTCGCCGCTGATAATGTCGCCGGCGAATCCGGGGGCTACCGACCGTCGGTACGCTCCGCTGGATTCACAAGGTCGCGCAGCTCTTTACTGGGCTTGAAATAAGGAACGCGCTTCGCCGGAACATCCACTTTCGCACCGGTCTTTGGATTGCGCCCGATGCGCGGGTTCCGTTGACGAATCCGAAAACTCCCGAACCCGCGTATCTCAATCTTGTCGCCGGCCTTCAAAGCGCCAATCACGGCGTCGAAGATCGTGTCCACGATTACCTCGCCATCGCGACGGGTTAGATCGCCAATATTTGTGACTTCCTCAACCAGTTCTGCTTTTGTCATTGTGCGCGTGCTCCAGACCAGAGGCTGATATGAACTTTATGGTGCCATAACCCCTTTTTACAAGTGTAGATGCCGGAATATTTCTACGTGCCGTGCCCAGCCTCGAAATTTCACCCGGAAACCTTTCCTGCCCCTGAACTTAGCGATATCATAAGGCAGACTTCGCCGGGCGATCGCTACCGTGAAGACCGACTACAGCATCGTAATACCCGCCTTCAATGAACAGGCGCGAATCGGGGCCACCCTCGACGATGTAATCCGCTGTGTCGAAACCTATCGCTGGAACGCCGAGGTCATCGTCGTAGACGACGGCTCGACCGACAAAACCGCGGCCATCGTAAGAGCGATCGCCGCCCAGTGCCCGTATGTTCGCCTCCTCCCCAATGAAACCAACCGCGGCAAGGGATATAGCGTCCGCAACGGAATCCTCCACGCCTCAGGAGACATCGTCCTCTTCACTGACGCCGATCTCTCCTCGCCTATCGAAGAAGCCCATCTCCTCTACGACGCGATCCGCCATGGCGCCGACCTAGCCATCGGCTCCCGCTGGCTGGCGCAGAGCCGCCAAACCATCCGGCAGCCACTCTATCGTCGCTTCTTCGGCCGCTGCTTCAACATCGTCACGCGCATGATCATGCGTCTGCCCTACGCCGACACACAATGCGGATTCAAAGCATTCACCCACCAGGCGGCGCAAACTATCTTCCAGCTTCAGCGGATTGAGCGCTGGGGTTTCGATCCTGAAATCCTCTTCATCGCCCGCAAACGCGGCTACACCGTACGCGAAGTGCCCGTAACCTGGGGACATGATGAACGCTCCCGCATCAGCTATCTGAGAGACGGCCTGCAGATGCTCAAGGAGTTGCTCCTCGTTCGCTGGAACGCCCTCATCGGAATTTACGGAAGGTCCGTCCCCGATCGGTCTCCCCAAATCCCCGCCGTCAAACGGATCCCATAAGAAAAAAGCGCCCCGCGAAGGGCGCTTCTTCTTTTATTAAAACTAGTTTCTATGAAGCGAGCGGCTGGCTGATCGGCATCGCCTGTCGCACGTGTAGTCCAGGTTTCATCACCGTTCGCACGCCCTGCAAAGTTTTCTCAAGGCGCATTGTCTGGGAACAGGCTCCGCACAGCCAGAAATGCTCCATGCGGTGAATCGGCTTTTCGCTGTCGCTCTCTGCGTCAAAGACGAACACCCGTCCTTCTCGCAGATAATGCAACGGCTTCGCGCACTTCGGATTCGCGCAATTATTTACCATAGGCTTCTCCATCCCAGTCGCAGCCTATCGTGTGACTATTTCCTTCATCATGAGATGCGTTTTTCACACCATTGGCTTGCTTTCTTGTTTTCATATCTCCAAATCTCTTTTTCATGAACCGCCCTACGTTGGCTGTGCGAAAATGGGCAGTTCGCCCGAAGAAGAATATTCAGTGGAAAACCCTGAATAAATTAAGGATCAATGTCCATCCTTCGCTCCGCCTTCATCGCCCTCTCCCGCAATCAGCCTCTGCGGCATTTTTCGGAGCGTTCCGTTCTGGGACGCCGCATGTCATCCCGCTTCGTAGCCGGAATGGACATCCAGGACGTTCTCCGCGCCGCCCGCTCTCTGCAGGACCAGGGCATCGAATCCACCCTCGACAGCCTCGGCGAAAATGTCACCACGCCCGAACAAGCGCGCCAATCGGCGGAGATATACCACCGCCTGCTCGACGCAATCGCCGAACAGAAACTCCAGGCAAATGTAAGCGTAAAGCTCACTCAGATGGGCATGGACTTACAACCCGAATTGGCCGCCGAAATTGTATCCAGCCTTGTCGATCATGCCCTCGCAGTAAATAACTTCGTGCGAGTCGACATGGAGGGCAGTGAATATACTCAGCCCACCATTGACCTAGTCCGGTCGCTGCACGCCCGCCCTTCGAATCGCGGGCACGTCGGCATCGTCATCCAAGCCTACCTCTATCGTAGCGCAGATGACATTTCCACGCTAATCGCCGACGGCATCCGCATCCGGCTCTGCAAAGGAGCATACAAGGAGCCCGCCAGCGTCGCCTTCCCGGAAAAATCCAAAGTCGACGCCAACTACGTAAGCCTCACCAAAACTCTGCTCGTCAGCGGCATTTATCATGGCATCGCCACTCACGACGAAGCCATGATCGCCGCCGCGAAAAATTTCATCCAGCAGCAGGGAATAGAAAAACGCAGCTTCGAGTTTCAGATGCTCTATGGAATACGCCGCGATCTCCAGGCCTCGCTCGTGAAGGAAGGCTACAACCTCCGCGTCTATGTCCCCTTCGGCGCAGAGTGGTATCCCTACTTCATGCGCCGATTAGCCGAACGCCCCGCCAACGTTCTCTTCATCGCAAGAAACATGCTCAAGCGGTGAGCAGTTACCAGTCGACAGTCTCCAGTTCACTAGGCAAGGGCAACTGACTGGCAACTGCGGATGCTTTCAGACCGAATCAAAAAACCGCCGGAGCAACGGCCCCACTACTTCCGGCTGCTCCCACGGAGCAAAATGCCCCGCGTCGCGCATCTCCGAATACTCCGCCCCGTATCCGCCATTGCGAATCGTCTCCGCCAGCAGCTTCATGTCCGCCACTGTCGAAACCGGATCCTCGCCTCCCGCCAGCACAAACGTCGGAACACGAATCCCGCGCGCCGTCTCCACCGAATCCGGCCTTGCTGCCAGTCCCTGCAGCACCGCAATCGCCGCCGCCGGCGTCACTCTCTGCATCATCTCCCGCGCCTCGCCCACGCGCTCCGGATTCCTCCGCCGCGCCGTCGGCCCAATCAGCCGCTCGAGTTGCGCCTCAATGAACTCGCCTGTCCCGCGCTCGCGAATCTTCGCAATCCACTCCTCGCGCTGCAGCCTTCCCGCCGCTGTATCCGCCTGCGGTTTGGCGCAGCAAAACCCCAGCGCCTGCACTCGCGCCGCAGCCTTTCGCCAGATCTCATAGAGTGTGTAACCGCCGATTGAGCAGCCCGCAAGTAGCGCTCGCTCAATCCGCAATTCATCCAGCAGCCGCAGCACATCGTTCGCCAGCCGCTCCATCGTGATCGGCCCGTCACCCGCTTCCGACGAGCCATGCCCGCGCAGATCGGGCACAATGACGCGGTAGCGCGCCGCCAGCATCTTCCCTACAGGCAGCCAGAAGCGATGATCGCAGGGCGTAGGATGCAGCAGCACAACCGCCGGTCCTTCGCCTAGAGCCTCATAAAAAAGCCGAGCGCCGTCCGAAACGTATTCCACAAGATCAGCTTAAGAGCTCCCCCAACCAAGCACAACATCAACTCGATCGCACAAATGGGAACAGCGTCCCTTATGGTTAACGGGAGTGGCCACTCGAAGCTGTTGCCCTGGCGACGAGCTAGAACTTCACTGCCGGCGCATTCTGTGAACCTGGATTCGCCTCAAAATAAGCGTTGTTCTGCTGGAATCCTGCCATCCCTGCCCAGATGCTGTTCGGGAACTGACGTATATAGGTGTTGTAATCCTGCAGAGCCTCGTTGTACCGCCGCCGCTCCACCGCAATGCGATTCTCCGTGCCCTCCAGCTGGTCCTGCAACGCCAGAAAATTCTGGTTCGCCTTCAAGTCCGGATATCTCTCCGACAATGCCAGCAGCCGTCCCAGCGCCGAATCAAGTTGCCCGCTCGCTTGGATGGCCGCCTGCGGACTATGCGCGTTCAGCATCCCCGCATTCGCATTCGACACATCGGCAAATACCGTCTGCTCGTGTGTCGCATATCCCTTCACGGTCGAAACCAGGTTCGGAATCAAATCCGAGCGCCGCTGCAGCTGCGTCTGCACATTCGCCCACTGCGTCTGCACCGCGACCTGCTTCTGCACCATCGTATTTTTGGAGCTCACATAGCTGCCAAAAATCCACACCGCTACCAGAACCAGAACCACCACTATTGCAATCAGAATCCACAATCCACGACGCATCATCTCTCGTAATCTCCCTCAGTCCCACTCATCTTACCAACTGCCGCCGGCCCCGCCGCCGCCTGTGCTTCCGCCTCCAAAGCCGCCAAACCCGTCACCGCCACCACCGCCACCGCCGAATCCACCACCGCCTCCAAAGCCGCCACCACCACGGCCGCCGAATCCACCGAAGAACATGCCCAGCAGAAACCCGATCAGTCCCGACCCGCCGAACCTCCCCACAAACAAAAGGATCAGCAGAATAATGACGCCGGAGAAGATCACCTGCCCCCGCCCGATATTCACCTGCTGTTGCGGTTGCTCCTGCTGCCCGGTCAGCGGCGTCAGCTTCACCCCCACATCCCCGGCGATGATCTGCGAAACCTGCCCCACCGCCAGCTTCACCGCGCCGTCAAAATCATTGGCCCGCAAATACGGGACCATCTCTCGCCCAATCTCTCCCACCCGCGCGTCCGGCAGAATTCCTTCCAGTCCATACCCCGTCTGGATATACCGCTTCCGGTCCTGCACCGCGAACAGAATCAGGACCCCCCGGTCCTGATTGGTCCCGCTCTTCGCCCCCAGCCCCCACTTCTGGTAAAGATCAACCGCGTAGTTCTCCACCGGCTCATCGTCAAGAGTCTTCACCGTCACTACCGCGATCTGCGCATGCGCCTCGTGGTCCACCTCGCCGCACACGTAATCAATCTGCTGGATCGCAGCAGGCGACATCACATGCGCGAAGTCGCTCACATAATCGCTAGGTTTGGGCAGGCTCTTGACCGACTGGCACAGCGCCGCCGCCGGAACCAAAAAGAGCAGCGCCAGCCATCCGCGCCGGATTGAGAATGAAGGCATCGCCGTAATTCTACAGAAAAGGCAAGAATCGCCCGTCACAAGTAAGTAGCTTGGCGTTGACTGTGGGTGTATCCTTCCGCATCAGAAGTGAACTAAGGAGGCACGCCATGCCCTATTTCGAAAGGATTCGCGATGTAGTCTCAGGGCCCTTCAGCTCCGACCTCATGCAGCAGCGCACTGCCGCCGGCTGGCAACTCGCTTCCCTCGAATGGCGACGCGAGCTCCCCGGTAACGCCCCGCTCTCCGAAGCCGCGTTCAACGAAGACATCCCCTTCGGCCTGCGAATCTCCGACGACTGCAAGCGTCTTGAGGTTGATCCCCGCGAGCATCAGGCGCTGGTACTCATGATGGAACTGCTCGTCCAGGATTTCCCGCTCTCCAGCGTGGTCAGCGACCTCAATGAAAAAGGCTTCCGCACCCGCGCCGGCAAGACCTGGAGCCGCATCAGCGTCTTCAACATGCTGCCGCGCCTCATCGACATCGGCCCGACACTCTTCCCCACAGACGAGTGGGAAGCGCGCCGGCAAAAATTTGCCCGCATGGTCTGATTCAAACAAATACGGCCACGCCTCTTCGATCAAAGGGACGTGGCCGCACCATTTCCGGATTTTAATTCTTCCCCCTACATCCGTGGCTATTTTGCGTTGTGCGCCTTCGCCAGTTGCTCCGCTAATTGAAGGTGTTCCGTAATTACCTGCGTCCCCTGCTGCGCCGCTTGTTTCAGCTGCGGATTCTGGGTATTCTCCGCCTCCTGCTTGAAATCGGACAAATCTTTCTTGTGGTCCTTCACCATTGCCGCGGTATAGGCGTTGTCAAATTCAGGGCCCGACATGCCCTGCAGCTTCGCTATCAGTTCCTGGTCCTTTTTTGAGACATGGCTAGGCGGCTGCACGCCCAACTGCTCCGCGATCGGCTTAATCTGGTCGCCCATCTTCGTGTGGTCCTGCACCATCTTCTGCCCGAATTGCTTCACGTCTTCGCTCGAGCCCTTCTCTGATGCCAGTTGCCCCAATTGCACCTCGGCCATGCCTCCTTCCAGGGCCTTCCGCGCAAACGCTTTATCTTGCATCGCAGCAGCGGACGCATTCTGCTGCGCCTGCATCTGGCCCATCGAGTTTGTCCTGGCGGTGCCGTTCATCGGGGTTGCGCCGGCCGGATTCTGCGGAGGCGGAGCAGACCCTCCCATCGGCTGTTGCTGCGCCACCGCCAGCGCGCCGCTCATCAGCAAAACACCTCCCGCCATCAAAATCCGGCGTGAATAAACCATCACATTGCTTGTCGAAAATCTCATTGGGGGAAATCCTCCTTGTACGGACGAGATCCATCGCCCTATTAAGGTGGAGTGCCGCCGCGCAACACACGTTGCCTCAAATCTTCAACTAATCCCGGCTGCGGCAGACTCACTCCAGCGAACTCCTTCGCCATGATCCGCTTACATCGGGTTACGATGAGGACAGAACACCGGAGAATTCGTGAAGAAACGATTGAGCGCTTTCCTTCCGCTGCTCGCATTACCGTTGCTTGCAACCGCACAGCAGCCGATGAACATGAGTGGCAACGCGTCGAGCTTCGTCGAAGAAATTCAAAGCCACACCTCAACTGGCACCAGCGCCGAGCCAAACTCCACACCGACCCCCATGATCATGACCATGCGCGGCAATTGGATGCTGATGTTTCACGCCAACGCCTTCATCGTTGACACCCAGCAGAGCAGTTCGCGCGGCAGAGACAAATTCTTCTCCACGAATTGGTTCATGCCCATGGCGCAGCGCCCCTGGGGACCAGGCCAGCTCACCTTGCGCGCCATGTTCAGCCTCGAGCCGGCCACCGTCACCGGTCGTGGATATCCATTGCTCTTTCAGCAGGGAGAAACCGCCTTTGGCCACCCGATCACCGACGGCCAGCATCCGCATGACTTTCTCATGGAACTAGCCGCTCTTTACGATTGGCCTCTGGGCAACCAAACGCTGCTTTCGTTTTATGCTGCCCCGGTCGGCGATCCTGCCATTGGCCCAACGGCGTATCCGCACCGCTCCTCGGCCCTTGAGGATCCGGTCGCTGCTCTCGGCCATCATCAGGAAGATTCAACCCACATCTCCGACGATGTAGTAACACTCGGCCTCACCCACAAAATTGCGCGCATTGAACTCAGCGGCTTTCACGGGCGGGAGCCCAACGAACATCGCTGGCAGGTGCAGCAGGGCGGAATTGATTCCTGGGCAACGCGTCTCACCCTCCAGCCCGGCAATAACTGGAGCGGACAATACTCCTACGCCTTTATCCACTCTCTTGAACAGTCATTCCCCCGGGTGGACCAGCGCCGCACGACCGCTTCCGTCATGTACAACAGGCCATTCCGCAACAGCGCCGCCGGCGATTGGAGCTCCTCCGCTCTTTGGGGAAGAACCCGCACCGGGCCCGCCAACACCGTCCAGAACAGCTATCTTTTTGAATCCCTCGTTCGCTTCGCCGTCCGCAATCATGCCTACACACGCATTGAAGACGTAGACCGCACTACGGAGCTGCTGCTCGATGGAGGGCCCGCTCCACCCAACTTCGATGAAAAGCCAGCCGGGCGCGTGCAGGCATACACCTTCGGCTACGACCGCGACGTCGGCCTGGCTCCCCATCTATCTTCGGCGCTCGGGGTGCAGATCACGGCCTACACCGTCGGCTCCAGGCTGGAGCCAATCTACGGCTCCGATCCCGTAGGAGTCTCCCTCTTCCTGCGCCTCAGACCGTCATCCGCCCCTGCACAATAAAGTTGAATCGAGCCCTTCTTCACAATGAAGAAAACCAGTACGGAACTGGCCAACCTTTGTTTTCAAGATGATTTTTTCTGCCCCTGATCGCCAAATTGACGGAAGTCCGTCAATCATCCAGCAAGGAGGCAATCACGTGCAAACCCAATTCTGGCTTGGCTCTACAGAAGTTCCTCCGCCCGGCTTTCCATTCGACCGTCTCGTGGCCCTCAAATCCCAAAAGCCCGAACTCACTATTCTCATCGTCGATGACGAGCCCATCATCGCTGACACCCTCTGCGCCATCCTCGGCGAGAACGGCTTCACGGCCCACAAGGCCTATAACGCTAAAGACGGCCTCCGCCTCGCCGAAACCCTGCGCCCCGCCATCGTTCTCAGCGACGTCCTCATGCCTGCCATGTCAGGTATCCAGATGGCCATCCGCATCAAACACCTCATGCCTGAAACCCGCATCGTCCTCCTCTCAGGCCAGGCCGCCACCGCCGAGCTCATGCGACGCGCCACCGACGACGGCCACAACTTCGAGCTGCTTGGCAAACCCATTCACCCCACAGACCTCATTGCCACACTCAAACGTCAGCAATAACAACACTGTTTTTCCTTTCCCCAGTCCCTGTGTTCTCTGCTGTTCCGCATTTCGCGTAGAACAGCCCGGGTCCCTTACACTAAGTACCGTTCCTGCAGCCACTAAGGCGCGATGCGACGGTTTCGTCCGTGGATTATCATTATTTTTCCGAAGTGCCGGGACTTTTACCCATAACGATTCATGGCCGGTGTCCGATTCTCCCGGTCTCTTTCCACGTTCGCGGGATTGTCGCAGGTAAGGAAGTGACCGCAATTGTTCACCGCGGAGTCGCCCGCTAAAATGCCCGTCCGCGGCACGCAGTCCTTCATACACATTCTGCGCGATTGCTGGCGACGTCCATCTCTTCTGACTTTGGAAGTCCTTTGGCGCTGGGCCTTCGGCGTCCCCTTCGCCGCGCTTTTCGCCTGGCAGGCCTGGAACATCTACACCGCCAACGTCGGACAACTCGCCTCCACCGGAATCTATGACGTCTCGATTCTCGACCCCATGCGCGCCGCCGTCGTCACTGCCGACGTCTACGCCGTCCTCGCGCCGCCCGTCTTGCACGCGCTTCTCTGGCTCGTTCCCATCGGCATCATCGGCTGGGCCATCGCCTCCGGCATCGGTCGCAGCGCCGTCCTCCGCCGCTACGATTCCACGCTCCCGCGACGCTGGACCGCGCTCATCGTCCTGCAACTGCTCCGCATCGTCTTCCTTGCCGCCAGCGTCGCATTCTGGTTCATCGCCATCCGTTGGTCCGCCGCCGTCACGCTCACCGGAGATGCGCCCAACATCCTTGGCTATCTCGCCCTCGTCATCTGCCTCTCGCTCGCCGTCTTTACCGTGTGGGCGCTGGTCAGTTGGGTCTTCTCCATCGCGCCCCTGCTCGTCCTGCTCGAGCGTCGCAGCATTGCCTCCAGCCTCGCCCGCAGCCTTCGCCTCGGCCCGCTCAAGGGCAAGCTCGTTGAAATCAATCTCGCCATGGGCATTATCAAGCTCGCATTGGTCGTGCTCGCCATGGTCTGGTCTGCCATCCCGCTGCCCTTTGAAGCGGTAGTACAAGGGGCATCCCTGTATGCATGGTGGACCGTCGGAACCATCCTCTACTGCATCGCCTCAGATTTTTTTCAGGTCGGCCGATTGGCTGCATTCATCCAGCTTTGGCGGACATTTCAGCCGATTCATTCAGCTCCCACTCAGAATTTTGCAGCCCTGAAGTAAACTGATTTATGGATACTCCAGCAATCGTTATCCTCGACTTCGGCGCACAATACACCCAGCTCATCGCGCGCCGCATCCGTGAACAAAACGTCTTCTGTGTCGTCCTTCCCTGCACCGCCTCCATCGAACACATCCGCGAGCAAAACCCCATCGGCATCATCCTCTCGGGAGGCCCCTGCTCTGTCTACGACGCCGACGCGCCACCCGCCGACCCTGCCATCCTCACCCTCGATCTCCCCGTCCTCGGCATCTGCTACGGACTCCAGTTCATCACCCATCATCTCGGCGGCAAAGTCCGCTCCGCTGAGAAGCGCGAGTACGGCCACGCCGAAGTTTCAATCCTTGACGCCGACGCGCCGCTCTTCGCCGGCATTCCCGCCTCACTCAATGTCTGGATGTCCCACGGCGACGAGGCAGTTGATCTCCCACCCGGCTTTCATCTCACCGCAAAAACCTCCAACGCCGTCGCCGGAATCGCCAACCCCGAGCGCAGTATCTGGGCCGTGCAGTTCCACCCCGAAGTCCACCATACCAAGCACGGCACCGCGCTCCTCCGCAATTTCATCTTCAACATCTGCCACGCCAAACCCGACTGGACCCCCGAGCACTTCATCCAGTCCACCGTCTCTTCCATCCGCGAAAAAGTCGGCAGCAGCCACGCCATCTGCGCCCTCTCCGGCGGAGTCGATTCCTCCGTCGCCGCCGTTCTCGTCCACCGCGCCATCGGAGACAGACTGACCTGCGTCTTCGTCAACAATGGAGTCCTCCGCAAAAACGAATTTCTAAAAGTTCAGGAAAATCTTCGCAGCAAGCTAGGGCTCAACCTCGTCGCTGTCGATGCCAGTGCCCGCTTTCTCGCCAAACTCGCCGGCGTCACCGACCCCGAAACGAAACGCAAAATCATCGGCAACGAATTCATTGCCGTCTTCGATGACGAAGCCCACCGTATCCTCAAACAATCCGGCAGCCTCAACTCTGAAGTAGCCTGGCTTGTCCAGGGCACCCTCTACCCCGATGTCATCGAGTCCTCATCCGTCAAAGGCCCGTCGCAAACCATCAAGAGCCATCACAACGTCGGCGGCCTGCCCGACACCATGAAGCTCAAACTCATCGAGCCTCTCCGCGACCTCTTTAAAGATGAAGTCCGCCGCATCGGCCGCGACCTCGCCATGCCCTCTGACATCCTCGAGCGTCAGCCCTTCCCCGGTCCCGGACTCGCCGTCCGCATCCTCGGCGAAGTCACCCCCGAGCGCGTCGCACTATTGCAGGAAGCCGACGACATCGTCGTCTCCGAAATCAAACGCGCCGGCCTCTACCAGCAGATCTGGCAATCGTTCGCCGTCCTGCTCCCCGTCAAAAGCGTTGGAGTCATGGGCGACCAGCGCACCTACGCCTACACCTGCGCCATCCGCGCCGTCCACTCCGAAGATGGCATGACCGCCGACTGGGTCCCGCTTCCCTACGAAGTCCTCAAAACCATCTCCAGCAGAATCGTCAACGAAATCGTCGGCATCAACCGCGTCGTCTACGACATCACCTCAAAACCCCCCGGCACCATCGAGTGGGAGTAGCATGAGGCGGCATATCAAAAAGACTGTTGCAGTAGTCTTCTGTATATTGTTATCGCTTCCAACTATCCAGCTTCGCGCCCAGAATCAGCCAGAGGTGGCACCTTCCAAGAAGAGCGACTCTTTCGCTACGACTGAATCTGGACACAAAATCAGGGTTCAACATGGTGAGCTTGCAAAGGGAAACTTCCAGATTCTTGGTGTGGACTTGGCTGCCGATGAAGAGGTACTCGCGCAAGCTGCAAGACTATTGGGAAATGTTCCGACCGTTTCGAAAGGCGATGCAGCGGACGCCATTGAACAAGCCTGTTATCGCTCAGTAGGGGAGAACGCAGATACTTTTCTAGTCTTTGGACGTGGCGAGGTTGACTACTCATTTGTTCTGTCATCCGACAGTCCTGCTTGGAAACGAAATCATGCCTGCCGAGAATCCAGCGAAGTTAATCGGCGAATTGCGACCTCATCCGGTTTGCATCTTGGACAGACACAAAAACAGGTCATTGACATTCTTGGTTTGCCTACGGCCCGCAGATACGATGCTGTAGATCGTCGGGACTTCCTGGAGTATGACTTTGAAAGGCAAAAAAGAACTGCTCCACAGTCGCTCGCCCGCGCGCGTCAGCAATATCCGGAAATGAGTAAAAGAGAATTCCACCAAAACTATGATTTTTATGACCTCGGGGAAACGATCGATCTGAGGTTTGTGAATGATCGGCTGAGCGAGATGAGAGTTGACTGGGTAGCAACATACTGAGGGCTCACTCCGGGCACAATGGTCCACTCAAGCTTGCGACCCAAGTTAGCCGAACACTATAGGCGACCTCAAGTAAGCGAACGGCCTTGATCGCAAGCCGCCGCCCGGTCAATAGCTCCGCCGTTTTCCCAGACGGTAGGTAATCCCGTATCTCGTCGCCAGCTCATCCATTCCAGGATTGCTCGCGGCCAAATAGCCGTTCGAAACATGGTAAAACTCAAACGGCTCGACTCTGAGGTCCATCCGTTCTGTCAGTCTTAATTGAAAGCCGATCGCCGCCTGAACATTGAAGTTCGTATAGCTCGCCGCCTGCGAAAACGCCTTCCTCGTAAACGCGATCGCTCCCAGTTTTCCGATCATGTATGGCTTGAGGAACCTGTCGCTCCTCCAGAAAAACCGAAATCCAAACGGCGAAACGGCAAGTCCGGGCACCAATCGCTGGTTGGGACTCTTCGCATTCCCCCAATAATCCGACGTGGCCGGTTGGCTCAGAATAACCACCGGCTGGACCTCCACCACATAGTCCACACGCGATTTCAGAAAATGGCCCCAACTCCGGTCGTATTCCAGCGCCCCCGTCCACGCCCTGCAGCGCACCGTGGCGCTGAACAATCTGTAGTCGCCATCCGGAATCATGCCCATCACGGAGAGCTCGCTCGCCGCCGGCCGCTTCACCGGAGCGCTCCTCGCCACCGCGATCCCGACGGCCGACGCGTCGTTCGTCTCCATTGCGGTTTCCATTCGCTGGCAATGAGCGAGCTCCGGCCCAATCAAGCACACCGCGGCCAGAAGCAAAAGGCAATTCACGCGAGAGCTGCCCGCGAAGCGACGCTGCCTCACCAGGTAACAAACCACCATGTACAGAGAGTCACCTGAGCAACGCCTGGAACCAGCGATCGACCGCCAGTAATTGTTCAAATTCGCTCTCACAGCTTTCACCTTGCAAAGCCGAAAGCTACGCCTGACGCTGCCCCACATTTGGCAATCTCTCCATCTCTTTGCGTCAATTCCGCCCGTTCAGCTTGTCAACGGCGAAAAATTTATGAATCCTTCCAAACCCTTTAAAATAAAGGGATTAAACAATCACCAACAGCACTTGAAAATCACTTAGCTTGATAAGACAGAACTTAGAAGGGATGTTGATTCCGCGCCGTAGGCTGCCTACAGGGGTCGATTGACGGTTAACTCCGAAGTTCAAAAAGGAAACCGAATCAATGACTCAGCCAATTCGCCATCAGGAAAACAGTGTCGCGTGCGGCTGGCCGCGTCTCGCAGAGACATGGGATGGCTCGCTCAACACACAAATCAACGCGCCGGCTTCCCTTCAAACGCCGCTTTGATGAAGTTCACAATCCGCTGCCGCCCATCGAACCCGTGCCATGGCTCCGGGCTCGGCGCACCAAAAATCCCGCCCGCCAGCGGCCCGTGGTCTTCTCGCGGATACTCCACCATCTCCACTACAACGCCTTTCTGCCGCAATGCGCGATACATCTCCTCGCTCTGCCCCAGCGGATCCGTGCGGTCACCTTCTCCCTGCAACAGCAGGAACGGCGTCTTCGCATGCGATACGCCGGCCAGCGGACTCTGCCGCCACGCATCCACCGCATGCTCCCAGGGATATCCACCGTAAAACCATCGGTCGTACCACGACTCATCCTCCGTGCCGTACTCGCTCTCCTGGTCGATCACCGGTGCGCCGCTCACAATCGCCTTGAAGCGATCCGTCTTCCCCTCCACAAATCCCGCCATCTCGCCGCCGTAGCTGTACCCGATCAGCGCCATCCGCGAGCCATCTACGGGATACTTCGCCAACACCGCGTCCACTCCTGCCATGATGTCGCGGTAATCGCCGCCGCCCAGGTCGTTCTTGTTCGCCGCCGCAAACGCCGCGCCATATCCCGTGCTGCCCCGCGGATTCGTCCGCAACACCGCCCATCCCTGCCCCACCAAAAAATCCGTGAACGCATTCCACGAATCCTCGAACGCTCCGGTCGGCCCTCCATGCACATCCACAATCAGCGGAACCTTAGTTTGCGCCCCAACCTTCTCCGGCAAATACAGCAACCCCTGCACCACAAATCCATCGCTCTTCCACGTCACCAGTTGCGACGGCGTCTGCGTCCATTTCGCCGGAATCATTGCCGGCGTCTTCAACGCCTCGCCGCCGCGGCCTGGCTTCTTCGCATAAAAAAGCGTCAGTGGCTGCGTGCTTGACGAGCCCAGCCACACCCACGCCGACTCCGTCGCATTGGTGCTCAACTCTTCCACCGTGGCAGTATCAAACTCGAGCGCTTCCCGATGCTCCCCCGCAAAGCGCACCACCGTCGATCGCACCCCGATCTCCGCTCCCTGCAACACGGCGCCTCCTTCCGGAACCGGCTCTCCCTGTCCCAGGCTGCCATCAAACCCCGCACTCAGGTCGCGCACGCTCCCATCGCCCAATGCATACTCATATAAATCCTCGTATCCCGGCGGAGCATCCGCCCGGCTCTGCGCCAGATACCAGATGTGGCTTGCGTCCGGCGACCACGCCGCCGCCCGCACCGTCGGCGGTATCGTCTTGATCTGTTCCGCGTGCGACGGGTCCGATACCTTCACCATCCACGCACTCGATGAAGGCGTCAGATCGCCCGCATCGTTCATCCCCTCTGACAACGCCAGCAGGCGCTCCCCATCGCGGCTCCAGAAAACCCGAGCCACATCCGCAGGCACTGCCGCTGGCGTAATCTTTCCGCTTCCCGCGTCTATCAGATACAACCGCTTGGCGTGCGGATTGTGGTCCACCTCCACTGCGTCCGCCTTCTCGTCGTGCTCCTTCTTCTCACCCGGTGTCTCCGGATCGCGCACCACAATGGCAATGCGGTCCCCTGCGGGCGCCACAAAAAATCGCTCCACGTCGCATTCAATCGGTTCAGGCTTCGCCGCCCCCTTAACAGTCCCGGACCCGGCCCCGTTCGCCTCTTTCACTTGCGGAGGAACAGCATCATCCGCTTTGGATTCATCCACCGCCGGCACAATCTTTATCTCGAAGGGATGCGCCTCGCCCCCATTCATTGGCAATTGAAACAACTGTGTGTGTTCGCCGCGATGCGCAAGAAACAGAATGCTGCCTCCATCCGGCATCCACTCCGCCGCATACTCGCCCCTTTTGTCCCCTGCTGCAGACCACGTCAGTTGCCGCGCGGTATTCGCCTCCACGTTCACCAGCCATACATGACTCTTCCCACCGTCCGCCGTAGCATCCGCTATCTCCAGCAGCACGCTGCGCCCGTCTGGCGAAATACGAGGCTGCGACATCGATCGCACATGCCGCAACTCCTCATTTGAAGGGAAATGGTTCTGCCCTACCGCCGCCATCGGGATCACCAGGCAATAACCAGACAACGCCACCACAGCACACGTCAGGAGATTTCGCATGCCTAGAGCTTACCAATCCAGAGCTTACCAATCGCGAAGCTTACACTCCGCCGCTCGACTGTGGGGTCTACTGTGGAGTAGACTCAACAGTATGGAAATCGTGCAGATTGTCCTCGATAAGGAACTCCTGCAAGCCGCCGATCGCGCTGCTCGACGCTCAAAGCAGAACCGCTCCATGCTGGTGCGCGATGCGCTTCGTGCCCACTTGAAGCGGCTCGATACTCTCGCCCGCGAATCACAGGATCGCAAAGGATACGAAAAGCAGCCGCAATCGCACAGTGAAGCGCGCCTGTGGGCAGCCGAGGCCGCATGGCCCGAGGAATAGCCCGCGGAGACGTCCGCATCTACGCCTTCGCTGCGCCCGACAAGAAAAGACCGGTTGTCATCCTCACCCGCGATAGCGCATTAACATACCTGTCTACAGCTACGGTTGCGCCCATTACCTCGGCCATCCGCGGAGTACCGTCTGAAGTTGCACTCGACGAACAGGACGGGATGAAGTCTCCCTGCGCAGTCAACCTGCACAATGCCGTCACCATACCTCAGGATCGGCTGGGAAGACGCCTCACGCAGCTAAGCCCTTCGCGAATGGATGAAATTTGCCGAGCCTTGCGGTTCTCAATGGGCTGCTCTTGATCCCAAATCCTCATCCGCCCCTCGACGCAAATTCGACGCAAACAATGCCAGATCGGGAAAATTAGCCCCCGGTGTTACCTCAACCGCAAATCGCCATCAAATATCCCGTCCGCCCTTCCTCAATCCTGCATCTATTTCCCTTGACCGGCGTCTTCCGCCGAGCCTATGATCCGCTGTTCTATAGGGAAGTGACACATGGAACTGACAGGCAAAATCGGCTCACTCCTCGAAAAGAAAACCGGCCCGGTCTGGTCGCTCACTCCCGCCGCCACCGCTTACGACGCCATCGCCGTCATGGCTGAAAAACAGGTCGGCGCGCTGCCCATCCTGGAAGGAGAAATCCTCCTCGGCATCGTCTCCGAACGCGACTACGCCCGCAAGGTCATCCTCAAGGGCAAGTCCTCTCGCGAGACTCCTGTCACTGAAATCATGAGCGCGCCCGTCCTCACCGTCACGCCCTCACACACTGTCGAAGAGTGCATGCGCATCGTTACGGAAAGGCGCATCCGCCACCTGCCCGTCGTCGACAACGGTCGGATCGTCGGCATAGTCTCCGTTGGCGACCTCGTCAAGTGGACCATCACCGCGCAGCAGGAAACCATCAGCAGCCTGGAAGCCTACATTGGTGTCGCGCCGCTTTTTCTTAAGTCAGCATGACCGCCCACTAAGCCTCCGCTGCCGGTCCGCATCATTCTCCAAATCTAAAGCTCAGCGAAAACTTCGCCCAGTCGGTCTCGTCAAATCGCGCTGGCGCGGAGCTGGCGATCGGTGGCGCCAGAGTACGGCGAATGCAGTCAATCAGAAAATCGGGATGGATTGGTTTCGTCAGTATCTGGAAATTGCGCCCGGCCGCACGCGCTTCAGTTATCAGGTCAATCGTTGAAGACTGTCCTGAAAACAACAGTACCTTGCAATCCTTAACTTTTCTTGTCACGGAAATCGCCAGATCAATGCCTGACATTCCGGGCATTCGAACATCCGACAGCAGCAACTCGGGCGGAATGGTGCCCGCGATATCGAGCGCGCTCTCTCCATCGTAGGCCGTTATCGCAGCAAATCCATTTCTCGAAAGAATGATCGCCAGAGTATCGGCGATGGTCTTCTCGTCATCCACAACCAGCACAACCGGGCGAGGCTTATCGGTGTCTGCAGGGAAAGCGGCCTCACAAATTGGTACAGATTCGAAGCTTGGACTCATAGCGAATCCCCCTATTCGTTCCACCATAGCCCCTGCGGCAAAAAGCGGGTTACTTCTTTAATTTCAGGCGTTTATGCAGGAACTTAGCGCCTCGTGAGCTCTCCGCAAAAAAATGTTAAACTTCCACGAGAATTTGCATCAGATAATTGTTACGTTTGCGTCTCGTTTGTATTAGATTGTGGTAGGGAAATGGGCATGAGAAACGGAAAGCCAACACCCGAGCAGTTCGAATCCATCCTCCAGGTGGACGTTCCAAAGGGCCGCGACGGAAAACACAAGCAGATTGTGGAGCGGCTGTTGCGGGAAATCGCAAACCTGAAACCGGGCATGGCAATGAAGATTCCGCTGGATGAGCTTCCCGACACCAAGGAAAACATTCGTTCTGCCCTCGGCCGGGCGGCGGGTCAACAGGATATTGACATCGCCACTTCCAGCAACGAAGAGTTTTTATATGTGTGGAAAAAGACTGTCGCGAACGCTGCTGACTGACAGAGCCTCTTAGCTCCGGCTGCTAGTCCGCCGCCACTACTGCAAATGCACCGGAAGCCGTCGTGCCCGTCGTCTTCGCAAAGCTTGTCAGCCCACCTGGAGTCGCGCTCGTCGAGCTTCCAATCGTGAAGACCTGGAAGTCCGGCGATCCGCCCGAGCACGCCACGCCGATGAACTTATCTGAAGTATCCTCCGCCAGGTCAACCGGCACCGCTCCAGTCTTGAAAGGCGACCCGCTGACCTGCGTCAGTGCTCCCGTCGCCGCCAGCGAAAATGCGCTCACCGTCCCGTCCGTCTGGTTGGTCACATACACGAATCCGCCGGTCGAATCCACTATCACGCCACTCGGCCCCAGCCCCGTATTGAACGGAGAACCAGTCACCTCCGCCAGCGCGCCCGAAGAAGCAATCGTAAACACGCGCAGCGCATTCACTCCGGTCTCCGCAACAAAAAGAAATTTCCCGCCCGGGTCCACCGCCAACCCCTGATCGGCGTCCAGGTTTGCCTTCGGCCTCAATATCTGATTGGTTTTCGTCAAAACGCCGCTGCTTGCGTTCAAGCTCAGCACGTCCACGCCGCCAGTCCCAATCGAGATGTAAACCAGGCCGCTGCTCGGAGTCACCACAATATGGTTCGGGCTTCCCGAGTCCAGGGGAAGTGCGCTCCCTTGCTGCGTCAGCACACCGCTGGTGGTATTGATCGAGAAGACATACGCAGCCGGAGTAACATCCGCCGCAATCAGCCAGTTCCCCGATGGGTCAACTCGCAACACGGAAGGGCTCACGCCCGTAATCAGCGCATTGCCGCTGTTCAGCAAGCTCAACGAGCCGTCCTTGCCCACCGAATAGCCGAAGATGGCTCCCGCAAGGCTGCCCACGTACAGAAAGCCGCCGTTCGGAGTCACCGCCATCGCGCTCGGAGCTACGCCTGACGAATAAGGAGAATTGGGGGTGTTGGCGATAGTGCTGGTGCCCACCGAAAAACCCGCGACTGCCTGCGATGTGGTATTAGCTACGTAAAAAAAATCGCCGCTGCCGGTGGTCCCCCCACCGCCGCCGCCACCTTTCGTCTGAGGAACAAAAAATTTGCCGCAACCTGCAAGGCAGAGGAGCAGAATCGCCGGAGCGACTCGCCCAAAGAATTTCCATATCTGCATTCTCATCCGCCTCGCAATACTGTCTTTCTTGATATCACCGGAAAGGCCTGCCTGTCGCCTTCCAGTCAACAGAACAGACGAAACAACAGCGGAAAATGTTCAACCGTGAGCTGTAAGCTGCCCGCTTCTTAGCCGCTTTTTAGCTGCGCGCTTTTTAGCTGAACCCGCTCAATTCGGCCGATCGGGGTCAGGCTCCTCAGCCTTCTTGGCGAACCGCGCATCCAGCGGCTGGCGCCCTTGGTATCCCCCCTCCATCGTGTGCCAGAACCCGATGTGGCTTTCGCCCTTCTTCCAACACAGCAGCACCGCCTCGCCTTCCAGCAGGCACGGGAAATCCAGCAGCCCGGTATCCAGGTCCTTCACCTGCACTCCGATGGCCTCGATCTCTGCAAGCGAGTCCTTCGCCTGCTGGATATGTGCTTCGCACACCGCGCGATCCCGCCGCGTTTGGTTTATGTCCAGAAACATACCGCCGGCGAACATGATTTTCCGGCTCAGCTCCTGCAGCTTTGTCTCCAACTCCTGAATCCCGACCTTCGCCGTCATCACGCGGTCCAGCAGCGACTCCAGCACCGGAAGCAGATCCTGCGCTTCCGCGAGAGTGAAATATCTGATCTCAGAATCCATCTCAGGCCTGAATCTCCAACATCCGGTCGAGCGCAACCCGCGCCCAGTACTTCACATCGTCCCGCACCTTGATCTGGTTCACCACTCGCCCCTCCACCAGATTCTCCAGCGCCCACGCCAGGTGCTGCGGGCTTATGCGAAACATCGTCGTGCACAGGCACCCCGTGTCATCCAGCGTAATGATCCGCTTGCCCTTGGGCCCGAACTCCTTCGCCAGCCTGTTCACCAGATGGATCTCCGTTCCAATCGCAAACATCGACCCTTCCGGCGCATTCGATACCAGCTGGATCAGCCGCTCCGTCGACCCCAGCGCGTCCGCCTTCTGGCAGACCTCCCACCGGCACTCCGGATGCACGATCACCTGAATGCCCGGATACTTCGCCCGCACCGCATCCACATGCTGCGGCAAGAACCTTTGATGCACCGAGCAGTGCCCCTTCCAGAGAATCACCTTCGCAGCCTTCAGCCGCGCCGGCGTAATGCCGCCGTTAATCTGGTAAGGATCGAACACCACCATCTGCTCCAGCGGAATCGCCATCGCAAACGAAGTATTGCGCCCCAGGTGCTGGTCCGGCAGGAACAGTATTTTCTGGGTCCGTGCAAACGCCCACTCAAAAGCTCTGCGCGCGTTCGATGAGGTGCAAACCAGTCCGCCTCTCTCGCCGCAAAAAGCCTTGATCGCGGCCGTCGAGTTCATATACGTCAGCGGCAGAATCTCATCCGGGCGAATCCGCGCATCCAGCAGCGTGTCCCAGCACGCCTCCACTTGGCCGATCTCAGCCATATCGGCCATCGAGCAGCCCGCGTTCAAATCAGGCAGAATCACCTTCTGGCCGGGTTTGCCCGGAGCATCAGGCCTCCCAAGCACGTCTGCGCTCTCTGCCATGAAGTGGACGCCGCAAAACACCAGATACTGCGCCTCGGTCGCGGCCGCAATTTTCGACAGCTTGTAGGAGTCGCCGGTAAAATCCGCAAACCGGATCACTTCGTCACGCTGGTAATGGTGCCCCAGCAGAATTGTGCTCTTACCCAGCTTTCGACGTGCTGCGGCAATGCGCTCGTCCATCGTGTGGTCGGGCATCGCCAGGTAGTTATCAAGCGAGCAGCTCTGCTCGTCCACCGCAGAAAGCAACTCCACGACTTCTTCTTCGAGTACGCTCAATTTTTCTTCCGCCTTCAGTCCGTTTTTCCGGACGGGGATGTTGAAAGCAAGTTCCAGAGTTGCAGCCGGTTCGCTGCGGCCTAAGCCACCCAACCGGCGGGGATGTTGCAACTACTTATTAGATGAGCCAGGATACCGTTCGCTGCAAAAAACCCGGCGGCGGGTAACGACTCTATTAGGTTAAGTTTAATACAGCGATGCATTTCCGGCATCAATCCGTGTCCCGAAATACCTTCTACTCTCGTTCCCGAAACAAACGCCTCCGTTTGTGACCCGGCAACCGCGCGGGTATCATGAACGTTAATGCACTTCGCCGATTCCATCGTTATCTTCCTGCTCGCGCTCATCCTCTTCGGGCCTAAAAAGCTGCCCGAAATCGCGCGCCAGATCGGCAAGCTCATGGCGGAATTCCGCCGTGCCTCCAACGAATTCAAATCGCAGATCAATGAGGAATTGCAGACCATGGAGCAGCAGGAGCGCCAGAAAAAGCTCGAGGCAGCCGCTGCCCAGGCCGCCATCGCTCCCCCTCCCCAACCTGCAGCGGATGCAGCCGCCACCATTGCCCTCGAAGACACACCCGAGCCGGTAATTCTCCCTCCATCCAGCGGCGAGGTCATCAGCACGCGGCGCGCAAACCTGCCCGTCGCACCGCCGGAACTTCTCGAGTCCGCGGCCATTGAGCCTCACCCGCTCTATGCTGAAGCGCTTGCGGCGGAGAAGAACGGTAACTCCAGTCGCGAGTCAGAGCCGGAAAACGCGCAGGCCACGCTCAACCATGGATGACATGCTCGACCGCGCGCGATCCGCCGTAAGTCAACGCGCCGAACTCCCCGGGATGAGCCTCCTCGAACATCTCGAGGAACTGCGCAAGCGCCTCATCCGCTCTGTCCTCTTCATCGTCGCCGGCTTCGGTGTCGCCTGGGGCTTTCACGAAAAGATCTACCAGCTCATGCAGGCGCCTATCACCTTCGCGCTAAAAAAGCACGGCCTGCCCACACAGCTCATCATTCACAACCCCGTCGACGGCTTCAACATGTATCTCAAGATCAGCTTTATGGCCGGCTTCATCATCGCCTCGCCATTTGTGCTGTATCAGGTATGGCTCTTCATCTCGCCCGGCCTCTACCAAAATGAAAAGCGCTATGTCATGCCGTTCATGGCGGCCACCGTCACCCTCTTCCTCGCCGGCGCATTCTTCGGATACAAATGGGTCTTCCCCGGCTCGCTCGATTTTCTCTTCGCCTTCAGTCACCAGTTCCGGCCCTTGATTGAGGTCAACGAATACACCGATCTCTTCCTCACCGTAATCCTCGGCCTCGGCATCGCATTCGAGCTCCCTATCCTGGTATTTTTCCTTTCGCTTTTCGGTATCGTCAGTCCGCGCTTCCTCTGGAAAAACCTGCGCTTCGCAATACTGATCATCTTCGTCGTCGCCGCCATCATCACTCCCACTCCGGACCCGCTCACCATGTGCGTCTTCGCGACCCCGCTGCTTTGCCTCTACTTCATCAGCATCGCCGTCTCCTATATGGTTCACCCCGCCCGCCGCAGAAAAAACAAGGCAGTGGGCGTATAAGGCAGTAAATTACACATCATGTTCGCAGGAGCATCTCCGGGCTACTGGATTGCCTTCCACGCGATCGTGGCTCTGCTGCTCTTCATCGATCTAGGAGTGCTGCAGCGCCATAGCCGCTCCGTCTCCATCGCCGCCGCCTGGAGCTGGACAGCCGTGCTCGCCGCCTTGGCCTTTTGCTTCGCGCTCTTCCTTTCCCATACCCAGGGGAGCCAGCGAGGCCTCGAATTTCTCTCCGGCTATCTGATTGAAGGCTCGCTCAGTGTCGACAATCTATTTGTCTTCCTGCTCATCTTCCGCTCGCTCGGCCTGAATACCGAACAACAGCGCCGCGTCCTGCTCTGGGGAATCCTCGGCGCCATCGTCATGCGCGGTGTCTTTATCTTTGCCGGAATCTCGCTGCTCGCCCGCTTCGCCTGGATCGAATACGTCTTTGGCGTCCTGCTGCTCTTCGCCGCCGTTCGGCTTCTGCGGCATAAGCCCGACGCCGCTCCGGCTCTGCCAACACGCTGGCTCCTGCGCCGGGCCGGACCCGCGCCACTCGCGCTCTCCTCATTCCTGCTGATCGTGCTCGCCGTCGAGGCCACTGACCTGGTCTTTGCGCTTGACTCCGTTCCCGCAGTCCTTGCGATCACCCGCAACACCTTCATCGCCTACACGTCCAACATCTTCGCGATTCTGGGCCTGCGTTCCCTCTACTTCGCCCTCTCCAGCGCGCTCGATCGCCTGCGGCTGCTCCACTATGGACTCGCTGTCATTCTCGCTTTCGTAGCGGTCAAAATGCTGCTCAACCGGTGGGTTCAGATTCCCGTCACCTGGTCGCTGGGATTCATCGTTCTGGTGCTGATCGTCTTCACGCTCGCCAGCCGATTCACTGAGCAAAAACTTCCTGAGGCGTAGCCTCAAACGTCACTCGGTTCCCCCGAATCACCGAGTGCTTCGCGAAGCGCACATCGTCGCGCTTGGGAAAATCCTTTCGGTAGTGCGCCCCACGGCTCTCCTCGCGCGTCACTGCTGAAAGCACAATCAGCTCAGCCACCGCATGGAGATTCGCCAGCTCCAGCGACTCCCTGTCTAAGGCAGGAACAACTCGCAGCCGCTCCAGGTCTTGCCGCATCGCGCGCAGTCCCTCGGCATCGCGCAGCAAACCGGCATCCTGCCACATCCGCCGCTGTATCTCCTTGAGCGTGTCGGTGGCATTCGCCGGCGACGCAGCAAACGTCCGCATCGGCTCTGCATCTCCAGCCGCCATCGCCGCCGCATCGCGCATCGCTGTCGCCGCCCGCGCGCCAAACACAAGCCCCTCCAGCAGTGAATTGCTCGCCAGCCGGTTCGCTCCATGCACGCCCGTGCACGCAACTTCACCCGCAGCGTATAGACCCTTCAGTGATGTCCGCCCATCCACATCCGTTCGCACCCCGCCCATCAGGTAGTGGGCCGCCGGACGCACCGGAATCAGATCACGCGACAACTCAAGCCCATGCTGCGCGAGAAATCCCGATATCCCCGGGAATCGCTTATGCAGATCGATCCCCGTCACGTGCCGCATGTCCAGATACACCGGAAGCGGCGCGCCGTCCTCTCCCGTCCCCTCTCGCGTAATCGCCCGTGCCACCACATCGCGCGGCGCCAGCTCCAGCAGCGGATGATACCGCTCCATGAACCGTTCCCCGCGCGCATTCCGCAGATACGCGCCTTCGCCGCGCAGCGCCTCCGAAAGAAGAAAGCGCGGCACGCCCGCCAAGCTTAGAGCCGTGGGATGGAACTGGTAGAACTCCATATCGGAAATCTCCGCCCCCGCCCTCCACGCCATCGCAATGCCATCGCCCGTCGCCACCGCCGGGTTGGTCGTATCGCTGTAGACCTGCCCTGCGCCGCCGCTGGCCAGCAACACCGCCCGCGCGCGCACCGGCACAAGCTTCCCGCTCGCATCCAGCAAAACAGCGCCCATCACCGCGCCATCCTTCACAATTAAGTCCACCGTTGTGGTCCATTCCAGCAGCGTGATGTTTTTCTGCGCACGCGCATGCGCCAGCAGCGAACGCCCGATCTCCGCGCCGGTAGCGTCGCCATTCGCATGAAGAATGCGGCTCCGGCTGTGCGCGCCCTCGCGCGTCAACATCAGCTTGCCTTTTTCGCGATCGAAGCCGGTTCCCCACCGCAGCAACTCCTCCACCCGCAGCGGCCCCTCTTCCACCAGCACCCGCGCCGCCTCCCGATCCACGAGTCCATCGCCGGCGCGCACCGTGTCTTCCAGATGCAGAGACACGTCTTCTTCGCCGCCCATCGCGACCGCAATCCCGCCCTGCGCATAATGTGTGTTCGATTCGCCCAGCGCTTCCTTCGTCACTACCAGCACCCGGCCCGTCTCGCACAATTCAATGGCCGCGCGCAATCCCGCAATGCCTGCGCCCACAATCAGGTAATCGGTTTCTTTCGCAATTGACATACGGTTCAGAACGTCACTCACAATTCTAGACGGAGCGCTTCACATCGCGTGCAACGCAAGTGCGTCCGACCCAGGGTGCAACGCACCCGCTCTGTCCGACCCACCGTGCAACGCACGCGCACTCTCCGATACGATGAAAGCATCGTGCGCACCATTCGCGTTAAAACATCCAGTGCCGCTTACCCCGTGCACATCGGCACCGGTCTCATCTCGACCATCGGCCGGCAGGTGCAAAAATTCCGCGGCAAAAACGCGCCACGCATCTTCGTCCTCACCTCTCCGCCAATCTGGTCACTCTGGGGCGCCAAATTCCTTTCGGGATTTCTCAAAACTCAATCTCCCGCCATCCTTTTTCTTCCTCCCGGCGAACAGCACAAGCGTCTCGCCAGCCTCGAGCGCCTCGCAGCCGAGCTCTCCACCGCGGGCGCAGATCGCTCTTCGCTCCTCATCGCTTTCGGTGGCGGTATCATCGGCGATACCGCCGGATTCCTCGCCGCCATCTACATGCGCGGAATCCCCTACCTCCAGGTCCCCACCACGCTGCTCGCCCAGGTCGACTCCTCGGTGGGCGGCAAAACCGGAGTCAACCTCGCCACTGGAAAAAATCTCATCGGCAGCTTCCACCATCCGCTCGCTGTCTTTGCCGACGTAGACGTTCTCACAACCCTCTCCCCGCGTGAGCTCCGCGCCGGACTCTTCGAGAGCATCAAAGCGGGCATCATTCGCGATCCAGCTCTCTTCCGCTTCATCGAGAACAATCGCGAAAAAATCCTCGGCTGCGATCCCGCCGCCCTCCAGCGCGTTGTCGCAAGCTCAGTCGCCATGAAGGCCGCGGTCGTCGCCGCCGACGAACGCGAATCCGGCCCGCGCATGGTCCTCAACTTCGGGCACACTCTCGGCCATGCCATCGAGTCCGTCACCGGTTACAAAAAGCTTCTCCACGGCGAAGCCATCGCATGGGGTATGCTCGCCGCCCTGCAGATCAGCCGCTCACGCGATCTCTTGCCCGAAAAACAATCGCTTCGCATCGAGCAGCTCATCCGCTCCAACGGTCCGCTTCCCCGCTTCCGCGCTCGCATTCCCGACCTGCTCGCGGCCGCCGGCCGTGACAAAAAAAACAGGACCGGAACCCGCCGCTTCGTCCTCACGCGCGGCATCGGCGACGCCGTAATCGTCGAAGATGTAACGGAAAAGGAAATGACATCGGCTCTCGAAAAAGTTCTGGCCGAGGCCGCAAGGTGAGCGCGACCGGCGCCCGTCCTCCCGGAGCAGCCGCCGAACAAAGCTCCGCCGAAGCCGTGCGGCAGATGTTCGATAGTATCGCCCCCCGTTACGACCTTCTGAACCACGTTCTCTCCTGCAACATCGACCGCGTCTGGTGGAACCGCACGGCGCGCCGCTTCCGGAAAATCCTTGACCAGCCCGACGCATCCATCCTCGATGTCTGCTGCGGCACCGGCGACATGACGCTCGCCCTGCTGAAGCATCGACCGCAAAATGCAAAGCCGGTCCTCGCCGCCGATTTCTCTCACGCCATGCTCGCTCGCGGGGCGCAAAAGCTCCGCGCCTCAAATGCTGTCACTATTGAGGCCGACGCCCTTCATCTTCCGCTGCCGGATAGCAGCATCGATCTGCTCACCACCGCCTTCGGCTTCCGCAACCTCGCCAACTATCAGGCGGGCCTCGCCGAATTCCATCGCGTGCTCAAGCCCGGAGCCGAATTCGGCATCCTCGACTTCAGCGAACCCGGCGGCCTCATCGGAAAAATCTACGCGTTCTACTTCCGCCGCATACTGCCCGCCATCGCTGCGCGCATTTCAGGCACCGGCAGCACTTACAGCTATCTGCCCGTCTCCGTTCACCGCTTTCCGCCGCCACCGGAAATGCTCGCCATGATCAATAACTCCGGATTCACAGACGTCTCCTGGACCCCGTATACCTTCGGCATCGCCGGGCTGTATCGCGGCGTCAAACTATAGCGATTCAATCCCGCGAAGTGTACGCTGAAAAGTGCCATGGATCAGCTCACAGTGCAGGAACCGGCTCGCAACGCCGCCAGCGAAAAGCGGTCCGCGGCTGCGCTGTCCGTTGCCGCCGCCGCCGGAATGACGCTGCTCAAGCTGATCGTCGGCCTTCTCAGCGGCTCGCTCGGCATGCTGTCGGACGCGGCCCACTCCGGAATCGACCTCGCCGGGGCCGCCCTCACGCTGTTTTCCGTGCGCCTCTCAGACAAACCCGCCGACGAGGACCATCCCTACGGGCACGCCAAGGTAGAAAACCTCTCGGCGTTTGTTGAAACGTTTCTCATGCTGGCCTCCAGCATCTGGATCATTGCCGAAGCCATCAGTCGCATCTTCGTCAGGCCGGTAGCTCTGCGCTACAGCGTGTGGCCCTTGCTCGTGCTCGCGCTCTCTATGTCAGTCGATTTCTGGCGCTCGCGCCAGCTCAAGACAGTCGCCGTGCGCCATCAGAGTGAAGCTCTCGCCGCCGACGCCTACCACTTCGCCTCCGATATCTGGTGCAGTGCCGCCGTCTTCATCGGCCTTTGCGCCGCATGGATCGGGTCCATCCTCAATATCTCCTGGCTCCGTTTCGCCGACCCGCTCGCAGCTGTCGTTGTCTCCATTCTCATCCTCTATTTTGGATGGAGCCTGGCGTGGCGCACCGTCGGCGCGCTCACCGACTCGGTTCCTCCGGAAACGCGACGCCGGGTCCTCGCCGAGCTCCAGCACACCGACGGCGTTCTCTCCATCGATCAGGCGCGGATGCGGCGAGCGGGAACCAAATACTTCGCCGACTTCACGCTTTCGCTCTCCCGCCACCTCACCTTCCAGCGCGCAGAAGACCTGGTTCGCGACGCAACCAACGCTGTCCATCGCGTCCTGCCCGGCGCGGACGTAGTCATCCACACCGTGCCCCGCTCCACGCTCGCAGAAAGCATCTTCGACAAAATTCGCGCAGTCGCCTCGCGCAATAATGTCACGCTGCACGACATCAGCGTCCAGTCCATGGGCGATCGCCTGCGCGTTGAGCAACATCTCGAGGTGGACGAGAAGCTTTCGCTAGTCCAGGCGCACAGCTTCGTTCGCCGCCTCGAGGAAGAGATTCGCCACGATCTCCCGCAGGTTTCCGAAGTCCTTACCCACATCGAAAATGAGCCTGCGACTGTCGAAAACCCGCAAATTCTCGAGCGCGACCGAGGCTTTGAGGCGCATCTGCGCCATGCGGCCTCCGCCTTTCCCGCAATCCTCGATATTCATGACGTCGTTACGGGGCGCATTGGCGACAAAATTCAGGTCTCCTGCCATTGCACCCTGCCCGACGACATGTCCATGCAGCAGGTCCACGAAGTCATCACCGGTCTTGAGGACCGATTCAAATTAAAATGCCCCGAAGTTCATCGCGTCCTCATTCACCCTGAGCCCGCAAGCGACAATATTCACTGAGGAAGAGAAATGATTGCCAGCGCCGAATGGAAAAAAGGCAACATCTTCGAGGGTCGGTCTCAGAGCGGCCACGCGATCACCTTCGACGCAACCGCCGAACACGCGTCCGGGCCCAGCCCCATGGAAGCTGTGCTTGCCGCGCTCTGCGCCTGCACCTCGGTCGATGTCTCCGCGATCCTCGAGAAAAAGCGCGAACCCATCACCGGCCTGATCGTCTCCGCCTCCGCTGAACAACAGGCAGAACCCCCTCGCACCTTCACCCGAATTCATCTCACCTACAAAATTCAGGGCAGCGTCGCGAAACAAGCCGCGGAACGCGCCGTTGACCTCTCCAAAAACAAATACTGTTCCATCTCGAAAATGCTGGAGAAGACCGCTGAAATCGACTACTCCATCGAGTACGCCGACTAATGTTGCGCGCCTTCCAGTTCATTCTTGTTCTGCTAATGCTCGCCATGTTGGCCATGCTCTCCGCCATCGCCACCATGCATTTCGCTATCCACGGAGCCGAAGTCATCGTCCCCAATCTGCGGGGACTCACTTCCGCCGAAGCCGCCGGCAAAGCCGCCCAACTCGGCCTCAACATCGGAGTCGCCGACCACCTCTACAGCATCGACATTCCTGCTGGGCACATCATCACCCAGTCGCCCGTGCCCGGCGCCATCGTCAGAAATGGCTGGCATGTGCGCATCATCGAAAGCCTCGGTCCTCAGCATGTCGTCATTCCCAATCTCATGGGCCTCGATCAGCGCGCCGCCTCCATTCAACTCCGTCGCAACGCACTCGAAATCGGATCTTCCGCAACTATGTCGTGGGCGTATGCTCCCGAAGGAACCGTCATCGCACAAAATCCCACGCCCGGCGCAGCTGGAATCGCCCGTCCCAGCGTCAATCTGTTCTTCGCCGCCCCACCCGTAGAATCCAGCCCCGCATTCCTCATGCCCAATTTATTAGGACAGCAATTTTCCGCCGCCGCGCAAATCATCGCCCGCGCGGGATTGAAGCTCGCGCCCGCCATCGAACAGTCCGTGCAGGTTACCGCAATCGCCAATCGCAGTGCCGCCGCGCCAATCCCACCGGTTGCCCCAGCCGGCAGCATCGTCGCGCAATCCCCTCAACCGGGCCAACGCGTCGACGCGTCCACGCCGATCGAGTTTACCGTCGCAAAGTAGCGTCAGCGGCGCACAAACAGAGCCGCGAAAAAACCGTCGCAATCACGTACGCCGGGAATTGTCCGCAAATATCCGTCTCGAAACCCAGTCTCCATCAGCTTCTGAGCGCCGGACTCACCCATCGCGCTCTCTCGCTCCAGCCGCAACACGTCGTCCTTCAACGAGACCACCTCCACCCCGGTCGCCTGCTCGCCGCACTCCTCAACCACCGCCTCGTTCTCCTCCGGCTCAAGCGAGCACGTTGAATAGAGTAGCCTTCCCTCGGGCGCAAGCCCTTCCAGCGCGCGGCGCAATATCGCCACCTGCCGTGCGTGCTGCCGCGCGATCTCCTGTTCGTTTACCCGAAAGCGGATCTCCGGGTTTCGTCCAATCGTTCCCGTCCCCGTGCAAGGCACGTCGCATAGAATCAAATCGTACTTGGGATCAAGGCGCATGGCCGTCGCGTCCTGCACCGCATATTCCATTCGCTGTTCCGCATAGTTCCGCCGCATCGCGTCCAGCCGCCGCGCGCTCACGTCCGCCGCAGTAATCGCTGCGTCAGGGTTTCTCTCTGACAGAATCGCCGCCTTCCCGCCGGGCGCCGCGCAGGTATCCAGAATCTTTGTGCCCCGGCCCGCCAACTCGGCAATCAACTGCGATCCCTCATCCTGAATCCGCACCCATCCACGCCGAAACGTTTCGCTGCGCACCACATCGCCGCGAACCACGCGGCGCGCCGCGTTCAGAAATTCCCCGGCAACCAGCTCCACACCCTCATCCGCTAAATCCCGCTCCGCATCCGGATGGACCAGCCGCAGACACATGCCCGCAGGCTCCTGATTGAATGCGCAAATAGCCCTTGCCGTCTCACGTCCATAAAATGTCACCCAGCGATCAACCATCCACCTCGGATGCGCCGACTCCGCTGCGTTCTCGTCCTTCGCTCCCGACGGCGCGCGCGCCAGCTTGCGAAGCACCGCATTCACCATTCCCGCCGCGTAGCTCTCGCCAGCCTGCTTGGCCAGCTCCACGCTCTCGCCAATCGCCGCGTGCGCCGGAATCCGATCCATGTATCCAAGCTGAAACGTGCCCAGCCGCAGCGCCGTCTCTACGGCTGGCGCAAGTTTCGCCGCCGGACGAGCCAGCTCCGCCCGGATGCGCGCATCCAGCGCCGATTGCCACCGCAATGTACCGAGTACCAGCGCCGTCGTAAGCGCGCGGTCCTGCGCCGAAAGCGCATCCACCTCGCCCGACCGCAGCAACTCATCGCTGTGCGCGTCCGTCGTCGCAACCCTCAGCAGAATGCTGAACGCCGCCGCCCGCGCTCGAGCAATCATTCGCCCAGCCTGTCGCCGCTCCGCAGGGAATGCCCGCGAAGAAAATCCGCTGCCTGCATCCGTTTCTTGCCCTCAAGCTGCACTTCCACCAGTTCCAGCCACGTCGATTCGCCGCACTGGACAAATAGCCGTCCCTCTTCCACGCGTACCGCGCCCGGTTCATCCGGGCCGCCCGAGATGGAACCTGCATCAAGCGGCATCAATCTATGCGCCGCAAGTATTTTTCCCTTGAGCATCGTCCACGCCCCCGGCCACGGCTGGAACCCCCGCCAGCGGTTGTAAATGGTCATTGCCGGCTGCTGAAAATGCATCCGCCCATCTTCCCGATTCAAAATCGGAGCATACGTCGCCTGCGTGCCGTCCTGCTTCCGCGGCTCAATCGTTCCCGCAGCCAGCCCCTCCAGCGTCTCCACCATCAGCGCCGCTCCCATCTCCGCCAGCCGCGGAAACATATCCGCCGAAGTCTGGTCAGGAGCCAGCGCCATCGCACGCTGCATCAGAATCTCGCCCGTATCCAGTCCCTCGTCGAGCCGCATTGTTGTCACGCCCGTCTCCGGCTCGCCATTCGCAACCGCCCACTGGATCGGCGCCGCGCCACGATACTTCGGCAGCAGCGACGCATGCAGGTTTAGGTTCCCAAAGCGCGGCAGCTCCAGCATCCACCCGGGAACGATCCGGCCATAAGCCACCACCAGAATCACATCCGGAGCGATGTCCTCGAGCTGCGCCCGAAACTCCGCATTCTTTTTAATTCTCTCGGGCTGCACCAGCTTGAGGCTGGCCGCCAGCGCAACTTCCTTCACCGGAGGAGCAACCAGCGTCATTCCGCGACCGCTCGGCCGGTCGGGCTGCGTGGCCACCAACGCAACCTTATGCCCGGCGCGCAGCACCGCCTTCAAGGTCGGAACAGCAAACGAAGGCGTGCCACAAAAAACTATCTTCAAATTGGAAATCCTATTGGTTCTTCAGTTCCTAAAACCGCAGTTCCCGACTAAAGGGAGGGCCGAACACGGCAGCTTCACAATGGCGCGAAGCGCGTGTGCCCGTGCGGCCAGCACCGCGTCCGCCTGGACGGCCAGTCCTCACCATTCGCCGGCGCGCTGCATCTTGCGAATCTTCCGCAGAATCAAATCCCGCTTCAGCGCGCTTACGCGGCGGAAAAACAAAATCCCATCCAGGTGATCGATCTCATGCTGAAAAGCCCGCGCCAGCAGCTCTTCGCCGTCCATCTCGAACCACTCGCCCTTTATGTTCTGGGCCCGCACCCGCACTTTGGCCGCACGCGACACCTTGTCGCGAATCTCCGGCAGACTTAGGCATCCCTCTTCCTCATACTGCTTGCCTTCGCGAAAAATAATCTCGGGATTCACCAGCACAATCTTGTCTTCCGGATGTTCCTGAAAGCTCAAGTCGATCACCGTCAGCCGCTTCGATAACCCGACCTGCGGCGCAGCCAGCCCTATGCCTTTGGCCGCGTACATTGACTCGAACATGTCGTCCACCAGCGCACGAAGCTCGTCATCAAACTCGGTCACCGGTTCGCCCGCGCGCTCCAGCACCGGATCAGGATACTTAACAATTTCTCTCAGCATTTTTTTGAAAAACCACACAACGCTAATAAGCGCGAATTTGCTCTACGTATCCATCATAGTTACGCTTCAACTCGCGAAGCGAGTCCCCGCCGAATTTCTCCAGCAGCAGCCGCGCAAACGCCAGCGCCGCCATCGCCTCGGCCGCTACTCCCGCTGCGGGAACCACGCATACGTCGCTGCGCTCGTAAGCCGCCTTCGTCGCTTCCCGCGTGTCGAATCGCACCGACGCCAGCGGTCGCCGCAACGTCGAAATCGGCTTCAAATAGCCGCGCACCACAATGTCCTGTCCATTCGAAATGCCGCCTTCGATCCCTCCCGCGTTATTGCTCTCGCGCGTGAAACGCGTATGCGCGCCGTTCTCGCGTGTCTCCGCATAGCCGATCGCATCATGCACCTCGGACCCCAGCGACTCCGCCGCCGTAACTCCGCGCCCGATCTCTGCCGCCTTCACCGCCTGCAGCGAGACCACCGCTTGCGCCAGAATTCCATCCAGCCGCTCGTCCCAGTTTGCGTAGGTCCCGATCCCCGCGGGCGCGCCATGGATCACAACTTCAAACACTCCGCCAATCGAATCGCCCGTTCGCAGCGCCAGATCTACCTCAGCCTTCATGCGCGTTTCCGCTTCTTCATCCACGCATCCCAGCAGGACCTCGTCCTTGTCGCGCAAAGCCTTGATCTCGCCCCAGTCCGCATCACGATCCATTTCCGCGCGGCCCACTCGAATCACATGGCTCGCCACGTCAATGCCGAACTCCAGCAACAGAGCCTTCGCCACTCCTCCCGCCGCCACTCGCGCCGCAGACTCCCGCGCCGAGGCTCGCTCCAATACGTAGCGCGCATCGGGAAAGTCGTACTTCAGCGCGCCCGCGAGATCGGCGTGGCCGGGCCGCGGAGACGCTACCGCTTTATGCTTCGCCGGATCGCCGGCCTCGACCGGCAACGACTCAGTCCAGTTTTTCCAGTCGCGGTTTTCAATCTCGATCGCAATCGGCGATCCGATCGTCTTGCCGTGCCTCACTCCGGAAAGAAAATGCGCAGTGTCCTGTTCAATGCGCATGCGCCCGCCGCGTCCATAGCCCTGCTGCCGCCGCCACAGATCGCGGTTAACGCGTGCGTCATCAATCGGAACGCCGGCCGGCATTCCCGAAACCATCGCAATCAGGCTCTCGCCGTGCGATTCTCCTGCTGTAGAAAACCGTAGCATCGTGCTCGTATCCAGATCCAGATTCGATTTTAGATTACGCCGGTGAGCCACTCCCACTGCGGCTCGCTCAAAGGAACCACCGACAGCCGCCCCTGCTTCACCAGCGGCGAATCGGCAAACAACTTATGCGCTTTGATCGCAGCCAGTGTGCGCGGCTCCTTCACCGGCTTTCCTGCTTTAATTCGAACCACCGGCGTCTTGGGATTGCTGTCGTCCACGGACACCACCCTCGCCGTGCCCACCGCCGCCTTCTCATCTCCCGTGTGATAAATCACCAGCCGTTCCCCCGGCTTCATTTCGCGTAGATGCTTCACCGCCGCCGGATTCGTCACTCCATCCCAAACCGTCTCGCCATCGCGCTCCAGATCGGCAAAGGAATAAGCGCCCGGCTCTGTCTTCAGCAAATAAGGCATCGATTTACCTCCTACTGCTCTCAAACATCCGGCTTCGTTCTCTTCTCCAGAAACGCCGCCGTATTCAGCACCGGCCGCTCCATCGAGCGCACCCAATCGGTCACCTGGTCCGCCCCGCGACCGGCAGCCACGTTGCGCGCAAACTCATTCCGCATCGTCTGCATCTTCGCGTCCATGTCGTCAAGATAATGCAGCAGCACCGCCTCGGGAATCATCGGCAGCTTCGGCGACCCAAACTCGTATCTCCCATGGTGGCTCAGCACCAGATGGCTCACCAGCACCCGCAGCGCCGGGGGAAAATCCGGCAACCCATCCATCTTGCGCTCAATCATTCCTACGCCGATGGTGATGTGCCCCAGCAACTGTCCCTCGAGCGTGTAGTCGAAGCTCGTTCCCCAGCGCAGCTCTTGCAATTTGCCGATATCGTGCAGCACCGCGCCCGTCAGCAGCAGATCGCGATGGATCTTGTAGTGCTTGGCCGCCAGATCGCAGATGCCCAGCAGCGACACCACATGCTCCAGCAGCCCGCCAATCCACGCATGGTGCATCGACTTCGCCGCCGGGGCCTCGCGCAGAGCCGCGGCTATCTCCGCGTCGTCCAGAAAAGATCGCAGCAGCGCCTTCAGGTGCGGGTCGGAAAAGCTTTCCACCCAGCCGTTCAGCTCCGCCCATAGCTCATCAATATCGCGCTCCGTCCTGGGAACAAAATCTCCCAGTTCGAACTCGTCCGGCTCGGCCCGGCGAATCCGCTCCACATTGACTTGCAATTTTTCCTGATAGCGGCAGACCTGGCCGCGCAGTTTTACGATATCTCCGGCAACAAATTCGCCCGCTTCCGCCGTCTCCCACATCCGGGCTTCGATCTGCCCACTGCGGTCAGCCAGTGTAAGGGCGAAGTATATCGATCCGTCTTTCTTGCTTCGCGGCTGCTTCCCGGCTACGCAAAAAAACGCGGTGATTACCTGGTTTTCATGCTTTGCCAGGTCCGCAATCAATGGCTCTTTCATGCGCAGGCTACAGGCCCGGATTCGCCGGAGCAGGCGCTGGCGCAGGGGTCGAATCCGGAGCCGTAGCTGGCGCAGAAGTCGAATCCGGAGCAGGCGCCGCCGGAGCCGGCGCGCCAGTCGAATCCGAATTCGGAGCCGCTGGCTGCGCCTCGTTCTTCTTCTCATCGCTCATCCGGCGCTTTGGCCCCTCTTTGCGCGGGCTCTTTTTCTTCTTGGAATTATCGCCATTCAACCCCAGCGGCTGCGCCTGTTGCTTCCGGGTTGCAATCTCTTCTTTGGTCTCCGGAGAAGGCGCAAAGGGATCCACCTTCGGTCCCTTTCTTCCCTTAGGACGTTTTACCGCCGAAAAGCGCGTCTTTACTCGCTTCGCTTCCGGCTGATCGGGAGCAGATTCGTTCGCCGCCCCCACATCGGGCGACGTGTTGTTCGCCGCCACCTGCGTCTCGCCGCCGTTTCCGCCTTCGGTACTCGGGCCCGCATCTTCAGTCTTCGTCTCCGCAGACGGCAATGTTTCACGAGGAGCCTGCCCGAACCGGATCTTCTCTTTCTTGCCCGGCTTCATCGTTACTTGTTTCGCTGCCGCAATCTGCTTTTTCGTCGGCGCGGCGCTCCCCTGCGGAACATCCGCCAGCGACGGCACGTTTGCCGGCGCCGCAGGCGTCTCAGAGGCCGTTTCGCTCGCCGGCTCAACACCCGCCTTGCGTCCCCGCCCGTTGAACCTCGTCCTCTGCACACGCTTTTTCTTCTTGGCAGTGGGCGGTGTGTAGGCGGTATACACCGGCTTCATCTCATTCGGACTTGCCCCCGAATCCTCATACCCATTCTTGATCTCAATGTAAGAATCCTCGCGCAATTTCGTCATGTACTCGCGCAACGCGGGATTCATCTTTGCCATGCCGATAGCTTCTTCGACTTGCGGCTCGACGTCCTTCAAAGGAGCAATTCCGCCCGCCGTGTGCTGTGTCACCTTCAGAACCACCCAACCCTGCTTGGTTCGAATCGGCTCCGTGTATTCTCCCGGCTTTAGATCGAAGGTCTGGTCCTCTAGCACCTTTGCCAGTTGTCCGCGCTTGAATTCGCCCAGGTCGCCGCCGTTCGCTGCTGTTACCCCGGAGGAGCTCGACTTCGCCAGCTCCGCAAAATCCGCCCCGCCCTTCAGCTTGGCCTCGGCGTCGTCCGCCTTCTTCTTCGCCTCCGCCACTTGCGCGGCGTCATCCGGGTTCGCCGTCGGAATAAGAATTTCGCTCAGCCGCACCTGCTCCGGCTGGTTGAAATCCTGCTTGTGCGCGTTGTAATAGGACTGAACTTCCGTGGGCGTGATATTGATGTGCTGGCCGACTTCGTCCCGAATGACCTGCTGCGCAATGATGTGGTTGCGCATGTTCGCCTTGAAGTCTTCCCAGGAGACGCCCTGCGCCTCGGCCGCTTTCTGCAGGTCGTCCATCGAATCGAGATGATATTCCTTCCGCATCTCGTCCAGCTGTTTTACCAGCTGCGTCTCGCCCGTGATATCGAGTTCCTTGCCGCGCGAAATCAGCAGTTGCTGGTCGATCAAATCGCGCAGCAGGTTCTGCTTCTGCTCAAAGAGCTGCTGCTGAGTCCACTGGTGCTGCTGCGCCTGCTGCTCCAGGTCCTGCAGCGCGCGGTCATAGTCTGACGTGCTGATGACCTGATCGTTGATTCGGGCAACAATGTCCTCGACCACAGTGCCTGGATACGGCGACTGCTGCTGAGCGGCCTTCGCCGTCTGCCCCTGCAGTGCATCGGGAGCGGCCGCAACGCCGGTCGCCAGTACGGCCAGCAAAACAACAAAACGGGAGGGAGCAAATCGAAAAATCATGTATGGTTAACGTCTCAATCGGGCCCCAGCCAGGCTCGGTTCTTCGTCTCGCATCCACAAAAATGGCCCAGGCTGTGCTGAAACCATTCTAAGCTTCCATCTGATTGAATGCCAACGCAGCCGGCCAGTCCTGTATACTCGCAGTATTGGCGCTCCCCCGAGTTCCTGTACCCGCTTCCGGGAGCCGAAGGATTTATTTCGAATGTCTTCCCGCGCCCGGCGAACAGCCTTCTCCCTCATCGTCTTCTTTTGCGCTTGCGGCCTCGCCGGAATGTTCATCAGCCAGAAAGTCGGCGCGCAATCCTCCACCGACGAATCAAATTTCCGCGACAATCTCAAGCAATTCACCAGCGTTTATCAGATCGTCGCCAACAACTATGCCGAGCCCCTCACTGGCGATAAGCCCGATGACCTCATCTACGACGGCGCCATCCCGGAGATGCTGCGCACTCTGGACCCGCACTCCAATTTTTATGATCCCAAGGCATACGCCAAAATGCAGGAGGACGAGAGCGGCAAATATTACGGCGTCGGCATGACCATCCAGCCGCAGAATGACAAAATCGTCGTTCTCTATCCCTTTGAGGGATCTCCCTCCTTCAAAGCCGGCCTGCGCCCCGGCGACATCATTGTTTCCGTCGATGGCAAATCCACCGCCGGCCTCGATACCTCCGGCGTTGCCAACATGCTCAAGGGACCAAAAGGCACGCACGTTCATCTCACGGTATCGCGTGAAGGCGCGGCCGCTCCCCTCACCTTCGATCTGGTGCGCGATGAAATCCCGCATCCGTCCATCGACCTGAAATATGAAATCAAGCCGGGCATCGGCTACATCCACATCACCCAATTTCAGCAGACTACCGGCCGTGAATTCTCCGACGCCCTGGATCATTTCGGTGATCTCAAAGGTCTCGTCATCGATCTCCGCAATAATCCCGGCGGAGTCCTGGTTGAAGCCGTCGCCGTCTGTGACAAGCTTCTCAATCGCGGCCAGATCATCGTTTCGCAGCGCGGCCGCGCCTATCCTGAGCAGGTCTACCGCGCAACTCACGGCAACCAGGGACACTTCTTCCCTGTCGTCGTTCTTGTCAATCACGGTACCGCTTCCGCCGCAGAGATCGTCTCCGGCGCGCTGCAGGACCACGATCGTGCCCTCATCGTCGGCCAGATCACCTTCGGCAAGGGGCTCGTCCAGACCGTCTATCCGCTATCGGACAATAGCGGCCTCGCGCTCACAACTTATCACTACTACACCCCCAGCGGCCGCCTCATCCAGCGCAATTACAACGGCGTTTCCCTTTACGACTATTACTACAATCACGATCAGCCACAGGACGCGAAAAATCGCGAAGTCAAGCTCACCGACTCAGGCCGCACCGTCTACGGAGGCGGCGGCATCACCCCCGACGATAAAATCGAAACGCCCAAATCGAACCACTTCCAGGACGTCCTCGACGCCCATAATGTTTTCTTCAATTTCACAAGACATTATCTTGCCCACCGGACCGTCCCTAAGGATTTTCAGGTAAACAACGCCGTTCTTGACGAATTCAAGCAATTCCTCACCGCCCAGAACATCGCTTTTACTGATCAGGACCTGAATGGCGTCATGGACTGGCTCAAGACAAACATCAAATCCGACATTCTCACCTCGCAATTTGGCGAGCAGGAAGGCCTCCGCGTTCGCGCCAACTGGGACCCTATGATTGCCCAGGCCCTCACCTACATGCCGCAGGCCGCCGCTCTTGAGCAGACTGCTGAGAAGGCGGATTCACAAAAACAGACCGCCCGCAATGCCGTGCCGGCGGCAGAATAGCAGCCTCGAACTCCCGCATCCTGTTTATGAATATCCGCACTGCCACGGAACAGGATTCCGGCTCCGTCCTGAACCTCGTCAATACCGCGTTTAAAGTGGAGATGTTCTTCAAGAACGACGACCGCCTAACCGCGGCCGACCTCGCGTCACACTTCAAAACCGGAACGTTTCTTGTCAGTGAAGATGGACCGCAAATTACCGGTTGCATCTATGTCCAGCGCCACGCAGAGCGCGCCTACTTCGGCCTCTTGTCCATCGACCCGTCCCGTCAGAAAACTGGAATCGGTCGCCGCCTCGTCGCCGCAGCCGAAGAGTTCGCCCGCGAAACCGGAGCCCGCTTTATGGACATCCACATCGTCAATCTCCGCACTGAGCTCCCCGGCATCTACGCAAAACTCGGCTACCAGATCACCGGCACCGAGCCCTATCCGCCCGACCACCGCCACGTCCTCACCCAGCCAGTCCACTTCATCTGCATGAGCAAGGAACTCGGCCACCGCTAGAAGCCGTCTGGGAACTTGGCAGGGATTGTCATCCCAACCGAAGCGCAGAAGTGGAAGGACCTGCAGTTCTTCAGCATGAACCCTCAGTGCCCTCTGCTCCGCCCTTAACTAATCTCAATAATGTTTTCGACCTTCGCCGATTGCGCCTTCGCCAGCTCTGCGACCTGACGCGCCGCCGCGTAGAACTGCGCCCCCTTCGCCGACTCCGGCCCCGCCAGCGCCACCGGAAGTCCGGTATCGCCGCCCTGCCGTATCTCAGGATCTAGCTCAATCGACCCCAGAAACGGCACATCGAACTGCTTCGCCGTCCGCTCCGCGCCGCCCTTTGAAAAAATATCGATCTCATGGTGGCAGTGCGGACACGTGAAGTGGCTCATGTTTTCCAGAATTCCCAGCACCGGCACATTCACCTGATGGAACATCTCCAGCGCCTTGCGCGCGTCCTGCAGCGCAACATCTGACGGCGTCGAAACCACTACCGCGCCCGTCAGCGGAACCGTCTGCACCAGCGAAATCACCACGTCGCCCGTGCCCGGCGGCAAATCGACCAACAGAAAGTCCAGTTCGCCCCAATCCACCTGCTGCAAAAACTGGCGAATGATCTGGTGCAGCATCGGCCCGCGCATCACCATCGGCTTGTCACCCGGCGAAAGGAATCCGACCGAAATCAGCTTCACGCCGTGCGCCACGTTCGGCTCAATCTGGTTAGACGCCAGAACGCGCGGCTGCCGCGTTATGCCAAACATCAGCGGCACATTCGGGCCGTAGATGTCGGCGTCGATCAGCCCTACGCTGAACCCCATCTTCTGCAGCGCGACTGCCAGATTCACTGCAATCGTCGTCTTGCCCACTCCGCCCTTGCCCGAACCGATCGCAACAATGTTGACCACACCTGGCAACGCCGTAGGTGCAGGAGCAGCAGCATGTGAATGAGCCATAAATAAACTCCACTATTAAGAAATCAAGATCTACCTGGGCGCACCGACCCCTGCATCGCGAGCTCCGCCGGCTTTGCCGCCTGCTTCCGCTCCCGTTCGCGTTGCCGCAGCTCCCGCCGCCGCCCCGCGTCTTCAAAGTGCCGCTGCTCTTCCTCGTTCTCCGGCTTCAATTGCGGCACCGGGACCCGCCGCCCCTGCGAGTCCACCGCAACAAACGTCAGATACGCCGACGCCACGTGCCGATACATGCCTACAATCGTGTTCTCTACCCAGACCTTCACGCCCACTTCCATTGATGTGTTGAACGCGCGATTCACCGACGACTTCAAAATCAGCAAATCGCCCACATGCACCGGAGCGATAAAGTCGATATGGTCCATCGACGCGGTCACTACATGCGTCCGCGAGTGCCGGTACGCCGCCATCGCGCCCACCAGGTCGATAAAGTGCATCAGCCGCCCGCCCAGCAGATTGCCCAGCGTGTTCGCGTCGTTCGGCAAAATCAGTTCCGTCATCTCCGACTGCGACTCCCCTGCCGTGCGCACCGGCAGGGAATGACCTGCAAAATTCATTTCGTACTCTCTCTTTCCTGTAGCAATGCTCTCTAGCAATCGCCTTTATCCAGTGTCGGCAATTGCGGAGCTTTAAGCAAATCCCCGCTCAGGAGAAAATAATTGAATGGATAAGGTTGCAATGCTCCAGAAGATTCTTGAGGGCAATCCCTCTGACGCCTTCGCCCGCTACGGTCTCGCCATGGAATACGCCGGGTGCGGCGACACCGAATCGTCTCTCGCCGAATTCGCTCGCCTGCTCGAGCAGCATCCTGACTACACTGCCGGATACTTCATGGCCGCCCAAACTCTCGCCAAAGTAGGCCGCAACAGCGAGGCAAAATTCCGTCTCGGCGAAGGCATCGCCTCCGCCCGTCGCACCGGCAATCAGCATGCCCAAAGCGAAATGCAAGCCATGCTCGACGAGCTGGAGCTTGCGGATTGAAACTTTATCGCGTCTAGCTAGTCTCGACGAGGCGGCGGTCCGACGACGGTTGTTGCAAGTTGACTCAAAAGCTTGGTCACTTCTTTGCCAAATTCAGGAGTATTCGGCCGAACACGCTTAGTCAATTGATCCAGTTCCGGAAACAGGCGTTCGAATCCAGCAGGGCTCCCTGCTCCAAGGAAGCGAACCGGCGACGAAGAAGTGTTTCCCTGTGCATGGGGAATACGCTTGGGAAGTACAGCAAATGTGCCCGCACTCAGATCATGCCACTGGCCACCCGTGAAAATGGAGAGAACGCCGTCGATCACGTAGACGTATTCGTCCATATTGTGGTGAAAGTGGAATGAAGTCATGAATCCAGGCAATTCTTCACAGTGGCCGAGCCACCATTCGTTCTGCGATTTGGTGCCGTCGATCAGAATGCGCATTTCTCCTAACCCTTGACTGTACCCGGCGACATCTTGGGTTCTGACGATTAATGGCTGAGCCGCGGAATCTGCCGCAGTATTCATGGTTGTATCTCCTCCTAAGAAAGCAACTCCGGATGCTCGGTTCGATAATGCAAGTGCAACGAGATTAATGAACGATCGCCGATTCATGTTTTTTCCTCGCTTTTTTGCGGTCCCTGTTTCCTCGTTTTTGCGGCTCCTGACCGAAGCCTTTGTTTGGCCTGCTCCAAGGCGCCCGCGACGAGAGTCTCTGCAGCCCAGGCTGAAACGCGTGTGACTTCTTTCTCAGATAGCCCGCGCAAATTCGTCAATACCAATACAGACTCGATACCAACGCACAATGAAAGGGCCGAGACAAGCCGTTCAAAGTGTTTTCCCCCAAGGCGTTTTCTGGCCGGTGCCAGCGCGGTCCTGATCCATTCAATCCGGTTGCTCCTCACCGGCAGGAAGTCCTCCGCGCCGCCGACGTTGTGACTTGGATCGTGCTCGGCAGTTAGGCGCACAATCGTTCGCAATGCGCCCTGGTTTCCATAGACAAATCGCTGCACCGTTTCCACAAGAAGCCGGATGCGTGCCATCTGGTCGTCTGGGAATTCAGTATTGGATACCAGAGGCCGCGCGCTCGCGATGGCAGCCTCAGCCAGCAACTGCTCCTGCGAAGGAAAGTATCGGTAAGCGGTGCGTCTGGAAACCTGTGCCGCTTCGGCAACGGCTGTGACCGTGGGTATTTCGCCACTCTGGATCAGTTCCGACGCGGTCTTCACAAGAAGAGCACGAGTATGCGCGCGTTGCCGAAATCTTCCTTGTTCTTCGCTTGCACTCATTCTGATGTCACACTAGTGCCATAATAACACCAGCGTGACATTAAGGAAAAGAGAAAACTGGCTGAGCTACATTGCCGGCGGTGTATATCCTCCCATGTTTCTCTAAAGCCGGTCCTCGTCTAATCTAAAAAGAGCGGCGCCGCCGCATCTGGAGAATTCAATGGCCGCTCGCAACCTGCCGCAAACGCTTCCCCAAACGCTCGCTGCGCTCCGCGCTCATAAGTCCTTCTCTGAAGAGCGCATCGCCAGCCAATCCGTCAAAGACGAGCTGCGCGAGAATCTCATCGCCCGTCTGCGCACGCGCGAAACCATCTTCCCCGGCATCATCGGTTATCAGGACACAGTCGTTCCGCAGATCATCAACGCTGTTCTCTCCCGCCAGAACTTCATCCTGCTCGGCCTGCGCGGTCAGGCTAAAAGCCGCATCCTGCGCGCTCTCACCGCATTGCTCGACGAGCACACGCCCTACATCGCCGGCTGCGAAATCCACGACAATCCCTACCATCCGCTCTGCAAGCGCTGCCGCCATCTCGTAGCCGAGCGCGGCGACGCCACGCCCATCGCTTACCTCTCCCCCGCCGAGCGTTATGTTGAAAAGCTCGCCACGCCCGACGTCACCGTCGCCGACCTCATCGGCGACATTGACCCCATCAAAGCAGCACGCGGCGGAGAAGATTTTTCCAGCGAGCTCACCATGCATTACGGTCTGCTCCCGCGCGCCAATCGCGGCATCTTCGCCATCAACGAGCTGCCCGACCTCGCCGGAAAAATCCAGGTCGCCCTCTTCAACATCATGCAGGAGGGCGACGTTCAGATTAAGGGCTACCCCGTGCGCCTCGAGCTCGACGTCGCTCTCGTTTTCAGCGCCAACCCCGAGGACTACACTGCGCGCGGCAAGATCGTAACGCCGCTCAAAGACCGCCTCGGATCCGAGATTCGCACCCACTACGCCGAAACCATCGAAGAAGGCCTCGCCATCACCGCCCAGGAGGCCTGGGTTAACCGGAACCAGACTGACCACACTCACACGCAAACCGAGATTCCGCAGTACCTCCGCGAAATCATCGAGCAAGTCGCCTTCTCGGCTCGCGAAGACAAGCGTGTCGACAAGCGCAGCGGAGTAAGCCAGCGTCTACCCATCGCGACCACCGAGCTCGTCGTCTCCAACGCCGAGCGGCGCGCACTGCTCCACGATGAAAACCTGATTCTCCCCCGCGTCGGCGACCTCTACGCCGCGCTGCCCGGAATTACCGGCAAGCTCGAGCTCGAATACGAAGGCGAGCTCCGCGGCGCCGACACTGTCGTCAAGGAAGTCGTTCGCGTCGCCATCGGAAAAATCTTCGACAAGTACTTCGCCAACGTCAACACTCAGCAGATCGAGCAATGGTTTAACCTCGGCGGGACCACAAAAATCGAAGACAGCAAATCCGCCGCGCAAACTCTCGAAGAGCTCCGCGAGATTCAGGGCCTCATCGAAAAGCTCTCTCCTCTCGGAGTGAAATCCAGCGACGCCCCCGAGCTTCAGGTCGCCGCAGCCGAATTCCTGCTCGAAGGCATGTGCTCGCATCGCCGCCTCAGCCGCAGCGAGGAACGCATCTTCTCCGCCCAGAAAAAACCGCAGCAGCCCAAACAGGAGCGCGTCTCCGTGGAAGCCGAATACGCCGAATGGCAAACCCGCCGCTCGCGCCGTGGCGGGTTCAACTAGGACTGGGCCTGTTATGAAGCGCGTTCGATACACAAAATACACCGGCGACCTGTCCTCGGAGATTGACCTCGAAGACCTTCTACAGGCCCTCTCCGACTATCTCCTCGACTCCGGCTTCAGCGATCCATATTCACAATTTCAGGCCATGGATCACACGCTCGAAGACCTGCGCGAAGCCCTTCGCCAAGCCTTGGAATCCGGCGATTTTCTCGATCAGCAAATGCAGCAGGCCATTGACGATCTTTCGCAACAGGGCAAGCTTGATGAGCTGATCGACAAGCTCCTCGAGCGCCTTCAGCAGGAAAACTACATCTCCACCCCAAATCCCGAGAGCTACCCGCAACAAGGAGCCAGCACCGCCGACAAACCCGGCGAAATAACTCGCCAGCAAGGCGAAGTTCGCTTCGAGGTCACCGACAAGAGCCTCGACTTTCTTGGCTACAAAGCCCTCCGCGACCTGCTCGGCTCGTTGGGAAAATCCGTCAGCGGACGCCACGACACGCGCCACTGGGCCACCGGAATTGAAGCCAGCGGCGCCTCGCGCTCTTACGAATTCGGCGACGTTCTCAACCTCGACGCAACCGCCACGCTCGCCTCCGCCATCGCCCGCGAAGGCCTCTCTCTGCCCCTGAATATCGAATACCGCGACCTCCAGGTGCATCAGTGCGAATACCAAAGCTCATGCGCCACCGTCGTCATGCTCGACTGCTCGCACTCCATGATCCTCTATGGCGAAGACCGCTTCACGCCCGCCAAAAAAGTCGCCATGGCTCTTTCGCATCTCATCCGCACCCAATATCCCGGCGACTCTCTTTCAATGGTTCTCTTTCACGACTCCGCCGAAGAAATTCCCATCTCCCAACTCGCCCGCGTTCAGGTCGGCCCGCATTACACCAACACCCGCGAGGGCCTGCGCGTCGCTCAGCGCATCCTCAAGTCGCAGCGCAAAGACATGAAGCAGATCGTCATGATCACCGACGGCAAACCTTCCGCCCTCACCCTCGAAGATGGCCGCATCTATCGCAACGCCTTCGGCCTCGACCCGCTGGTCGTCAGCGAAACCCTCGAGGAAGTCGCGCGCTGCAAGCGATCGAACATCATGATCAACACCTTCATGCTCGCTTCCGACCCCAGCCTCGTCCAGTTCGTGCATCAGGTCTCAAAAATGTGTCGCGGCAAGGCCTACTTCACCCGCCCCGAAACTCTCGGCGAATATCTCCTTATGGATTACATGCAGCGCCGCACCCGCACCATCCACTAAGCGCGGCTTCGGCAACCATCCTCCAACGCTGTCATGCCGACCGGCAATTGGTCGCGCACAACCGTCGCCGTGCCACTTCTAAAGTCACACCTTGCTTTGTAAGCGCTGCAACTCCTGAGGACTCCGGCCTTTCAAGCAGTCCAAGCAACAGGTGACGTTCGTCTACTTCCCATGTTCTTCGCAGGAGGAGACCCCCAGGGTTTTTTAACGGCTTTTTCAGCCGAGCCTCCCAATATTCCACATCTTCAGGCACAACACCTTGCCGTTTTCTACGTGGAGCTTCCCATTGCTTCCAACACGAGCGCGCCTGTTCAGTCGCCAGTATAAGAACTTGCTTGGATTCCTTAGTCAACCGGGACTTGGGCGCTTGAGCAGAAGAAGGCAACTGTGTCTTTTGCTGTGCTAGCTCATCTCGAACCTCATTGAGGTCAATTGAGGAGTCTGAAAGACTATCAAACAATGTAGGATGAAGCTCCGTTAATGCAAACAAAATATCCCCAGGCTCAATAAGAGCCCGCCCTTCGGACTGTGAAACATCCCGCGCACGAAAGACGATGGAGCGCGCTGAAGCCGAATAGCGATAAAACATGTGGTCTCCTTCCCGTCAACGAGTCCCTACACGCCCTTCTTCTGCGGCTCCCAGATGTACTTGTGAATTTGCAGACTCAGCCGCGCATTCAGCCCATCGGCCAGCATCCACTCAACCAGCTCCCGCGGATCGAGCAGGCAGTTCTCCGTCGTGCGCTCCGGCGACGGAGTCTTTGAGAAAGCCGGCGAAAGCAGAATCCCGCCAACCCTGCCCTCAAGCGCATTGTTCCCAATGAACTCCCGCGCGTACTCATAATCCTCGCGGTTCGTAATCACAAACTTCACTTCATCGCGTTCCGTCAACGACGCAAGATTCGTCATCCGGAAGCGCCCCGCCTCGCCCGATCCCGGGCACTTCACGTCCACAATCTTGTGTACGGCCTTCGGCACATTCTCTACCGAACGCTCGCCGCTCGTCTCGATCATCAGTTCGTATCCGCTGTCCAGCAGCCGCTGCATCAGCGGAACCAGTTCGCGCTCCTGCAGCAGCGGCTCGCCGCCGGTAATCTCGATCAGCTTCACCGGAGCAAGCTTTGCAATGCCGGCAACAACCTCGTCTTCCGACAGTTTGTATCCGCCGGTGAATGTGTATTCCGAATCGCACCACGAGCAGCGCAGGTTGCACCCGGCGAGCCGCACAAAAATGCACGGCCTCCCCGCAAAGCTCGATTCGCCCTGCACGGATTTATAAATTTCGATCAGGTACACAGCTACTCGTAGTACGTCGCCGTCGTGGTGTCGGTCTCGTAAATCGTGCAGTCTTTCACGAGCACGCGTCCCTGCGTCAGCGATGCAAGCTGTTGGTTCGTCTCGTCGTAAAAATAGCGCGCAATGTTTTCCGCTGACGGATTGATCTCCGTGAACGGCTCCAGATCGTTCAGCATCTGGTGGTCCAGCCGGTCAATCACCGGACGCATCACCTGTTTCAGGTCCTTGAAATCCAGCAGCAGCCCGGAAGCATCCAGCTTCTCCCCGCGCAGTGTTATGCGCACCTTGTAATTGTGCCCGTGCGGGTTTTCGCACTTGCCGCGATAATTCCTCAAAAAATGGCCCGAAGAAAATTCGCGCTCCACCGTTACTTCATACATGTTCTTGGTTGCTTTCTCGGACGAAACGCCCTGCTTCCATTGTAGCTTTCTACTTCCGCCGTTCGCGCGCCCGCATCTGCCGCTCTCGCGCGCGCCGGTCTACCTGCTCAAACATCGCCGTCAGCACACCCAGCAGCGCAACAATCAACCCGCCCAGCGTAAGAAAAAGCGCCGTCGTCTTCCACAACGATCCGTTGCCCGGCAGCCCCTGCTGAAAGCGATCTCCCACAAACGTCATCCCGCAGGAAAACATCGCAAACAGCAGCAACGTCGCCGCCAGAATGTACAAATTGCGCGCCATCTCTCTTCTTCCATGCTAAACGCTGCGGAGGGTCTCATCGATCGATCTTAGAAAGTGACGATCTCCAACTTCGGGAAAGCCGCGCGGTAGAGCCGCTGATCGAGCGTCAGCAGGCTATAGCGATTGAGGAACGCGTGTGCTCCGATGTAAAAGTCTGCAAGAATCCGGCGCGGTAGTTCCTCTTTTTTTCTCTTCCGCCGATCCACATAGCTTTGGAATGCTTTGCCTGCCATGCGCCATATCCCCTCACGCGTTTCCCAATCGACATGGATAGCGGCGACATCAACAAATTCATCCAGCATGTATTCCGTGCGTCCCGGAAGCGCCAGCAACTCTGCGTACACCGCTCCGGAAATCACCAGCGCGCCCCGTGCCTGCGCTTCGTCAAGAGCCTTCTGTGCGGCGCTGTTCAGTCGCGCATCTTTGTCCCAAAGCGCAACCAGCACATTGGTATCGATGGCCGTCGTCATTCGCCGCGCAGCGCACGCACTTTTTTCACAACCGCTCGCTTCCCGGAGCCGACTCCGGGATTTCCAATTCCACGATAGCGCGCGAAAGGACTCTCCTCGCGCACCGGTATCACCGTCATCTCTCCACCGCTGCGCTCTTCAAACTTCAGCCGGTCTCCCTCGCGAACCCCCAGAGCCCGCCGAACCTGATGGGGCACGGTAATCTGGCCTTTGCTGGTGATCTTTGCGGTCATTCCCATAAGGTTTCCTTACCTCACCATAATACTCCTTACTTCGACCATCATCCATCAGGATTGGGTTCCTGCGGCGTTAAAGAATGCCTCGACCGCCGAAATGTCCTGCGTCACCCGATAAGGCGGCAGGCTTTCCAGAAACACCCGCCCATATCGCTGCCGCTGTATTCGCGAATCCAGCAGCATCAGCACGCCGCGGTCTTCCAGCGAGCGAATCAGCCGCCCAAATCCCTGCTTCAGCGTAATCACCGCCGACGGCACCTGATAATCAAAGAACGGCTTTCCGCCGCTCTCTTCAATCGCGCGCATCCGCGCCTGCACTACCGGGTCGGTCGGCACCGCAAATGGCAGCCGGTCGATAATCACGCAGCTCAGCGCCTCACCCTGCACATCCACGCCCTGCCAAAAGCTCGACGTCCCAAAAAGCACCGCATTCGGCGTCACGCGAAACTCCTCCAGCAGCGCCTTCCGCGGAGCCGTCCCCTGCAGCAGCAGCGGGTAACCCACCTCTGCCGACAGCCGATCGTAAAGATCGTGCATCTGCTGATAGCTGGTGAAGAGGCAGAAGGCACGGCCGCGCGTGATGTCCAGCACCTGGCGTATCCGCTTCGCCGCTTCCTCCTGAAAATTCACATCGCGAGGGTCCGGCATCTCCGGAGGAAGATACAGCACCGCCTGCTCCCCATACCGGAAATGCGATGGCACCACCAGCTCGCGCGCATCGCGCATCCCCAGTCTCTTCCGAATATGCGAGAACCCGCTCTGCACCGTCAGCGTTGCCGAAGTCAGCACCACGCTCGGGAAATTCTCAAACAGCAGCTCACTCAGCAACTCCGACACATCAATCGGCGTAGCCTGCACATGCGTGCTCGTGCTTCCCTGCCGCCCTCCGCCGCGCCGCTCCAGCCAGAACACCGTGTTCTTGTCATCCGCCTCCAGCAAAAACTTCAACTGCTCGCGAATGTCCGCAGCGCGCTTTCGCAATGGCGGAGCCTCATCCACGCCGCGCACCCGCTCCAGTTCCCCCTCCAGCCGATGCAGCGCATTCAGCACGCCCAGATAAAGGTCCCCCTGCGCCTCCAGAAACTCCTCGCGCCCGGCGAACTGCATCCGCCCCTCATTTCCTGAGCCTCGAGGAAGCGCCGCAAAAAACATCCGCGCTCGTTCGCGCGCCATCTGCGCCGCGCCGGTTATGCCGGAATTCGCCGCGCCCTTCGCCCGCAGCATCATCTCCACATCGCGCGCCAGCTCTTCAAACCGCACATTGCTCAGGCTTATTCCGAAATAACTCGAAGCCACATCCTCAAGCTCGTGGGCCTCGTCGAAAATCACAATCTCCGCATCCGGCAATACTCCCGCATCAGGAGCCGCCTTCGCCTGCTGCTTGATCGCAAGATCGGCAAAAAACAAATGGTGGTTCACGATAATTACATCGCTCTCCGCCGCCCGGCGACGCATCTCGGTAATAAAGCAGCGCTCGTAATCGGCGCACGCCTGCCCCAGGCACGCCTCGCTCCGCGCATCCAGCTTCCCCCACAGCGGACTCGCCTCAGGCAACTCCGCAATCTCCACTCGATCGCCCGTCGCCGTCGTCTTCTCCCAATCCGCAATCGCCTGATACTGAGAAATCTCTTCCAGCCCATTCAGTATCGGCTGGTTCTTGAGCGCATAAAGCTTGTGCCGGCAAAGATAATTCGCTCGCCCCTTCATGTAGCACACGCGCAGCGGTCCCAGCAGCGACTCCAGAAAAGGAATGTCCTTGAAGTAGAGCTGCTCTTGCAGGTTTTTCGTCCCCGTAGAAATAATCACCCGCCGCCCCGAGCGCAGAGCCGGTAGCAGATACGCCAGCGTCTTCCCCGTCCCCGTCCCCGCCTCCACAATCAGGTGGCGGCCTTCCTCGATCGCATGCTCCACCGCGCGCGCCATCTCCAGCTGCCCTTTGCGAAATTCATAAGGAAGCTCCGAGCGCGCCAGCATGCCCCCCGGCGCAAAAAAATCATAAAGCGACGGCAGCGAAGGCGCGGATTGAACAGAGGAGGACATCTTGTTTACAGGATATTGAACAAATCGGACGAGCTACGCGACGCCCTGATAAAAGTCGATTTCTTTCATCGGGTAATGCTTCCGGTTGCGGGTCCAGAGCGCAGCTTCGTTCTGAACCGCGGCGGCCGCGATCAAAGCGTCACCTATGCCCACTCCGTGACTCTTTTGATACCGGCGCAAATATTCGCCTGCCTGCTGTCCCGATTCGTAGTCGACCGATACGCACGCAATTGCCTGAAACAGGGAGCGCAAAAGATGCTGTTCGGATGGAAGCGCGCCAGCCCACAATTCGGCGGCAGTAATTGCCGAGTATAAAATTTGCGTTCCGGATGCAACTAATCGCAGCCACTCCGTCGTGATGCTCACGTTTCTGCCGCGGCATACTTCAATCAGGACGTCCGAATCTATCAAAATCGTCACAGATTCTTAAGCCTGGCCATTCGACTGTCGCGCCGCATTTCCCGGACGTAGGCAGCGGAATCTTCGAATTCAGGCCTATCCTTCCACATCCCCACTATCGCTCTCATCGCATGGGCGCGCTCTTCCCCGCCTTGCATATACCGCTCACGAACCGCCTGGCGTACCAAATCCGAAACAGTGGTTTTTCGGCTCCGCGCCTGACGATGCAGCACGCTCCACAAACTTTCATCAAGATAAAGCTGGGTTCGCCTCATGATGTATAGTATACATCATGAGATCAACCTACTACAATCAAAGTAGTTTCTCCGCAGTACACCGCCAATTCCTTGAAGAAATCCTCCCATAAATCATCACGCTCAACATTCGCCCGCAACGCGGCGGAGCCGCCTACGCCTGGCCAGCCAGTCCTCGCCATAGTCGGCCGTCCCAACGTCGGCAAATCCACGCTCTTCAATCGCCTCACCCGCTCCCGCCGATCCATCGTGGGAGACGAGCCCGGCATCACCCGCGACCGCATCTACGGCGAAGTTGAATGGGCCGGACGCAACGCGCGCCTCGTCGATACCGGCGGAATTGTTCCCGACGATGAAGCCCTCATCCCTTCCGAAATTTTTCGCCAGGCGCAAACCGCCCTTCATGAGGCCGACGCAATCGTTATGGTCGTCGACGGCCGCACCGAGCTCGCCTCGCCCGACATCGATCTCGCCCGCCTCCTGCTCCGCTCCGGCAAACCCATTTTTCTCGCCGTAAACAAAATCGACGTTGAAGCCCTCGACGCCGCAGCCGAAAACTTCCGCCGTCTCGGCATCAAAAACCTCGTCCCTATCTCCGCCGAACACGGCCACGGCATCGGCACCCTCCTTGACGATGTCTTCGCCGTCCTTCCCTTTCCCGCCGAAATCCCCGCCCCGGAAGTCCATCAAGAGCCCGCCGCAACCGAAGACCCCGATGTCCAGCTGCACCGCACCCACGGCGAATTCCAGCAGCACGAAACCCGCCTCGCCATCATCGGCCGTCCCAACGTCGGCAAATCCACTCTGCTTAACGCGCTCACTGGAACCAATCGCGCCATCGTCTCCCCCATCGCCGGAACCACCCGCGACGCCGTCGACGAGCTCATCGAGTATCACGGCCAGCAACTCCGCATCATCGATACCGCAGGAATCCGCCGCAAGGGCAAAACCAATCTCATGGCGGAAAAGCTCTCCGTCGTCATGGCCCGCCGCCATCTCGAAGCCGCCGACGTCTCGCTGCTTATCATCGACGCAACCGAAGGCGTCACCACGTCCGACGCCACCATCGGCGGCTATGCGCACGAGAGCGGACGCTCCGTCGTCATCGTCGTCAACAAGTGGGACCTCGTCACCACCGGACGCACCGACGGCAAGCCCCCCGCCGACCGCAAAATCTTCGAGGAGCAGCTCCGCCGTCACCTCAAATACCTCGACTACGCCCCCGTCGTCTTCATCTCAGCCGCGCACGCAAAGCAGGACAGCCGCAGCCTCAATCGCGTGCTCGACACTGCAATAGAGGTCGCGCGCGAACGCCGCAAGCGCGTCTCCACCGGACAGATGAACCGCTTCCTTGAAAAAATTGACTTCCAGCGCGCGGGCGTCCCCATGTCCAAACGTCTGCGAATTTTCTATATGACGCAGGCCGCCGTCGCCCCACCGACGTTCGTTCTCTTCACCGACCGCGACGTCAAGCTGCACTTCTCCTTCGAGCGCTTCCTCGAAAACCAGATCCGAGCCTCCTTCGGCTTCGAAGGCTCTCCGATCTGGTTCAAGGTCAAACCCCGAAACAAGAAGAATGCCGAGAAATAATTCCCGAACATGACACGCATCCGCCCCGCTACGCCTTCCGACGTTCCCCTGATACTCGCATTCGTTCGCAATCTGGCCGAGTATGAACGCGCGCCGCACGCCGTCACCATCACCGAGGAAGAAATGCTCCGCGACGGCTTCGGCCCCCACCCGTATTACGAATGTCTCCTCGCTGACTCGGACGCCGCTCCCGCCGGCTTCGCGCTCTTCTTTCCCGTCTACTCCACCTGGGAGGGCCGCAGCCTGCATCTCGAAGATCTCTTCGTTCACCCGCAATTCCGCGGACGCGGCATCGGCAAATCGCTCCTGCGCCACGTCGCCGCCCTCGCCGTCGAGCGCGGCTGCGCCCGCCTGCAATGGGACGTCCTCGACTGGAACACGCCTGCTATCGATTTCTATCGCAGTATTGACGCCGAAATGCACGGCGACTGGCGTCGTATGCGCATCACCGGCCCGGCACTCAACGCCCTCGCCCGCTGACCAATGCTCGGCAGTAGCTCAAGCTCCGCGCTTGTAAATCACGTACTGGCTTCCGGCAATGCGCTTCAGCGGAAGTGATGCGCGCAGTTCGTTGAGGTATCCCCGCACGCCTTCCATGAACCAGGTGTAGTCATCCCACAGAATCACTCCGTTAGGCGACAGCACCTTCAGCGCATTCTCCGTATCCGCCTTCACGCATTCATACGAGTGTCCGCCGTCAATAAAAAACAAATCGACGTTCGTCACTATCTCCGCAGCATTCATCGTCAGCGAGTTGGCCCATATCTGGTGAATGCGCGCCGCTTCAGGAAGTTCTTCGAAAGCCGCGCCTGTGCATCCTCGCGAAAGCCGCACCCATTCCTTGTCGCCTTTCGTCAGCGTGCTTGTGCCGGCCTCGTCCATTTTCGGAAGATCTACCGTATAGATTTCCGCGTCGGGCGCATTCAACGCAAGCGTCAGCGTGCCCACGCCGCGGAAGGTTCCCGTCTCAAAAATAATCTTCGGTCGCAACGCCCCCGCCACCGTGCCCAGCAGCGCATACGGCACGGCGAAGCCCAGTCCCGCAAGGCTGATCACGTCGATGGGAGGCAATACCACTCGGGGCGGCTCTGCACATCCCAGAAATGACGCGATATCCGCATGCTCCAGCACTGGCAGCGTATCGCGAGCATCGAACGCGCGCTGGCGTACGTCTCGGCCAAGCTGAATCACGTGCCGCCGTTTTCTTTTCGCAAACAGCCGCAATGTGATCAGCTCGGAAAAATCCCGCACCATCGGCAAGAAGTGACGGGTGTCCACTTCATACGAGCGCGTCTTCGGCGGCATCACTGCCTGCATAGCAAACCTCAAATCAACAATAGCGATTGGATAATCACAGTGTAACCAACTGCCGTTGCCTTGTGTATCCGCGCTGCGCGCACCTGGTTCCTATAATCAGGTCAGAACCTTACTGGACAGACGCAATCGATGAAATCTGAAGTCCCCCAAAATTCACCAATCAAAATTATCGGCGGAGGACTCGCTGGCCCCGAAGCCGCTCTCACACTCGCGCGCCGCGGCTGCGATGTCGAGCTCTACGAAATGCGCCCCGTCCGCAACACCCCCGCGCACGAAACGGAAAACTTCGGCGAGCTCGTCTGCTCCAATTCCCTCAAGTCCGAGAGCGAAAACACCGCACCCTGGCTTCTCAAGCAGGAAATGCGCCGCGCCCACTCGCCCCTGCTGCAATGCGCCGACGCCAGCGCCGTTCCCGCCGGACACGCACTCGCCGTCGATCGCGTCGAGTTCTCCCGCCTCATCCACGCTGCGATTGACGCCGAGCCCCGCATCCGCGTTCACCGCGAAGAAGTCACCCAGCTCGATCCCGGCTCGGGCATCACCATCCTCGCCAGCGGCCCGCTCACCTCATCGGCGCTGTCATCTGAAATCGCCCGCCTCACCGGCAGCGAGCACCTCGCCTTCTACGACTCCATCAGCCCCATCGTCGATGCCGACTCCATCGACAAAGACCGCGTCTACTTCGCCGCGCGATACGACAAAGGAACCGCCGACTATATCAACTGTCCCATGACTCCGGACGAGTACAACCGCTTCTACGACGCGCTCGTCTCCGCCGAACAGGTCCAGGAAAAGGACTGGGAAAAACTCGATTATTTCGAAGGCTGCCTGCCCATTGAAGAGCTCGCCCGCCGCGGACGCGACACCCTCCGCTTCGGCCCCATGAAGCCTGTCGGCCTCCGCGATCCGCGCACCGGAAAAATTCCCTGGGCCGTCGTCCAGTTGCGCTGCGAAAACCTTCGCGCCGACTCATACAACCTCGTCGGCTTCCAAAACCACCTCAAATACGGCGAACAGGCCCGCATTCTGCGCCTTATCCCCGGCCTCGAAAACGCAAAGTTCCTGCGCTACGGCCAGATTCATCGCAACACCTACATCAACGCGCCGCGCGTCCTCACGCCCACGCTCCAGATGCGCGACCATCCCAGCCTCTTCTTCGCCGGCCAGCTCTCCGGAGTCGAAGGCTACACCGAATCCATCGCCACAGGCATGCTCGCCGGACTCTATGCTTCATCTCACGCGCGCGGCATTCAGCCATTACACGCCCCACGCGAAACCGCGCTCGGCTCGCTCGTTCACTACATCACCCACGCTGACGGCAAACGCTTCGACCCCGCCAACATCACCTTCGACCTGCTCGTCCCGCTCGAAGAAGAAACCCGCCGCAAGATCCGCGACAAGCGCGAGCGCCACCGCCTCCAGTGCGAGCGCGCCCTCGCCGCCTTCGACCGCTGGTGGGGCAACTTGCATAACTGGCCAATCGAGTGACATTCCTGGAATCGCATGCTATTTTCCAGAAATGCGAATCGGCGATATTTCGGGAAGGGCCCTCTGCTTCCGTTTCGCGCCCCTCTTAGTGGCTCTCATCGCATTACCAATGCTGTACAGCTCTGGCATCCACCGCGACTACATCCAATTAGGTAAGTCTCGGCTTGCGATCGTCAGGATTCCTGCCGGCACGTTTCTGATGGGAACAGACAAGGTGCTCAGAGCAGATGACCACTGGAATGCCTGTTCGAACTGCCCATCAAGGAATGATGTGGAGCGCCCCGCACACCGAGTGACAATAAGCCAGGGATTTTGGATGGGTGAGTTCCCAGTTACGCAGCAGCAATGGCAAGACGTGATGAGCGCCAATCCATCCTATTTTCGGGGTGCCGGTCCGGAAGCACCGGTAGAACAGGTTAGCTGGAAGGACGTGCAACAATTTCTTGCAAAAGTTAACGCAATGCAGGTTCGCTGGACGCTCCGATTGCCTACAGAAGCAGAATGGGAATATGCGGCCAGAGCTGGGAGTACAGGCGAAACTTACAGCCCTTTGGACAGCATTGCCTGGTATAGCGAAAATGGATCGCATACAACGCATCCGGTAGGACAGAAGCTACCGAACGCGTTCGGACTTTACGACATGCTGGGGAACGTATGGCAATGGTGCCAGGATTGGTTCGGTCCCTATTCCACCGAACCCTCGATTGACCCCAAAGGACCATCCACGGGGGAAACGCGGATTACGCGCGGAGGATGCTTTTACTGTGATTCGGTTCACGAACGGGCTGCGAGAAGAAATCGCGATCTCGAAGACCATTCTTCGCAGAGTATCGGGTTCCGGGTTGTAGCCGTCCCGCGAAAATCGACAGCAAAAGGAGTGCATTAGCGGCATTACTGAAACATTCCTGCTGAATATTGCTATCTCATGCAATGCTCAACAAGCGCCGCTCCTCTTCCTTAACACCACCTGCCGCCGCTTCCGCCAATCCTCATTCAGCCCGATCAGCTCCCACGAAACCTCAGCCGACAAATGCCGCAGCACCGTATCGGTCGAAGGATGAACCCTCAAGCTCGGCGCCACCAGATACAGCAGCGGCGGCTCATCCGAAAGCTCAATCCCCGGAAAATACCCATGCGCCGCAAACGCGCCCTCGCGATGCAGCTGTCGCACTCGCGCCCAATAGTCCAGCGCCTGGAACGGCAGATGCAAATCGTCATCCGCCTTCAGCTCCAGCACCGCCAGCCGTCCTCCGTGCGTCACCGTAAGCAAATCCAGCATCGCGCGGTCCCCGGCCGCAAACGCCGGCACCTGCGAATAAACAGTATCTGTGCGCAGCGATGGTTCGATCTCCGCAATGTCTTGCCGCAGGCAGCACTCCAGCCAGCGTTCCGGCTGCAAACGGTACAGTGGATTCCGCGCGCTCCCGTTTGCGTGGCGATGTTCAAAGAGCCGCTGCGTCAAATCGCAGAACAGCGCCTCATTCTCCTCCGTAAGCCTGGTCTCATTCGCGCCCGCGCCAAACGTAATCTCGTCTTCGCGCGCGAACGTCCCTTGAGCAAAGCCGCTCCGGATGCGCGCAAATTCCAGCCCGTGCAGCGCAAATGAAATCTCGCCCGCCGCTCGCGCCCGCACCTCCGTCGTTCCGCGAAGCCCCGGCTTGAGCAGCCCCAGCACGCGATCGATGCCCTTCCGGCTCCGCTCCAGCGCCGTCTCCGGATGGAACGCGTGCACCAGCGCCGATCGCAGGTTTCCGCAGTCCTGAACATCCACCCGCTCCAGCAACTCCGCCCGCTCGTCCAGCTCGTACAGCTCCCATTTTGCGATGCTCGCATTCAGCCACGGCATTCGCCCGCGCACGACATGCGAAGCCCCCGCGGGAACCACCACCTTCAACCCTTCGCAAAGCCGCCGACCCTCGCCGTGCTCGCGGCAGTACGCAAGCCACAAAACTCCCAGCGTCAGAATCCCGTCGATCGTGCTCTGCGGCTCTTCCCCATTCACTGCGATCAACGCGCACGCCGCCGTGCCCTTCACCAGCATGCCGCGCGCATATGCCGGCCCAAAGCTGTGCTCCAGGTCCGCAGCCGTCCGCAACCGCTCCAGCTTCCAATCTGGAAACTCCCGCGGCAGCACCCGATCCAGCAATCGCAAATACTTTGTCCGGGCCGCTTCCCGCGAAGAAGGACTTCGCCGGTCGCGATTCGCAACCAGCTCCAGCACCTGCGGCCGCGTCTGCCCAAACCGCCGCGTCTCCAGCCGCAGCGAATCTTGCCGTGTCTTCAATCCGCAAACCGTTCGCACCACGTTGCGCTCGTCCGACCACAAATGCAGCAGGCAACGCTCCCGCTCTGCGGAGATGGAAAAATGCGCCGCCGCCATATCGAACAGCACGCGGCCGTCCTCCAGCACCGCGGCCTGCGGGTACTCCGCAAAAAAATCTTCCAGAATGTGTGCGAGTTCGGCGGCGGAAATTTCAGCGGGTGCAACGGGCATGGCATCGATCATGGCCAGCCCTCGAAACCGCTCGCAAGTGAATTACCGCCAGCCCTTACTCTTTCGTAACTCGGTGATGTGCGCCACGTGATGCCGCGAATGCCACTCGTAAAGCGCCAGCATCTGCAGCAAATTCTGCCGTCCCCGTTCCGGATGCTGATAACCGCGCTCCCACTCCGCCGCACTCAACGACTTTAGAAGTGCAGTCCACCGCCGATGCAGCGGCGCCAGTATCTCCAGCGAAACCTCCACCGGAACCGTGCGCGTATCCGCCAGCTCCGCCCACAGCTTCTCGTCATAGGGCTTTATGACCGGCCAGTCTTCCGTCAACGCCAGCCGCGTCCGCCCGTATGCCTGCATGTGGCTGTCGGCAACATGATGCACAAGCTGCCGCACCGTCCACCCACCTTCGCGATAAGGAGTGTCAAGCTGCGCCTCGCTCAGCCCGTCTACTGCCGAGCGCAGGTTCTCAGGCAGAGCCGCCAGTCCTGCAATATAGCGTGAGACATTCGCCGCATCGATCGACTCCGAACGTGGAGCCGTGCCTATCGGATACCGTGGATCAACCAGGGAGTTTGTCATACCTTGATTGATAGCACGTCACGTTTATGCCGCGCCATCTCTGCCGCGGCACGTCTGGCAAGCAAGCGAGATTGACTGGGACCCGCCTACTCCCGTTCAAATAGATAAATGTTCGGCTCACGCTGGGCGACCGGGTGCATGGTCATGGTCAACGTCTTGCGATCGGGGGAAAGCTCGACCCGCTCGGTTCTAACGATCTTGCCGTTGGTCTTGTCGACGATTTCCAGAGTGTGCTCGTCCACCCGGCGCGCTGACTTCGTGGAACCTTCGGCAACTCCACCGCTCGTATCCGGATAGTCTTTGCCGTCGAATTTCAGGTTTTGGGTACCCGCGGAACGGATCAACGAAAGCCCGCTCCCTTCATAAGGGCGGATCTGAAGCACAACCCGAGGGATCTGACGCACAGCTTCCGAGTCCGTGGGGGTTAAACTTTCCCAGGACCCTGCAAAACCTTGTCCGGCTGCGGTTCGCTTATATTGAAAATGCACCGTGGACGGAGATCCGTTCGGCCCGAACTGTGTGAAGTTGTCAATGAGGGTGTTGCCGTCCTGGGAAAGCTTCCACGTCGCACTGATCAGCACGTGGCCATCTTTCTTGCGCACCACCTTCCAGTTGTTGGGTCCCTCAACAGCAACAGACAGCGTGGTTCCGGAAATTCCGCTTTGATCCGTACCATTGACAACAATCCTCTCCGAGCCGCCGCCAAAATTGAACTCGTAATTGTTGCCGCCGATGCTCGCGACCATCATCCGGTCGATGAATTGGCTCTTGGACGGATTCAGCTTCCAATCGCCGACGAAAGACTCCGTCGCCGCCCACACTGTAGCCGTTATCAGACACGTAAACAGCAGCAATTGAAAAGTACGCTTGAACATCGCTTTCACCTTTCATACCTCACATTGAGATACACGACGATAGACGATGCTCCATCTTCGGGTAGCACCCCGTCAATACCGTTGGTCACAAAGGAATGGCAGCGATGACAATCCGCCGGTCGCGAGCCGCTCAAGCTCGCTTGAGTGTCAATCTTCTCCGCTCCTAAGCAGCAGGATGGTGATGATGATGGCGGTGATGACGGCGGTGGTGGTGATGATGCGTCGTCTGGGCAAATGCCGAAGCCGAAAACGCCAGCATAACGGTAAGCAAAACTAGCTTCTTCATACTCGAATAGTAATGCCGAAACCGGCTGGAAGCTGTGGAAGCCTCTCCGTGTACTCAAAAAAGTCACTTCCGCCTCAACTCCCCTCAACCGCCGCCTCTGAGCCTAAAATCACAGCAGGCTCATCCAATCCATAGGACACAATGACTACGCCGCAATCCACCCCGCAGCACCGCAAATACTTCTTCGACAAATTCGGCATCACCGAGCGCCTCCTCGAGCGCTGCCTCGGCGAAGCCCTCTCCGCCGGCGGCGACTACGCCGACCTATACTTCGAGTCCATCGCCTCCACCTCCATCGGCATCGACGAGTCCCTCGTAAAATCCGCCAGCCAGGGCGTCAGCGCCGGATGCGGCATCCGCGTCCTTAGCGGCGAGCGCACCGGCTACGCCTACACCGACGATCTCTCCGCCGACCGCCTCGTCCACGCCGCGCGCACCGCCGCCCTCATCGCCAGCGGCCCCGCCAAACAGCCCGTCACCGGATTCACCGAGACCAAAACGCCCTCGCTCTACCCCGCGCCCGCCGTCGATCTCGACACCGATCTCTCTGCCAAACTCGATCTCGTCATGCGTGCCGATCGCGTCGCCCGTGCCTACGATCCCCGCATCACCCAGGTCCGCGCCGGCTACTCCGACGAGCTCCGCCGCATCCTCATTGCCGCCTCCGACGGCACCTACGCCAGCGACACGCAGCCGCTCGCCCGCTTCAGCATCTTCGTCCTCGCCAAAGACGGCGACAAAACCGCCCGCGGAACCTCCGGCGGCGGCGGCCGCGTCGAAATCGATTTCTTCCAGACAGAAAAAACGCCCGAGCACTTCGCCGAAGAAGCCGCCCGTCAGGCGATCCTCCAACTCGGCGCCGTCGCCGCTCCCGCCGGTGAAATGGAAGTCGTCCTCGGCCCCGGATGGCCCGGCGTCCTCCTCCATGAAGCCGTGGGCCACGGCCTCGAAGCCGACTTCAACCGTCGCAAAACCTCCGCCTTCTCCGGCCTCATCGGTCGCCAGGTCGCCAGCCCCAAAGTCACCGTTGTCGATAACGGAACCATGCCCGGACGCCGCGGCTCCCTCAATGTCGACGACGAAGGCTCCGCCACTCAGGAAACCGTCCTCATCGAAAACGGCATCCTCAAAACCTATCTCAGCGACAAGCTCTCCGCGCGCCTTATGAACATGGCTCACACCGGCAACGGACGCCGCGAAAGCTATCAGCAAATCCCCATGCCGCGCATGACCAACACCTACATGCTCGCAGGCGACGACGCGCCCGAAGATATCATCCGCAGTGTCAAGCGCGGCCTTTACGCCGTCAACTTCGGCGGAGGCTCGGTCGACATCGTCAGCGGAAAATTCGTCTTCTCCGCCAGCGAAGCCTACCTCATCGAAGACGGCAAAGTCACCGCGCCCGTCCGCGACGCCACCCTCATCGGCAACGGCCCGGAAGCCCTGAAATACGTCTCCATGGTCGGCAACGATCTCCAGCTCGACGAAGGCATCGGCACCTGCGGCAAAGACGGACAAAGCGTCCCCGTCGGCGTCGGCATGCCCACCATCAAACTCGACCGCATGACGGTCGGCGGCACCGGACGCTAACGCAAATGCTGTTGTCCTTAGGTCGTCATCCTGAACGCAGCGAAGGACCTGCTCCTATTTTTTGATGTCATCCTGAGCGAGCGAAGCGAGTCGAAAGCTTGCCCTGAGCTTGCCGAAGGGGACCTGCGGTTTGTTTTGGGGGTTTTCAAGTTCCTATGGAACTCAAGGATTTTGCCTCACGAGAGAAAAGGGGTCAGTTCATACTGATCCGCGGTGTGCTCGGTTTTGGAGGTACCTTGTTTCTCGGAAGCTTCGCATGGAGTCTTTATCACCACGAACTCCTTCCCGGAAAATGGGGGGCAGTCGAACTTGTAGGCTCGGCGTGCTCCTGTGCGGTGGCGGGCTACATCTGGGCGATTACCGCTTGGAGGCTCCTGGAACGAAAGTATAGAAAACGGTATTAGCGGTTCCAGCCGTGCCATACTTCTCGCAACTGGAGATCGCACCGATGCCATTGAGATACATTTCGGGCGAAGAAATCATGAAAGGCGATAGAGTTCTGTACGGCGGTGAGTGGGGCATAATTGAACTCGTCGCTGATCCGGCCGTTTCTGACCCAGAAACACACTGGTTCATACAAGAGTATGGAAGAGGAGTGATGATTTCCGAACTTGAGCGCTTTGGACGAATTTTTACGAGCGATCCCGAAGACGACGGCGATCTAGAGCTCCTGAGCAGGTCAGAACAAGGTCTTTAATATGACCAACACCATCCCCACCACCTCCCTCACCACCCTCGCCGCCGACATCGTCTCGCGCGGCAAAGACGGACAAAGCGTCCCTGTCGGCGTCGGCATGCCTACCATCAAACTCGACCGCATGGCCGGTGGCACCGGAAGATGAGGCCAGCAAGTAAGCTTTTCTGCTCGGCCATTTTGCTGGCTGGCTCAGTTGTTTGTTTTGCGGGAGAGCCAGATGTAAAACTCGACATCCGGATGCCAAATTCCACGTATCAGCTTGGGAAGCCAATCAGGCTTGACATAATACTGAAGAATCTTTCTTCAGAGCGCCTCCACATCGACAAAGCATCCGAACGTAACGGCCGAGCAGAAGCTTATATATCAGCCGAGGTTCGTGATTCATCGGGTCGACCCCTGCCGCGAACCGATGGTCTGACGTTCGTAAAGAACGGAAAGAAATATACGATTGGGAAACCCTGGTTGTCACGGTGGGGTATAGATCTCGAACCGAATCAGGAGTCGCAGGATTTTCTTGTGCTGAGCAATCTCTTCGATTTGGGCCGACCCGGAAATTACATTGTTTCAGCCAAAGCGGAGATTCGGGCACCGGACTCTGGTCCAGAAATCAAATGGATTGAAGCCGCCTCGAACACGATCGAATTTACTGTGAAGCGCTAAAGATACGCTCGCCCCTTTGGGCCGAAAGAAAATGATGCCTACACTCCCCCCCACCTCCCTCACCACCCTCGCCGCCGACATCGTCGCGCGCGCCACACGCGCCGGAGCATCCGACGCCGAAGTCACCATCCGCGAAGGAGACGAATTCTCCACCACCGTTCGCATGGGCCAGGTTGAAACCCTCAAAGAATCCGGCTCGCGCGGCGCAGGCATCCGCGTCCTCGTCGCCGGAAACAACGGCTACCGCGTCGCCAGCACCTCCACCAGCGACTTCTCCCCCGAAGGCATCGACCATCTCGTCAACGGAGCCATCGCCCTCGCCCGCGTCACCTCCGAAGACCCCTTCGCCGGACTCGCCGACCCCTCCGAATTCGGCCAAATCGGAGGCGAAAACGGGAACGCCCTCGCCCTCTACCACGAAGACGTCTGCTCCCTCCCCACCTCAGACCGCATCGAGTACGCACGCCGCGCCGAAGCCGCCGCCCTCTCTGCCGACACCCGAATCACCAACAGCGATGGAGGCAGCTTCGACGCCACCACCGGCCGCAAAATCTTCGCCAACTCTCGAGGCTTCTCCGGCGAATACCGCGCCTCCTCCTGCTCCATCTCCGTCAGCCCCATCGCCCTTGGCCAGAATGGAGAAATGCAGCGCGACTACTGGTACACCTACGCCCGCTCGCTCGCCCAACTCGAATCCCCCGAGTCCGTCGGCGTGGAAGCCGCACGCCGCACCCTCCGCCGCCTCGACGCCCGCCGCGTCAAAACCCAGCAGGCCCCGCTCGTCTTTTCACCCGAAGTCGCCCGCGGCCTAATCGGAGCCATCTTCGACGCTGCCAGCGGAGACAGCATCTATCGCGGCTCCTCCTTCTTCACCGGCCTTCTCGGCCAGCAGGTCGCCGCCTCCTCCGTCAACGTCATCGATGATGGAACCATCCCCGGAGGCTTCGGCACCTCGCCCTTCGACGCCGAAGGACTCCCATCCCGCCGCACCGTCATCATCGAAAACGGCGTCCTCACCAACTACCTGCTCAACACCTACACCGCGCGCAAACTCGGCATGAAGAGCACCGGCAACGCCGCCCGCGGACTCGCCGGCAACCCCGGCACCGGAGCCGGAAACCTCTTCCTCATCCCCGGCTCACAATCTCCTGAAGAAATCCTCCGCGACATCCCCTCCGGCCTCTACGTCACCTCGCTCATGGGACAGGGCGTCAACATGGTTACGGGAGACTACTCCCGCGGAGCCTCCGGCCTCTGGATCGAAAATGGCGACCTCGCCTATCCCGTCCAGGAAATCACCATCGCCGGAAACCTCAAAGAAATGTTCCGCAACATCACCGGCATCGCCAACAACCTCGTCTTCCGCGGCTCCGTCGCCTCCCCCACCCTCCGCATCGACGGCATGACCATCGCCGGAGAATAGAAGCCGAGGGTTTCTGTTTTTGATGTCATCCTGAGGCGCAGCCGAAGGACCTGCGGTTGCGATGAGCGAATCATGAATAGACCTCAGGTGAAAGGATCGTTGCCCTTTTCGCCGGCTTTCTTTATCCTTCGGGCGGATGGAACCTCACATTTATCGCCTGAACCGTTTCGTGCGATTCTTTTACTGCTCTATGGGGCTGTTTTTGATCGGAGTTGGGATCGCTCCCTTGTTCAAAATGGGTTCATGGGCGATCGTTATCGCTCTCCCATTTAGCGCATTGGGGATCTGGTGGTGTCGCTTGGCTATTTGTTCCCGTCTTACTCTCACCGATACCGAAATTTCAGTCCGCTATGCATCCGGTGAGGACTCGGCACAACTCAGCGAAATCGTCGGGTGGCGCACGGACGCTGGCGGAAAGCGTGGCCCCTTTTGGTTACTGCAAGCTCGCGATGGATCAGACTCGTTGCGCATCGACCAAAACTTTGCTGTGGACGATTTTTTTCTCGACTTTATAGCGAAGTTAAGGAATCTGAACGATCTGGAGCTAAGCATAGTCCCGTAAGTGGTGCCTTTCGCCGGGTGCCCCATAGCCTGCCCTGAGCGAAGCCGAAGGGTCTCACTCTTGAGCATGGGATTAACGCTCCCGCACCCACCCTCACATCGACGGGATGACTACCGCCGGAGAGTAGCGCAGCGAATTCTCTATCAACTATCGCGGATGAATGACGTTGACCTGTATCCGAGTGTTCAGTTTAAGATTCACGCGCATCCCGTCCTTCATGTACGGTTCGAACAGCCATTGCTGCACCTGTTGTTCTATGCGAGATTTGATCTCGGGCGTCGGTGCTCCGTCCACCTCGACTGTTGTGACAGTGCCATCGCGCGCGACATCTAGCGATAGTTTGATTGTGAAGGTACCTTGTGCTTTGGGATCGACTAGAATTCGGTCCAATCCGCAGGAAATGCAGTGAGGCCCCTGGGAACTTGCAATCCCCAAAGGACCAGGCGTGGTCCTGACAGGCATTGGACCTCGTCCTGCCGCCGGTTTGTCAACGGCGGTTAAGCCTGAGCAGAGGAGGGTGCTCCCGGCAAAACACATCGCGGAATCGGTTGCTGCCCACTTTGTTGTTAGCTTCGGTTCCGAGGGAAAGATGCGGTAGGTCGTGCCTTTGCCGAAAAAGTCTGTAATGGTCCCATTTGAGGACAGACAGCCCTGTGTCGTACAAAGAGTGCACATTTCCGGTCCGCAGGCAGACAGATCATTGGTCGAGTGAACCCAATTCACGCCGTCCCCCGAATAAAGCGCAACGGGTACCCCGTGGCCGCCGCCTGGTCGGTCTTTTCCAACGACCTCGGTTCCGACGGCCCAATACTTTCCATGGAGAGGAAGAAAGCTGTACAGCGTCACGTTCGGGACATTGATTGACCGCCATGATTTTCCTGCGTCATCGGTAACCAGGAAAGTTTGCGACTCATATTGCGCGGCTCCCTCCTTGAGCATTACGGCCATATGTTCTCCGTCGAGCGCAGCTAGGGAGTAAGTGTACGGAAATTTCTTCAAAACATCTGGATCATTCGCAACCGCTATTGGTGACCAGTTCTTCCCGCCGTCCACCGTGGATTCGAGCGAACCGATCGTCCGAATTAGTCCGTGCTCAGGATCGGAGAAGCTGATTTGGAGAATAGTCTCGTTTGGACCGGCGTGAGAAGTCCACGATTCGCCGCCATCTTCTGTCATGAGTATCAATCCGCCTGTGCCAGCGGCATAGCCCATTTTGCTATTCACAAATTGGATACCCAGAAGCAGATTGCCGTCTGCTGACTGGTGCTTTAGTTGCCAGTGTGTTCCACCATCGCTCGATACGGCGATCCCCTCATCGGCTCCGCAGGCCCAGATCGAGGAGCCATCACTTGAAACAGCGATGACACGAAACGGCACCGTTGCCGAATGCCAGCCGAAATTAGACAGCTGCTGCCCATAAGCAACTGCATTTGTGACTAAGGAGGCGAAGAGTAGTGTTGCCAGCAGAGGAACCGGGGTGAGCTTCATAAGCGATCTGTGAAATTCTCCCACAACTGACGAAATGGAAAAATGCTTTTTCCGCGGCTCCGTCGCCTCGCCCACCCTCCGGATCGACGGCATGACCATCGCCGGCGAATAACTGCCGAGGGTTTCTGTTTTTGATGTCATCCTGAGGCGCAGCCGAAGGACCTGCGGTTCGCCTTCGCGGTTGCAATCTGCGGGTGCCCCACCCTACGCGCCGTTTGCGGCAAGGGTGGGAAAGCACAATCGTTCGATTAGCAAGTTTTCTGCGAAGTCGAGGGACCTGCATTTACTACCCGCCATCCCATCGAACATCTAAATCCGGCAGGCCCTCCGCATCAAAGCGCGCGTAGCAAAATCTGTCCGCCAGCCGTCCTCCGGGCAAACGATTAGCGCCCGCCTGTACGCCCTCCCGAGTGAACCCAAGTTTTTCCGCAATGCGGCCACTCGCCTCATTTCCTCGCGAGTGCGTTAGCCCCACCCGCTGCATCCCAAGCGCGCCGAATGCGTAGCGCAGCAGAGCGTTCGCCGCCTCGGTCGCAAAGCCTCTCCCGTGCGCGCTCTTGCGAACCCAGAATCCCGTGTCACACTGCCGCGCCTCCCAATCGATATCGTGAAAACCGCACCACACCACCGGCAAGCCCGAGGCCGTCTCCATGCCGATGAACTCGACGGTCTCGCCCATCGGAAAGCTCGCCATAAGCTGCCGAGTGCGCTCCTCTATCCGCTCCGCCGTAAGCAAAGTCAGGTCTTCAGCCCATTGCATCCACCGTTGCAGCTCCGTCCACGTCTCCGCCACCGCAACCGACGTCAGCGCGCCATCGCCTTCCACCTTCGGGCGAATCAGCAGCCGCGGCGTGTGAATGGGCATCGGCAGTTCAATAGAAGATGAGCGCTCAACCACGACAGCCCCCATCAGAATTGTATCGGCGCACCCTGAGCCGACGACGCATCGACACCAACACCCTCGCTTCAGAGATTGCCAGCGCAGGCGATCAGAAGATGTAAGGCACAAGCGCTGCGGTCTCACGCGCATAGGTGGCGTAGGTTGCCCCAAACTGGGAGCGCATCCATTGCTCTTCCATGCGAAGCTTGAGCCCAAGTACAAAAAAGACAAGGATAAAACTGACAAACCCGCGCACCTGCGAGAGGGCGATCGCGCTGCCAAGGAATCCGGCCAGAACGCCAGTGTAGATCGGGTGACGGACTACGGCATAGGGCCCGGTGGCGATCAGCTCGTGGCCCTCCTTAATCGTTACGGAGCGGCTCCAGTTTTTGCCGAGGTGCTCTCGCGCCCAGACGGCGAAAAGAAGGCCCCCGATCATGACGGAAGCTCCCAGCCAGAACGACCAAAACCCAGCCGGCCACAGCTGAAGATAGAGCCAGCGCAGCGGAATGCGAGTTGTCATGAGCAGGATGATCGCGATTAGGAAGGTAAGGGCGCGCAGGATGCGCGAGGCGGCGGGCTCGAGACGCTGCGTGGTTTTCGTGTCGGCGGCTTTGATCTGCCAATAGATGAGAAAGGCGATCCAGAGAACGGGAAAGAAAGATTCGTAGAACCAGAGCACGCAGGACCTCCGGACGCTGAGAATATTACGCACTCGGCCCAGATGAGTCCAGCGCCACCGGCTGTCGAGCGCCCCATCCTTGACGCGCAGTTTGCGGCAAGGGTGGGATGGCGCGAAGATCGCGTTGACAAACCACCCTCCCGCGGGACAATCTGGAATTGCGGCGTAGGGCGCATCGGTGCAGGTCGAAAGGGCAAGGCCCTCCTACATAACGTGAACTTTTTATTGCGCCGATGTCGAACCTCGAAAACCTTAAAAAGCAAGCCAAGCAATATGTGCGATGGCACCGCGAGCGGTATTATCCCGTCGCTGCCATCATCCGGGAACACTTGCCCCGGTTCCGCCATCATTCCGATCCGGAAATCCTGGCGGAAGCATTCCGGTTGGCCGACGCGCAGGAACTCGTCGCGCGCAAAGAGGGCTTTGATGGATGGCAGGCGCTGAGAACAGGAGCTTCCACCGCCATGTCCCAAACGCACCCGCACTCTCGCCCCATCCTCACCTCCGTGGCCGCACACCTCTACGTTCGCGACCTCAAAGCATCCACCCACTTCTTCACCGCCAGACTCGGCTTCACCATCGACTTTGTCTACGGCGATCCGCCGTTCTACGCACAGGTCAGCCGCGACAACGCCCGGCTTGCGCTGCGCTACATGGATGAGTCTTTCTTCGCCCAGGACATTCGCCAACGTGAAGAACTGCTCTCCGCCTCCATCACGCTGGCCAGCGCCGACGAAATCAAGCAGCTCTTCCTCGCCTGCCAGGCTGCAGACGTCCCGCTCCATCAGTCCCTGAGAAACGAACCCTGGCAAGCCAAAACCTTCATCGTCAAAGACCCCGACGGAAACCTCATTCTCTTCGCCGGCCCCGCAATTTAATAGCGAGGGATTCAACTCAGCAACCTGATCTTCCACGCGGGTGCGGGTGCCTGGTGTCCCATGTCTCATTCCTGAGACAGACGGAGGCACCAGTGTTGGCATTAATAATGCATCTGGAGCCGCCCCAAGAAGAGTCTCACAACATCCGCTCCGAAGGAGTGCACCTTACTGCCGTAGGCTGGAGTGCAGCCGCTGGCGCAACGACCAACAGTACACGAATAAACGTCCGGCTTCGAAGGAGCCGCACCTTTACGCGCATCCTTTCCGCTATTCCCCGTTCCTACACTCCGCTGACCTTCGCTGGTCCTCGGCATTCAGCTCTGCCCACTATTTAACCGGAGAAGTCGATGCGTTAACCGGAGCCGCCGATGCGCCCAGCCGCTTCAATTCCACCACTGCTCTGCGGTACGCCCCGTCGCGCTCCGGGCAGCCCTCGCTCGCGGCCTTGAGGCGCGCCATCGCGGTTGTTCGTTGATGATGAAACAGCGCGTCCTCGCCCGTGAAGTAGTTCGCTTCGCAGACCTGCCCCTCTTGCTTATCAGCGCTGGCTTTGGTCGCGGCTGCCATTACCTCGCCTGCGGTCATTTGTCCCAGATCGAGCTTCAGCACCGGCCCCGGCCACTTCGACAAATCGGCGGCCGCCGCCACCGGCGTAAGCAGCTGCGCATCGTCGTGGCCCTGCCGCTTCACGGCTAGGTGCAGCATCAGCGCCGCGTACAGCGCCGACCTCGAAGAAGGCGCGGTGGATATCGCATGCTCAAAGTCCGGAATAGCCGCGCTTAGATTGGACTCGAGAAAGTAGGCACCGCCGCGATTGGCGTAGGGGGCTGCTAAATTCGGGTTCAGGCGAATTGCTTCGTTATAACCCTGGATCGCGTGGTCGTAATCCCCCTTGTGATCGTAGGCCTCTCCGCGATTGTTATAGGCCAATGCGAAATTCGGATTCAGGCGGATTGCTTCGTTGTAGTCTTGGATCGCACGGTCGTAAGCGCCTTTGTTCCTGTAGGCGGCGCCGCGAGCGTTGTAGGCGTATACGAAATGCGGGTTCAGGCGAATTGCTTCGTTGTAATCCTGGATCGCGGGGTCGAAATCGCCCTTGCGGTTGTAACTCTCCCCGCGGCCGTAGAAGGCGGCTGCGATACTCCCGTTCAGCCGGATCGCTTCGTTATAATCTCGAATCGCGTTGTCGTAATCGCCCTTGTCATAATAGGCGGCGCCGCGGTCGTTGTAAGCGGACGCATAATTCGGATTCAGGCGGATCGCTACGCTGAAATCCTGGATCGCATGGTCGTGATCGCCCTTGGTAGAGTAAGCGGTGCCCCGGTTGAAGTAGACGATGGACAGGTTTTTCGTTGGAAGGCGGCCCGACTCAATAAGCGCAGTACACCCGGCGACTTTGGTGTCCGGATCAGCTGACCTGCATTTGACCGCATTATCTAACGTGCTACATCCCATCGCGGCCATCGCCGCGCCGAGCAAAAGGAATGTGCTTAAAGCTGGTTTGCCGATCACGTTCCATGCCCCTTTTGCTTATCAGGTTAAGACCAACAAGATATTACACGCGCCTCTACGCCGGGCGCTCCATAACGAAGCCGCGCCCCCATAGCCCGGTGCCCCAGAGCAAAGCCGAAGTATCTCCCCCTCAGTGCAAGTTTCCCTTATCTCTACCCGCCATCCAAGAACATCTAAATCGGGCACCCCTCCGCATCGAAGCGCGCATAGCAAAATCTGTCCGTCAGCCGTCCTCCCGGCAAACGATTAGCGCCCGCTTGTACGCCCTCCCGAGCGAGCCCAAGTTTTCCGGAATGCGGCCACTCGCCTCATTTCCTCGCGAGTGCGTCAGCCCCATCCGCCGCATCCCCAGCGAGCCGGATATGGACAGCGATGCCCACTCGCTGAGTGCCCCATCTTGACGGCCTGAATCAGCCATGTCCCCAAAGCCTGCCCTTCGGCCGGTGAAAGGTCTCGCTTTTTTGAGGCGTGGGACTAACGCACAAACGTGGCTTCCACTCCAATATCTTGTCAAGAGGTAAATCGCACAACTATCGTCCTTTCAATCACTTCCAAATGCAGTTGAATTATCCCCAGTTTGATAAAATAAGAATAGAAGGAAAATTCAGAGAGGCGCAGCTTGTTGCTGCGCCTTTTTTATTTGGAGACACACCATGAATGCGCGGAGCGCAATTGCCTGGACGGCCAATCCCGCAGCTTGTTGCTGCGCCTTTTTTATTTGGAGAAACACCATGATGCGCGGAGCGCAATTGCCTGGACGGCCAGTCCCGCAGCCTCGACTGCGCCTTTTCATTTGGAGACACACCATGAACGCGCGGAGCGCAGTTGCCTGGACGGCAAGTCCCCCTAATTATGTGAATTCGATGGACTTAGCCGCATCCATTTGAGCCATATGGACTTATATTCGCCGCCCTCCTCTAACCTCAACAGAACAAAGGACACCGGGAAAAATTTATGACGCCTCTCTGCCGACACATCCTACCCGCCGGACACCGCTGCACCCAGCCCGCCGTCAAAGCCAACAAGTCTGGGTCCGCCGGGTCGAGCAGTCCCGCCGGATCGACCAGCACCGCCGGAACGACCAGCACCATGTACTGCCGGCACCATCAGGTCGTCAAAATTACTCTCGCAAAGGTCGCGCCCAAGCCCGACCCCTACGGTCTCCACCAGCCGCTCGCCTTCGTGTTTTCCGAAGACCGCTCCGCCCTTCAGCTCAATTTCACAACCGTCATCGCCGCGCTCAACAACCGGCAGATCAGCGTCCCCATGGCCAACGCCTTCAATCGCCTGCTGCGCTCCTGCGAAACGAATCTGCGCCGCGGCCCGCTGCATGAGCCGATGCCCTCGCAAACAGCTTCTCGCTCTCAGGATGAAGAGTCGCGTCCATTGCGCCGCAATCCCAATGAAGCCTGGCTGGTCGATGACGACGAAGAGTCCGCGCCCCGCCCCGATCACGGCGCCATGGTTCGCTCCGTCATCCTCACCCCGCAAGGCGACGAGATTGCTCCTGTATGCGAAATCCGTGAAGACGGAGAAACTGAGAGCCATGGGCAGGAATGCCCCTGCCGCCCCTGCGCCGAACAGTTCCGCAACGCCCCGCGCGAGCAGCATCATCCCGACTGCGGGTGCGGTCAATGTGAGCACGCAGCCCCGGGCAATCCGCCTACTGAACCCGACCCGCAGCAAGAGACTGGATCCAACAACCCGGCTCACGAGGAACCCGCCGCAGACGACCCGCTCTTCCTTGAAGCACTTAGCTCCAGGCGTAAAGAAATCGAAAAATACGAGGCTAAGATGGCAGCCCGCTTTGAAGCCGGGCGCCACGATACAACGCGCACTGATTAATGCGGAAACCAGCATTGGCGCATCTTGAGTCCTCGTCCCAATTGGAGACTGACAACTTGCACCTGGCCCCGATACCCTGTGACCAGGCATGCTTTCGAACGCGCTCCAATTCGACTCGGCAAATCCGCAATGGGCCCAAATTCCGCCTGAGCCTGCCGTCTTCGCGCTCTATGGATCCGACCCGCACGCCGAGCCCTACATCAGTCGAACGCCCAACCTCCGCAATCGCCTGCGCCGCCTGCTCGACGCGCGGCCGGATCAATCGAAACGCCTACGCCTCGCCCAAAGCACCGCGCGCATCGAATACTCGCTCACCGGCTCCGAGTTTGAAGCATGGCTCCTGCTCTACCAGGCCTCCACGCAAGCCTTCGGCGAACGCGCTCGCAAACGTCTCCACCTGCGCCCGCCCACCCTGCTGCGCATGGCCATGGAAAATGCCTACCCGCGCGTATATGTAACTAACAAAGTTACAAATAAGGCTGCGGACAACCTCTTCGGCCCGTGGCCATCGCGCGCCGCCGCCGAAAACTTTCTCGAAGCCATGCTCAACCTCTTCGAGCTGCGCCGCTGCACCGACGACCTCCACCCCGACCCTCTCTTCCCTGGCTGCGTCTACTCGGAGATGAAGAAGTGCATGGCCCCTTGCTTCAAGGGCTGCACCGACGAGCGCTACGCACAGGAAGCCAACGCGGTCTACTCATTCCTGGCCACGCACGGCGAAAGCCTGATCGCCGAACTCACCCATCAACGCGAGGCCGCCTCAACCGCGCTCGACTTTGAGAAAGCCGCCGAACTCCACGCCCGCCTCGCGAAAGTCGAATCCGCCGCCAGCCTCATGCCGCCCGCCGTCCACGCCCTCTCCAGCTTGAGCGGCGTCCTCATTCAACCCTCAGCCGAACCCGACCACGTGGCCCTCTTCCTTCTCACTCAAGGCACGCTCGCCGACCCAGCTCATTACTCCGTCGCCGGCATGCGCCATCACAACGAGCAGTCAGGCTCGTCGTCGCTGTTCTCGCATCCCGCTGCGCTTGAACCCATCCCGCTCGACGACAGCGGCGCGCCCATCGTCAAACTGGCCGCCCGCGATGAACTCGAGTCTCGCCTCGACGACGCCCTCAGCACTCTTAGCCGGGGTCCCCGCGAACAGGTCTTCGTTCGTGGGGTGGAGATCGGCAGCCCGCAACTCGCCGCCGACCATCTCAGCCTCTTCGCCCGCTGGGTCTACCGCCCGCAATCAAAGCGCATCGGCGAAATCTGCTTCGCCGAACCCGACGGCTCTCTCCCGAAGAAGGCCATCCTCCGCGCCGTCTCCCGCGTCTTTCGAAGCGCTCTCAGTAGTACAGATACTTCCGCCACTTCTGGTCCGAGTGGCCAATCATCCGCATGATGTGCCGGCTCGTGTGCAGAGAGAAAGGACGCGGCTCCCGCAGCAGCTTCATCTCCTTCAGCTCATGCAGTAGCTGATTTCCCTTCCGGCGATTGCAGCTATGGCAGGCAGCCACCAGGTTCTCCCAGGTCGACAGGCCGCCGCGCGACCGCGGCTGCACATGGTCCAGCGTCAGCTCCGACGAGTGCAGCACAATGCCGCAGTACTGGCAGGTATTGCGGTCCCGCAGCAGAATGTTCTTGCGTGACAGCGCCCGCGTCTGGTGTGGAATCCGCCGGTACTCGAGCAGCCGGATCACCGACGGCATCGGCATCCGCACCCGCGCCGCATGCAGCGTCGCGCCCTGCTCTTCCTCGGTCCGGGCCACACCCTTCAGCACCAGCACCAGCGCCCGCCGCGCCCCACATATATTGATGGGCTCATACGACGCATTCAACACCAGCACTGGAGTCTGCAGCGCCGAGCTCAGTCGCACCCGCGGCTCCATCGGCTCCGCCTGCGTCAGCGCATGGCATTTGGCGAGTGACTTTTGCTTGCGAGCATGAACCGATGCTTTCCCCAGCGACATTCTCTCTCCCCTTACCCGTTCTCTTGCTGCCCCGTACTCCCGTCCCAAAGAGCCACGTCATCATGCATCGGTAACTCTGCCGCTGCCGCGAACTGGATCTCCTGCCGTTGCGCCCGCGCCACCGTCGCCACCCACACAGAAGCCGCTCCGGCCTTCTTCAACGCTGCCGAACAAGCCCGCGCCGTCGCGCCCGTCGTATAGATGTCGTCGATCAGCAAAACATCGCGGCCCCGCAGCTTCTCGGGCCTCGGAACCGAAAACACCCCGCGCACATTGCGCCGCCGCTCCGCATTACTCAACCCCGCCTGGCTTTTCGTGGCTCGCTGTCGAATCAGCATCCCCGAAGCCAGCTCGCCCTTCCAGCCTGCACGAAGCCGGCGCAACGATCCGGCCACCGCCCGCGCCAACAACTCCGACTGGTTGAACCCTCGCTCCCTGCGCTTGCCCTTGTACAGCGGCACCGGAACCACCAGCATTCCGCCGGGAAGTTCGGGAAGCGCCGCCACCCGCGCCGCCAGCAGCGCGCCCAGCTTCGCCGCAATCGGCTCAGGCCGTCGTACTTCATCAGATGCAGCAGCGAACGCATCGTCCCTGCGTACAGACCATGCGCCACCGCCCCCTCGAAATCGGGAGCGACCATCCGGCACGGCCGGCACTCGGCCCCTGCGCCCTCGCCAAAGTCGGACACGACCAGGCTCTCGCCGCAGCGCGAACATAAAGGACCAGATTGTTCAGGAAGATCGTTCCAGCATGGCTGGCAAACAGGGACGCGACTGAGGGCGGCGAGAGGGTCGCCGCAAACACGGCAGTCAGCGGGAAACAGGACAGAACCAACGCTGTCCCCGGTACTTCGAAGCACGCGAACCACTGCACGCCACGCCGTCGTCTGGCTTGACGGAAGGTTCAGCGTCAACGACTCACTCTGACTGGAGAAGACGCACCTCGCTCCTCTGGTTTAAAACTCTGACCCGAGCCGAAATCGTCAACTCCGGCTCCCATTGCCATGCAGTATACGAGGATTGTGCAACTTTCGCCAACAGCGATTGCTTGGAAGAACAGGCCACCGCATCTACCCTAGCACCATGCTGGGCTGTCTCATTGTACTTACGGGAGCTTCGGGCGCGGGCAAGACCACGCTGGCGCACGCATTACAAGAAGGTTCGGCTGATTGTGACTTCCTTTTCTTAAGGTATATAACTGCGAAATCCTGGATACAGGGCGTGTGCCCTTTGAGGATTGCCTTAGCCAACTACGGCAGTATCTGACAGGTACAGCCCGGTAAACCTCTTCTGCAACCCTAACTTCCGCTGTTACACTCACTCGTCTGCACTCGGAGGCCTTTCTGTCCACTCAACCCGACTTCCAGCCTTACGTCCCGGCCAGCGAATCCCGCCCGGAGTTCACCGTCCGCGCCGTCCTGCTCGGATGCATCTTCGCTATCCTCTTCGGAGCCGTCACCGTATATGTCGGCCTGCGCGCCGGACTCACCGTCGCCGCCTCCATCCCCATCGCCGTGCTCTCCATCAGTGTGCTGCGCGCCCTGGGCCGCGCCTCCATCCTTGAAAACAACATCGTCCAGACCACCGGCAACGCGGGCCAGTCCATCGCCGCCGGAGTCATCTTCACTCTCCCCGCGCTCATCTTCCTCGGCTTCGATCTCGAATACATCCGCATCTTCATCCTCGCGTTGCTCGGCGGTTGGGTCGGCGTCCTCTTCATGATTCCCCTCCGCCGCCAGCTCATCGTCGAAGAACACGGCTCGCTCACCTATCCCGAAGGCACCGCCTGCGCCGACGTTCTCATCGCCGGCGAACGCGGCGGATCCTTCGCCAGCCGCGTCTTCTTTGGCCTCGGCTTCGGCGCGCTCTATACCCTCTTCCAGAACGAGAACCTCCTCGGCGCGTGGCCCGGCTCTCCTAATTACGAGCCCAAATGGATGCCAGGCGCCGCTTTGCGCTGCGACGCCACACCCGAATACATGGGCGTCGGCTACATCATCGGCGCGCGCGTCGCCGGCGTCCTCTTCGCCGGCGGCGTCTTCAGTTGGTTCGTCCTCATGCCCGCCATTCACTTCTTCGGATCGCACCTCGCTGGACCGATCTATCCCGGCACCGCGCCTATTTCGCAAATGTCACCCAGCGATCTCTGGAGTTCCTACGTCCGCCCCATGGGTGCGGGCGCGGTCGCCGCATCCGGACTCATCACGCTGCTAAAAACCATGCCCACCATCATCGGCGCGCTCAAAGCCGGCGCAAAAACAATCGGGAAGAAAGCGTCTGCCGCATCCGACAAACGCACCGACCGCGACATCCCAATGCCAATCGTCCTCCTGGGAAGCGTGCTGCTCGTCGCCATGATCTTCTTCTTCCTCGAATTCAAGCCTGTGCCGGGAGCCCAGGTAGGATGGCTCGCCAACTTCGCCGCCGCGGTGCTCGTCTTCGTCTTCGGCTTCCTATTCGTGACCGTCTCCTCGCGCATCGTCGGCCTCATCGGCAGCTCCGCCAACCCGATCTCCGGGATGACCATCGCCACCCTCATGGCCACTGCCGCGATCTTTCTCGTCAAAGGCTGGACCGCGCCCGCATTCGGCGCTCTTGCCATTACCATCGGCGGAGTCGTCTGCATCGCCGCCGCCAACGCCGGCGACACCTCGCAGGACCTCAAGACCGGCTTCATCGTCGGCGCAACTCCGTGGAAGCAACAGCTCGCCGTCATGATTGGCGTGATCGTGTGCGTCTTCTCCATCGGCCTCACGTTGAACGCGATGAACCGCGGCCTCGAAACTTTCAAGCCCATGAAGGAGCCAATCCCCTTCAACCTCAACCAGCCCATCCCCGGCGTCAACGTGCAGGAGCAGCGCTTCACCCGCGACCGCTTCCTGTTGACTGAGCCCAACCTGTCCACGCGATTTGTCACCGGCAATCAGTACGCGCTACTCAATGCGCTCGGCTCGCCAACCTTGCCCGATGGCAAATACCTTTACAACCCCACCACCGGAAAAATCGAAGTGCAGTGGGCACAGGGTATCGGCAGTGAAAAAGCCGCCGCACCTCAAGGCCGCCTCATGGCCACCGTTATCAACGGCATCCTCACCCGCAAGCTGCCCTGGGGACTCGTCCTGCTCGGAGTTTTTTTGGTGATCGCAGTCGAGTTGCTCGGCGTGCGTTCGCTCTCATTCGCCGTCGGCGCCTATCTATCCATCGGAACCACGCTGGCCATCTTTTGCGGAGGCGTCATCCGGTGGATCATCGATCAGGCCGTCGCGCGCGCCGGTGGCACCGCCGCCGATACCGAAAGCGAAGTCTCGCCCGGTTCACTCTACGCCAGCGGTCTGATCGCCGCCGGAGGCATCATGGGCCTGCTCGGAGTCGCACTCAAACTCTATGAAGCAGCCAGCGGACGCGAAGCGCACCTCTGGTTCCCCGCCGGCTCAGCGCCTTACCGGCTCCTCTACCACCCTGGAGTCTCGGTCGTAATGTTCGCCCTGCTCGGCTTCTCGCTCTACTACTTCGCGCGCAAGCCGATGAACAAATGAGAGGTCGCTCGGCATTACCTTTCCCGATATGGACCGATTAGATGAATTGATTCAAACTCTCGTAGAGAAAAATATCCTGCGCGGTGCCGCGCTAGAAGCAAACACGATCACGAAGGCAAACCGCCTATTTGACCAGATTGCTAAGATTTCTCGTGAACTGCTTCAGTTCGGAGACCCCGCGCACGCAAAAATTTTGGCGCTATTAACCCACGAAAATCCTTACGTCCTCAAGTGGGCGGCTTTTCTGTCGCTAGAATTTAACCCATCAAAAGGTGAGCAGGTCCTTGAGCAACTTGCACAAGCCTATGTGTATAGAGGGTTCGCTGACCCAAAGGTTTTGCAGGTCGGCTTTTCTTCCGAAATGACCTTAAAACAATGGCGAAGAGGCGAGCTAAAGTTCGTCTCTCAATGGAAGCATCGCAACAGCTGATCACGATTTAACGGAAATATTGTCACTGTGAAACCGCGCAATTTTCTCCGCGCTCGGCGCCTTGGTCAACGCGCTCACCACGATCAGGCATAGCACCGCCGCCGCGAGCGCGGGAAAGATCGCATCCCGCTGCGCAATCACCGCCGGCAAGTGCGTCCGCAGATGCTGGGTCACATAGTTGGAATCCCAGAAGACCGTGATGAACGTGCCCGCCGCAATCGCGCTCACCGCGCCCGGAGCGGTTACGCGCCGCGAATAGAATGCCCCCAGAATCACCGGGGTTAGCGCGGCCGAATAGACAGTGTACGCGTAAAGCATCACCTTCACCACCGACCCGGTATGCAGCGCCTGGTAAAGCGCCCAGATGCCGAGCAGCACGACCATAAGCCGCGAAATGATAAGAACGCGTTTGTTGGACGCGTCCGGAGCGATATAACGAACAAATACATCGTTGATTAAGTTCGTAGCCGGGGAAAAGAGATAGTTGTTCGCGGTCGAGACGACCTTCGCGAAGATTGCGCCCATCATCAGAGCACCCAGTAGCGCCGGCAATCCATGCAGTGCGCTGAAGGCCAGAATCTCCCGCGGGCGTTGAGATATCTCGCCGGTGCGGTAGATAGCCGACCCCACCACCGCCAGCGCAACGATCACAGTTTCCAGAATCACGGTGCCGATGATCCAACCAACGACAGAAACTCGCGCATCACGCTCAGACTTGGCGGAGAAAAATTTCTGGTACATCGATTGATTGCCGAGCATCAGGAGAAATGTCGGCAACCACAATTCCAGCGCCTGCGCCAATGACAAATCCCCGAGCACCTCAAAATGAGTGGCGGGCAGCGTATGTGTCACCGCGCTCCAGCCGCCCGCAGCATGCGCAAGGAACGGCAACGCAACGATGAGAGTGACCGTCGCGAGCACCCCGATGAACAGGTCCATGTAGGCAACTGAGGACATGCCGGCAAGCGCGGTAAACGCGATCACAAAAAACGCGAGAATATATTTGCCGAGATCAGCCGTAATGACCGTAGGGAAGATGAGGTGCAGAATGTCTCCGCCGCCAATGAGCTGATAACTGGTGATGGCCGTATACGCGAACAGTACGGCGATTACTCCCAGCACGCGAGCGGTCTGGTTATAACGCGCTTCCAGCAGATCGGGAATAGTGAACTGAGCAAATCGCCTCGCCCGCGGCGCAATAAAGTAGATGAACAGCAGACCCACCCATCCGCCACCCGCGATCCACAACGCGACAAAGCCGTGCCTGTATGCTTCCTCCGCGCCGCCCAGCAACGAGCCTGATCCAATCCACGAAGAGAGCAGCGTGAACACCAGCACGAAGGCGGGCAGCGAACGCCCGGCGACCAGATAATCGGCCTTGGTCTTCACCCTGCGCATGCGCGCAACGGACACGATCAGGAGAATGAGGAGAATTGCGCCTACAACAACGGCGTAAAGAGGCGACATGCGGCTTCCTGTCAACAGCAGAGATAGGTCACGAATCAGTGTACAGACTCATCCCAGCGCGGCCACGGTTAGCCGGACTCACCTTTGGCCAGAGTTCTCGCGCGCGCCGAACAGCGCCGTTCCCACCCGCACCAGCGTTGAACCCTCTTCGATGGCAATCTCGAAATCGCCCGACATCCCCATCGAAAGCTCATGCAGGTCGACATTCGCGTACTGTCGCGCCAGCTCATCCCGCAACTCCCGCAGCCGTCGAAAGCTCGCGCGGGCCGTCTCAGGATTTTCATCGAAAGATGCGACCGTCATCAGCCCCCGCAACTCAACGTGCATCATATCCGCCGCGCGTTCGAGCGTCTGCCGCAACTCGCTGCCCGCAGGATCAAACCCCGTCTTCGCCTCTTCTCCGCTCACTTTTACTTCAAGCAGCACAGAAAGCTGCCGACCCAACTGCTTCGCCGAGTCGTGCAACCGCTCCAGCAGCCGCAACGAATCCACAGTATCAATTCCCGAGAAAATCCCTGCCGCCTTCGCTACCTTATTTGTCTGCAAATGTCCAATCAGGTGAACTTCAATTCCATCCGGTAGCTCCGCGCGCTTCGCCTCAAACTCCTGCACGCGATTCTCGCCGAAGAGCGCCACGCCCGCTTCTGCAGCCTCGCGAATCGCAGCCGCCGGATGTGTCTTCGATACCGCCATCAGCCTCACGCTTTCGCGTGATCTTCCCGCGCGCCGGCATGCCGCCGCGATACGCTCTTCCACCGAGCTCAGCCGCTCTTTGAATGTATTCATCGCTACAGCGAAGCGGCCCGGACCGACTCCCCGCTCAGCTCCGCCGCTCGCGCATCTGCGTAAGCGGCCGCTCCCATCAACGCGCAGCGGCTCTCAAGAATAATCCGCACCGGCATCTGCACCAGCAAATCGCTCAGCCGGCCCTTGTCGGTAAAAGCCCGCATGAACGCGCCGTCCCTCATTTTTTTCAAAATCTTTGGAGCAATGCCTCCGCCCAGGTACATGCCGCCAACCGACAACACCTTCAGCGCCAGGTTTCCCGCCTCTGCCCCGTATGCCGAAACGAAGGTGTCGAGCGCCTGCACGCAAAGTTCATTGGAACCATCTTCGCCCAACTCGCCAATGATGGCGTTCGGGTCTTCCGCCAGCATTCGCTCTTTCAACCAGTCCGGTTCCTCAAGGCGTTTCTCATCCCGAAAAAACGTGTAGACGTTTTTAAGCCCCAGCCCGGAAACAACTCGTTCAAAACTCACCCGCCCTTTCAGCGTGCGCTGCAAATACTGCAACAACTCGATCTCTGTATCGTTGCGCGGAGAAAAATCGCAGTGGCCGCCCTCCGATGCCATCGGCACGTGCATCTTCCCGTTCCACACCAGAATCGCCTCGCCCAACCCGGTTCCTGCGGAGACCAGCCCCCGGTTCCCCACCGATCCCGGCGCGCCCGCACTCAGCTCAAAAATCTGCTCGGGCGAAAGCTCCGGAATCCCGTAGCCGTTCGCCTCAAGATCGTTGATGAGGAACAGATGCTCAATCTTCAGAGCGAGCGAGAGCTCTCGGCTATCCAGCACCCACGGCAAATTGGTCAGCTTGAGCCGTCCGCCGCGCACCGGCCCCGGCACGCCAAAGCACGCAGCATTGACCTCAGGATCGCCGCTCTCAATTAAAAATTTGCGGACAATATCTTCGAGGCCAGGGTACTCGCGCGCGGCAAACTTTTCTTCGCGCACATGCGTCAGCCGCCCGTGATCAAACCCATACAGCGCCAGATGTACTTTTGTGCCGCCCACGTCCCCGGCAAGAATCATGGTGCAATCTCCAATCGCCCCACTCCATCCGCGCCCGGCGCAGGCAGCAACGACGCCGCATCGCGGTCCAGCAGCATCAGCAGCATCCCGCTGCGTGGGCGAATCAACTGCGACGGCAGCGACTCCGGCTCGTACTTCCCCAGCAGCACATCCCGTACAGGCTGCGCCTTGGCTTTGCCCGCAATCAGAAAAAACACATCGCCGGCCTCATTGATCACCGGCCATGTCAGCGTCACTCGCCAGCTCTCTTTTTGCTGTGGAACATGATTGGCTACTGCAATCCGGATCATCTCGTTGATCGCATCGGTATGCGGAAACAGCGAAGCCGTATGCCCATCATTGCCCATCCCCAACTGCAGCACGTCAAATCGCGGCCCCTGCGCGCCTTCCAACCGCAAGTGATTACGAATCGCCGACTCATACCTGGCCGCCGCCTGCTCCGGTTCCAGCTCGCCTTCAATCCGGAAAATCTGCTCCGGCCTCAACGGCACCTTATCCAGCAGAGCTTCGCGCGTCATGTGGTAATTACTGTCCTGATCGTTTGGTGGAACCATCCGCTCGTCCACCCAGTAGATTTCAATCTGCGCCCACGGCATCGCAGCGGCGAATCTCTCAGCCGGATTCGCCAGCAGCTCAAAAGTCCGCTTCGGCGTGCTCCCCCCGGAGATCGCAATCCTGGCTACGCCTTTCGCCTTCACTGCTGCCTGCGCGCTTGCGACGAAACGATCAGCCGCCGCGCGTGCCAGCGCATCCGCCCCGTCGTACACCCGGTACTCAACGTCTACTTTTCTGGGCATCGCGTCCAATCTTACAGTTTCTGCCACTGGCGCCCATCACGCGCAAGCAGGTCGGTCGCCTGCTTCGGGCCCCACGAGCCGCTCGCATAATTCGGGAAACTCTGCGGCGGCGATGCGGCCCACGCCTCCAGCGCCGGCGTAAACAATGCCCAGGTCGCCTCTACTCCGTCACGATGTGCAAATAAGGTGGCATCGCCAAGCATGGCATCCAGCAGCAGCCGTTCATAGCCGTTTGCCGAAGACGTTCCGAAAGCCGACGAATAGTTGAAGTCCATCTTCACCGGACACACCGACATATCCGGACTCGGCACCTTCGCTCCAAACCTGAGAGAGATTCCCTCATCCGGCTGAATGCGCATGGTGATCAGGTTCGGCTGAATTTCCATGCAGGGTGCATTCTGCGCGCGATTGAACAGCAGCATGGGAGGCTGCTTGAACTGGATCGTGATCTCCGTCGCACGCTTCTGCAGCCGCTTTCCCGCGCGCAGATAAAACGGCACTCCCGCCCATCTCCAGTTCTCGATCTCCAGCCTGAATGCCGCGAAGGTCTCGGTCTGCGACCTCGGATTCACGCGGTCCTCTTCGCGGTACCCTCGTACTGGCTTGCCATCGATCGTTCCTGGTCCATACTGCCCGCGCACCATGTACGACCAATCGAGCGGCTGAATCGCCCGCCATACCTTGATCTTCTCCCTGCGCACCGCATCCGCTTCAAAGGAAACAGGTGGCTCCATGCACACGAACGAGAGCAGCTCCATCATGTGGTTCTGCACCACGTCGCGCACCGCGCCGGCCTTTTCGTAAAACGGACCGCGCCCTTCAATCCCAATGCTCTCCGCCGCGGTGATCTGCACGTGGTCCACATAGTTCCGGTTCCAGATCGGCTCGAAAATTCCATTCGCAAACCGAAACACCAGGATGTTCTGCACCGTCTCCTTGCCCAGATAGTGATCGATGCGAAAGATCTGGTCTTCATCGAACACCCGGTTCACGTCATCGTTCAGCTCGCGCGCGCTCTCGAGATCATGTCCAAAGGGCTTCTCGATAATCACCCGCACATTGCCCTTCTCCGGATGCGACATCCCGTGCTCGCCCAGCCGATGAATAATGTCCGCGAAGTACTCCGGAGCCACAGCGAGATAAAACAGCCGGTTGCCCTTCGTCCCGTGCTCCCGATCGAAATTTTCCAGCATCGACTTGAGCCCGGCGTATCCCGCGTCATCGTCGAAGTTCATCGCGTGGTAGCTCACTTTTCCGATGAACTCATCCAGCTTATCGGCGCCCGCTTTCACCCCGCCAAACTCAAGGATGCCCGTCTTCATGTCCTGGGCGAAGCTCTCACCCAAATCGCGACGCGCCACGCCCACAATTCCGAACTCCTTTGGCAGCAGCCCCGATTGCTCCAGGTGAAACAGCGCCGGCAACAGCTTTCGCTTCGTCAAATCTCCCGAAGCTCCAAAGATCACCACTACATCCGGCTCCGGAATTCGCTCGTTCCGCCGCGAAGCCTGCGCCATGTCCTCGGGCGATATCGTTACCGCCGCTGCTGCCATACTCTGCTCCTTGCCGTATCCCGCCCGCTTCAGTCCTTCTTCACCGCGTGCCCGCCGAATTCATTTCGCATAATCGCCAGCATGCGATCGGTAAAGTTATTCGCTTCCCGCGAACGTATCCGGCGAATCAGCGACTCCGTAATCACCGGCGCGGACACATTCAGGTCAATCGCCTCCGCAACCGTCCAGCGTCCTTCGCCTGAATCCACCACATACGGCTCCAGTCCGGCGAGGGTAGGGTTCTTCTTCAAGGCGTCGGCGGTAAGATCCAGCAGCCACGAACGCACCACGCTGCCATAGCGCCATATCTCCGCAATCTGTGTTAGGTCAAGGCTCATCTCGGTCTTGTGGCCCATGATGGCAAAGCCCTCCGCATAGGACTGCATCATTCCGTACTCGATGCCGTTGTGCACCATCTTCACAAAGTGCCCCGCGCCCGCCGGCCCTGTACGGCCCCAGCCCTTGTCCTTGCCGGGAGCAAGCGCCTCAAAAATAGGCCGCAGGCGTTCGACAACATCTTTATCGCCGCCCACCATCATGCTGTAGCCCTCCTGCAATCCCCACACGCCGCCCGACGTGCCCACATCGACGAAATTGAAGCCTTCGCCCTTCAGTGCCGCATAACGCCGCTGCGAGTCCTTGTAGTTTGAGTTACCGCCGTCGATAAATACATCGCCCTTCTGCATCAGCGGCTTCAGCTTCGCAATTGTCTCGTCCACCGGATCGCCCGCCGGCACCATCACCCAGACTGCCCGCGGCGCGGCAAGATTCTTTACCATCGCCTCCAGCGAATTCACTCCAACAGAACCGGCATCGCTTAGCCGCTTCACAGCATCGGCGCTGAAGTCGAAGCCCACAACTTTGTGCCCGGCGCGACGCAGCCGCTCCGCCATGTTGCCGCCCATCTTGCCCAGTCCAATTAAGCCCAGCTCCATCGCTCTCTCCTCCAACTCAAATTGTTCCCGAATCCAAAATGCCGCGCCTGCTGGAAAGATTCCAGCGCGGCTCTACTGCCACCGCAATCTTGCAGTGAAAACAACGCTTTCACTCAGACAGGTCTATTCGCCTGCGACCTGGCTGCATCCGGAAGGTACCGCGCCTCAATCGCCAGCACCTTATTCAGCCGCCGCACAAATCGCTCTTCCTGCCTTTGAAAAGTTGCGTGCAGAAAGCTCGCCACCAGATCGAACGCCAGCGCCGAGCCGATAATCCGCGCTCCCATCACCAGAATGTTCATATTGTCGTGCTCCACACCCTGATGCGCGGAATACGTGTCGTGGCACATGCACGCGCGGATCCCCGGCATTTTGTTCGCCGCCACGTTCACGCCCACGCCGCTGCCGCATATCAGAATGCCCCGATCCGCCCGTCCCGCAATCAATGTCCGCCCCACCGCCTCGGCAAAATCCGGATAATCAGAAGGCTCCGCGTTGTAAGCGCCCAGGTCGATCACCTCGTGGCCCAGCCGTTCAAGATACGCGCGGACCTCCTCTTTCAGGGCAAATCCCGCGTGGTCCGCTCCCATCGCCAGCTTCATCGTGCTCTCCCCGCCATCTCCGGCTGCGATTTGCGCGCGCGCTCAACCAGAGCCTTCGCCCGCTTCACAATATTCGCGCTGCTGAAACCAAGCTCTTCCAGCGCCTTCGTCCCCGGAGCCGACGCCCCAAACCTCTCCAGGCCGATCACGTCACCATGCCGTCCCACGTACTTCCACCAACCCAGAGGCGACCCGGCCTCCACCGCCAGCTTCGGCAGCTCATCGGGAAAAATCGAAGCCCTGTATTGTTCGCTCTGCTCCTCAAATATCTTCCAGCTCGGCATCGAAACCACCCGCACCGACAACCCTTCCTTCGCCAGCGTTTGCGCCGCCTCAATCACCGGCCACAATTCCGCCCCCGTCGCCACCATCAACAAATCCGGCGAGTCCGACCCTTTCTCCACGATGTACGCGCCCTTGGCCACGCCCTCAAATACCTTGTGTTTCTCGGGATCGAGCACCGGCAGATCCTGCCGCGACAACGCGAAGAAACAAGCGCTCTTCCGCTCCAGCGCAAGTCCCCATGCAGCCGATGTCTCATTCGCATCCGCCGGCCGCAGATCCGTCAAATTCGGAACCGCCCGAAGCGCCATAAGGTGCTCAATGGGCTGATGCGTGGGTCCATCTTCGCCCAACCCAACTGAATCATGTGTGAACACAAAAGTTGAATGCGACTTCATCAGCGCAGCCAAGCGCAGCGCCGGCTTGCAGTAATCCGAGAACACAAAGAACGTCGATCCATACGGAATCACGCCCCCATGCACCGCCATCCCGTTCACCATCGCGCACATTCCGAACTCGCGCACGCCGAAAAACACATTCACGCCCGTCGGGTCCACGTGGAAGTTCCCGCCGTCCTTCAATATCGTCTTCGTCGAGGTCGTGAGGTCCGCCGCGCCGCCCAGCAGCTCAGGCACAAATTTCGCAAATGCATTCATCACCGTGCCGCCCGCCGCACGCGTCGCCTGCGGTTTCGATCCTGCCGCGAACTTAGGCAGGCTCTCGCGCCATCCGTCCTTCAGCTTGCCCGCCTGCACCCGTTCGAACTGCTCGCCCTCCGCCGGATACGCCCTCTTGTACTTCGCAAACAACTCGTTCCAATCCGCCTCGAACTTCGCTCCGCGCTCCACAATCTGCAGCCAGTTCTTCTTCGCGTCCTCCGGAACGTAGAACGTCTTATCTTCCGGCCAGCCCAGGTTCTTCTTCGTCTCTTTCGTCGCCTCCGCGCCCAGCGGCTCGCCATGCGCCTTGTTCGTGCCCGCCTTCGGGCTGCCGTAGCCAATGATTGTCCGCACCGCAATCATTGACGGCTTCGACGTCTCCGCCTTCGCCTTCTCAATCGCCTTTGAAATACCCTCCAGATCGTTCCCGTCCTCCACCATCTGCACGTGCCAGTGGTAGGCCTCAAATCGCTTCAACACGTCTTCGGTAAAGGAAAGCTCCGTCGGTCCATCGAGTGAAATCAAATTGTCGTCGTACAGAACAATCAGCTTTCCCAACCCCAGCGTCCCCGCCAGCGATGCCGACTCATGCGACACGCCCTCCATCAGATCGCCATCGCTGCACATCGTATATGTGAAGTGATCCACAATCGGGAACCCCTCGCGGTTGTACACCGCCGAAAGGTGCTTCTCCGCTATCGCCATGCCTACAGACATCGCAAAACCCTGCCCCAGAGGACCCGTCGTCACTTCCACGCCGTCCGTATCGCCGTACTCAGGATGCCCAGGCGTCCGCGATTCCCACTGCCGAAACTGCTTCAGGTCCTCGATCGACAGGTCATAGCCGGACAAATGCAGCGAGCCATACAGCAGTGCCGACGCATGCCCATTCGACAGCACAAAACGGTCCCGGTTCGACCACTTCGAGTGCTTTGGATTGTGCCGCATGAACTTGTGAAACAGCAGGTAAGCCATCGGAGCATCGCCCAGCGGCGCCCCCGGATGCCCGCTCTTCGCCTTCTCCACCGCGTCTACCGCCAGAAAGCGAAGCGCATTGATCGACAACTGGTCCAGTTCACTCATAAAAAGCCTTCCTTCACGCCAGCGGCACTTATTACCGGTTGTTTGTTAAGGGTTGCTCGATGGCCACATCGAAATTGCGGCCTTCCCAGCGCTCTTCTTCCGTCCAGAAAAGGGTAAATGAAAGCTGGCCCGTCTGCCCCGCCACCGTCGGCAAATCGGCAAACGAACCAGCATATCCCAGCGCCGTCGATTCTGTCGTTGTGCTCGTCTTCCATCCGTCCGCCGACCAGACCGCCCGGAAATGTTGCTGCGCAATAATTCGCAGCACGCATCCGGCCTCGATGCTCTTCACCTGGCGGCGCAGCTTAAATACTTCCAGTCTGGAATGGACGTGACCCTTTGCGTATCGGCGCTCTACAGGTGGGATGCGATCGAATACCTCGCCATCGAACACCGATCGCAGCAATTTAATGTACTCCGCATGAGCCCACACCAGCGGCATCGCGGACCCCGACGGGCGGCCCAACTGCAGACCTCGAAGGTCCGGCTTGTCCCATATCTGCTCCGGCAACATTCCGCCACCCGAGGCGAACTTTTCATAAGCCTCGATCAGCGGACCCACATCGCGCCCCGCCGCCAGCTCGTAATGCGCGCGCTCTCCAAGCAGCAGCGGCCACGCGCCGCCTTCGCCAAAGCCCTCGTAGGGCCCTCCATCCGCGCGCTGCCCATAGCCATCGTGGTTATACCGCCTCCAGCAGGGCCCCTGCGGCGTGTCCACCTTCAGCACGTAGTCCACGACCTTCAATGAGTCCACAATCAGAGGATCATCCGCCCGCCGCACGCCATACCGAACCAGCTCCAGAAATCCCGCATCGATAATCTCCCGCGCCTCATATTCCGTCTGCTCGCCCGCAGCACGATTTGAAATATGCACAGTCTCGCGCCCCCAGCCGTCGTGCGCATACGGATCGCCGCATTCCGGCGGACGAATCCGCATATAGTGCCGTTTCACTCCCGGATGCAGTACGCCTTCGTCCGTCACCGTCCAGTCTTCCAAATGGCTCTCAATCCAATCCGCGTGCTCTTCCAGAAACTTCGCCAGCTCCGGCGAACCATGCGCGCGCACAATCTCCGCCGCGCAGACAAGCGCCGCAATCACCGCCGCCAGCGTCGACGGCGAATACCCGGCATTCTCCTCCCAGCGCTCCTGCTGCGTCACCGGAGCGTAACGCACCAGAAAGCGTGCGGCTCGCTCGATAAACGTGAACAAGTCGAACTTCCCCAGCCCGTCCAGTTTCCACAGCCGCCAGGCCAGAATCATCGGAAACGCAACCTCATCCAGTTGAATACCGGTCCAGTAGGGTGTGCCGTTCACCCAGAAATTCTGCGCAAATCCTCCATGTGGCTTCTGCGTGCACGCCAGATACACCAGCGCGCGCCGCGGCGTCTCCACGCGCCCGCAGGCCAGCAGCGCCGTCGCAGACTGCACCATGTCGCGCGTCCACACCAGGTGGTAGCCGCCCAGGTCGTCATCACCCTTCGCATAACCCCACGGAATCGACGCGGACGCGATGAACGCGCCCGCAAAGGTCTTGTCCTCGTGGGCCAGCACGATGTTGTGGCTGATCTGCAGCAGCCGTCCACGATCTTTTGAAACTGCCCCCAGCTCATGCGGGGTCGCGGCCCTGTGCCACTGCTCCACAAATCGCTTCAAATGCTGCTCAAACGGAGTAGCCAACGCTCCCATCGTCGCCGACAACGCCGCATGATGCCCCTCGCCAAAGCCAATCGCAATCGTGAACTCCCCAATCCCCGACTGCTCGACTTCGCCCATCACCGCGACGTTGCCGTCCAGCGCCGAACCGAACTGCCAGTCCATCGTGAGATTGTCTTTCAGGTCCTGCCACCCGTCGCTCGCGCCCACGTACCCGCAGCTCGCCCGGCTGAAGCCGCAATCCACCGCCATTGCCACGGATGTCCCATCCTTCCAGGCCACCAGCAGCCGCTTCCCTGCGACCTCTGCCACGCGCGCCGAGTTCCCCGCGCCGCCACCATTCACGTGCGGCGACATCAGCGCATAGATTTTCAACCGCCGCAGCATGTCCTCATCGCAATCAAGTCGCGAATGAATCAGCACCACCGGATAATGCGGATCGTTGATGATCTCCTTCGTCAGCGTGTAGCGGCCTTCGCGGTCGCGGCTCGTAATCCGAACTCCCAGTGAGTCCGCATCGATATACGCAAACTCATGTTCCAGGTCCCGCTTCTCTTCATGGAAAAACGTCTCGCCGTCTGTGATCAGCAATTCCATGTCGCGGATCTGCGGACGATCGATGGTCGGGTAATAAATCTCGTTCAGGATGCCGTGGGAAACCGTGAACCACGCGCGACTGGAGGCCGAATAGGCCGTCCCAACCGCGTCCTTCGCGCTTGATGTCCAGCGTGGCGCCAGTCCCGGCGCGCCAAACGCCGCACCCGATTCCTCAAGCCACAGATATTCAGGAGCCAAATCACTTGCCATAGCTCTCCCTGTAAAAACGCCTGCACCGCTTTCTTGCTAATCGCTCTTCAGCGAACCGCTCTTCAGCTACCCGCCCTTCAGCCGCCCGCTTCTTAGCCGCCCGCTTCTTAGCGACCCGCCTCTCAGCCCCTCACAACACCTGCCGGTCGGCATCCGGATCGGGATGAAACTGAACTGCCGCCAGCGCGCGCGTGACCTCAGGATTTTTCATGAAGTGTTCCCATACAAACCCGCTTCGCAGGTTCTCGGCCATCAGCACGCTGATCCCCTGGTCAATGCCTAGAATGTCGCCTGCAAACCATTTTGTCTTCGGGTTGAATGCATCCACAAAGCCGTACCGGGTCATCACTTTTTCGCCCATCTTCTTTTTTATGCTCAGCAGCACATGGGAGCATTCCGGAGGAAGAAACGGCAGTGATCCCGCCACCGCACACGGCACCAGCGTTCCGTCCAGCGGCCCCATCGATGGAGGACCGCCCCACACACGATATCCGTCACGCGAATCGGAAGCCGTGATTCCCCACATGTCCTGATCCACCCAGTTGAACTTCTGCCCCAGCACCAGGCACCACAATTGATGGCAGCGCGTCGCCGCAATCGAATTAGTGAAGTAGTTCGTATGCAGATCGCGCTTGCCCCGAAAATCGAACCACGCGTGAGCGTATTGATGAATGAAGAGCGGTGCAATCCCGCTGATGTATTGAATGCCGCTGTATTCCAGTATCGGCCGCTGCAGCGCGTTCCAAGTATCGGCGGATACGGGATGCGTTGGCGACCCAATCGCCATCAGATACATCGTCATCAGCTCGGAGTAAATGTCCCAGCGATGCTTCAGAAATCCCTGGTCCGGCAGCCAGCCCATCGAGAGCGTCGTTCCGCCATTCAGCATCCACTCCCAATCGATGCGCCGGTAAAATGTGGTTGCCAGCGCCTCAATGCGCGTGTTCCCCGAAAAATACTGCCGGCACGTCAGCACCCCGCACAGCAGCAATGCCGTATCGATCGACGACAGTTCGCTGCCGAACATTCGCTCGCCGCTGTCGATATCGATGAAGTGATACAGAAACCCGTGCTCGTGCGGACACTCTTCCAGCAGAAACGCCAGCGTTTTTTCCACCCGCGCTTCGCACAACCCCGGCAGCAGATAATTCCGCTTCGCCGCGATGCACAGCGCGGTCAGTCCGAATCCCGTAGCGGCAATGCTCGCTACCCTGCTGAGCGAGCGCCCCACCGTGGGAGCCCGGTCCCGCACCAGCCCGGTCCTGGGGCTTACCTCGTTATAGAAAAAATCGCAGCCCCTGCCCTCCAGGTCATCCAGCAGCGACTCCGCCTCTTTCGATATCTGCGTCAGCGGCCGGTTGATAAAGACGCCCGGCCCCTGCTTGTACTTCTGCGCTGCCTCGGCCTCGGTCTTCGGCTCCTGACCCGGCTTTACCGGAGGAGCCTGCTGCTGGTTCTGCAGGCCCGCCGCCAGCGATGCCGCCGGCGCGCCCAGTGCAAGCACGCCCGAAGCACCTGCCGTCCGAAGCAGTTGCCTGCGAGTTATCTTTGTGCGATTCAAAACAGAGTCAATAGTTAAACTGATGCCGGCCCTGGAGAAACGGTGCGCCGTCATCCAGTCTAGCGAAACACCCACACCTTTTCACGCCGCAGCCAAATCTAGACAATGGTGCAATTTCCGGATTGCGGTGATCTGACCGAAGATGCGATTCGTACTTCCGAAGTTCCGATAATGGCTTCTGGAAAACTGGTCGGCGCAGACGTAGACTGCTCCTGCAATGAAACCCGCGCTTATCACGGTATTCTTCGCGGTTCTGTTCGTTTCGTGTGACGTCCTCTCCGCTCAGGAGGTTGACGCCAGCGAGCCGCAATTGCACGCCCGCCCGCAAGCTCCTAATGAGCAGCTTCTTCCGGCGAGCAGCGTCGCTCCGTTTGTGGTTTCAAACCCCAAGAAGTACCCGCAGAAGTATGCGGCCGTGTATATGCCCGTGTCGCTTGCTGCGGGGAGGGTCCGCAGTCCCGAGTTCTCTGTTGCGAAGCCGCAGTGGTATGACATTGTGCTTCAAGTCGAAAAGCCTCTGCCGTTTCTCCGAATGGTGTGCATGGTGGGAGTTGCCTCGGCCATCGATAAGAAGGATTGCGAAAAAGACGATCCGATAATTCGCGCGGATTGGACGGTATGGCGGGATGGACGGATCGTGGAGTGGGGCTCCATTCCCGATTATTGTGCTTGCGCATTCACGGACAAGAACATCTTCAAGCTAATTGGCGGTTTCCCATTAGAAGCCGGTAAGAGGTATGTCGTGCAGGTGCACTTTACGAAGGATGGTTCGCCGCTCAATGTCGCAAACCCGCACCTGATCGTAATCGCGCACGAGGACATGTGGTAAAGACCCAACTGGACATGTTGTCGGTTATCCGGGAAACTGCACCACTACCCTATCCTGTGCACCTTCGCATCTCCCTCGCGCATCCATTATGATTGGGAATTGAATTTCCCATCCGTCCCGGCCGGGACCAGCGCTTCCCCGAGCATCAGCAACCCCAGTGAAGGAGAACTATCTTGGCCTACCAACTTCCGCCTCTCCCTTATGACTACGCCGCGCTCGAACCCCACATCGACGCCGACACCATGAAGCTTCACCACGACAAGCATCACCAGGCCTACGTCACCAATCTGAACGGCGCAATCGAAAAACATCCCGAATTCGGCAAGCACTCGCCCGAAGACCTCCTGCGCAACCTCAACAATGTTCCCGAAGACATTCGCACCACAGTACGCAACAACGGCGGCGGCCACGTCAACCACACCATGTTCTGGGCCATCATGCAGCCCGGCGGCGGCGGCGATCCCAGCGGCAAAATCGCCGATCAAATTCGTAAGGACTTCGGCGATTTCGCATCCTTCAAAAAGCAGTTCAATGAGACTACGGCCAAACAATTCGGCTCCGGCTGGGGATGGCTCGTCTGGGGCGGCGGCAAACTTTCCATCGTCACCACGCCTAACCAGGACAATCCCATCTCGCAGGGCAAGTACCCCATCCTCGGCAACGATGTTTGGGAGCACGCCTACTATCTCAAATACCAGAACCGGCGTCCCGACTACCTCGCGGCCTGGTGGAACACCGTCAACTGGAGCGAAATCAACAAGCGCTTCGAGCAGGCACAGAAATGATCGCCAGGTCATTCTGAACGAATCAAAGCGAAGCGAAGAATCTGCGGTTTACCAGCCTGCGGAAAACCAGAGTGCTCCCTCCTCGCCGTGCCGTATACGGCGGGGACGGGAAAGCATAATTCCCGACCCTCCTTCCGAATTGAACTAAGCCCATTTTTTCCTTTATTTGCAAGGGTTTTCGCCCCGTTTTGCACCTCCTCGGCATGCTATAATTAGGACAGAGATCAAGGGCAGAAAACCCGTTCACTTTCAGGCTTTTTTCCAGACGGAACCCGTCGTCGGTGGCGTGCGTGATCAGGGCTTTCGCTCACTGGAGTTTCATGCCTCAGACAGAGCTAGAATCCACGGCTACCCTCGCAATTCCGGACGCCGTTCCCCCGTCCAGCGAAAAATCCAACGGCAGCTACACCAGCGACAACATTAAAGTGCTCGAGGGCCTTGAAGCCGTCCGTCTGCGCCCCGCCATGTACATCGGATCGACCGGCGAAATGGGTCTGCACCATCTCGTCTACGAAGTCGTCGACAATTCGGTCGACGAAGCCCTCGCCGGATACGCCAAGAAAGTCGACGTCATCATTCACATCGACAACTCCATCACCGTCATCGACGATGGCCGCGGCATCCCCGTCGATGAAATGACGCTCGACAACGGCGAGCGCCTCCCCGCCGTTCAGGTCGTCCTCACTAAGCTTCATGCCGGTGGCAAATTCGATGCCTCTACTTACAAAGTCTCCGGTGGACTCCACGGAGTCGGCGTCTCCTGCGTCAACGCGCTCAGCGAAGACTTCGACGTTGAGATCTGGCGCGAGCACACCTACGAGCAGGATTACGCGCGCGGCATACCCACCTCCAAGCTCCGCAAGACCGGCACCACCAAGCGTCGCGGCACCAAGATCCATTTCCTGCCCGACAGGACCATCTTCACCGTCACCGAGTACAACTACGACACGCTCGCCCAGCGCCTGCGCGAGCTCGCCTTTCTGAACAAAGGCCTCGAAATCACGCTCACCGACGAGCGCACCACCGATCCCAAGACCGGCGAAGCCAAACGCTCCGAGTTCAAGTACTCCGGCGGCATCGCCGAATTCATCAAACACATCAACCGCGGCAAGCAGACCCTCCACGAGAAGGCCATCCTCATGGAAGGCCTGCGCGACAACGTCGATATGGAGATCGCTCTCCAGTACAACGACAGCTATTCTGAGACCGTCTTCAGCTTTGCCAATAACATCAACACCGTCGATGGCGGCACGCATCTTTCCGGCTTTAAGACCGCGCTCACCCGCACAATCAACTCCGCCGGTCAGCAACTCGGCCTCTTCAAAGACGTAAAGGAAAATCTCTCCGGCGACGACGTTCGCGAGGGCCTCGTAGCCGTTGTCAGCGTCAAGCTGCCGCAGCCGCAGTTTGAAGGCCAGACCAAGGGCAAGCTCAACTCCGACATCGCCGGCATCGTCCAGGCGCTCGTCAATGAAAAGCTCGGCATGTTTCTCGAGCAGAACCCGCCCGTAGCCAAGCGCATCATCAACAAAGCCATTGAAGCCGCTCGCGCGCGCGAAGCCGCGCGCAAAGCCCGCGACCTCACCCGCCGCAAAGGCGCGCTCGACGGCGGCGGACTTCCCGGCAAGCTCGCCGATTGTAGCGAGCGCCAGCCCGACCGCTGCGAACTCTATCTCGTCGAGGGAGAATCCGCAGGCGGCACCGCCAAGCAGGGCCGCGATCGCCGCTTCCAGGCCATCCTTCCCCTCAAGGGCAAAATCCTGAACGTCGAAAAGGCTCGCTACGACAAAATGCTTGGCCACGAAGAAATTCGCGCCATGATTACCGCCCTCGGCTGCGGCATCGGCAAGGACGACTTTGACGTCTCCAAGCTCCGCTACGGCAAGCTCATCCTCATGACCGATGCCGACGTCGACGGTTCCCACATCCGCACCCTGCTCCTTACCTTCTTCTTCCGTCATATGCAGGAGCTCATCAAGCGCGGACACGTCTACATCGCCCAGCCGCCTCTCTTCAAAATCAAGAAGGGCAAGTTCGAGCAGTACATCAAGGACGAGCGCGAATTCGTCAAAGTCATGGTCAAGCGCGCCTCCGAGGGCATGATCGTCCGCCACGGCGAGAACGCCGAAAAAATCGAGGGCGCGACCCTCACCAAATTCATGGGCCAGCTCAACGAATACCTCGTCTTCTTCGACAAGGTCGACAAGCGAATCCGCAACGAGGAAGTCACACGCCTGATGGCCCGCAACGAACTCGCACACCGCGCCGACTTCGAGAGCCAGAACGACAAGCCGCCGGCCAAGCTCACCGCGCTTCACAAAGCACTCACCGCGCTTCAGAAGAAGTATCAGTTCAAGGCCATCTCCGCGCCCGTCCGCGACGAGGAACACCTGACCTGGTCCTTCAGCTTTACCGACTCGCAGGGCGCCGAGCGCTGGATCAACTGGACGCTCGCCTCATCGCCCGAGTATCGCCAGATGTCCTCGAAGTTCGCGCAAATCAAGAACCTGCTCGAGCCGCCCTTCCTCATCGAGTACGCAACCAAAGCGCCCGCCACTCCTGATCCGGAGGAAACCGAAGGCGAGACCAAGGGCGAAGCCGAAGCCGGCAAGCCTGCCCCCAAGCGCTCGGGCCGCGCCTCCCTCGAACCTGTGGAGAAAGCCACAGCGCACGAGCTCTTCGAGTACGTCATCGAACAGGGCCGCCGCGAATATCAGGTCCAGCGCTACAAGGGCCTGGGCGAAATGACCGCCGAGCAGCTTTGGGAAACCACCATGGATCCCGAGCGCCGCACCCTGCTCCAGGTCAAGCTCGAAGATATCGCCGAAACCGAGACCATCTTCACCACCCTCATGGGCGAAGACGTCGAAGCCCGCCGCAAGTTCATCGAAGAAAATGCTCTCGACGTAAAAAATCTCGACATCTAGTAGCCGATCTGGAGGACTTCCTCAAAGTCCTCCAGCCCTTCACTCCCAAAAACAGCGACCAGAATAAGTCTGTCAATAGGGTAGCCGTCGACGGATATAGTGCCCTGTGTCTTCCCAAAGTGGGAACGCATCACTCCTTCTCCACGCCCCACACGCGCGAGTATCCGATATTCGTTCTTGACTTGCCGCGCGCTGCCGTCTACCTTTTTCTTCGGACGAGAGTTGGATTTTCGTCGCACGTCCCCCCAACCTGACCACGCATCAACAACTGAACGGGCCCTGATGAGCATGCGCGGTACCTTTGCCTGTCTGTATAGACATTTCCATCTTCTTTCTGCGGCCGCAGGATTTCTGCTGGCCATTGCTATGACTGCCGGTTGCGGCCATCAATTCCCGATCGCACCTGTCGCTGCGTCGAGCGGCATCGTAACCGACTGGTCGACGCGCCACGTCAAATTCTCCACTCCGGGATCAGAGGCAGACGCCATTCGAGCGGGCAGGCACGCACAATGGCGTGATGAACGATCCCCGCTACCAGATGCAGGCTGCAGCAAGGAACGGGTTGCGGAGGAATTTCGACCCTCGTCTCCCACATGCTCCCTTCCGCCACGCAACTGCTTTCGGACAGCCGTCTCAGCCGATGCACCGGGACTGGGCCGCGCCAATCGCGCTCGGAGTTGACGGGGGTGACCCTCCCGGGTCAGCCCCGGCTAAGTACGGCTTTGATATTTATTCAACGCCAACTTGCTCAGACTATGTCGTGTTCCCCGTGTTAAAACCTGTGGTGGCCAACGGAGCACAGGCGAATATCATTGGCTTTAACAACCTTTACGACGGAACCTGCCCCAGCAGCGGCGCTAGTGGCCAGCCTTTCGTCCCAAGGGTGAAATTTGCCTACTTTGTGGATGCGGGAAGCACTCCAGGTTCTCCGGTTCTCTCAGAGGACGGGACGAGGGTTGCCTTCGTCACGTACGGCTACAATCTGTCCGGCATGAATTTCCACGTGGTCACGCTGGGTTCTACAGGTAACAATGGCACCGCTTACACCGCTCCGGTCACGCCGTGCACAGTAAACGGAGTGCAGTCCTGCACGACCAATAACGCTGTGGATGCCAGCCTTCATATCTCGACTGTGACCAACAGCATACGGCTAATCTCTTCTCCCTTCGTGGACTATTCCGGAGATATTGCTTACGTTGTTGACCAGGAAGGATACATCCACAAGTTCACTGGCGTCTTCCGTGGGACTCCGTCCGAGATCACCACAGGCGCCTGGCCCTTCCTCGTAACCTTTGGTGAGATGCTCTCAAGCCCGGTCTATGACAATGTCAGCCAACATCTGTTTCTGACGTCGTACTCAGGGCATCTCTACTGTATCGATGTCGGCTCCGGCACGCCTGCGCTCTGCGGTCCGACCGGAAAAATCTCTATCGCGACTAGCGGTCTCGTCTGGGACGCGCCGATCGTCGACAGCACCGTGGGAACGGTTTTCGCAGAGGGGGGCAATTACAACCAGGCGACCACCACTCTTTTGACTGTCACGCAGGCAAACACAAACCTTGGCAATGTTGTACAGGCGTCAATGGGGGGCGGCACTCCCACCCTGTACGACGGGGATTTTGATAACAGCTATTACACCGGCAACTATGCCTCGGGATATTTATATGTCTGCGCCGAAACTACAGAGGACGTTGAAACCCTCTACCGAATTGGATTCAACAGTAGCGGAACAATGAACAGTGCGAACGATGGAAACTCTTACGCGCTCGCTCCGAGCAGTGGTGGCCCCTGCACTCCGCTTACCGAGGCCTACAACCCGAATCAGGGGAAAGACTACCTATTCGTGGGCTTGAATTGGGTTACGTCGCAGACCGGCTGCGATGGGGATGACTGCATCCTGAGTTTCGTGCTCGGTCCTGAGTTCCCAAGCGCGCCCGCCGCAACGTTGCCGCTCGACCGGTATTACGGCACTGTATCCGGCATCATTATCGATAACGTATCGACCGAAACCGGAGCCTCGCAGATTTATTTCACAGACTATTACTCCGGGAATGCAATGCAGGCTTCGCAAAATGGGCTGAATTAGCCTGCCGCATCCTTCCCATGCCGTAATAAGCTCGGCCGAAGGCCGCACCTCGTTGCCGCAGGCCTGAGTGAGCCAAAGACGCAACGACCCCAAATCCCGAATCGACGTCCAGCCAAGGGCCGCACCTGCCCCATACTGCACCTCCTTCCCGCCGCGCATCTCCTGCTCGCTATCGCTTCCCGCGCGGGTCGTATTGAAAGCACTGCTCGAGCGGCACACCCAGCACACCGGCGACTTTGAACGCAGTCTCCAGCGACGGCGAATACTTGTCCTGCTCAATCGCAATCACAGTCTGGCGCGTTACACCCACTCGATTGGCAAGTTCCTGCTGCGTTATCTCCCGCTTCGCCCGAAGTTCTCGAATCTGATTGCGTATCGCGGGCATCAGATCGCCCTCCGGTAAGACACAATCTGCGTGGCCGTCTTGGTGATATCCGCGATGACCAGCATGCCGAAGAAGACGTTTAGGAAATGCAGCCCGATCATCCGGCTGTCTAACCGAAGATTGCCCATGGTCAGATTGCCCATGGTCGCATGAAACCACAACATACCGAGCCCGAGCACCATCAGCGAAGCAAGCGTCAGATAGCCGGCCCGATAGCCTCGCAGTTCGATTAACCGGTCGCGCTCATCGGTCACACGATTGCGCGTTAACGCGGCGATAAGCGATTGCAGAATAATCTGCAGCACGATAATCGCAACGATCATGGCTGCCACTTTGTTGACGGAGTTTTGCCGGTGCAGAAAGAAATAGGGGCCGTACACCGCCAGCTCCGCTGCAAGGGATGCGTAGAGAGACTTCTCCCGATACGAAAGACTCATTGCCATTGCGAATAACCTCATGTACAAAATCTTTTACATTCGCAAATGTATCCTCGTCTCATCGCGATGTCAAATATTTTTTACAAATGTTTCAGGATAAAACTCGCCGCCGGATGAGCGAAACCTGTGAGGTGCGCCGCGCCTGCTACGCGTCCACCAGCGCACGCGGTATACTGCGTCTTCGCATCGGCACCACTCCTCATTAAGGACGAACCCACCCATGCCACTTGACCGCAGACATTTCCTCGCCATTACCGGCAGCGCAGGTCTTGCCTCCACTCTCTTTCCCGGAGCCCTCTACACCCTCGCCGCTCAGGCCCAAACCGCCTCCGATGCCCAGCCCGGCTCCGCCGAGCCCAAGCCCCCGGCGATCACTCTTGAAATGCTGAACGCAGCAGCCGCCCTCGCCGCCGTGACGATTACCCCGGAGCAGGCCAAGATGATGCTCGACGGCCTCAATCAGCAACGCGATGCCTTTATCTCCATTCGCAAGCTTCATCTGCCCAACAGCGTTGCGCCGGCCTTCATCTTCGATCCACTTCCGCCCGGAGCTTCGGTCAACACCGAACAGCGTGCGCCCATATACAGCCGCGCCGCGGCCACAATGCCTGCCAATCTCGAGGACGTTGCCTTCTACAACGTCCCCGAACTCGCCGACCTCGTCCGCCGCCGCAAAGTCTCCTCCGTCGATCTCACCAAAATGTACCTCGCGCGCCTCAAGCGCTATGATCCACTCTTCCACTTCACCATCACCCTCACCGAAGAGCGCGCCCTCGCGCAGGCCCGCGAAGCCGACTCCGAAATCGCCGCCGGGAAATACCGCGGCCCGCTGCACGGGCTCCCCTGGGGAGCGAAAGACCTTCTTGCAGTCAAAGGCTATCCCACAACCTGGGGCGCCGGAGGCTTCGAGCGCCAGCAGATCGATCATGACGCCACTGTAGTCAAGCGCCTCGACGCCGCCGGAGCCGTCCTCGTTGCCAAACTCACCCTCGGCGCGCTCGCCATGGGTGACAAATGGTTCGGAGGCCGCACCCGCAATCCGTGGAACCCCAAACAGGGCTCCAGCGGCTCCTCCGCCGGCCCCGCTTCTGCCACTTCTGCCGGATGCGTCGCCTTCTCCATCGGCTCCGAAACCCTCGGCTCCATCTCCTCTCCCTCCACACGGTGCGGCGTTACCGGCCTCCGCCCAACCTTTGGATTCGTCCCCCGCTCCGGAGCAATGGCACTCAGCTGGACCATGGACAAGCTTGGCCCGATTTGCCGCGGAGTCGAAGACTGCGCCATCGTTCTCACCGCCATCCACGGCCCCGACGGAGAAGACCTCTCCGCCCGCAACGCCGCCTTCAACTGGAATGCTGACCTCGACTGGAAGTCCCTCCGCGTCGGCTACATCGCCAGCGAATTCGAGCCCGACAAGAGCGCCACGCCTTCCGCCGCTCCCCTGCTCGGGCCGCCGCCACAGACGGACAAATCCAAAGAGTCTCCAGAGCAACGTAAAAACCGCGAGCAGCATGAACGCGAAGCCGCATCCTACCGCGCTCGCCGCAGCTACGACCGCAAATATGATCTCGCCGCGCTCGACAAGCTCCGATCTATGGGTGTCAACCTCATCTCGCTCTCATTGCCCGACCTGCCCTATGACTCCATGGTCCCGCTCCTTACCGCCGAGTCCGCAGCCGCCTTCGACGACCTCACCCTTTCCGGACGCGACCGCCTCCTCACCGAGCAGGGGCCTGAGGACTGGCCCAACCAGTTCCGCATCGCCCGCTTCTATCCCGCTGTCGAATACATCCAAGCCAACCGTGCCCGCGAGCTCGCCATCCGGCAGGTTTCCGCACTCTTTGAAAAGGTCGATGTCATCGTCGTCGCCACTAACAGCGACCAACTCGTCGTCACCAACCTCACCGGACACCCCGCCTGCATCGTCCCCAACGGACTTCGCGGCGGCGACGCCCCACCGCCCCCGGGCGTGGACACCGGAGACGACGACCAGATTGGAGGCCCCGGCACTCCCGTCAGCATCACCTTCCTCGGCGGCCATTATCAGGACGCCAAACTCTGCGCCTTCGCCCGCGCTTATCAGCAGGCCACCGGCTTCCACAAGCTGCACCCGAAGCTTCCGCTGGCTGCTTCATAGCAGCCAGTGGACATAGCCGCCCGCACTTTAGCCACCCGCCTTAGCGACTCCGCTGTACCCTAATTACGATGTTTGAATTCCTCCTCTTCCGCGGAGTCTCCATCGTCGTGCTCATCCTCGGCAACGGCTTCTTTGTCGCCGCCGAACTCGCCCTGGTCAGCGTGCGCCACACCCGCGTCGAGCAGATGATCGCCCAGCGCCGCCCAGGAGCGCGCCTCGTCCGCCATCTTCAGGAGCATCTTGACGACTTTCTCCCCGCCGTCCAGCTCGGCGTCACCCTCTGCAGCCTCGCCCTCGGCTGGATCGGCGAGCCGGTCGTCGCCGACGTCTTCGAAGTCTGGTTTCGCCATCTGCCTCACGCCCACGTCTACGCGCACATCGTCGCCGTCGCGGTCGCCTTCTGTGCCATTACTTATCTTCAGGTGCTGCTCGGCGAGCTCGTCCCCAAGGCTCTCGCCCTCCGCAAGTCCGAGCAGGTCGCTGTCGCCGTGGCTGGGCCAATGGACGTCTTCATTCGCCTCACCCGCCCAGCCATCCGCGTTATGAACGGCTCCGCACGCGTCGTGCTCCGCCTCTTCCGCACGCCCCTCGCGCATGAAACCTCCGTACACTCCCCCGAAGAGCTCAAGCTCATGGCCACCGCCGCGCGCCGCACCGGCATGCTTCCCGAATATCAGGAGGCCCTTATCCATCGCGCCGTCGAAATCAACGAGATCCCCGCCCGCGAAATCATGACTCCGCGCCAGCGCATCTTTTCACTACCGTTTGACATGCTCATCGAAGACGCCAGCGCCCGCATCATCGAAGAGCTGCACTCCCGCGTCCCCGTTTACGACCCCGCCCTCGGCCCCGAGTTCATCGTCGGCGTCGTCTACTCCAAGGACATCTCCCGTCTCATGCACTTCCGTGCCTCCGCCACCACTCGTTTCAGCGAAGCCCCGTTTACCGGCCTCCGCCTCAAGCAGGTCATGCGCGAAGTCCTCGTCGTGCCGGAGACCAAGCCCGCTCTCGATCTCCTGCACGAGTTCCAGGCCCGCCGCCGCCATCTTGCCATCGTGGTCGACGAGTTCGGCACCACCGTCGGCCTGGTAACCGTCGAAGACGCCATCGAGCAGCTCATCGGCGAGGTCGAAGACGAATTTGACGTGGCCGCAAAAAAGGTTCTCACTACCGCCACCGGAGGCCTCGTCCTCGACGGCAGCGTCAATCTGCGCGACCTCGAAACACAAATGCGCTGGAGCCTGCCCCGCGAAGGCGGCGTCGAAACCCTCGCCGGATTCCTGCTCGCCCGCCTGGGCCACATTCCCCAGGGCGGCGAAACCATCGAGTACCAGGGGCGCCGCTTCACCGTCCTCGAGATGTCCGGCAACCGCATCAGCCGCGTACGCATTGAAACCGCATCCCGGCCAGAACCACCCCGCCCGGACAGCCACTCCCTTCTGGAGAACGCAGGTTGATGCAAACGCCGACCATCCAGATGGAACCTGCAGACCCGATCCCCGACCCGGTTACCGATCCGACTTCATCGGGGTCCTCGCGGCTTCGTCCCCGACGCGGCCTTCCCCGCGCCGTCCGCGCGCTTCTCTTCCGCCTCGTCTACACCATCCCCGTCGTCTGGCTGGTCGTCTCCATCGTCTTTCTGCTCATCCATCTCGTCCCCGGCGACCCAGTCGAGCAGATGCTCGGCGAAGGCGCGCGCCCCGCCGACATCGTCGCCCTGCGCCACGCCTATGGACTCGACCTCCCGCTCCACACCCAATATCTCCACTACTGGAGCGGCGTCCTTCACGGCAACCTCGGCAGCTCGCTCCGCCTCAACGAGTCCATCACCCACCTCGTCCTCAGCCGCTATCCCTATACCGTCGAACTCACCATCGCGGCCATCATTGTCGCCATCCTGCTCTCCATTCCCGCTGGAATCGTCTCCGCCCTGCGCCGCAATCGCTGGCAGGACCGCACCCTCAGCTTCGTCAGCCTCATCGGATTGTCTTTCCCCGGCTTCGCCCTCGGCCCCATCCTCATCCTGCTCGTCTCCATCAAGCTCGGCTGGCTGCCGGTCAGCGGAGCCGGCGGACTCCCGCATCTCATCCTTCCCGCCATCACCATGGGCAGCGCCCTCGCCGCCATCCTCACCCGCATGGTCCGCACCTCAATGCTCGAAGAGCTCGGCCAGGACTACATCCGCACCGCCCGGGCCAAAGGACTCCCCGAACGCACCGTCGTCTACAAACACGCGCTGCGCAACGCCCTCATCCCCATCATCACCGTCCTCGGCCTGCAGTTCGGAGCCCTGCTCGCCGGAGCCATCGTCACCGAAACCATCTTTAGCTGGCCCGGCATAGGACGCCTCACCGTCTCCGCCATCAACAACCGCGACTACCCGCTCCTGCAAGGCTGCATCCTCGCCATCGGACTCACCTACGTCCTCGTCAACCTCGCCACCGACGTCCTCTACGTAGTCATCAACCCCCGCATCCGCGATTGAGGCAAACTCCGATTCCGAAAGGCAACCCAAGCTCAGGAGTCGGTGCGAAGAGTGGTCAAGACTCCAGTCGTGCGGACAGAACGCTACAAGCTGGGCGACTACAATTGCCGAGAATGACGAAATATCTCGCCATGGTAATGCTATTTGTTCTTGCCAGCTGCTTGCCTTGGCAAAAACCGCATGCGCAGGTATCGCAAAGCTTTCCGCTAGCTGGATCAAACGGCGGAACCTTTGCGCGGGACAAAGCTGCTGAGGATGTCATAGCTAGATCGCTGATCAAACTCTTGACAGCGCGACACATCACCGGCACCTCACGGTATTTCCCGACTTTATTGAGCGAGGGCGTATGCTCCAGCATCCTCAAGGGTTCTTGGGTAAGCATGATGAGTACAGACGAAGGTCCATCCGCTTTTTATAAAACCGACGATATTAGCCAGCCCAGCAATGATCTATTAAAGATGGTTAAAGACATAGCCAACCACTATAAGCCGATGAGGCGATACGCGGTTTCGGTCTGGAGGGAGAAATTGGCAAATGGCTCCTCGCGCTACTGGGTAGGGATTGTTCTCGCGAAATCCCCCGTCTCTGATTGGTTTGGCAGTCACCTCGGCGCGGATACTCCCCAAGAGATGGCCCATCCCAACTATGTTGCGAAGCGAGATATTTCCCCGACGTGTCGACAGAAGTGATCAAGTAATTAAGAATCTTGCCAACACTGATACAAATTATCCTCTTGCTAGGCAACCACTGCCGACACCATATTTCATGCTGGTATAGAATATGGTAAACGAGGTCATCATGCCCCCACATGCGAGAAAAATCACTGTAGAAGTCCCCGCGGAACTTCTTAATAAGGCGCAAAAGGCAAGCGGCGCCGGAATTACACAGACCATTCGCACCGGGCTGGAGTTGGTTGCCGCCGGCAGGGCTTACGAGCGTCTTCTTGGGCTTCGCGGCAAAGTTCAGTTCTCGCGAACGCCGGAAGAGTTGAAAGCAGATCGCTGAAAATAAATCGCCAAAATAAATGATGATCGCCGCCGACACCAGTACGTGGATTTCTTTCTTCGAGGGTCACCAGGGAGAGGACGTCGTGGCCCTCACCAGGGCCCTTGAAGCCAGGCAGGTTGTCATGCCGCCTCCTGTGCTTACGGAACTGTTGAGCGATCCGGAACTCTCCCCATCCGTAGCGCGAATCCTTCTCGATCTCCCCTTGCTTGGACTGAGAGATGGGTTTTGGCATCGTGCCGGAATTCTTCGCGCCAGGGCCCTCGGCCGCAAAAGGAAGGCCAGGTTGGGAGACGCACTGATCGCACAATGCTGCATCGATTCAAATATCGCTCTCATCACGCGGGATGGCGATTTCAAAGCATTCTCTGAGACTCTGAATTTGTTCTAAACCCTGCTCGGCTGAAACTCGACGTGTGGTCTCTCCGGTCTTCCCGCCGACCAAAGATGAGGTGTCGCAATGCACTTCCTTCTGTTTTACGAACTCGGCAGCGATTATCTTGCCCGCCGCCAGGAATTCCGCGAGAAGCATCTCGAAAAAGCCTGGGCCGCGAGTAAACGCGGCGAGCTGCTGCTCGGCGGCGCACTCTCTGATCCGGTCGACACTGCCGTGCTGCTCTTCAAAGCAGACTCGCCAAATGTAGTCGAAGATTTCGCCAAAGCCGATCCCTATGTGACGAGTGGCCTCGTCAAGCGATGGTACGTCCGCCAATGGTCAACCGTCGTCGGCCCCGACGCAGCAGCCCCCGTCCGCCCAAATCTATAGAAAAACCCGTCGCAACGCGATCCGCACGAGCAACCTTCCCCCACCGTTACCCCGCCGTTACCAGCGCCCTCGAACCCTGCCTCCCCGTGCTACGCTTCAAACAACATCCGTGGCCAATTTTGAAAAAGCGCCGGCAGAGGTCCAGGAGCTCCTCTCCAAGCCGATTCAGCAGCTCGGCCTGAAGCTGGAAGGCTCGCCCCTCGAACGCTTCGTCCACCAGCTCTACAAAGAGCTCGACGCCAAGGGCCTGCACAAATTCCATCCCCGCTGCTATCTCACCGATGAGTGGGGCTGTCCCAACCTCGAGCCCGTCATCGGAATACCTTTCTACCTCGCCGACCCCAAGCTCCAGCGCCTCGAATCCGAGATGAACGACATCGAAGACTCGCGCCAGATCATGATGTACATGCGCCACGAGGCCGGCCACGCCTTCAACTACGCCTACGCGCTCTACAAAACCGAACAGTGGCGCAACCTCTTCGGGCCCTTCCGCCGTCCTTACCGCGACAACTACAAACCCGTTCCCTTCTCGCGCCAGTTCGTCCGCCACATGGAAGGCTGGTACGGCCAGAAGCATCCCGACGAAGACTTCGCCGAAACCTTCGCCGTCTGGCTCACCCCTCGCTCCAACTGGCGCAAGCGATACAAAGGCTGGGGCGCGATGAAGAAGCTGCTCTACATGGACCGCATCGGCCGCAAACTCGGCGACGCCGACCCCATCGTCGCTCACGGAGACACCGACATCACCGTCGACGAAATGGATCAGACCGTCGGCGAGTTCTATCAGCGCGCGCTCGAGCAGCAGCTCAGCCCAGGCGAGCTTCCACTCGATACCGATCTGCGCGACATCTTCAACATCTCCCGGCGCCGCAATAAAAATGTTCGACCCGCCGTCGACCTCTTGCGCGAAAACCGCAAGGTCCTCGTCGACAAGGTGAATTACTGGACAGGCGTTCAGCGCCCCCTGGTAAAAAAATTAATCGAAGCCATCGAAGCGAAAGTTAGAGACCTCGGCCTGCGTGCCGACTTAAACTGTGAAAAGGAATATTTAACTGAACTGACCGTGTACGCGACCGCGCTGGCGATGAACTACATCGCTCGGGGCAAATTCATTCTGCCCTGAATTACCATCGCGGCAGCCTCACGGCCGTGACACGTCAAATGAAACCGGGGTCCCCACGGACAGGTCTTAGTCCGTGGGGTGGGAAGAGGCATCATGGCAAACCTGAAGGTAAAAATACTGCACGACGTCTGGGAAGAGGGTCCGCCTGAGCCCGAGCCGGAGCCGGTCAAGCGGACGCGCGACAAGAACGGCAAACTCCGGAAGAAGAAGAAAGATCCTCTGCACGACCGTGAAGAGATCTTCGAAGCGTTGACCAAGCTCGGCCACGAACCCTCTTATCACGTACTCGATGGCAAAAACCAATCTCTGCTTGCGCTCGCCAAGTGTGGCGCCGACCTCGTCTTCAATCTCACCGAGTCATACGCCGGCGACGACACCATGGACAAGAACATCGCCGCCTATCTCGAACTCGTGCAGATTCCCTACACCGGCGGCGGCCCGCAGGCCCTCTATCTCGCCCAGGACAAGTCGATCGCAAAAAAGATCTTCGACTTTCATAAAATTAAGACCCCCGACTTCGCAACCTCCTATAAAGGCCGCACCGACCACTCCCACGACATCGAGTTTCCCCTCATCGTCAAGCCTGTCTCCGAAGACGGCTCCGCCGGCATCGATAACGGCTCCGTCGTCGACAGCGTAAAAGAGTTGATGGAGCGCATCCACTACATCCACGAGGAATTCGACAGCCCCGCGCTCATTGAGGAGTACATTGAAGGCCGCGAAATCTACGCCGCCATTCTCGGCAACGATAATCCCGAGGTGCTCCCGCTCATCGAACTCGATCTCTCCAAACTTCCCAAGGGAGCCCCGCGCATCGCCTGCCAGGATGTGAAGTTCGATCACGATACCGAGGCCTACAAAGTCACAAAGTCCGCGCCGGTCGATGACCTCGACGACGAAACCACAAAGAACCTTCAGGAGACCGCGCTCGCCGCCTACCGCGCCCTCAAACTGCGCGACTACGGACGCATCGACATGCGGCTCAACAAAAAAGGCGAGGTATACGTCATTGAAGCCAACCCCAACCCCTGGCTCGCCAGCTCCGCCGAATTCGCCATGGCAGCAAAAAAATCCGGCTACTCCTACACCGACCTGATCGACAAGATCGTCGGCCTTGCGCGCGCCCGCGCCATGTAGTTCCAGAGGAGATCTGCTGAAAATTGCTGACAGCTCGCTAATTTCAAAAGATCAGCGATAGGCTTCGCGGCGATGCTTCACAGCCGTGACGTAGAGCGTTTGGCCGTCGTCATAAAAGCGCACCCGATAGTCTCCAACGCGTAGCCGGAACTCTGGCGGATCATTGCCTTGGAGGCGCTTCACATCGCCTACGCCGTTGGCCGCCAGATCGGCCAACGCGTGAAGAATGCGCAGAGCCGTGAACTGGTCGATAGCACGAAGCTGGGCCTTGGCTTGATCCCGCCACGCAAGTTTCTTCGCCGTCAAACCTACTTCCCTTGAATATGAGACTTGGGTTCCACGCGCGTCAGCCCAAACTCGGCAAGAACTTCCTCATGGGACACGACCTCGCCTCTCGCGATCGCGGCGCGAGCTTCCGCAATGTCGCGCTTTTCCTCTTCGCTCACCGGCTCATCATCAATAGGGGCATTAGCCAGGACGAGAGAGAAAGGATCGAGCATGGTCTCAAGCAGCCCCACGACCGCTGAAACCTGCGCCGCGGACATCCGCTCGATTAATTCGTGCGCCTGCTGCTTCGAATTCGCCGCGACCGTCGCCATAGGAACTCTCTCTTCACCTATCCTCTGCTGAACCCGAAAATGAGTCAATCGCTTATGCGCCCCGGATTCTGTCAAGCCCCTCACCGAAAAATTCCCCGCAATTCCAACATTCCACACGCGCAAAAACTCGCGGTCGAATGCTTCTGAATTATCCCAACTCGATATAATAGAAATAGAGCCAATTTCAAAAGGGACCGCCCAGCGCGGTCCTTTTCTATTTGCAACGCTGCTCGCCCGACCCGCGGGACTGGCCAAGCGAACAGGGGTCCCGGCAGGCGAGTTTTTGTGCGTGCAGGGAAAGGAAGCAAGTGCCTGAACTGTGAGTTCCGGTCCTTTTTCTATTTCAGGAGAGCCACCATGCCAACATCGCAAATTCGTCAGAAACTCTTGCACTCTCAAACAACTACGCTGCTCCTCCAGAACGGAATCTCCATAGCGCTCAATCACTTAGCGGGAACCACCTTTCGGAAAGCCATTCGCTATCAATCACTTACTCGGCGCGGCGAACAAAAAATATGAAGGATTCGCCATGTCGCTTATCCGTTGAAATCCGCCACTTTTCTGAAAACCGATTGGAATCAATCAACCCCGTCAATTAGCATTTCTGAAAGCCGAGCCCTTTCAATCAGCTGGCCAACCGAATCTCGAAAAAAAAATTAGCGCCGCCGGAACCGCAACTGCCGCTGCCGCGTACCTCACCTTTGGAGGACACATCATGAAACTTCGCTGGGCCGCCATCGCCATGCTGGCAGTCACCCCTGCCGCCCTCTTCGCCGCCGAAGGCACCTTCGACAAATCTCTCACCGTCAGTGGCCCCGCTACCCTCAACGTCAGCACCGGCTCGGGATACATCCACATCACCCCCGGCTCCGACGATTCCGTCCACATCATTGGACACGTCCACTCCGATCACTCCTGGTTCGGTGGTTCGCCCGAAGACGCCGTCCGCCGTGTCACCGACAATCCCCCGATCTCCCAAAGCGGAAACACCATCGACGTGGGCCAGCACACACATTTCCAAAACGTCTCCATCGACTACGTCATTACCGCACCTCGCGGGACCAGGGTTGACGCCAACTCCGGCTCAGGCGATCTTGACATCTCCAACCTCGAGGGCCCACTCAAGGCCACCACCGGCTCCGGCAACATTCAGGCCAACGACCTCACCGGCGACGTCACCCTCAACGCCGGTTCCGGAGATATCACTGCGATGACCAACGGCGCAAAATATATGAAGGTTGAAACCGGCAGCGGCAACATCCATCTTCAGGGTGTGACCGGCGGTCTCTTCGCCGAGGCCGGCTCCGGAGACATCGAAGTCAAAGGCCAGCCTGGCGACGGATGGAAACTCGAAACCGGCTCCGGCAACATCACCCTCAATACCGGCAACAGCGCCCACTTCGCCCTAGACGCGAGCACCGGCTCAGGCGACGTGCACAGCGACCCATCCATCACCACCCACGGCAACATCGACCACCACCACATCATGGGAGACGTCAACGGCGGAGGGCCGACCATCCGCGTCGAGACCGGCTCCGGAGACGTGCGCATCCACTAATCGACGAATCGAGTCGGCGGAGTAGGCCACGCAGAGCCTGCTCCGCTACTTGTAATCCACAAACAAAGGGGCTATCAGAGCAGAATGCTGCGACGCGCAACCATTCTTCTCGCGCTCCTGTTCGGCATACTGCCGTTGCATGCCGAGAACAACCCCGACTGGACCGCTCCGCAAAAGCCTTTCCGTATCGCGGGCAATCTCTACTACGTCGGCAGCCGCGACCTCGCATCCTATCTCGTCGTCACTCCCGCCGGAAACATCCTCATCAATGCCAACCTTGAAACCTCAACGCCGCAGATTCGCGGCAGCGTCGAGGCTCTGGGATTTCGCTGGTCAGACACGAGGATTCTACTGAGCAGCCACGCTCACTTCGACCACGCCGCAGGAAGCGCTGCCGTCCTGCGGCAGACCGGCGCAAAGTTCATGGTGATGGACGACGACGTCCCGCTCATGGAGTCTGGAGGACGCAGTGACTTCGACCATCTGCCCGTATTCCCGCCAGCGCACGTCGATCGCACCCTCCACGACGGCGACACCGTAACCCTCGGCGGCGTCACGCTGACCGCCCGCAAGACTCCCGGCCACACCCGCGGATGCACCACCTGGACCATGCAGGTCACCAACGAACAAGGCCGCAAGCTCAACGCCGTGATCGTTGGGGGATTTTCAATACTGAGCGACTATCGCCTCGTCGCAACTCCCGCGCAGCCTGCGTCCTATCCGGGCATCGCCAACGACTACGCCCACACCTTCGCTCTACTGCTTTCGCTCCCTTGTGACATCTTCCTAGGCGCGCACGGCAGCTACTTCAACATGCAGGAGAAGCTCTCAAAGCTGCCGACGCAAGGCCCATCCGTTTGGATCGATCCCGACGGCTATCGGCAAACCTTCCAGGAGGCCCAGCGGCAATTCGAGAGCACCATGAAAGACCAGCAATCCCGCAGCCGGATTAACCGAACAAGAACTCCTTCGTCCGCATCTCCTTGATCCGGTCCCGCAGCTTCGCCGCCTTCTCAAACTCGAATCGCTTCGCAGCCTCTCGCATGTCCGACTCCATGTTCCCGATATGCGCGTCCAACTCCGCCTGCGACTTGAACTCCACCGCCTCATCCGCCTCGTCCGTCAGGTCCGCGTAGTCCGCCTTCAGTATCCGCGCCAGCGACATGTCCGTCGACCGAATCACGGACATCGGCGTAATCCCGTTCTCCTCGTTGTAAGCATGCTGCACCTCGCGTCGCCGCGTCGTCTCTCCAATGGCCTGCTTCATCGAGTCCGTCATCTTGTCCGCATACAGAATCGCGCGCCCATTCACATGACGTGCCGCCCGTCCCATCGTCTGGATCAGCGACCCCGACGAGCGCAGAAAGCCCTCCTTGTCCGCATCCAGAATCGCGACCAGCGAAACCTCCGGCAAGTCCAGCCCTTCCCTCAGCAGGTTGATCCCGATCAGCACGTCGTACTCGCCCTTGCGCAGATCCCGCAGCAGCTTCACCCGCTCCAGCGTCTCGATCTCCGAGTGCATGTACCGGCACTTCACCCCCACTTCGGAGTAGTACCCGGACAAGTCCTCCGACATCCGCTTCGTCAGAGTCGTCACCAGCACGCGCTCGTTCTTCGCCGCCCGCTCGCGAATCTCCGCCAGCAGATCGTCAATCTGACCGCGCACCGGCCGAATCTCCACCTCAGGATCAATCAGCCCCGTCGGCCGGATGATCTGCTCCACCACCACTCCGCCGGACTTGGTAAGCTCATAGGGCCCCGGCGTCGCCGACACATAGATCGTCTGGTTCACCCGCGCCTCAAACTCCTCGAACTTCAGCGGACGATTGTCTGTCGCCGACGGCAGTCGAAACCCGTAATCCACCAGGTTCTGCTTCCGCGAGCGATCGCCATGCCACATTCCATGCAGTTGCGGAACCGTGGCGTGCGACTCGTCGACAAACACCAGGTAGTCGCGAGGGAAATAATCCAGCAGCGTCGGCGGAGGCTCCCCCGGCAGCCGCCCCGAGAAATGCCGCGAGTAGTTCTCGATTCCGTGGCAATAGCCAACAGACTTGATCATCTCCAGATCGAAGCGCGTCCGCTGATGAATGCGCTGCGACTCCACCAAGCGTCCCTGCGCCTCCAGCTCCTTCTCCCACCAGCCAAGCTCATCCAGAATCGAATCCATGGCTGTCCGCTTCCGCTCAGGCTGCACCACGTAGTGGCTCTTGGGATAGATCGGAAGCCGTGCGTACTTCTCCTTCACCGTTCCGAACAGCGGATCGATCTGCGCCAGCGTATCGATCTCATCGCCGAAAAGCTCAATCCGGTATGCGTTCTCGTCATACGTCGGATAGACCTCGATCACATCGCCGCGCACGCGAAATGTACCGCGCCGGAAATCCGCGTCATTCCGCTCATACAGAATCTCCACCAGCCGCTTGGTGATGTCCTCGCGCCGGATCCGCTGTCCTTTTTCCAGCAGCAGCAGCATCCCGTAATACGCCTCCGGCGACCCCAGGCCGTAGATGCACGATACCGATGACACAATGATCGCGTCCCGCCGCTCGAACAACGACCGCGTCGCCGAGAGCCGGAGCTTGTCCAGCTCTTCGTTGATCGTGGCTTCCTTTTCAATGTAGAGATCGCCCGCCGGGATATAGGCCTCGGGCTGGTAATAGTCGTAATACGATACGAAATACTCGACTGCGTTCCCCGGGAAAAACTGCTTGAACTCGTGGTAAAGCTGCGCCGCAAGCGTCTTGTTGTGCGCCAGAATCAGAGCCGGACGGTTCAGCTCCTCGATGATCTTCGCCATCGTGTAAGTCTTGCCCGAGCCCGTCACGCCCAGCAGCACCTGGTGCTTCTCGCCCGCATGAACGCCGCGCACCAGCTCTGGAATCGCAGTAGCCTGGTCGCCCCGCGGCTTGTAATCACTCACTAATTGGAAGTCCACAAGATTATCGTAGCGAAATTCCGCGCTGTTCTCATTGCGGGCGACCATCTGCGCCGTCCGCAATCGCGACCCCCACGCGCGAATCTGCGGCGCCGTAGTACAGAAACCACTTCCCTTCGAAGAAAACCAGCCCCTCGGCGAACGTAGTGCCCGCCTCATACTGCCCCGTCTTCTCAAATGGCTCTTGCGGCTTGAGCACCGGTCCATCCAAACGACCCAGTAGCTTCGCCGGATCGTCCGCGCTGAACAGCGCCTCGCCCGCCGCATACGATCCGTCCCCGATCGACCGATCACCGTTCGAGGCATCATTCTTGCCGTTGTAAATCAGCAAAATCCCATCCTTCGTCAGCAGCGGAGGAGGCCCGACTTCGGGAAAGCCGCTGTCGAAGTGACCGGTCCGCCGCGCCAGCACAACGACTGCTCTTCCGTGCTCGTCTTCTACAGGGCTCCAGTGGATCAGGTCATCCGAGGTCGCCAGCCTGATCTGCTTCTCTCCCCAGTACATCCAGTACTTGCCCTTGAGCTTTGCCGCAACCAGCTTGCCGCCCTGCAGTGTCGTCAGAATCCCCGCAGACTTGTAGAGAAAGGTCGCATACTTCGGACCCGCATCCGCAAACGCCGGCCCATACTTCGTCCAATGAGTCAGGTCGCGCGACGTCGCAATGCCTACGCGATAATTCCTGCGGTTCCACTGCGTGTAGGTCAGCACATACGTGCCGTCCTGGCTCTCCACAATTCGTGGATCTTCCGTGCCGCCCGGCCACTCGCGCTGCTGCTGGGCATCGTGCTGCGGAAACAATACCGGCTCCTGCTCCCGTGTGAAATGAATCCCATCTGCGCTCACAGCGAGCCCCAGCCTCGATGTATGCATGCCGATTTGCATTGCGCCGGTATCGTCTTCCGCGCGATAGAGCACATCGATCTTGCCGTCCCGCACCACCGCCGCCGGGTTGAAGGTGTGCAGAGCCTCCCACCGCACCAGCTGCTTTCGAATCGGATCGAGAAACGTAGCCCTGCGATCAGGCACGATCACGGGCTCGCCAAGCGGGGCGCGCACGAAGGGACCCAGCATCCAATCCGGCCGCTGCACTGTCTGCGCATGAGCGCAAAAGCAAAGTAGAGCGAGGTTCAGCGCGATGGAAGCGCCTACACGCCTCATCGCTTCGCCAGCAGCAGCGTCCGCACGCTGAAAATGCATATCCCAATCGTGATCACCACCACCGCGAGTACATGCGAATCCACCATCCGGCCGGTAAGGTCCGCGAATCGCAGGGCCGCCGCAATCCACGCGATTGCGCTCACCAGACAGATCCACGCCAGCGTCCTATCCGCCGGTCGCACGGTGCGAAGCAGGTTCACGACGCCAACCAGAATAATGAACAAGGACGCGCACAGCGCCCAGAGCAGCGTCAGATCGTCATGGTAGTACCTGAGCGAATCGAACCAATGCACAATACTGGCCACGATCAGAAGAATTGAGAGCACGCGATCGAACCACGCCATGTGGGTCTCCTTTCAGCTGCACTTCCGGGGGAGATTCCTACGGGCACCCATAATACATCCAGTTCCTGGCTGCCAGCTTTTAGGTAAAAATTTCCTGCGGTTTCCTTTCTTTTGTTCGAGTTGCGTGTGAACGGCAGGTGTAAGTCCAAACGGCTGAAATTGTTAGCTATATCTCACAGCTTTTCACATAGTTACGGGGATAAAATCGGCAACTGCTCCCAAGCGGCTGAATTTGTTAGGTAAAACCGAGAAGCCTTTCACCACAGAGATCACAGAGGTTAAGCTTTTTAGCCTAACTTCTAGCCCTCACTTGGTAGCTGCTAGGTCGCATTTTCTAGTTGCAATTTCTTGTGGTTTCCTTTCTTTTGTTCGAGTTGCGCTTGAGCGGCAGGTGTAAGTCCAAGCGGCTGAGATTGTTAGCTCTATGTCCCAGCTTTTCAAATAATTACGGCAGAAATCGGCAATGCTCCAAAAGCCAAGAGCCTTTCGCGCTCCGCCTCAAAAGCAAGAGGCGCAGCTTGAGGGCTGCGCCTTTCGTAGATTTCTTATCTATATCCAGAATAGCAGATTGGGGAAATTCAACTGCATTTGGAAGCAATGAATTCAGGGGAGTTGTGAGAAAAGGGGCTTGACAGGGTTTTCGCGTGGGGAAACGAAGAGCCTAACCCCCTCCAAAGCCAAGGAGGTTGTCACGCTCATTTCGAATTCGGCGCCTCGGGCCACTGGTGAGTGACCTTTCCGGTGGCGTCGAGGAATTGCATCGACGGGTTTCCGTCCGGGGCGACGCGTAGACGGATGCGGGTCCGTCCCTGAGGGTCACAGAGTGCAAACTCGGAGGACTTGTCGCGAAGACGCGCAAAGCCCGCGCGTGTGCGTAGTGCCATGGGATATTTTGCTCCGAATTCAGCTCGTGCTTTTTCTTTCGCCGGACCCTCCGGCATGGCATGCACGCTCTGGAGCGCTGCGGCAACTTCAGGAGTAAACAGGGTGCTGCCGTTGTCGTTGATCTGATAACCGGTTTCGACATCTTCGCCATCTTCGCTTGTGCCGATTTGGACAGTCTGGTCCTGCTCGTATTCATCGAAAGTCAGACCTCCGGAGGACTGGATTTTGCCGTCGCTCGACCGTTGGCCGCGGAACGTCAGGCCGCCTTGCTCGGTCCCCTCGTCGTTGATAAAGAGCATTCCGGCAGATCCGCGCCGGTCTGGGCGCGGCAAATCCTTACTCTTGAAGTATTGGCCCGGAAATTCGGCCTTATCGGAGATGACGAGGCGCGGGGTTCCGTCGGGTTCGACGATATTGATGCGGTGTACGGTAATGGAATCGTACTCTGCGTTCCGGCCAGAGGATTGTTCGGCCGCGGATACCCTGTGGAGCCGGAAGTCTCCCTGCGAGAGGCCGCATAGCACCGAGAAAAGGAAGGCGAGAGTGAGCAGGCCGGAGTAGGCGGCGAGGAATCGGGGACTGGAGAGTAGTTTTGTCATTTGGTCTCTCTTTCAGGCTTGGGCGATGGTGCGAACATTGTTTGCAGCAGAAGCAGATTACGCCGCCGGCGAACCTACGGTTCCGCAGAGGAGCGCGATGCAGAATGGACGCGATATGAATCAATTCTGCGCGGATTCCACTGTCCTGAGCGCAGCGGGCCACTCCGCCGGCGCATCGACCATGCAATCCGACGGGACCGTCTCCAACGTGTGGGATGACAGCCCATACCTGCAACCCATCACGTACGCCCCTGCGTTGCGAGCCGTCAGCACATCCACCACGGAGTCGCCGACCATCAAGGTCTCCTCCGGCGCCACGCCGGCTTCGCGCATCAGCGTACGCAGCCCTTCGGCGTCCGGCTTCTTGGTCCTGAAGCTGTTGCCGCCGTAAATCTGAAAAAAATATCCGCTCAATCCGAGCGCCTCACATATCTTGCGGGACGGATTCACCGGCTTGTTTGTCAGCACCGCAAACTTCCGCGGACTTCCGTCGGGCATTGCCCGCAGCGCATCGAGGGCCGCAAACACGCCGTTATAAACATAGGTGTGATCCAGCATGTGCTTCCGATAGCTGGCCAGGAATCGCTCTAACCCGTCAGCCACTACAACCTCGTCATCAGGATCGCCGAGCGCTCGCCGCACCAGCATCCCTGCGCCGTCGCCCACATACTCGGCAATGACACTCTCGGGCAGCGAGGGACGCTCCATCTGCGCCAGCATCGCATTGACAGCGGTTGCCAGGTCGCGCCGCGAATCAATCAGCGTTCCATCGAGATCGAAGACAATCAGCTTGATCGATGCCGCGGTTGCCGGATTCTTCAGCATGGCCCAATTTTATCGGGAAGAAGACGGTCAAAAAGCTCGATCATTGCAGAACAGGAAGAATATGTGTTCTGCTACCGCGAGAAAGAAAAAAGTCGAGGACACCCGTGATAAGAAAGTGCTGCAAATATGTAGTAGTCAGCGCAACTGCACTTGTAATTGTGAACCCTGGACAGCTTTCAGCCACTACCAAAGCTCCAGAGGCGCCAAAACCCCGCGTAACTGTTCCATTCGTCGGATGCAAGTCGGATGGCCAACTCGGACCTGTCGATGCACCAATAGGGCGGAGCAAGGCCGTTGCAGTTGCAGCTGATGAAGCAAAACGTCTTGCCTATTACAAGGCCGAGTACGGTTTCGGTGTGCTTGCTCCGCGAGGCTGGTTCTGTTTTGGGGCCTATGGTTCCAGTGGCGCCGAGTTGTACGTAAGCCCAGTGCCGATTGGGTCCGCCGACGTCCTATCGGCGAATTGGAGCGGTTTCACTGGACCGGCCATTCAGGTTACACACGAATACGGGGGCACTTCGGGAAGGATCGGCGTGGCCGCCGTTATTGCGCGGATCTTTCCGAACTACGGGTGGTTCGTCAGAAGTGTGATGCATGAAGATATCGAAGCAGGCATTAATCCCCAAATTCCTATCCCTCTGGTCCATATCCGGAAGATCAATTGAATTATGGGGGTCGAAAAGTGGTCGAATACGAAACCCCTGGTAGCACAAACGGGTTAGGCACAGACTCAAGACTTCAAAAAAATTCTGACCCCATCCGTGGGGTTGCAATTCTCTTGGGCCAAACGCCCGATCTCTTGTACGAGGCTGTGCGTCTTTCGCCACAACAAAGAGACCTTGTCCCGACCATCATTCACCAGGCTGAACGCGACAGCGCACAAGTGTCGACTAAGATTAACTAATCGCTTCAATACGTAGACCCCACGATGTTTCGCTAAAACGTTTGACTAAGCAATTCTCATAGTGCTATCGTGGCCCTCCGCAGAGGTAGAGGCCCATATGAATCGCCGTCATTTCCTGCAGACCTCATTTGCCACAGCCGGCGCAACTCTTCTGGCAAATCGACAAGCTTACGCCACTCCTGCTCCACCTACACAGGTTCCCGTCACGACTGAAAACATCCCGGGCGCAATCCCTGCATCAGCCATCGACGGCACGCGTTTCCCTGACGGGTTTATCTGGGGCATGGCCTCCGCCGCCTACCAGGTCGAGGGCGCGTGGAACCTCGACGGCAAGGGAGAGTCTAACTGGGACCGCTTCACCCACACAGTCGGAAAAATAAAAGGCGGCGCCACGGGAGACCTCGCCTGCGATCAATACCACCGCTACAAGGAAGACATCGCTATTCTTAAGCGCCTTAACCAGAAAAGCTATCGCTTCTCAACTTCATGGGCGCGCATTCAACCAACCGGAACCGGCAGCACGAATCAAGCGGGCATCGACCACTACAGCCGCCTCGTCGATGCTCTGCTTGAGGCTGGCATTCGCCCCTTCTGCACCATTTATCACTGGGACCTGCCGCAGGCGCTCGAGGAGCGAGGGGGATGGCCGAACCGCGACCTTGCCTCCTACTACGCCGACTACGCTGGAATTCTCGCCAGACATCTCGGCGACCGCATCACCGTGTGGGCGCCATTCAACATGCCCTGGACCTTCACCTATTACGGATATGGCATCGGCGTGTTCCCGCCGCAGCGCACCGGCTTCGATCTCTTCCTCAAGGCGGCGCACACCGTGAATCTTGCGCAAGGCCTGGCGTTTCGCGCTATCAAGGCGGAGCGGCCGAAGGCCACCGTCGGCAGCGCGTGGGGCATGGCGCCAGCATATCCAAAGACGAATAGCGAAGCAGATATTGCGGCAACCGCGCGCTACCACGCGATGAATAATCTCTACTTCCTCAATACTGCGGTTCACGGCGAATATCCAAAGGCTTTTATCGGAGAAACGCCCTACGCAGCGATGGGATACAAACCGGGCGACGACAAAATCATGAAGGTTCCGCTGGACTGGTTTGGCTTCCATTACTACACGCGCCGCATCGTCTCCGCTGCCACAAACACATGCACATCCGGCCCTTCAGGGCATTTCGGAACCGAGATCGAAGGCGAAGGCGGAGCGTCGGCCCGCGACCCGCTCACTCAGATTCACGTCGAAATGCCGACCGAGGGTCCGCTCACGGAAGCCGGGCTCGAAATCTGGCCGCGCGGCATGTACGACCTGGTGATGCAAATCTCGCGCGAGTACAACAATCCCGTGATCGAAATGACGGAGAACGGCTGCTGCTATCTTGACTCGCCTGACGACAGCGGACGCGTCCCAGATCAGCGCCGCATCAACTTTCATCATCAACATCTCGCCGAACTCGCGCGTGCAATCCGGGATGGCGCGCGTGTTCGTGCGTACCACGCCTGGAGCGTTCTCGATAATTTCGAATGGGCCGATGGATACTCCCAGCGCTACGGACTCACTTATGTTGATTTCCGCAACCAGAAGCGCACCATCAAAGACTCCGGCCTCTGGTACGGGCGTTTAGCTTCGTCCAATCGATTGAACGCCTAATCTCAACGCAATCACATTCCGCCGTCTGCTACCCTGAATAGTTTGCTTCATCACGCAAGGGAGCCCCACTCACATGGCCTTCAAATTCAAAGGAGTCGATTTCATCGGCTTCGACGCCCTCCTCTCCGACGACGAGCGCCTCGCCCGCGACACCGCGCGCCAGTTCATCGAGGACAATCTCATCCCCATCATCGAGGAGTGCAATCGTGAGGGCCGCTTCCCCCGCGAGCTCGTCCCGCAAATGGGCCAGCTCGGGTTTTTCGGAGCCAACCTTCACGGATATGGATGCGCGGGCATGTCCAACGTCGAGTACGGCCTGGTGATGCAGGAGTTCGAGCGCGGAGATTCCGGCGTCCGCAGCTTTGTGAGCGTTCAGTCAGCGCTGGTCATGTATCCCATCTTCACCTTCGGCTCCGATGAGCAGAAGGACCACTGGCTGCCGCTGCTGGCCACGGGAGAGAAGCTAGGCTGCTTCGGGCTGACCGAACCCGATTTCGGGTCGAATCCGGGAGGCATGCGCACCCGCGCGGTTAGATCCGGTGACGAATACATTCTCAACGGCGAAAAAATGTGGATCACCTCCGGAACCATAGCGGACGTGGCCGTCATCTGGGCCAAAGTCGCCGAAGAAGACGACCGCGTGCGCGGCTTCCTGGTTGAAACCGATCGTCCCGGCTTTTCCGCCTACGACGTTCACGGCAAATGGTCGCTACGAGCCTCAGTCACCTCCGGCCTCTCGCTTCAGGATGTGCGCGTGCCTGCCGGGAATCTCATGCCCGGAACCGGCGGCCTCAAATCCCCGCTGATGTGCCTCAACCAGGCGCGCTACGGCATTGCCTGGGGGGCGATTGGCGCTGCCATGTCCTGTTACGACACGGCGCTCCAGTATTCGCTGCTTCGCAAGCAGTTCCGCGACCAGCCTATCGCATCTCATCAACTTGTTCAGGAAAAACTCACCTGGATGATCTCCGAAATCACGAAAGCCCAATTGCTGGTGCTCCAGACAGGCCGCCTGAAAGATGCAGGCAAGGTAAGCTTCGAGCACATCTCCATGGCGAAGCGCAACAACGTATGGATGGCGCTCGAATGCGCCCGACGTGCGCGCGATATCCTGGGCGGCAACGGCATCACCGACGACTACCCGGTCATGCGCCACATGATGAACCTCGAGTCGGTGAAAACTTATGAGGGCACGCACGATATCCACACCCTGATCATCGGCCAGAGCATTACCGGAATCCCCGCATACTAGACGCAACTCGCCACCGCCATGGGAGTCTAAACTAGGGAGAACCCATGGCACTCCATTTGCCCAAGCTCGAACGGCGTCCCGAGCTGGATGCCCTGCGCGGCCTTTTCCTCGTCTGGATGACGCTCACGCATCTCCCTACCGGCTTCAGCGACTTCGTCAACCAGCCCATCGGCTTTCTTTCCTCCGCCGAAGGATTCGTCTTCATGTCTGCCCTGCTGGTCGGCCGCATTTACATCCGCGATATGATGCACGACGAAGCCAGCGTCCATCTCAAGCTGATGAAGCGCTCGCTAAAAATTTACGGCTATCATCTTGTCCTGCTCTTTCTGGCCTTCACAGTGGCCGCCACCTACGCCGCGTATTCGCATAAAGCTGCGCTCACCAATCTATTCGACTTTTATCTCGCTCACCCGGGAACCGCCATCGTCGGCTCGGTGCTGTTGCTCTATTGCCCGCCGCTGCTGGACATCCTGCCGATGTACGTTATCTTCCTCGTGTTCACGCCCTTCGTACTGTCGGCGGCGGTGCGCTTTGGATGGAGAAAAATCCTGGCCGTCAGCGGCCTCGTGTGGCTGGGAGCCCAGTTCGGCCTGCGCGACGTAGCCTACGGTTTTGTCGAGCACATCACTCACCTGCACATCCCGCTTCAGGAAACCGGAGCGTTCAATCTGTTCGCCTGGCAAGCGGTGTGGACGGTTGGTCTTTGGCTGGGCGCGGGGCTGGCCCACGGCACCTTCCCTCTCAGACGTGTTCCTCGCTGGGTCGGAGGAGTCTGCTTCGTCATTTGCCTCTTCTTCATCGGAGTCCGCTTCAGCTGGCTCGGTCCTCACCTCACGCCTCAGTCGCTCGGACTCAAGCTCGACAAATGGCAGATCGGCTGGCTCCGCGTCGTCAACCTCATCTGCTTCACCATCGTTTTCTATTTCCTGCGCAAGTACGTCATCAAAATTGTGGCCCGCGAGCCGCTCCTCACCCTCGGCAAGGCGTCGCTGCAAGTCTTCTGCGCGCACCTTTTCTTCGTCTTCGTGGGCCTGGCGCTGCTCTACGGAGAAGTCGAGCAGCTTCACGGCTGGACCGCCGTCATTCTGCTCGTGGTGACATTCGTTTCGCTGATCTGGGTAGCGGCGAGAGAGGTTCGGAAGCGCCACGCCAAGAAGAACCAGCCGCCGCCGCAACCGGCAAGCCCACAGGTGCCAGAGCCGCAGAGCGTATCGAGATAATAGAAGCTATTCAGATAATAGAAGCTATTCAGGTCAGACCGGTAGTCACCTGCTAAGGATCACTGCCTGCCACATTCCAGATCGGGGTTGTTTGGCCGGTGATCCGCGCTGCGGCGGATCGATGAGACCAGTCTAGGGCAATTCATTTTCCATCTCGCAGCTGACCGAATCGGGAGGTTTCTGGAGCTGAGTGATGGGGATCTTGAAAACGTTTTCGAATCCGCTCTGCCGGACCGCCGAGATGATTTCGTCGTGGGTTCCGATGCCCCCATAGGGCGGATCCACGAGTTCGATGCGCCGCGATCCATCGTCCCAGAAAAGCTGACGAAACTTAGTTGGAAACAGAAAACGCAGGACGCTGTGATGCTTGTCGCCCTCGACCAGGAAGGAAAACACCGTTCCCTCGGAATGGGAGGGAGCGATGTAGACCACGATGTACAGCCTCTGCTCGCCGCGATGATCGCCTGCATAGGTCCCGGAGCCCAGTTCTACAGTTGCCGCTTTACGGTGAGCCAGATCGAGCCAGTCCTGTTTCGCGGTGCCGAGGCACTGACCCGCATCAACGAGCAGGTCCGGCGGAGGCTCCTGAGCGCCGGCGCTGAGGCAGGTAAGCAGTAGGATGAAGAAGAATCTCACGTGAGAACCTCCAGATTGCCGACCTGTTCCGTCAGGATATGAAGGAGCAGGCGCCAAAGGCGCGTGTGCCGTGACGGCGAGTCAAACAGCAACCGTGAAGGTTTCATCCGTACGCATCACCGAGCGATAGAGCGTATCCCGCTCCACTGGAACGCGGCCTGCGGCCGTGATCAGCCGCATCAACTCTTCGCGCCGCATTCCCTGCGGAGTGGTCGCGCCCGCGTCGTGGTAAATCTTCTCCTCGATCACCGTCCCGTCGATATCGTCCGCGCCGAAGCGCAGCGCGATCTGCGCGATTTTCGCCGTCATCATCTGCCAATAGGCTTTAATGTGCGGAAAATTATCCAGCAGCAGCCGACTCACCGCGATCTGCCGGATGTCCGTCAGTCCCGTCGTTTTCGGCAGATGCGCCAGCGCGGTATGGTCGGGATGAAATGCCAGCGGAATAAATGTCTGGAAGCCGTGCGTCTCGTCCTGCAAGGCGCGCAGCTTCAGCAGATGATCCACGTGGTCTTCGTCGTTCTCAATGTGCCCGTAGAGCATCGTGGCGTTCGACTTCAGCCCCGCCTGATGCACCATGCGCGCGGTCTCAAGCCACTCGTCACCGTCAATCTTGTGGTCGCAGATAATATGCCGTACGCGGTCGGAGAAGATCTCCGCACCGCCGCCCGGCATTGAATCGACACCGGCGGTCTTCAGCTTGCGCAGCGTCTCTGGAATCGTAAGCTTCGCCCTGCGCGCCAGAAACGCAATCTCCACCATGGTGAACGCCTTGATGTGGACCAGCGGAAACCGCTCCTTCAGCCCGGCGATCAGATCCAGAAAATACTCCAGCGGCAAATCCGGATGCAGTCCGCCCACGATGTGGAATTCCGTCACCGCCTCCGAATAGCCCGAGGCCGCCGTCTCCCACGCCTGCTCCAGCGCCATGGTGTAGGAGCCTTCGGCGCCCTTCTTGCGCCCAAAGGCGCACAGCCTGCAGGCGGCCACGCAAACATTTGTCGGATTGATGTGACGGTTCACATTGAAGTACGCCACATCGCCGTGCATCTTCTCGCGAACGTGATTGGCGAGCCATCCCACGGCCAGCACGTCCCCTGAACCATACAGCGCCAGCCCGTCGTCAAAGTTCAGGCGCTCGTCCGCCATCACTTTCGCCGCAATCGGCTCCAGCCGCGCATCGTCGGTCGAAAAAGGCCTCGGCTCTGCCATCAATCTTGCCCCTCTCTTCTTTGATGATAATTCACTGCTTCAACTCGCGTCGCCAGCGGAACTTTCCCGCTGCGAAAATCCGTACTCACTGTTAACATTCGCTCAGGAACACTTTCACACCTGCGCCGCCGCATCTTAAATTGGAGTACCAGGGATCCTTCATTTGCGTTCTCGCATAAAACTTCTTGCCCTGCTTGCGCTTTGCGCTTTATTTTTTCGCGCTGCCGGCGCTGCTCAAACCGGCTCGGCCCCAAAACCTGCCGTCTTCCCGCATATCAGCTCGTACAGCCTTAGTCGCTCCAAGCTCAATCTTCCGGCCGATTTCGCGGGACAGCTCAATCTTCTGCTCATCTCCTTTCAACCCGAGCAGCAGACGCAAATTCAGACATGGCTGTCCACTGCGCAGGGCCTGCAGCACACCAACTTCAACTTTCACTGGTATCGCATGCCCGTCTCCAGCCGCGAGAACATTGTCTTCCGCTGGTGGGACAACTCCTCTATGCGCAGCGACGAAACCGACCCTGAAATGTGGCCGTGGATTATTCCTCTTTATGTAGACAAAGATACGTTCCGCCGCGGCCTGCAAATTTCCGGCAAAGGAATCGCTCTTCTGCTGGTAAACAAGCAGGGCAGCGTGCTCTGGCGAGCCGATGGCGCAATCACGGCCGACAAGCGCGCATCGCTTATCGCCGCAGTCGCCGCGTCCAGTAAATGATCTAGTAAATGGAAGTCCGCTCTTTGTGAGCCGCGCGATCCCAAATTTCCACGTCAGACAATTGCGTTTCGATCAATTCAATGGGAATGCCGCCGTCCTCGATTATCGCGACTCTATAGCCGTCGATAGGCTCGTAAGGCTGGATCAGCAATCTCCGGCCGGCAATTGCCGCCTCCAGATTACTGACCTTAAACGCCGGATGTGGGTGCGATCGAATCAAAGGATCAAGCGGGCTTTCCGGCTCGAATCGGTGCCACTGAACCCGCGCCAGGCCGCACTCGCTGTCACTGGTGTACATGCCGAATTTCGCGCTGAACCGCTCCCCAGCCCTGATCTCCTGGGAAGGAATCCCGAGGTGATGGAATTCATAGCTAACGCCATCGCGCATGAACATGACCGATCCTCACTTTTCTGATGAGCTCTCGACGCAGCCGGGACGAAGCCTCACAACCGCAGGCTCGCTGCACGCGGCTATCGCGTGCCCGCTTTCATGTCGAGTCCCATCTGCAGCGCATCGAGCTTTCCCAGGTAGAATCCCCGGATACGTCCCGTCTCTGCAAATCCCAATTGTTTGTAAAATGCGAGCGCGCTGTCGTTATCCACAGCGACCTCAAGCCGGAGAAAGACAGCTTCGGCCTCGCGGCACAAGTCCAGCAGCGAATTCATCAGCAGGCGCCCTACTCCGCGCCTGCGCCGCGCGGGAGAAACATCGATCGTCACGATATGCCCGATACGGCGCCCTTTCTCCAGCAGGAAGTCGATGACGGCAAAACCTGCAATCCCGTCGCTGTCTTCGGCGATGAGCGACTTCGAGCGCGGATGAAAGAGGAAATATTCGAGCTCTGCCCGCGAATACGCGATCCCCGGACGAAAACACGCCTGGTCCAGCGCGAAGAGTGCTTCCATGTCCTCGCGCGTAACCAGGCGTAATTGAATCGAATTAACGGAACGCTTGTTCTGAATTCTCCCGACCATCCGGTTGCGGCTGTACCACCACCCCGTCATACAGCGTCGCCCCCACCAGGCGCCCGTTCAACGAGTGGATCATTCGTACTTTCCACCCTGCATTCCACCACTTCCAGGTGCTGTCGTCGGGGTTCACCGCAAAAATCATATCTGACTGTGTAGATGCAATCAGCACGCGGCCCAGACCCGCATCGTAATTGACACTATCGATGCCACTCACCGGCAGCGGCAGCGAGTGCCACGTCTGTCCATTGTCACTGCTGTAGAACGCGCCTTCACGGCCGCCTACCCACAGTACCCCGGCAGGCGTTGCCGCCACCGAACTCACCGATGTCAGCCGTCCCGGCATGGGCGCCGAGTTCCAGTGCTCTCCGCCGTCCTGCGAAATTCGCAGGTCGGTGCGTCGCGCCGCGATTACCACGCCGTCATGCGCATCCACAAACCGATAACCGGCTTCATCGATCACCGGCCCCGTCCAGGTCGCGCCATGGGTCGTGCTGCGGTAGACGCCTTCCGACGTCGCCGCGAACCATACCGGCCCGTTCACCGACAAATCGTTGACCTGGGAAGCGATGGTGGACTCTTTCGAGCCCTCGGCGATGGTCCGCTTCACTTTCTTGTGATGGCGCACAACATACACCGTTTTCTCTTTTACGTTCACCACCCGGTTGGCCGGCTCCCAACGCTCGCCGTTCCAACGGAAGAGCCCATGGCTGGTGCCCGCGTAAACGGCTCCGTTCTCGGCCTGCGAGAGGCTGAAAACATCGCGTCCGTCGAGTCCCGCGCTGTGCTGTGTCCAGCTGGTGCCGCCATCCTGGCTCACAAACACGCCACCGTAACTCTTGTCGTTCACCACTCCGGCATACAACGTATCGGCATGGTGCGAGTCGGCCAGCAGCGCCGTAACCTGGCGCTCGGACATGCCGCGGTTCGAAGATTCAAATCGCGCTCCGGAGTCGTTGCTCGCCAATACACCGCTGCGGTCAGTCGCCAGCAGAACCCGCTGCGGGGTCCGCGGATTCACGTATACATCGTTGATGATCACGTCCGGCCCGGTCATGCGCACCCACTTAGTGCCGGCGTCTTCCGTCTTGTACAGGCCTTCCGTCGTTCCCGCATACACAACATTCAGGTTCGCCGGGTCCTGCATCAGCACACGCGTCCGCCGCGCCGTCGAAGGAATCCCCTGTATCTTCCGGAACTGCTCTCCGCCCGTCTCGCTCTTGTAAATGCCCGAGCACGCGCTCAGGTAGACCGTGCTGGGATTCTTCGGGTCCAGGATGATCGAGAATACGTCCGAATCATCGATTAACCCTTGTTTGAGGTTATGCCAGGTCGCGCCCCCGTCGGTCGTCTTCCACGGCAGGTGCCACGTTCCCGCGTAAATAATATGGGGGTCGGTTGGATCGATTGCGATCGATTCCACCTTGTGGATTTCGCCGCTGCCCTGGGGACTGATCTGCCGCCAGTGCCTTCCACTATCTTCCGTGCGAAATACTCCGCCGATCGCTCCCGCAACCAGAATCCGCGGATTTGACGAGGACTGCGTCAGTGCCCTGACGGATTGTCCCTGCATCTCAGGGCTCGACGCCCAGGTCCGGCCGCCGTCGTGGCTGACGTATACGCCGCCGTCCTCATGGTCAAGTTGCCACACACCCGCATACAAGGTCCGTGGATTGGCCTCATCGACGACGAGATTATCGATCACCAGATCGTCCACGGTTCCCACCTGGGCCAGCCGCGTCCAGGTCGCGCCATCATCCATCGACTGGTAAATCCAGCTATTCGTCGTGCCTAAATAGAGATGGTGCGGATCTGCCGGACTGGATGCGAACGCACGAGCGTCGCCTCCGTCAGGGCCGACCGTAATCCATCGGGAAGAGGCTGCATTGGCCGCAGCCGGACAAAATACCACTAGGGTGGCCAAACCCAGGAGGAGGGAGGAGAGACGTTGTTTGCTCATAGGTCGCTTTTCACGTGCGGGCCTTCGCCCGCTCCTTTGATCATAAGCATGTTATTCCCGCTGCGGGGTGCTTAAAAAGATACCGTAGGTAACGCAAAGAGGCCGTCCGATTGGACGGACGGCCTCTTCTTGTTGAGCAGCAGCAAGTTACTGCTGGGTTGCCGGTGCCGCAGCGCTGCTGGGCGCCTTGTGATGGTGATGGTGGACGACCGGGGCAGCAGCTTTGCGCTTCTGCACATGGATGTGTGCTTCATCCACAGGAGTGGTGCCCTGCACGTCGTTTTCGAAGTTCGCACCCGATGGAACGATGTAATTCTGGACCTCGTTCGTTCCCGAGTTGCCCGTGCGCACCGAAATCCGGCTCGCATCGATGCCCTTCTCGGTCACCAGGTAGTCCTTCGTGTTCACCGCGCGCTGTGCTGCAAGATTCTCTTCGTGCATTGCGTGGTGGTGCCGTCCGGGCGCCGGAGCCGCAGGCGCGGCGGAGTTACCCACCACTACCAGAGAAGCATCCGACGATCGTTGGGCGTTCAGTGCCACATCATCCAGGCAGCCCTTCGCGTCGTTATCCACGCGGGCCGGGCGCTTCACATCATGCTCGAACTGGATCGAGCACAGTGTCTGCGTCTTAGGCTGCGGTGGCGGCGGCGGCGGGGCAGCAATATTCACCGACGTCGTTGCCGATGCGGTGTGACCCTTGTCGTCGGCTACGTTGCATGTCACCGTGATCGTTCCCGCCGGCGCGCCCGTAGTGGATAAGGTGGCCGTCGTGTTCGTCCCGTTGATCGATCCCGCCGAAGCCTGATAGCTGTAGGTCAAAGCACGGTTTTGCGGGCTTGTACCCGTCGCTGTGATCGTCGCGCTGTCGCCAGGATTCAGTGTGGTCGGATTGGCGGAGCAGCTTACCGTCGGCGGCTCAAACTCCTTCACCGTAAATTGCGCAGTGCAATCGGCAGACCGGCCAGGCTTCGCGCTCTCTGAAACGTGGCCCGAAACCGTGTGGCTGCCGGCAGACATGTTCGCAGTGTCGATTGTGACCGTCGAGCTGGTGCCGTTCGCACCGTCGCCGGTCCAGCTATAGGCCGCCGTTTTCTTCGGGTTCAGGTTCGTCGCCGTTCCCGTAATCGTTACGGGTTCGCCGGGGAAAACGGAGGCCGGGTTCGCCGAGCAGGCATACGCCACAGGAGGAGGAGGAACGATGTTTCCCAACTTGAAGACCAGGCCGCTGCTCAGGCGTGCTACGCCTGCATTCAACCTGCCGCCCGAATTCAGCTGGGGGCCGAAGTCAACATGCAGGTATTCGTAATCTGCCTGGAAAATACGAAGAGCCAAGTGGCCGCCAAACCAAGGCAGCCCGTAATCGAGACCGCCGCCCGCCGTGAATGCGGGACCCCACCTGTAGGGATGAATGATTGAACGAGACGTGCCCGGATTGTCGCTATTCGGGCCGCCAAACCGTACTGCGCCTACAAGTCCATGCACAAAGGGGACGATTCCCTCTGACGCCACCGGGAAGCGCGCAATCAAACCCGCCTGAGCGGTCGTGAATCCGTCGTTCGAGCCTTCCTGGTGGCTCCCTATTTCTACCTGGCCGCCGACGTAGCGGTTGCCAAAGTACGCCACGCTCCCGAGCGCACCCCAGTCCACAGCCGCTGGCTTTACAGGAAAGGTGACAGTAAAGGGGCCGTTAAGAACCGGAGTATTTACAGTTCCCTTGGGTGCAGCATAGGAGTACCCGAGGAACACATCCACGCGGGAAAGAGGCGGCTCCCCTGGAGCTGCCGGTAAAGACGAGGAGTTCTGTCCATACATACCCGGCGCGCACATTCCTAGAACGCACCCGGCCAACAGAATCCGGCTTAGTGAACTGAACAAACGAGACTGCATGCGCATATCCTCCGCAACTTTTGGGAAGTCAAAAAAAACGAACAGCTTATGGAAGTAAGCCAGGAAAAGAAAATGCAGCGGGCAAAGAGCCCTAAAACTACGAACCTCAAATTTAACACACTTTCACATACTTAGAGCCGCAGTTCCTGTATGAGTTGCCTAACTTGGTTCAACCTATTTAACGACTCGGGCCGCGCCCGAGCGGCGGCGGTATTGCAGTCATGTCCCGGATCCCATCTTGCCGATGCGACCGGGCAATCTAGGCCAGGTTCAGAACACGCTTCAAACTTCCCCGCTCCCGCTGAATCTTCTCCTGCAGCAGCGTGATCGCATAGATAAGCTGTTCGGGGCGCGGCGGACACCCCGGCACATAGACATCCACCGGGATAATCTGGTTCACCCCCTGGAGCAGCGCATAGTTATTGAATACTCCGCCAGAGGTGGCGCACGCCCCCATTGAGATCACCCACTTCGGCTCCGGCATCTGGTCATACAGCCGCCGGATCACAGGTGCCATCTTCTGCGACACCCGCCCTGCAACCACCATCAGGTCCGACTGCCGCGGCGATGGGCGAAACACTTCCGCCCCAAACCGCGCCACGTCGAACCGAGCCGCTCCCATCGACATCATCTCGATCGCGCAGCACGCCAGCCCGAACGTCATCGGCCACACTGAGCTCTTCCGCACCCAGTTGATGGCGGCATCCAGCGAAGTTAAAAAAATCCCCTCCGGCCGGTCATATCCGTAGCTGACCTCTTTAACCTTCTCCTGATTCTTCGCGCTGCTCTCGAGCGATCCGAAAAGATACCGGTCCCGCGCCATTTCACTCATATTTCAACTATATATCGCCTTCGGCGAGGGCAATATGCCTGGAACAATGAATCGGGTTGGCCGCCATCCCTGCATGGCTCGAGCGTGACGAGAGGCCCACACGATCAATCCCATAAAGAGAGAAAATCCTCGCCATCATTTTTTTTAATACCCAATTTTTCCCCACCCCATCCGAATACCCTTGAAGCACCGCACCGCCCCGAAATCACAGCCGCTTCGCACAGCCGCGAGTTCTTGCCGTTGTGCGCGGGAATGCTGAAAACAAACTGAGGCACGATGCACTCTCGTTTCGTAAAACTTCTGCTTCTGTCGGCAATCTTCTCCGGCTCCCTCACCTTCGCGCCGGCCACCGCGTCCACCGTCCTACCAAACGCCACACCTGATCGCATCGCGCGCCTGGAAGCCCAGCTGGCGCAAACGCAGTCGCAGACCGCTCAAGCCCAGTCTTCAGCCGATAACTCATGGATGCTCATCAGCGCCGCTCTTGTGCTGCTTATGACCGGCCCCGGCCTGGCGCTCTTCTACGGAGGCCTCGTCCGGCGCAAGAACGTTCTCTCCATCCTCATGCAGTGCATCGCCATGATGGCGATCATCACCGTCCTGTGGGCCATCGTGAGCTACAGCCTCGCTTTTGGTTCCGGGAGCGCCTTCATTGGCGGACTCCATCATCTTTTTCTTCGCGGCGTGGGTCTCGCGCCCGATCCCGATTATTCCGCCACCATCCCGCTTCAAACTTTCATGATCTACCAGTTGATGTTCGCCATTATCACCCCGGCGCTCATCACCGGAGCCTTCGCCGAGCGCATGAAGTTCAGCGCCATGGCCGTCTTCCTCACCCTGTGGTCCATCGTCGTCTACTCGCCCATGGCCCACATGGTGTGGGGCAAAGGCGGTCTCCTAAACGCATCGCTTGGTGGACGCTTCCCCTGTCTCGACTTCGCCGGGGGAACCGTCGTCCACGTCACCTCGGGAGTCTCGGCCCTCGTCTGCGCCCTGTATCTCGGCAAGCGGGTCGGTTATCCGCGCGAGCCGATGCCGCCGCACTCCGTCGTCCTCAGCTACATCGGAGCCTGCCTGCTCTGGTTCGGATGGTTCGGCTTTAACGCCGGCAGCGCTCTCGGGTCCGGCCCGCTCGCCACCAGCGCTTTCGTCAACACCCACTTTGGCGCGGCCGCTGCCGCCCTTAGCTGGGGCGTTGCCGAGTGGCTCTACCGCGGCAAGGCGTCAGCACTCGGCGTCATTTCCGGGGCCGTCGCCGGACTGGTTGCCATTACCCCCGCAGCCGGCTTCGTGCAGCCCATGTCCGCGCTCCTCATTGGAGCCATTGCGGGCGCCTTCTGCTACTTCATGGTGGTCAAAGTCAAATCCTGGTTCGGATACGACGACTCCCTCGACGCTTTCGGAGTTCATGGTGCAGGCGGCACGCTCGGCGCCATCCTCACCGGGGTCTTCGCTTCCAGCGCCATCAATCCAATCTTCAAGAATGCACACGGCGGCGTCCTTCCTTCGGGAGCTATCGAAGGCAATTGGCACCAGCTTCTCAATCAGTTAGTTGGAATCGCCACAGCCTGGTCGGTTTCCATCGTCGGAACCCTCGCCCTGCTCAAGCTCGTCGATCTGACCATCGGCCTGCGCGTCACTCGCGAACATGAGCTCGAAGGCCTCGATATCACCCAGCACGGAGAAGAAGGCTACGAATTCGGCTCCTGAGATGGACGCCAGGACCAGGACCGTGGCCGTGCGAACTGAGCTCTATGCCCTGCACATCTGATACTCTTCTTTTTCCAGGATTTCTAAGCTATGCAGAAGATCGAAGCAATCATTCAGCCTTCCAAGCTCGATGCGGTCAAGGACGCTCTCCTCGAAGTGGGCATTGAAGGCATGACCATTCTTGAGGCCCGCGGCCATGGACGCCAAAAGGGCCACACTGAGTTCTACCGCGGTCGCGAATACACAGTTGACCTCCTTCCCAAGGTAAAACTGGAGATGGTCGTTCCCGACGAACTCGCCGAAAAGGCGGTGCAGGCCATTCTCTCCTCCGCCCGCACCGGCAAAATCGGAGACGGCAAAATCTTCCTCTCCAAAATTGACGACGCGATTCGCATCCGCAACGATGAGCGCGGCGGCACCGCCCTTTAGTCCGTCTGCTCACTTTTCAGGAGAATGTCATCCAGATCGCAGCGAATGAACTGCGGTTTGCGTCGATCAGCACAACCGCAGGCGCTCCATAGTAGTGCGGTATGGTAAAGAAAAACTCAACCTCGCAAAGCGCTTTCACGCCTGATTTTTCGCGTGATGCGGCGCGAAGCGCAGTCGCCCGGACCGCCGGTACATGAATGCCCTGACCAACTCGCTGCCGCAGCTCCGCGACATTTACGAACGCGAGAGCGCCGACCTGCGACAGACTTTCGATCGTACCGGTGACGGCTCCGCCTCAATCCGCCGTCGCTCCTCTATTGTCGACCGCGCCGTAAGCAAAATCTGGGCCACCCTGGCCGGTGAAGGCGCCCGCGCCGGCATAGCTCTGGTAGCCACCGGAGGATTCGGACGCCGCGAGCTCTTTCCCTCCTCCGATGTCGACGTCCTTTACCTCTGTGCAAGTGAATCCATCGAGCGTGACTTCCATCAGACCCTCCGCGCCGTCACCCAGGCAATGTGGGATATTGGCCTGCGCGCCAGCCCCGCCACGCGCACCCTGAAAGAATGCGACAAGGTCAACCCCGACAACCTCGAATTCACTATTTCTCTCCTCGACCGCCGCTTCCTTACTGGAGACCTCGCCCTATATCGTCGTCTCGAAGCTGAAATCCTCCCCGCGCTCGCCCTCCGCGATTGGGACACCATCGTGCAGAACCTCACGGAGATTGCCCGCGCGCGCCACGCAAAGTACGGCAACACCATCTTCCATCTCGAGCCCAACATCAAAGAATGCCCCGGCGGACTGCGCGACTATCATCTCGCCCAGTGGCTCGCGCTGCTCAATTCACTGCGCGAAACCAAGGCCTGGCCGAAGCCTGCCGGCACCCCGCTTTACGGAACTCACGGTGATCGCGAGTACGCCTTCGACTTTCTCGCCGCCGCACGATGCTTTCTCCATTACCGCCACAAGCGCGACAACAATACACTCGACTGGCACTCGCAAGACGAGGCCGCCGCCCACAGCATCGGTCTTGAAACTCGCGGCTCCGCCGACCCTGCGTACTGGATGCGCACCTACTACCGCCAGGCCCGCACCATCTACCGACGCGCCTCGCTCCTGATGGATTCGCTCCCGCCGCCGCGCCGCTCCTTTTATAAACAGTTCCGCCGCAAGCGCACCCCCATTGCCGGTACTGACTTCTTCCTGGACCACGGACGCCTCGATCTCTCTGAAAACGCCACCGGGATCGACGGCGAGGCGATCCTGCACATCTTCGGCATTATCGCCACACACGGCCACAAGCTCAGTCAGGATTCAGAAGACCGAATCCTCGACAACCTTCCCGTGCTCGCGGTCCAGATGCCCGAAGGCCCTTTCCTCTGGAACAATCTCCGCGAGGTGCTGATCGGCCCCTTTGCCGCCCACGCCCTGCGCACCATGCATGCGCTCGGCATACTTGAGCTGCTCATCCCCGAGTTTCACGGCATCGACTCGCTCGTCATCCGCGACTCCTACCATCGCTACACCGTCGACGAGCATACGTTTCTGGTCATCGATAATATCCACGCTCTTCGCCAGCCGCACCACGAGTGGGAAAAGCGTCTGGGAACACTGCTGCCGGAAATAGAGCGCCTCGATCTGCTGCTGCTCGCCATCCTCATGCACGACACCGGCAAAGCGCGCCGCAGCGGCGACCACGCGCTGCAAAGCATCGAGTTATCCGAAAACCTTTTTGCCCGGCTCGAATTCGACATTGAAGAGCGCGAGATCGTCCGCCGCCTCATCCGCAGCCATCTCGAGATGTCCGCCGCTCTCCGCCGCGACATCTTCGCCAACGAGACCGTCCGTGCCTTCTCCGAGAAAATGCCCTCGCAGCAACATCTCAAAATGCTCACGTTGATGACCTATGCCGACATCAAGGCCGTATCGCCCGACGCGCTCACTCCCTGGAAGGCCGAGAATCTCTGGCAGCTCTACATCGGCGCATCCAATTTCCTCGACCGCAGCGTCGACGAGGCCCGCTACCATGTCCGAAGCGACCCTGCCCTCCTCAACCGCATCACCGCCCTAGTCTCCGACCGCGTCGCGCCCGATGCAAAGGCCGAACAGGACCTGCGCACCTTCCTCGAAGGGCTCCCGCAGCGCTATCTCCAGACCCGGCCGCCCGATCAGGTTCGCGACCATTTCAAACTCGCCGCCAGTCTGGCTGAAGACCCCATACAAATCGCCTTCCGCACCGTGCGCCAGTTGAATGAGGTCACCCTAATCACCGCCGACCGCCCCTACCTTTTCGCCGACATCGCCGGAGTCCTCTCCGCCTGGGGCATGAATATCGTCAAAGCCGACGCCTTCTCGAACGAAGCCGGGGTTATCGTCGACACCTTCCAGTTCACTGACCCGTTCCAGACCCTTGCCCTCAACCCTTCAGAAATCGACCGCTTCCTCGAAAGCGTCCGCGACGTAATCGCCAAAAAAGTTCCCGTAGAGAAATTATTAGGAGCGCGCAGCCACTCCAATCGCCGCACTCACGCGAAAGTATCGATTGAAACCCGAATAGAATTCGACAATGAATCTTCGACTCACAGCACGCTGCTGCAGGTAGTTGCCCAGGACACCCCGGGCTTATTGCGCGCCATAGTCCTCGCCTTTGCGCAGCACAACTGCAACATTGAAGTTGCGCTTATCGACACCGAAGGCGAAATGGCGATCGATGTCTTCTATCTCACCACCAATGGCCAAAAGCTAAACGCTCCCGCTCAACGGCAACTCTCCAACTCCCTTCACCACTCGCTCAAATCCCACCGTTGAAGGTCGATACGGGGGGCCGCCGCGCCGTTACATCATTTTGGGCAGGTCATTCCTGTCATCCGCCCAGGCTAGGCGCAGCCGCCGGCAATCGACGGAATCACGAGCACCTCGTCTCCATCCTTGAACGCATATTTCTCATTGCCGAGAAAACGGATGTCCTCATCGTTCACATAAAAATTGATGAAGCGGCGGACCTGCCCCTGCTCGTCCCGCAGATGCGGTCGCAGCGCCGGGAAGCTGGTCTCGATTTCGGCGATCAGCTCCGGCAGGTTGTGCGCCTTCGATTCAATCTCGCGCGCGCCGTCAGTGTGCTTCTGAAATGCATTAGGCAACAAAACTTTAACGGACATGGGCGCCTCCCAGGGCAAGCTCGCGATCTTCACTCTGTTCGTCGATATAGTTCTCGAAATCCGCCAGCCGCGGACGAATGGCGCGGCTATCGTCGTACGCGCCAGCCAGCGCATCGGTCGTCTTCAGGCCGTTCCCGGTGATGCAGGCCACGGTCAACTCATCCGGTTGAATGCGCCCGTGCGCATAGAGCCGCGCGGTAACCGCGGTGGTAACTCCACCCGCAGTTTCGGTGAAGACACCCTCGGTCTCGGCCAATTCCTGAATCGCCGAGACGATCTCCACGTCGGAAACATCTTCGGCCCAGCCTCCGCTCTCGCGAATGCATCTCGCCGCATACGGCCCGTCCGCCGGGTTCCCAATTGCGAGCGAGCGAGCGATCGTCGAGGGACGCTGCGGCTCAATGTTCTCCGTCCCCGCCTTCACCGCCTTCGAAATGGGCGAGCACCCCGTAGCCTGGGCTCCGAAGAAGCGAACTTCCTTGTCCTCCACCAGCCCGAGCGCAACCAGCTCCTTGAAAGCCTTGCGAATTTTGGTAATCAGCGAGCCCCCTGCCATGGGCACAACCACGTTGTCCGGCAGCCGCCACCCCAGTTGCTCGGCGATCTCGAAGCCCACGGTCTTTGATCCCTCAGCGTAGTAAGGCCGCAGGTTCACGTTCACGAATCCCCAGTTAAAGCGTTCCGCGATTTGCGAGCACAGGCGGTTCACGTGGTCATAGTTGCCGTCAATGCGGACGAGCTTGGCTCCATATACCTGCGTATTGAGAATCTTCGCCGGCTCAAGATCGGCGGGCACCAGGATGTATGTTTTGAGCCCCAGGCGGGCAGCCTGCGCGGCAACCGCGTTCGCCAGATTGCCGGTCGACGAGCAACCCACCGTATCGAACCCGAAGATCTGCGCGTTGGCCAGAGCTACTGACACCACGCGATCCTTAAAGCTCAGCGTGGGCAGGCAGACAGCGTCGTTCTTGATGTAAAGATTGTTCGCGCCAATGCGCCGGCCAAGCCGCGGAGCCTGTAGCAGCGGCGTCCATCCTGCGGGAGTGGCTGGAAGATAATCGTCCGGAACCGGCAGCAGCGCCTGGTAGCGCCACATGCTGGACGGGCCCTTCGCGATCGCCTCGCGCGTGAAGCTACGGCGCGCGGCGTTAAGGTCGCACTGCACCTCAAGCGGTGAAAAACATTCTTCGCAGAGAGATAGCGGAGCGTTCGCATAGGTCTTCCCGCATTCCCGGCATCGCAATTCGTAAGCAAAAGCCATTCAGTCCCCCAATTCAAGAGGGGCGTGAGGAACAGATGCACGGGCGCGTGTGACGAACTCTACTTCGTGTTGCGGTACTTGCAGCGACAACTGGATTTGGCGAGATGCGATCTTGCATTGCATCCCCGAATCTCATGTTCCCCGGGTCCGTTTCCGAAACCAGGAGAGAGTTGACACCGATGTCTTAGATTGCCTAAGCCGGTTGTCGTGGCGTCACAGGGCCCGTCCCTCAGCCACTCTTCATGAAATTCAGGCTCGCTCCAAAGAGCAAACTTGAATAATTAGGTTGTAGCACAGAGGAACTTGCGACGCAAGATACCGGGGGTTATCTCCCCAAGCCCGACTCAATCGCTGCCCGCACGGCGACCATCAGGTCTTCACGCGTAGCGTAATCCCGCGGCTCGATGGGCGCATGAAAAATCACCTCTACCGCGCCGGGATGGACCTTGAGGCTCCCCTTCCGCATGAGCTTTTCGGTACCGCGAATCGTCACCGGAACAACGGGAGCGCCGCTCTCCATCGCCAGGTAGAACGGCCCTTTTTTGAAGGGCAGCAGCTGTCCATCGGGCGACCGCGTGCCTTCAACGAAAGAGGTAACGTGTACGCCAGACCGCAGCGCGTTGAGCGCCGCGGCCACGCTCTGCTTTGCGCCTTCCACGCTGCCATCGCGATCGACGGGAATGAAACCTGCCAGCTTCATTCCATAACCGAGAATAGGAATCTTCAGCAGCGATTTCTTGATGAAGATAGACGTCCGCCCCGGCAGCAGAGGCAAAAGTACGGGAGGGTCGAGGTTCGAGAGATGGTTGGAAAAAAACAGACAGGTCTTTCCCGGTTCAAGCCGTGTGCGCCAGTCTACTTTTATTCGAATGCCAGCGGCCCGCAATCCCAGGCGTGCGACGGCTAAACCCGAATGGTAGACGAAGGAGACGTCTCCGGAGACAAGCGTCCAGGGAATGCCGACAATCGCCACCAGAATCCCCAGCGCGAGGTAGACAAACAGCAGCGTGAGAGCGGCAAACATTATCTTTGCGCGGCAACTGAGATCTGCCGCAGCCGCTCGGGCAACTTCTCATATATTCCATCAAAGCCGCCGTTCGACAGAATCGCGACCACATCTCCTGCGCGCAACTGTGGCGCGATCGTCTCGACAATTGCGTCGGCATCGTTCAGCAGCACGGCATTGTGCCCTTCAGCTTCAAGCGCGCTCACAACGGCTTCAGGATTCAGCCGCTCGCCTTCGGGAATATTTTCTTGCCGGAAGACCCCTGCCAGAACCACGCGATCGGCCAACGACAGGCTCTCCACCAGCTCGCGCTGAAAAACGTTCCGCCGCAGGGTGTTCGATCGCGGCTCGAGCACCGCCCATAAGCGTGTGTTCGGATAAGCCTCTCGCAGCGCCCTCAACGTCTCTCGAATCGCCGTGGGATGGTGCGCAAAATCATCAATGATCGTGATGCCGTCGATTTCGGCCCGCACCTCCAGCCGCCGCTTCACGCTTTGGAAGCTTGACAGCGCTTCAGTAATTGCTCGCAGGGGAACACCCTGTCCGAAGGCCAGCGCCGCTGCTGCGGTTGCGTTGAGGGCATTGTGAGCGCCGGGCATCGCCAGCGTGAACTCTGCCCATCGTTGCCCTTCGCGGCGTACGCCCCACCGGCTCTGCGAACCCGAATGCGTGAGATCGTGGAGCTGCCAATGCGTGCCGGAGTTAAATCCATATCGTTCCACTGCGCAGAAAGCGCGACTGACGCACTCCTCTACATTTGGCGCTCCGTCGAAGGCGATGATGCGACCGCGCCGCGGCACCAGGTTCACCAGCCGCTTGAACGCGATCTTTACCGCATCCAGGTCGCGGTAGATGTCGGCATGGTCGAATTCCACGTGCGTCAGAATGAGCGCGTCCGGGAAATAGTGCATGAACTTCGGACCCTTGTCGAAGAAGGCGGTATCGTATTCATCGCCTTCGAGAATCATCGGCCCGGAGCGACGCAGCTGAAAGCTGGTTCCGAAATTCTCCGCAACCCCTCCGATGAGGAACGACGGCGCAAGCACATCGTTCTCCTTCGATGCCACCTCATAAATCCATGCCAGCATGCTCGTCGTCGTCGTCTTCCCGTGTGTTCCCGAGACCACGAGCGACTCGCGCCCGGTCACAAACTCTTCGCGAACAACCTGCGCAAGCGATGCAAACGGAATACGCTGATCGAGCACGTATTCGAGCTCCACATTTCCACGCGACATCGCGTTGCCCACAATCACGAGATCAGGCCGGGGCTCGAGATTCTTCTCCGCAAACGGCTCGGCAACGGGAATCCGTAGACGCCACAACAGGTCCGACATGGGTGGATACGCCGCCTGGTCCGAGCCGGTGACGCGATGTCCCTTGAGCTGCAGCAGTCCGGCTAACGACGCCATTGCCGTGCCGCAGATCCCAATGAGGTGAATGTGCTTTTTTCCCTGCATATTTTTTAGACCTGCACCGCCGCTTCGAGGTACCGCAGCCGCGGCTCGTCTTCGAGAAGCAATTCTGCGCGAATCCCCAGCGGCAGCGTAACATTGCTGCGGGAAACGTGCCCGGAACGCAAGCCGAAGCCAATCGGCCCCTCAAACCAATCCAGCACGCGCAAAATTACCTGCTCAATAAGATCGGGGCTGGTGCCCGGCGATGCGCACTCCAGCATCTCCCCAAAAACAATTCCGCTTACACCGTCGAACTTCCCCGCCAGAACCATCTGCCGCAACATCCGGTCAATCTGGTATGGCTTTGCTCCCACGTCTTCGATAAACAGCAGCTTTCCTTCCGTTTGCGGCGAAAAGCGCGTTCCCAGAGATGCGGTTAGAATGCTCAGGCAGCCTCCGTAAACAACGCCTTCGGCACGTCCCGGCTTCAGTATCCGCAAGCCCTCAGCGGCGCCGACTTCGACTAATCCGCCGGTCAGCGCTGCCTCAAGGCTGGCCTCGTGGACTCCGTCTTCGCGGCAAAAATCGCCAGCGACCAGCGGCCCATGGAAGGCGGGCAATCCGATGCTGTCGAGAAGCCACGTCTGTACCGTAGTCAGATCGCTATACGAGATGAGCGGCTTGGGGTTCGCACCGATCAGGTCGAGATTCAGGTCTTCCAGCAGATAGTTCGCGCCATAACCGCCGCGAGTCGTGAAGATCGCCTTGACCTCAGGGTCGGCAAACGCTGCGTGTAGATCGGCCAGACGATCAGCGGCGGTCCCCGAAAAATATGGCGGCTCTTTGCCCAGTGCGTGCTCGCTCGCGACAACATCAAAGCCATGTGCGCGAAGCGCCGCAATTCCCAGTTCGATCAACTGCAATTTGGCGCTGCTCGCCGGCGCAACGACCGCCACGCGCGCGCCTTTGGCGAGTGCCGGCGGCTTCACCAGGCTTCTCCAAATGCGATCAGCTCCGCCGGGCCGGTCAGCATGATCTCCGCGCCTTCTCCAACCCAGTCAACTCGCTGCTCGCCTCCGGGAGCTATCACCGCAACCGGCGAACTCAAGCCTCGCCTGGCAATCGACGCCACCGCAGTAGCGCATGTTCCCGTACCGGATGAGGTCGAAGGACCCACGCCGCGCTCAAATATCCGAATCTCAATGGAAGCCGCATTCATCAGCCGCACGAATTCAACATTGGTCTGCTCGGGAAAATCCGGATGAAAACAAATCTCGCGTCCCAGCTCCTGCCAACTGCGACCATGGGCGGCAAAATCATCGGCATTAACGAAAATTACAAAGTGCGGATTGCCCGTCGAGACCGCCACTCCCGCAACTTCGGTTCCATCTTTCAGCCTGACTGCTTGGTCTGCGAGCGTCGGCACACCCATACCCTGGGCGAACTCAAAACGATGCGCGTCTGCATTCATGAGGCGGCACTCACGCGGGCCGGCGTCGGTTCCGATCTGTACCGTGTCTGCGGGTTTCAACTTCTTCTGATAAGCCATCCATGCCGCCGCGCACCGGGTTCCATTCCCGGAAATTTCGGCGCTAGAACCATCGGCATTGATCAGGTGAATTCGCCCCGCCCTTTCGCCGGTCCACTCGAAAAACTCAACTCCGTCCGCCCCCACGCCGGTATGACGCGCGGAAAGCCTTACCGCGAGCGCCGCATCGGGTTTGCCTTCGACAATCAGAAAGTCGTTGCCGCAGGCGTGTGCCTTGGCGAACTTCACCATTCACCCTCCGTTGCGGCCAGGCCATCGGGAGTCATCTGGGGCTGATGCTATCACCGCTCTTGCGAATATCTGAACGGTAAAAACGCACGCAGGGTTGACCAGTCGAACACACAATATTTATGAGCGTAAGTCCGCCGGGATGCGTCGCAACCGCCTTCGCAACGGCGTCATCGTCGCTGGCCACGACATAGTCCGCGCTCTTTGCCGGGGCCTGCAGCGCGGGCTTCCAGCGGTAGAAGTCTGAGTCGCTGATGACGTCACGGAGCGGAATGCCCGCCCGCTGATACGCGCCCGGGTGATCCGAAATGTACGCAAGAATCGTGATGCCGTGCGGCAGGGACTCCAGCCCGCGAGCGTACGCGGCCTCGAAGGGAATCCGCGAACGCGAATTCGCAATCACTTCCTGCAAGACAAACGGCGTTCCACGCAAGAGCACATAGCTGTTGCCGACAACCAAAATCCCAATGGCGACGATCACCCACGTCCGCAGCTCCGGCCAGCGCGTCGCAACTTGATCCGCAAGCCACGCCGCCAGGAACGCCAGTGCTAGGGCGAATGCCGGAAGGACCTCCATGCCGTAGCGCACGTTATAAAAGGAGTGCGGCCACCATAGCGGAATAAAAATAGGCACCGATCCATACGCCACCGCGTAGGCATAGAAGGGCAGCGGAAACCACAACAACAGCGCGGGCAATATGTGCTTCGACCTGAAACGGATGGCGGCCACAACAGTGCCCGCGATCGATAGCCAGAGAAGCAGATTTGCCAGCCGGTCCCAGATCGCGCCAAACTCGGCGGCCTTTAGGAAATAGAGCGCAGCCACACGCATGCTGCGCCAGCCGGGATAATGCGGCGATCCCGGCTTCGTGGTGCGAAGATCAATTGCCCGCGCAGAATAAGGCCCGCGGATGAAATCCAGGGGATCGCCAAACTGCTGCCGGCAGTAGCCCATCCATAAGAGCGGCGCAACGGCCAGCATAATTGTGAACAGCACAAAGGCTCCGCCGGTGCGGGTGCTCCACAGATCGCGCCGCCGTATCATCGGGACAGCAGCGATGATCCACGCAAAGAAAGCGAAGATCCAGCCGTCATATCGGGTGTAAACCGCAGCCACCAACACCAGCCCGCATGCGATCAGCAGCTTTCCTGCACGCTCTATCTCACCGCGATCAATCGCGCGCAGATATTCAACCAGAAAAATTACCGCCCAGATCATCTCCGCCAGGCAGAGCGGCTCGTTCAGAGCGGTTGTCTGCGCGTAGAGCAGTCCCGGATTCAGCGCCAAAAAAAGGACCGCTATCAGTGAAGCGCGGGGCTTCAGCCATAAGCGCGCAAGACGGTAGATTCCTGCCGCGGCGAACACAAACGCGCCGATCGAAGGAAAAGCTCCAGCCAGTCCCGACCTCCACCACGCCATCCGCGCCACGAACGGCACCATCAGCAGATGCGGGAGGGGCAGCCACACCGACCCAAGCTGATGCAGGCCGGGATTGCTCGAGTCGATGATCCGGCGCGCAATCGCCATGTGGGCAACCGCGTCGCCGCTCAACAGCAGCAGGTTGTGCGAAAAACAAAAGGAGAGCGCCAGCAGAGAGACCAGCAGCGCGCTCCATGCTACCGCAAAGGTCTCGCCGCGCAGCGCAAGGCGTTCGGTCTGGTCAGTGGATAGATGCCCTGCCTTACTCAAGGTGCGAGAGTTCGCGGAAGAGCGCAAAACGTTCCTCAATCTCCTTGGCCTCGAGCCGTTGCAAGCGCTCAGTGCCGAAGCGTTCCACTGCAAACGATCCCATGACCCCGCCATAAAACATGGCCTTCTTGAAGATCGCCGGCGTGAGCTGCTTTTGCGATGCGATGTAGCCGAAAAATCCTCCTGCGAACGAGTCACCCGCGCCGGTGGGATCCATCACCTCGGCCAGCGGAAGCGCCGGCGCGCGAAACGGCAGGAAAACTCCGCCTCCCTCGCCGGGAAAGGATCGCTCACTGAAAAATGCGGTGGCGCCGTACTCGCCGTGCTTCACCACCACGCTCTTCGGGCCCATGCTTAGAATTTTTTTCGCGGCCAGCACCAGATTGCCTTGATGGGCCATCAGCTTCGCTTCGGTGTCATTGATCAGCAGACCGTCCAGTTGTTTCAAAACCAGCGCCAGGTTCTCCGCATGATCATTGATCCAGTAGTTCATCGTGTCGCCGCAAACCAGCTTTGCCCGCGGCATTTTACTGCGCACATCCGCCTGTAGCACGGGATCGATATTAGCCAGAAACAGGTACTCCGAATCCTGATACTCCGCCGGAATCTTCGGCGAAAAACTTTGAAAGACATTGAGCTCGGTGTTGAGCGTCTGCGCTTCGTTGAGGTTCTTGAGATAGGAGCCGCTCCAGCAAAAACTTTTGCCTGCCGCGTGTTCAATCCCGCGCGTGTCGATTCCCCTCCGCGTCAGAATCGACGTATGCTCCGCGGTAAAATCCTCGCCCACCACCGCAATCACGCGCACATCGGTAAAGTAGCTCGCGGCCAATGCGAAATAGGTGGCGGCTCCGCCCACGCAGCGCTCGGCGCGTCCTGAAGGAGCTTCGATAGTGTCAAACGCAACGCTTCCCACAACCAGAATCGACATTCGTTACGCCTTCACACTTTCATTCAGATATTTTCCAACAAGCAGGTCGAGCCGTTTGCGCGTTTCCGCGGGAATCGCCTTCGGATCGGTAAGCATCGCGTACTTCAAGGCCGATGCGCATCCGCAATTCCGCTCGCGCGGCATGGCCGCCACCGCCGCCCTCACCACCTTGCAGGCGTTGGACGCATTCTGGTTGAGCACCGCCACGATCTGGTCCACTGTCACATCGTCGTGCCCCTCGCGCCAGCAGTCATAGTCGGTCACCATCGCCAGCGTTGCGTAACAGATCTCCGCTTCCCGCGCGAGCTTTGCTTCCTGCAGATTTGTCATTCCAATCACGTCCGCGCCCCAGCTGCGGTAAAGGTTCGATTCCGCGCGCGTTGAAAACTGCGGCCCCTCCATGCATACGTAGGTGCCTCCCGCCTTTCCGACCACTTTTTCGCGCGTGCATCCCGCAGCAATGGCATTTGCCACTGTGGCGCAAACCGGGTCGCCGAAGGCCACGTGCGCAACCAGCCCGTCGCCAAAAAAGGTAGAGATGCGATGGAAGGTGCGGTCGATAAATTGATCGGGAATTACAAAGTCGGTCGGCTTATGCTCTTCTTTGAGCGACCCAACCGCGGAAACAGAGACGATGCGTTCGACGCCGAGCTTTTTCATCGCATAAATGTTCGCGCGGAAATTCAGCTCCGAGGGCAGCAGGCGATGGCCGCGCCCGTGCCGCGAAAGAAATGCAACCTTGCGCGCTTCGAGTTCGCCCAGAACAAACGCATCGCTGGGGCTGCCGAAGGGTGTTTCTACGCGCTCTTCGCGCACATTGGTGAGCCCGGGCATGGCATACAGGCCGCTGCCTCCGATAATTCCAATCTCTGCCTCTTGCAAACTTAGCTCCGCGTCCTGAGTTTGAACGAAGCCTCAGTATAAATGCAGCGAAGCGCGCATTACTCCGCAGCTTGCCATGAATCCAACCAATCCTCCGATGAGATTGTTCGTCGGCTGCACGCGCGCGGTCACCGCATTGCTGCCGCCGCCGCTCTGCGCGCCGACCATCAGGAATTCCAATTTGCGCGCCAGCGGCAAGTCGAAGCTCTCGCTCACAAAAACCAGCCTGCCCTGGGTTGAAATCAGCACCGGTCCTTCGCTGGTCTTGTAAATCTGCTCGCCCGCGTCTGACTCTGCCTCGCTCTCGCGCGCGACTCCCGAGTATTGCTGCCCCAGCTCCTTCGCATACATATGCGCAAATGCGGCCGCAGCCTCAGGAGTCTTCCACTGCGAAAGATACAGCAATCCAATCGATGAGGTGGCATCTTTGTCCGCGCCGTTTCTCTTCTGCACGGCATAATAAATGCCGCCATCCCATGCCGGCGTAAGCGCCTCCGCCAGTTGCGCGCCGCCAAAAAGTTCTGACAGCATGCGCACGTCGAGCTCTCCCATCACGCCGACATCGTAAGGGGCGTAATCCGCATCGAGCAGCCCATGCACGTCCGGCATGGTCAGCACCGGAACCTTGGCCTCCCGCTCATAGGCCCGCGGATTCATGATCTCGTAGCTCGTCGCCGGCGGCCTGTCGAGCACGCCCGCAAACGCGCCCGACGCGCCCTTGCCCTGCAGCATGTCAACCTCAAACTTCAACCCTTCGCGGTAGGGGAACAGCAGAGACTCCTGCAGTACCAGCGGCGCCCGCGCCAGAACCGGCGAATCGGAGTCCGCCCCTTGCTCGTCGGCCATCTTCTTCACCACCTCAGGAGCCGCCAGAATGGTGCGTCCGCTCGGTTTCATTTCGTAATCGACCAGCACGGCCATCGCCTGGCCCTCCAGCACCGCTTCGCGCGCCGTGTCTTCCTCGTCTGTAGCGATGTGCTGGTTATCCTGCGCCACATTGTGCGAGAGGTCTTCTCTGCTCTGGTCCTCCCACTTGTCAAGATTCACATGCTGATCCTGCAGCGCATGGGTGAGTTCGTGCGCCAACACCGGCTTCTGTGCGTCGGGCGCGATCCAGTCCAGCAGGTTCACCGTTTTCGTTTTACTGTCGTAGTAACCCGCGATCTGCTCCTTCAGCAGACTCACCAGAAACGGCTGCAGACGAAAATCCTCGTCGAGCATGCCAAATTTCTTCAATACAATTTCTGAGCGCTCCAGCCGGCGGGCGTCTTTGTCGTTCTTCATTTTTTCGTCGAGATATTTCTCAACCGCATCGCGCGTTGTCAACCGCTTTTTGACTTTGCTCTTGATCGGCAACTTCGAATCCTCCGACGCGAATTGCAGAATCGTATCGACGGAAGCGAAAAGCTCCTTTGCCTGATCCTTGGTGATATGCGTCTCGGGCTGCTTGCTCTGGTCCGTTGTTGGAGCGCCCGGTGTTTGCCCCGTTGCCGGGCCCGCAGTCGAGCCCGGTGTTTGTCCCGTTGCCGGGCCCGTTGATTGGCCGGACGATTGGCCCCAGGCCGGTGCTACCAGCATCGCCGCCATCGCCAGCATCGCTGGCGCGCCTCGCATTCCCCATGTCCTCATTCGTTTCCCTTCACTTGCGAGACTATAATTTTCTTTAGTCCTTTGCATGAGCGCCTCATCTCAAATCCTCGCTGAACCTATGATGGAGACGCCCCTGGCGGCGCATTTGGGCCGACACGCGTCCCTGTCTGTGGCCTATCAGGGCGCCTTCACGCCTCGTATATTCTCCAGCCTGGATCAGGAACTCACCAGCCTTACCACAACCGCAGGCATTTACGACCTGGGCCACAAAGCCTGTCTGCAGATTACCGGAGCCGACCGTCTTCGTTGGCTCAATGGCATGGTCACCAACACGATTCAGGCGCTCCCTGAGGGCCATTGGAATTACAACTTTCTGCTCAACGCTCAAGGGCGCATTCAGGGCGATGCCAATATTTACCGGACCCGCGAAAGTCTTATCCTTCAGACTGATCGCTCGCAGGTGGGCCGCCTTTCCGCGCATCTCGACCACTTCATCATCATGGACGATGTGGAGCTGCACCCATTAGACGCGTCGCAGACCGCAATCGGCATTGCCGGCCCGCATGCCGCGAAGATTCTCGTCAGCCTCGGTGCAGATGTTCCCGAGGAAGGTGTTTTTGCAGCGACCAGTCTCAGCGAAATAAGCATCACCCTGGTCCATGCCTATAGCCCACTTGTCCCACGTTTTGAGATATGGCTGGCCGCCAGCGCTCTCCCTCAACTCTGGGCGTCCCTCCAGGCCGCCGGAGCGACGCCGTGCGGAGCAGCCTCGGCCGATGCTCTGCGTATTCTAGAAGCAACGCCCCTCTATGGAGTCGACATTCAGGAACGCCATCTCGCGCAGGAAACGTCGCAAGAGCGCGCCCTGAACTTCAATAAAGGCTGCTATCTCGGGCAGGAAATCGTCGAGCGCATCCGATCCCGCGCAACTGTGCATCGCGGGCTGCGCCAATTTTCCGTCGACCATGCTCCTGCCGTCCTGCACGGCGGGGAAAAAATCGAAATAAATGCCGAAGGCGCGGAGAGAAACCCTGTGGGTGAGCTCACCAGCGTGGCGCATTTTGCGCTTCCGGCGTTCACCGGCGCGCTTGCTCTCGGGTTTATCCGCGCAGATGTGATCGAACGCAATCTGCCGCTCACACACGATGGCGGCACAGCAACTGTGCTGCAAACGCCACCTGCGCTGCCCGATTAAGGAACACTATGCCTGAAAAACCACCTGTATTTACCGTCACCGACCGCCGCAAGTTCACGCTCGAAGGCGACCTGCGCGACGAAGCCGCCGACGCCTCCAGCTCCACCGAAGAGGCCCCACCCGCATCCAGCGCCGCACCCGCTCCGGGCCCGCGCCTCGTAACCAATGCGCCGCCTCCAAAGGGGCCGGAAGCTGCTTCGACAGCCGAACAGAAATCACCAGAGCCGGTAGAGAAGGATTTAGAGACTCCGCCGGAAGTGTCCGCGCAGGACGAAGCAGCCGCGCGCCACGCCTATCGGCAATCGTCGGATCATATTGACACGATGCTGCGCGCCGCCAATCCCGCAGCCGGCGCAACCCCCGCCGTTACGATCGAACACGTCATTCAATCCATTTATCTTTCCGCAGTCGTCGCGCTCGGCGCCGCTGCCGAACCGGGGCAAAAGCCGCACATCGACATTCTGGGCGCCCGCCAGAGTATCGACATGCTCGGCGCGCTCCAGGAAAAGACCAAGGGGAATCTCTCTGAAAAAGAGCAGCGCCTGCTTCAGAACGCGCTGTTTGAAGTGCGCATGATGTTCCTCGAAGTCACCAATGCCATCGCGCAGCAGGCGCAGCGGCCGCCGCAAGGGAAGAAGTAATTCCCGGCGCATGAACGCGGAAATTATCGTTCTCGGAAGCGGCACGTCTATGGGCGTGCCCACCCTTGGCTGCAACTGCCCGGTCTGCACCTCTGTCGATCCGCGCGACACGCGCAGCCGTCCCTCAATCGCGGTGCAATGGGGCGAGCACTGCGTCATCATCGATACCGGCCAGGACTTCCGCCAGCAAGCCCTCCGCGAGCACATCCGCCATATCGACGCGGTTCTCTACACCCATCCACACGCCGACCACATTCTCGGAATGGACGATCTGCGCCCTCTCACTTTTCAGCGCCAAGGAGGTCTTCCCCTCTATGCCGACGACCAGACCGCCACAGTGCTCCGCCGCATATTCGAATACACCTTTGCGCCGAACGCGAAATATCCCACCCGCGCTCGCGTGGACCTTCGCCCGCTGAACGATTGCGATTCCATCGAGATCGCCGGGCTCACGTTTTATCGTGTGCCGATTCTTCACGGAGACCTCACCATAGCCGGCTTCCGCTTCGGTTCCGCAGCCTATCTCACCGATATGAACTCCATTCCGGAGACCAGTATGCCGCTGCTCCAGAATCTCGAGGTGCTCATCATCGATGCGCTGCGCTGGCAGCACCATGCGAGCCACAACAATATTGAGCAGGCTCTCAACTGGGTGAAACGGATCCAGCCCCGCCGCTCATTTTTCACTCACATTGCGCATGAACTGGAACATGCCAAAACGGAGGCCCAACTCCCGCCCGACGTACGACTGGCCTACGACGGCCTGCGAATCGCTTTCGAATTCTGACCCATGCAGATTTTCCGCTCACTTCACGCGCTTCCGCCCCTGCAAAACCGCACCGTGCTGGCTATCGGCAACTTCGACGGCGTACACGTGGGCCATCAGGCCATCCTCCGCAACATCCGCGAGCGCACCCTGGAGATCGGAGCAAAATCCGTCGCCGTCACCTTTGACCCGCACCCTGTGCGCCTGCTGCGTCCCGATCAGGCGCCCAAGCTCATCACTCCGCTCCCGCAGAAACTCGATCTTCTGGCTGCGACCGCCATCGATGCGACCGTGGTGATTCCCTTCACCCGCGAGTTCTCGCAGCTTTCGGCGCTCGAGTTCGCGAAGGAGGTGCTGCTTGACTCGCTTCGCGCGGCTGAGGTCCACGAGGGAGACAATTTTCGCTTTGGACACAACGCCAGAGCCGGCCCCGCCGAGCTCGCGCAGCTAGGGCAGGAGCTCGGCTTTAGAGTAGTGGCCCAGCCGGCGCTGTATGTGCGCGGCATTCAGGTTTCCAGCTCGCACGTCCGGCGTTGCATCGCGGCAGGCGAAATGGCCACCGCTCGCGCGCTCCTGGGCCGTCCCTTTTCAATTCGTTCCGCGCAAGTAAGAGATCGCGGAATGGGCGCGCGCCTTAACGTTCCCACCATCAACCTCGCGGCCTACGATGAGTTGCTGCCCGCGAACGGCGTCTATATCACCCGAATGAAAGTTGGCACAGAGATCTTCGATGCCGTCACAAATCTCGGCTATCGCCCCACCTTCGGCAAGAACGCCTTCGCGATCGAATCGCACCTGCTTGATTTTGGAGGTGGGACTATCGCGCCGGACTCTGTCCTTGAGCTGTGCTTCCTCGCGCGTGTCCGCGACGAGCGCCAGTTCGCGTCACCTGCCGCTTTGAAGGATCAGATTCTCAAGGATGCCGCACGCGCACGCCGCTACTTCCGGCTGCTCAAACGTGCCTGACTCAAACTCGCAGCTGTACTTCCGGAATCTCAAGCCGCTTCTCAAAATCTCTCACCGTCGCACGAATTCCCTCCTCCAGCGTGGTCTGCGCCTTCCAGCCCAGCGCATGGATTCGGCTTACATCCAGCAGCTTGCGCGGCGTTCCGTCCGGCTTCGAAGCATCGAAGACCAGCTCGCCTTCAAAACCAACGATCCGGCAGATCAGCTCCGCCAGTTGCCTGATCGCCAGATCTTCGCCCGTGCCTACGTTTAACAGCGGCGGCTCGTCATCCTTCAGCAGCAGATTGAATTTCGCGTCGGGAAGAGACAGGAGAAACACGCAAGCGCGAGCCAAGTCGTCGTTGTAGAGAAATTCGCGTCGCGGCGTTCCGCTGCCCCAAACATCGATCGTGCTCAGGCCTGCGGCCTTCGCCTGGATTACCTTGCGAACCAGCGCGGCCAGCACGTGCGACGTCTCAAGGTCCAGGTTTTCCCCCGGCCCATAAAGATTGGTCGGCATCACTGCGAAGAATTTCGTTCCATACTGGCGGTTGAAAGCCCAGCACATCTCAATGCCCGCGATCTTCGCCAAGGCATACGACCGGTTGGTCGGCTCCAGCGGTCCCGTCAAGAGATACTCCTCGCGAATAGGCTGCGGAGCGAGCCGCGGATAAATACAACTTGATCCCAGAAATAGCAGCCGCCGCACCCCGTTCGCTTGGGCCGAATTCAAAACGTTGTTCTGGATGGCAAGGTTTTCGCGCAAAAAATCTCCGGGCATGGTCTTGTTGGCGAGAATTCCGCCCACCTTCGCCGCGGCCAGAATCACATAGTCCGGGCGCTCACGCGTGAAGAATTCCTCGACATCGGCGGAACGCGTCAGGTCCAATTCCGCGCGCGTCCTCAGCAGAAGATTCGTGTAACCCTGCTGCTCAAGCTCACGCCGTATCGCGCTGCCCGCAAGCCCGCGATGCCCGGCGACCAAAATCCTGCTGCCTTTGTCCATCAACCTCTTCCAGATCTATTCGTGAAAATTGTAGGCGACGAAACCGTGCTTCTTCACCAGCGCATCGCGTTCAGCGGTACTGCGATCGGCTTCCACCATTTCTTTCACGAGCTCACGGAAAGTCGTTCGCGGCGACCACCCCAGTTCCCGCACCGCCTTTGACGAATCTCCAATCAACGTTTGCACCTCAGTCGGGCGGAAATAGCGAGGGTCGACCGCAACGATCAATTTGCCGTTGCCGTCGCGCGCTTTTTCGTCCACGCCTGTCCCCTCCCAGTGCAGATCGAAATCCAGCATCTCCGCCGTCAGATTCACAAACTCCCGAACACTGTATTGCTCGCCGGTCGCAATCACGTAATCCTTTGCTTCGCTCTGCTGCAGCATGCGCCACTGAATTTCAACATAATCGCGCGCATTGCCCCAATCGCGGAGCGCGTCCAGGTTTCCGAGATAGAGTGTCTTTTCCAGCCCCGCGCGAATGCGCGCCAGCGCGCGCGTAATCTTCCGGGTTACAAATGTTTCTCCGCGCATCGGGGATTCGTGGTTGAACAATATCCCATTGCAGGCGTACATCCCGTATGCCTCCCGGTAATTGACCGTCGTCCAGTAGGCGTACAACTTTGACACCGCGTAGGGCGACCGCGGATAGAAAGGCGTTGTCTCTCGCTGCGGGATCTCCTGCACCAGCCCGTAAAGCTCCGAGGTGGACGCCTGATAGAAGCGGGTATGCTTCTCCAGGCCGCAAATACGGATCGACTCAAGCAGCCGCAATGTGCCAAGCGCATTTGTATTCGCGGTATATTCCGGTTCTTCAAACGACACCTTTACATGGCTCTGGGCGCCCAGGTTGTAGACCTCATCCGGCTGCACCTTCTGCATGATGTGGAGCAGTGAGCTTGAGTCCGTCAGATCGCCATAATGCAGGATCAGGTGACGGCATTCAACGTGGGGATCTTCGTAGAGGTGGTCGATACGCTTCGTATTGAAGAGTGATGCCGGCCGCTTGACGCCGTGGACCTGGTAGCCCTTCTTCAATAAAAATTCAGCGAGATAGGCGCCATCCTGTCCAGTGATGCCGGTAATGAGGGCTTTCTTCAAACAGATTTGCTCCTGCCAACAAATTTGATCTGGTGGATGACTGGCTTATTTTAGGGTATTTCACCAACCGACGGTGGCCGGGTGGCATAGACGGGCTTCGCAATATTCCGTATCGATTGCGTACCGCCTACAGGAGGCTTTGTTCTGCGGCAACCGGTACGCCAGCGTCGCAGAGCCGCTCCATCGCATGCTCAAATCGCAATAACACCGAGTCTCTCGCAAGCTCCTGGGTCGCGAACAGCCTCGCCGCCCGGCCCATTCTCTCTCGCAGCGCCGGATTCTCTGCCAGCAGAACTACCGCTTGTGCCAGAGCCTCGGCATCATCCGGATCGACGGAGATGCCGTGCCCCTCGATCGCACTGGCAACCTGAGTGCCCGCCGCGGCGGTGGCGATCACCGGACGCCCGCTGGCCAGCATTCCCGTCAACTTCGACGGCATGACCAGGTCTGCGGCCCCCGCCTTCTGCGGCAGGAGATGAATGTCCGCGAGGTTCAGTAATTCATTCAGACGATCGAGCGGCTGCAGCGGAAGAAAAGACACATTCTCCAGCGCTCCCATCGCTTCTTTCAAGTCCGCGCTGTAACATCCATCTCCGCAAACAACAAAATGCAGCTTCGGATTACCACGCAGCCTGCGGGTAAGGTCGGGTAGCATTTCCAGTCCCTGCTTCCTTCCCATATTTCCGGAATAAAGAAGAACCACCTGATCGCGCCCGATCCCAAGTTCCTCCCGGAACGGGCTGGTTTCTTCCTGAGGATAAATCGCATCCACGTCAACCCAGTTCGGGAAGTAGGTAACTCGCGAAGATTGGATGCCCTTTTGCGACAAACGGGTCATCATGGACTCGGAAATCGTCGAAAATTGAGAAAACCCGCTGCGAACGATCCTCTCGCACCACCTTGCCAGTCGTTGCACCCATCCCCCCGCCGGCAGCAGGCCCAGGTCAAATGCGGCATCAACCTCAAAATCCTGAATGTGCAGCCATGACGGCGCTCCACAGAGCCGAGCTACCAGCAACGCCACCGGCGCACAGGCAAATGCCGGCTCGATGCTGAGCACTACATCCGGCCTCCATGCAGCCTGCGCAAGCATTACCGGAAGGCTGCTGAGCGCAAAAGAAGAGAGATGAACAATGCGCTTCGATCCGCTCGGCCTGGAAGGGACCCACAGAGGGCAACGCTGAATTTGCGCGCCGGCCGGAGAAGTTTCCCTGCGATAGCGCCACTGTTTGTATCCGTCGCTCACTCGCCATGCCGGATAGTAAGGAGGCGCGGTCACCACGCGCACTTCATGCCCGCGCGAGGCGAGCCATTCCATCATCTCCCCGGAGTACTTGCCGATGCCGGTGAGTTCTGGCGTGTAGTTCAGTCCCAGAAAAAGAAGCCGCAAAATGTAATGTCCTGGCGAAGTAAATTTGGTCGGAAAGATTAGTGTACCAGCGGCGCAAACAAGTCGAGGTCAAGAAATCTGATTTTCCGAGCTGTTCTTCTGCGCTTATTTAATCTGAGCTTGATAAATATAGGATTAAAGTGGCAACAGGCATGAGCAATTCCCTCCGTCAGAGCGTTTCTCGTCAGCCGCTTGCCGCAGCGGGCGTTCTGCTCATCGGCCTCTTTGTCTGCATGGCGCTGTTCGCCCCCTGGCTCGCCCCGGCAAATCCCGCGTCCATCGATCTGCTGCACCGCCTTGCCCCTCCCAGTGCCGCTCACTGGTTTGGTACAGACGAACTTGGGCGCGACATTCTCTCCCGCATCATCTTCGGCGCGCGCCTTTCGCTTACAGTCGCGGTTTCGGTCGTGGCCTGTTCGCTCTCGCTCGGCATCATTCTCGGCGGCATTGCCGGATATTACGGCGGAGGCATCGACACTACCCTGAACATCTTCGTGATGAATGCGTTTATGGCTCTTCCCGGAATTCTACTCGCCATCGCCTTCGTCGCCTTCCTGGGGCCTGGCCTTTTTAATCTGATACTCGCTCTTTCCATCGGCGGATGGGTTGGCTACGCGCGCCTGGTTCGGGGTCAGGTCCTCGCCGTGCGCGAACGCGAGTTCGTTGAAGCCGCCCGAGCTCTCGGCGCGAGCGATCTACGCATATTCTTCCGGCACATTCTCCCCAATATCGTGCAGCCGCTTATCGTGCAGTCCGCAATTGGAATGGCTGGCGCCGTCCTCGCGGAAGCGACACTGAGTTTCCTCGGCCTCGGCGTTCCCCCGCCTACCGCAAGCTGGGGATCAATGCTCAATGACTCGCGTTCGCACCTCTTTGACGCGCCCCATCTTGTTGTCTTTCCAGCCATCGCCGTCATGCTCTGCGTTCTATCCTTCAATTTCATCGGCGATGCCTTGCGCGACTACCTCGATCCGCGCACGCGAATGACAGTCGGCCTCTAGAGCCATGCTCATCGGCGTCATCTCCGACACTCACGGTCTGCTCCGCCCTCAAGCAGTCGCAGCTCTCGAAGGCGTCGATCACATTCTGCATGCCGGAGACGTAGGTGATCCCGCAATCCTCGATGCTCTGAGCGCAATCGCTCCCCTGACCGCCATTCGCGGCAACATCGACGTCTACGGCGCCTGCGCCCACCTTCCTTCAACTGAATTTGCAGAGCTCGGCGGCAAGACTATTTACATGCTCCACGATTTGGCGGCACTGGATATTGACCCCACAGCAGCAGGCGTCTCGATCATAATCAGCGGGCACTCGCACCAACCGAAAATCGATCGCCGCAAGAACGTGCTCTATTTCAACCCGGGCAGTGCCGGCCCTCGACGTTTTTCTCTTCCTGTCTCGCTTGGCTTGCTGGAAATCACTAAATCCGCGATCACTCCGAATCTAATTGAGCTTTCAGTAAAGTAGCCGCCTACAGTCAGGCTAGCAATACCGGCTCAGGCTCCAACAGAATCCCGAAACGCGACTCAACCTGCGCAACGATCCTGTCACGCAGGGCAAATATATCTACGGCCTTCGCATCTCCGCGATTGATCAGCGCAAGGGTGTGCCGACTGGAAATCCCCGCCGCTCCCATCGCATAGCCCCTGTGGAATCCCGCCTGCTCAAGCAGCCACGCCGCCGGAATCTTCACCGCTTGATTCGCTGCCGGGTAATGCGGAACCTCGTTTGGCTCTCCCTTGGCTATGCGTGCGAAGTGTTCTGCCGAAACGACAGGGTTCTTAAAGAAGCTCCCCGCGCTACGGCAGTCTGCATCTCCAGGCACAATGTACATGCCCTTTCCGCGCCGAATCTCCCGCACCGCCTCGCTCACGTCACGCAGCGACGGAGCAGCGAAATTCTGAAAGCGCCGCTTCAGATCGGCATAGGCGATCTGCGGAGGGCCATTCTCACGCAATCGATAGGTCACGCGGGTAACAATATACTTCCCCCGTCGCGACGTATTAAAAACACTCTGCCGATAGGCAAACCCGCAATCGGCATTCGAATATACTTGAAATTTCAACGTGCTCAGGTTCAACGTCCGCACCTGCGTAACAGTCTCGGAAACCTCCTGACCATACGCGCCGACATTCTGGATCGGCGTTCCGCCGGCCGTTCCGGGAATTCCCGCGAGACACTCCACGCCCGCATAATTCCCTTCCACCGCGTGCGCTACAAACCCGTCCCAATCTTCCCCCGCGCCTACATCGAAGCGATCGCCGTCTTGCTCAATGCCTTTCAGCCCTATCCGCAGTACCAGCCCCGGGAAACCCTCGTCCGCAACCAGCAGATTGCTCCCGCCGCCTAAAGCGAAAAGCGGCACATCGCGCTCCCGCGCAAACTCCACCGCCTCCAGAATCTCCGCCTCCGAAATCGCTTCCGCAAACCAGCGCGCCGGACCGCCTATTTTGAAGGTGGTATACGGAGCTAACGGGACATATTCGCGGAATTCCATAGCGGCTTTAGCCTGCCACGATCTCTGAAAAATCGGCAATCGAGGAGAAACCGCCCAGAACCATCGCAATCAAGGAAAGACGATTTCGCCGAACCGCTGGGTCATCGACCATCACCATAACTTTGTCGAAGAACAGATCGACATGAGGACGAAGCGTAGCAATCTCCTCGAGCGCCGGCCGATACTCCCGCCTGGCGCGAAGGCTCTCAACAGCTGGGCCAAGCTTCACTGCATGCTCATAAAGCCCGCGCTCCGCAGCATCGCCGATCAGGTCGCCGTCTACGGAAAGCGCAGCCGATTCGCCCTTTTCGCTCGCCTGGCGAAGGATATTCTTCATCCGTTTAAATGCCGCGGAGATCGCCGCAAAGTCCTCCGAACCGCGAACCGCCGTAAGGGCCCCGGCCCGCGCCATCGCATCCCGCACGTCATCAAAACCGGCGGCCAGCACCGCATTCACAACGTCATAGGCAAAGCCACCTACCTCGCGCAGATAATGCTCCACCCGCTCGCGCAGGAACTCCGCTACCTTGGCTCGCCCGCCATCCTTGCCCTTGAAGGCAGCCTGCAGATCGGACAAGCCAAGTGGCAGGCCCGACTCCGCCAGAATCGACACGATTCCGTTGCCCGCGCGCCGCAACCCAAACGGGTCCTTCGATCCCGTTGGTTCCAGTCCAATGCCGAACATTGCTGAAATGGTTTGGAAACGGTCAGTGATCCCGAGAATTTGCCCCTCCGCCGTCGGTGGAATCGGATCCTCCATCGCCGCCGGGGAATACTGCCAATAAATCGCCTGCGCCACCGCCTCGCCCAGTCCCTGCGCACGCGCATAAAGGCCCCCCACAATTCCCTGCAGCTCTGTGAACTCCTTCACCAGCTCCGCGGTCAGATCCGCCTTCGCCAGCCGAACCCCCGTCATCAGCGCAGTCAGGTTCAGTTTCACTCCGCGTTCAACGAGAAGAGCGGCCAACCGTCCGGCCATAGCAAGATTCGCTTCCGTCTTGTCCCAATAGCTCCCAAGCTCCTTCTGGAAAGTCACCGACCGCAGCATTTCCGCGCGCTGCTCCAGAGGGCCCCTCTGATCGAAGTCCCAGAAAAATCTCGCATCGTTGAATCGCGCCCGCAGCACGCGCTCATTCCCATGCCGGATAATCTCGTCTGCGCGGGCCGCCGGGCTCGTGTTCAGCACCGTCAGAAAATAAGGGGCCAGCTTGCCCTGGGTATCTTCCACCGCAAAATACTTCTGGTGGTCGCGCATCACCGTCACCAGGACTTCTTCAGGTAGCGTCAAAAACTCCGGCTCAAAGCTGCCCATCAGCGCGGTCGGCCACTCCGTCAGGTGAGTCACCGTATCCACCAGCTCCTCATTCTCCCGCCAGCGCGCGCCGGACACAGACCGAGTCGACGCATCCAGACCCTTGCGAATGCGATGCCGTCGCAACTCCACATCGGCGGTCACATGCGCCGCCTCAAGCACGCTTAAGTAATCCGCTGCGCGATGTACCGTAATCGCCTCGGGCCCATGCAAAATGCGATGTCCGTACGTGACGTTGGCCGCCTGCACTCCGGCAAACTCCAGCGGAACCACTGCAGCATCCAGCATCGCCAGGAGCCACTTCACTGGACGAACAAACCGCTCCGGCTTGCCCGCTCGCCAATACATGTTCTTGGGCCAGTAAATCGCCGCAAGCTCTTTCGGCATCTGCTCGGTCAAAATCTCGGTAGCAGCGCGTCCCTTTCGACGAGACGTCGCCGAGACATATTCACCTTTCGCGGTGGTGGTCTTCGTCAGCGCGCCAACTTCGACTCCAGCCTTCTTCGCGAACGCATGCGCGGCCGCGGTAGGCTCTCCTTTTTTGAAGGCAACACTCCATGAAGGCCCCGTAAGTTGCTCTTCCAGATCGGCTTGCCCTATCGCAACACCATTCATCAAAACCGCGAGCCGCCGCGGCGTCGAATAGCTGTGGATCTTATGCTCTGCCAGTAATAATCTCTCCCGGCCCAGCAATTCCTCCACGCGGCGCGCAAGTTCCGCCTGCGCCGGAGCAACCATCCGCGCCGGAATTTCTTCAAGTCCTGCTTCAAACAAAAAATCTGGCATGTTGGTGTCTTTAGTCTTTCGTCCCCCGCTGCGCTACGTAAGCCTTGGCCACGCCAACCGCCAGCGCGCGAATGCGCGCAATCACGCCCACCCGCTCTGTAACTGAAATTGCTCCTCGCGCGTCCAGCAGATTGAACAGGTGTGAGCACTTCAGACAAAGGTCATATGCCGCCAGAACCGGGAAGCGTCGCCGCTGCTCGTGCGTGTCCTCGACCGCAGGCGTTGTGTCGCCCTCATGCACCAGCCGGTCATGAATCTTCTCATGCCGCGCCCCGGACTTTTCAGCCTTCGGATTGAAGTCCTTATTAAACTCACTCAGCAGCGCCTGGCACTCGGCCTCATACAGCCGCAGATGCTCCCACAGCTTCTCCACCTCTGCTGCCTCAAAGTTGTAGACAGAAAACTGAAGCTCTTCCTCCAGCCGAATTTCTCCATACGTCACTTCGCGTCCGGTCTTCGCGTCGCGAGCCCAGACAATGTCGTAGATCGAATCCACATCCTGCAGAAAGGCTGCGATGCGTTCCAGTCCGTAGGTGATTTCACCACTGATCGGGTCCAGATCTATCCCGCCGCACTGCTGGAAATAAGTGAACTGCGTAATCTCCAGACCGTCCAGCATCACCTGCCATCCAATGCCCCACGCGCCGAGCGTCGGAGACTCCCAGTTATCTTCCTCAAACTTGATGTCGTGCTCAGAGAGGTCGATGCCGATCGCTTCCAGCGACGCGAGGTAAACCTCCTGAATATCCGGCGGTGGCGGCTTAAGAATCACCTGAAACTGCGTGTGTTTATAGAGCCGGTTGGGATTTTCACCATACCTTCCATCCGCAGGCCGCCGTGAAGGCTGCGCGTACGCAATGCCGATTGGCTGCGGCCCCAGCACCCGCAAAAACGTGTCCGGAGACATCGTCCCCGCGCCTACCTCCACGTCGTACGGCTGTTGCAGCACGCATCCTCGCTCCGCCCAAAAACTCTGCAGGCGAAACAGCAGTTCCTGAAAGGTGAGTGGCGTTTTTCTTACAGAAATATCCGAAGTCGCGTTCGTAGCGGGCACTGTATATTTTCCGTCGGGTCAGGCGCTGCTACAAATTCTAACTGAGTTCCTTCACTGCCTTCCCCGGCAGAGCCTTCACGCCCAGCTCAGAGAGCGCGGGCAACCCCATGCTCACGCGCACAAAATCCGCCACATGCCCGAGTTCCTTCGGATCTAGAGTCTCGTCAATCTGCACCGAATATTCATAGAACGGCGTAATCGGAATCCCATTGAGCAGGATGCGCTCCGAAACAACTTTATGGGTGCTCTTCCAGATGATCCCCCGCCGCGAATTGCACACCGACTGCTCGTAGGTGAATCCCCGCATCGCCTCATCTTTTCCCGCCTGGAACGCCTCCGTCTTCACCGCCTTGAGCTTCTCCTCGAACGCGTTCAGCCGCCTGTGATGCACCGTCCAGTAATACGTAAGCGGAACGGCGATGCCGAAACCCAGAATAAAAAAGACAAGTCCCCACGCCAGATTCATAGCTTGATCACCCAAACCCGATTCAGAATCAATTGCTCGTTCCCGACCTCAATGAAGAATCGCCGTAACTTCCAATTTCTTTCCATGTTCTGCCACGCTCCGCAGTTCTCCAGGGATTCAGCACACGATACCTCGGCATCGCCGTTACATTCTGTTTGCTTATTGCAATTAATTTCCGGCGCGCCAACCAACCGACCGCCGATTGCGCCGAGCTCTTCGATACCCCAACCGATTCGGCGATCTCCTGGTAGCTCGCCTGCACCGCCGCATTCCTGCGCTGTTGTTCCGCCGTAAGCCATAGATACACCAGAAAACACGCCGGCCTGCGATCATGGCCGACAAGATCGGGCATCAATACGTCAACAAGGTAATCATCAATCTTCAACATGCCTATATCAACCGCTAATATAGCACTGCCTGGCTGATTGCGTTCCAACTACCGTCCGGCTATGTTCGTAGCTATTCAAAAAGAAGGGTGGCCACAAAATGATTCGCGGCGTAAAAATAATCAGTATTCCCGTCCGTAATCAGGACACTTCGCTCAAGTTCTACACCGGCAAATTGGGATTCAAGATCGCCACCGACCAGCCATTCAACGGCAGCCAGCGTTGGATCGAGCTGCGCATTCCCGGCTCCGATACAGCCCTCGCGCTCTTCACGCCGCCCGGGCATGAGGACCGCATCGGCGGCTTTCAGCCCGTCACATTCTGGTGCGACGATGTCTTCGCCACGGCGGCACTCCTCAAATCCAAAGGCGTGGAATTAGCGGTCGAGCCGAAGAAAGAAGTCTGGGGAACAATGGCAAAGTTCAAAGATCCCGATGGCAACGAATTCGTCTTCTCCAGCAGATGATCGAAGAGGCGCCACCCTCGCTCTATCCGGGAGTCTTCACCTTCTCTCGCATCATCTTAACCGCCTTCTCAAGCCGCCGCGCTCTTGTTTCTTCCATCTTTGCCTCCGAAATCCAGCGGCAATACTCTTTCCGGTGCGTGTAACTGAGGGAATCGAAGAACTCCCGGAGCCCCTCGCGCTTCATCATCTGCGCAAATGCCGGCGGCACCTCCAGTACTCGATCCTCTGTATCTTTCCAAAGCACAACATCCAGAGTGTCTCCCGTTTTCTTCCCCGCCTGTTCCCGGATCGCCTTCGGAACATGAAGCGTGTGCTGCGGATATCCATACTTCGTCAATGAGCCTGTATACGGAATGCCATCGAAGCTCGCCTTCACCGGGATCTTGCCCTTGGTCCCGAACTCCTTCTCCGTGTCATAAGGAAACAGAACAAACGTCCCGCCCAATCCTGCCGGCTTTAAATCCGCCTTGAAACTGTATTTCTTCTGCGCCATGATTTGCCCTTCACGCGATCAGCCGAAACGCACGCGCCGACCGCAACCTGCGCTCCAGATGCCGCTCTAATCCCTGCACCGCAAACCGCCGCAGGTCTGCTGCCTGCTGACGCGGCCACGCGTCAGCCATCAACGCCGCTATCGGCTCGCGAAAAATTCTGCCCGCCAACGCCAGCGACTCGCCGGAAAGCGCCCTCGCGCCCGGGTGCCGATGTTCCGCGCAAACCAATCCATCACGCTCACTCTCAAAATACGCTGCTTTCCCGCCAAAGAGCCGACCGCATTCCGTGCAGCGAACGATCTCCGGCATCCACCCCATCAGCCGCATCATCCATAGCCCAAAATATGTCACCGGCAGCCACACTTGATCCATCCGCGTCTGTTCCAGAACGGCGAGTGCCAGCCGAAACACCGCGTCCTGCGGGTCGCGATCCTGCAAAGTCTCTTCCAAAATCTCGGCAAAAAATGCCAGCGCTGCCGCCCGTCCATAATCCACCGGCTCCGACAGCGGAGAGACTACAATCTCGCATGCATCCAGCCGCACCAGCTCCTGCCGCGGCTTTTCCGCATAGCTGGCCAGCACGTATGTCATCGGCTCAAGCGCCCCCCCAAAGCGCTTGCGGGATTTCGCTGCGGACTTGGCAATCCCCTTCAGCTTGCCCTGGTCGCGGGTAAAGAAGGACACGATCTGGTCGGCTTCATGCACCGGCCATGTCCGTAGAATGAGCGCTTCCACCACGAGTCAAGGGTACAACCTGCCCCGCAATCGCTCTCCCGTGCCGGTCCCAACCCGCCATAAGCAACGCAAATTTCAACAATCACTTTTTTTAATAGCCGGACTTTTGCCGCCCTGCCAAGATTAGTCTTGAACCATAGCCAGACCACCTCAACGATCCCTAATTCCCAAGCAGCGGTTATGCCGTGCAATCGCGGAGTGGCTGCGCCAATCTCATCCTGAGGAGATCCATGTCAACTGAACTTCGCAATTTTCTGTCGTTGTCCTATGAAGAGCTCGAAGAACTGAACCTGAAGGCCAAGGACCAGCGCCGCAAGCGAGTCGACGCCGGCAAAATACAGGAAGAGCGGCTCAAGTACCTCACCGATCAGAAGGGCATCAAGGCCGTCACCGTCTTCTTCAGCGACCTCGAAGGCCGCCTGCACATGCTCGACTACGATAAGAAGTTCCTGATTGGCAGCTATGACAATCTCACCTTCGACGGCTCCTCCATCCGCGGCTTTACCGCGCAGCGCGAGAGCGATCTCCGCCTCGGCATTGACTGGAGCGCCTTCTACTTCGCGCCCTCCGACATCTTCGGGCCCGGCAAGGTGCTCGTCTTCGGCGAAGTGATCGACAAGAACGGCACCGTCTATACCGGCGACATGCGTGGCGTGCTCAAAGGTTTCGCGCAATCGCTCCATAGCAAGCAGGGATACACCCTGAATGCTGCGAATGAAATCGAAGGTTTCCTTTTCGCTGGATTGGACGCCGAGCGCCGCTTCCCCGAAACCGGCCGCTTCGAATACGTCAACACCGGCGGCTACTATCACTCACTCCCAGGCGACCCGCTCCGCAGCTTTATTGACACCACCGCCGAAGTGCAGCGCGCCATGGGCTTCGAAAACGAGAAAGACCACCCCGAAGTCGCTCCCTCGCAATTTGAAATCAACTACGGATACGGCGAGGTGGTCGCTGCCGCCGATCAAATTCAGCTCTACAAGCTCATCTGCCGGCAGGTCGCTACCCGAATGGGAATGACTGCCAGCTTCCTGCCCAAGCCCGTCGTTGGCGTCAACGGCAGCGGCATGCACACCAATATTTCCATCAGCAAAGGCGGCAAGAACCTCTTCTGGGATCCCAAGGGCGAAGAGAAGCTCTCCAGCTTTGCCTGGGAATTTGTCGACCGCATTCTCACTCACGGCAACGACATCTGCCTACTGCTCAACTCCAGCGTTAACGCCTACCGCCGACTCGATCCGCACTTCGAAGCGCCAAATCAAATCAAGGCTTCCGCTGTCGATCGCGGCTCAATGGTTCGCGTCCCCATCGGCAACGAGAAATCTTCGCGCGTCGAGGTCCGCTCCGTCGCTCCTGATTCCAATCCCTACCTCGTCCTTTATTCGATCTTCCGCTCCGCGCTCGACGGGGAAACGTCCAAAGTCGCCAACCTGCGCCAGGCCGAGCGCTATTTGCCGGACAATATTTACACCGCGCTGGATAACTTCCGCAACGCGGCCTGGACCACCAAACTCCTCGGTGAAGACGTAAAGGCCCGCTTTGCCGACCTTAAGCAGGCATCAGCGGATCGCTGCCCACGCCTGCTCGGCACCTTCGTCAAGCCCTCGGAGGTGCAGTTCCACCACGAAGTCTACAATCAGTTCCTCTGGAACCAGTTTTAGGCCTGGCGGCTTCCAAAACAAACGCCCCGGATCGAGCGATCGCCGGGGCGTTTTGCTTGAAAGGTTGAAAAGTTTAGCTCGCAGGAATCTGGGCCACGGAAACAATCAGTTGTGTATTGTTCGTCAGATGAATATTTTTCCCCGCCTGCGTCAGGGTGGCCGACGCTGCTGCATTGGGCGAGCCTGATAACGTGAGGCCTTTGATGTAATGAGGGCCGCCTTTTGAAGGGCCACCCTGGCCGTTCATGCCTGACCCGGTATTTGTTGTGGCGGAAGACGATGCCGACCGATTTCCTTCAGAAGTACCAGCCGCCAGCTCCTGTCCGAAAGTTGACGTATAGCTTGCCACTCCCACGACAACCGCCTTTACCCAAATAGTCTTGCCCTCTTTCGTCGTAACTTTGTTGAGCGTAAAAGTCAGCGTCGAATCCCTCTTGTTCTCAGAAGGAGTAATCGAGTCGATTTTTCCGGTCAAGACGGAACCGGCGGCCAGTTTTGTGCCATCGCTCAGAGTTGCGTCCTCACTTACCTTTGCGGTGACAGGATCGCCGGCATTGCTCTTCTTCGGGTCAATTGTCTTTTCGAGGTCGCAGACGACATTTACCATCTGAACTACGCGATTTGAAGAATTGTCACTTGACTGGGCCGCACATCTGAATCCCGCCCCGGCGAAAAGTGTAGTCGCGAAAAACCACAATAAAACAATCCTGCACGTTCTACCTCTCAGCATGATTGAAGCCTCTCCCGATGATCTGAAACCCAATTTTCTGAGTGTAACCAAAACCGTCTGGTTGAATCGAAAATGTTCCGCCACCAGCCGCCCGAAGACTCTCCGCTATCTACGCAGATATCGCGGAACCGGCGCACCCGGCGCGAGCCGTGGGTCGGCCATCGGCTCCCCCGCCCTCACCGCGAGCGGCAGCACCCCTGCCCATACATTCAGCGCGTAGTCCTCCTCGTCATCCAGCGGAGGACCGGTCCGAATCTTCGCCGAAGCCTCTTCGATGGACAGCGCTAGCACTGCCGTCGCCTTCAACTCCTGCGAGGTCGGCTTGCGCACATCATCCCACCGCCCTCGAATAATATTCTCCGAAATCATCCGCAGCGCCTCCGACTTCTCCTCCTCGCCCTCGACCGGCACGGCCTTCCCCAGAATCACCACGGACCGATAATTCATCGAGTGGTGGAATGCCGACCGCGCCAGCACGATCCCATCCAGCACCGTCACCGTCACGCAAACATCTATGCCATCAGCCAGAGTTCGCAGCATCCGGCTCGCAGCCGAACCGTGCAGATACAGCGTATTACCGGCCCGTCCATATCCCGTCGGAATCACGTACGGTTGCTCATCCACAACAAAGCCCACATGGCACAAAAACGCCGCATCGAGAATCCCGTAGATGGTCTTCTGCGAGTAATCTCCGCGTTTCGGCAGCCGTGCAACGCGGGTCCGCGTCGTAGGCGAATCAAATGGCATGGCTCAGCACCTCAACGAAAAACGCGCAGCCCTCAGGCTGCGCGTTGCAGATCATGGAAAAATTACCGTCCAAAAAATGTCGCGTTCTTCGTCGCATATTCAGACCACTTTTCCGGTAGGTCATCGGCGGCAAAGATCGCCGAGACAGGGCACACCGGAACACAGGCGCCGCAATCGATGCACTCCACCGGATCGATAAACAGCTGCTCCTGCTCGCCGTGAGTCGACTCGTCCTTCTTCGGGTGAATGCAGTCTACCGGACAAGCGTCGACACAGGCAGAGTCCTTGGTGCCAATACAGGGTTCAGCGATTACGTATGCCATGGCAAATCCTCAAGAAGATTTCGTATGGTTTTATCCAATACAATTGTACCGCGACTCCGACTCCGAAATGCATCTCCTGCCGCCCTTCAATTAAAACCGCGGGACTAAGGCACAGCGAAAAAAGCATATAAGGTTATTCAAAAGGCACAAGCGCCTCAGGAGCCGCCCATGCGCAGCAATTTCGGCAAAGTTCTTTTTCTACCAGCCGCAACCCTCGCTCTTGCCGCAGCAGCGCAGACTCCGCCCCCTATCACCCTCGATATCCATGTCGACCAGATCCAAGCCAAGGCCAGTCCGCTCCTACATGGCCTCATGACCGAGGAGATCAACTACTCCTACGACGGCGGACTCTACGCTGAGCTTCTTCGCAATCGCGCCATGCATCCCAACGATTCCTGGGGTCCGCCCATCCCCGGATGGTCTGTCATCGAGCGAGGAGACGCCAAAGCCTCCTTCATCTCCGACAAATCTACTCATCCCAGCCCCGCCCTGCCCTTCAGCCTCAAGCTCACTATCGATCGCGCCGCTGCCGCAGCCCCGGCCGGAATCGTCAACGCCGGCTACTGGGGAATCCCAGTTCGCTCCGCCACAACCTACACCGCCTCGTTCTATGCGAAATCCAGCAGCAACAGCGGTCCCATCCATATTGCGCTCGTCAACAACAACACCGGAGTTGAAGCCGCCCACGCCGATATCCCCGCGCTTAGCTCCGACTGGAAGCAGTACCGCTTCACACTGACCACCGGCACTGTTCAACCATCCTCGCTCTACGAGCTTGAGATCACCGCAACCCAACCCACGACGATGTGGTTCAGCATGGTCTCGCTTTTCCAGCCCACCTATCACGACCGGACCAACGGCAACCGCATCGACCTTATGGAGAAGCTCGCCGCCCTGCATCCCGCCTTCCTGCGCTTCCCCGGGGGCAACTACCTCGAGGGCAATACGATCAGCGAGCGCTTCCAGTGGAAGAAGACCATCGGCCCGCTGGTCGATCGCCCTACCCACCTCAGTCCCTGGGGATATCGCTCCTCCGACGGCATGGGCCTACTCGAATTTCTCGATTGGTGCGAAGACCTGCACATGCAGCCTGTGCTCGCCGTCTATGCTGGGTATTCGTTAGGCGGCCAGCACGTCACTCCCGGCGCTGATCTCGATCCCTTCGTCAACGACGCACTCGACGAGCTTCAGTACGTCACCGGAGACGCCGCAACAAAATGGGGAGCAGAGCGCGCGAAAGACGGCCACCCGGAGCCTTTCGCTCTTAACTACGTCGAAATTGGCAACGAAGACCAGTTCGACAAATCGAACACCTACAACGATCGCTTCGCGCAGTTCTACCGTGCGATCAAAGCGAAATATCCCGGCATTCAGCTCATCGCCACCACTCCTGTCACCAGCGTACGGCCTGATGTCCTGGACGAGCACTACTACCGATCCGCGCAGGAGTTCTACGACGACGTGCACCACTACGACCACACCGATCGCAAGGGCCCAAAGATATTCGTAGGCGAGTGGGCGACGATGGAAGGCACTCCCACGCCCGACTTCGGGGCCGCGCTGGGCGACGCCGCATGGATGACCGGCATGGAGCGCAACAGCGACATCGTCATCATGTCCAGCTACGCGCCGCTCTTCGTCAACGTGAATCCCGGGGCGATGCAGTGGTCGCCCGATTTCATCGGCTACAACGCGCTCGAGAGCTACGGCTCGCCCAGCTACTACGCGCAGGTCATCTTCGCCGCCTATCACGGCGATGAAATCCCGCGAGCCCAGCAGACCGGCAGCGGCCCCGGCTTCTTCTACTCCGTCACCCGGCAGTCACGCACTAGCGACTTGTATATAAAGGTCGTCAACACCGGCTCCGACCCGCAACCCGTATCCATCCAGATCGACGGTGCCCGCAACATCGAGAAGCTTGCCTCCGTAGTAACCCTGAGCGCAAGAACCCTCGCCGCAACGAACTCCATCGACTATCCCAGGAACATCATTCCTGTCGAATCGCGCTTCGAAAGAGCCTCGGCAAACTTTACCTACACGCTGCCGCCCTATTCCATTCAGGTGCTGCGATTGAAGGAGAACTAGGCAGGCTCAGCGGCGCGAAGCGCTTCGGCCTGCGGGGCCGGTCCTGATCTCGAACAGCCGCGACCACAGCTTGCCCGTAACAAAGAGCCGGTTGCGCGCCGCATCGTACGCAATCCCATTCAGCACTGCGTCGCTGCTACGCACTTCGATTTCCGGCAGAATTCCGCTCAGGTCGATCCAGCCCAGCACCTTCCCGGTCTCGGGAGAAATCCGCGCAATTCTGTCCGTCATCCACACGTTTGCGTAAATCTCGCCGCGGATATACTCGAGCTCGTTCAACTCCTTCACGGGCGAGCCGTGGTCCATCACTCGAAGGCTCCGCACCTCCGCCATATTCTGCGGATTCAGAAAGTGAAGCGTCTCGCTCCCATCGCTCAGAATCAAGTGCTTCCCATCCTGCGTCAGTCCCCATCCCTCCCAGGGATACTGCATCGTCCGCAACAGCCGAAAGCTCGCCCGGTCATACACAAACGCCACGTGCGCCTTCCACGTAAGCTGAATCAGCGTATTCCCCCAGTTGGTGAGCCCCTCTGCAAAATAGCGCGAAGGCACGCTCACCTCTTTGAGCACGCGCCCGGTCTCCAGATCGTCTTCCCGCAGCGTCGACTGCCCATTCAGTCCGGTGCTCTCATAGAGGTGCCCATCGAGATACACCAGTCCTTGCGTGAATGCCTGGGCGTCGTGGGGATACGCATGAATCACGCGATAACCATCAGCCCCGCTCGCCATAGCCGTCGACCAAACCAAGAAAACACAAAGCGCAGCCGAAGCCCCCCACCCGCTCTTACCCACGCGCATGCGCCGCTCTCTGCGCCGCAAACTCCGCCGGCGTGGGAATCGGTTCCAGCTCTTCTCCGGCAAACATTTTTCGGAAGAAACCCAGCATCTCATCGCGCAACAAACCATTCGTCGCCAAAATTTCTTTACTGTCCAGCCGAAACTGGCTGCCGTCGAACCGCGTCATCGTTCCGCCCGCCTCTGTCACCAGCAGTGAGCCCGCCGCCGTGTCCCAGGCATTCAAGTTGAATTCCCAATACGCGTCTAGCCGTCCGCACGCTGTGTAGGCCAGGTCAAGCGCCGCCGATCCGGCGCGCCGCACGCCATGCGATCGCAGCGTGAACTGATGGTAAAAGTGAATGTTCGGATTATCGTGTCGTTTGTGGCTGGGAAATCCCGTCGCGACCAGCGCCTCCGCCAGCACCCGTGTACGCGACACGTGAATGCGGGCACCGTTCAGGTATGCGCCCAGGCCCTTCTCCGCTGTGAACAGCTCCTCGCGCAGCGGATCGTAAATCACCGCCGCGACGATTTCCCCTTCATCCGCAGCCGCGCTCCGCTCCGAACTTACCTTGCCGAAACGCCGCTCTAGTCCTAACGACACGCAGAACACCGGAAACCCATGCGCGAAGTTCGTCGTCCCATCCAGCGGGTCGATATACCACCGGTACTCGCTCTCCAGGTGCGACCGCGTTCCCTCTTCGCCGAACACACCGTGTTCCGGAAACACCTCGCGCAGCCGCTCCACAATCAACTTCTCTGACGCGCGGTCCGCCTCCGTCACCAGGTCCACATCGCCCTTGTACTCGGTGGCAACGCCCTTGCGGTAGTAACCGCGCAACAGCGCGCCTGCCTCACGCGCGATCTTTGCTGCCGCCTCTGCAAACGCAGCGCCTGTCGGCGGCGTCATTGCGCCTCGCTGGGTGCCGCCTCTGTACCTCCGTTTTTACGCGCGCGGCGGCGTGCTTCCTCGCTTCGGCGCTGTTGTTCGGCGATCGAGCGTATCTGCTGCTTGTAAATAAATAAATTCGGCTTGCCCTCGCGCGTCAGGCGAATCATTCGATCGTCAAAATACTCAATCCACCCCGTCACGCTCTCGCCGTCGCTCAGCTTCACAATTACCGGAATCTGTTTTTCACTGAGGTACCGCAAATAGAGCGCCTCTTGCCCGGTCTCCCCTGAAGGCGCAGCCTTCTGCCGACGCCGCGTCTTATTTGTCACAGTCATGCATTCATTTTAGAGGCTCAAAGCTACGTCGTGCAGCAGCCGAGCCATTTTCGCAGCATCAGCGCAGCGAAATCAGCGCCTCGCGTCCGCATAATAGCCGGTTCTGTTTTGCACAAAATACCCATTTGCCTGCGCTGTATTCACAAGCTTCACCGTAATGCTTCTGAAATCTCTCTCGGAATAATCCGCGCCGGCCACTTCGCGATCCGGATAATATCCCAGCAGATACTGCGTCCGCAGATCCTCCGAGACCTTGCGAAACACGTCGCGCAGATTGCCCGCATTCGCATAGTAGTATTTGCCACCCGTGTCCTGCGACATCGTGATCATCGCGTGCTCGCCCTCGGTGTCGCGCCCGGCATCGGCCATAATCGGCAGGTCGATAATGCTGTACACCATCACATCGCCCCGCCGAGCTGCCTCAAGCGCTTGCGGATAATCCACCCCGCTCTCCGTATTGCCGCCGTCGGAAATCAGCAACAGCACCTTACGCCCATGGTGCGGAGCCAGGCTCTGCGAAGCCAGATAGATCGCGTCGTAAAGCGCAGTTGCCGGCCCGTAATCAAGGTTATTAAGTCCCGAGTCGATCCGGCCCGCGTTCGCGGTGAACGGAACCACTTCGCGCACGTCCGAATTAAAGTCCATCAGGTCCAGCCGGTCTGCCGGCCGCAACAGAGCGTGAACGAAGTTCCTGGCAGCGGCCCTCTCCACCGGCAGGTCCTTGCGCGTGCTACCGCTCGTGTCGATCGCCAGCACAATCCACAGCGGCATATCCGTATCGCGCTCAAAATACGCAATCGTCTGCGGACGTCCGTCTTCGCTCAAGATGAAATCCTGCTTATTCAGCCCGCCCACCGGCCCACCGTTCGCGTCCGTCACATTCACAAACACGTTCACCAGTCGAACGTTCACCCGTATCGGCGGAGCCTGCTGAGCGCTCATCCACGGTACTGTAGCCAGCAGCAAGGCCCAGGCGCAAAATCGTATCAAATAGAAATCTCCCGAGGCCACGGCTCCCCATCCGCCCATACCGCCCCATCCTCAAAATATTCCTTCTTCCAGATCGGAACCGTCTTCTTCAACGTATCGATCAGCCAGCGGCACGCCTCGAAGGCAGCCGCTCGATGCGCCGACGCGACCGCAATCAATACGCTGCTCTCGCCCACCTCGATCCGCCCCAGCCGATGCACCATCGCAACATCGCGAATGGCAAAATCCTCAATGGCCTTCTCAGAAAGCGCCCGCATCTGCTCCAGCGCCATCTCCTCATATGCCTCATAAATCAAATATCGCGTCCGGCGGCCCCGCGTATTATTGCGCACCAAGCCGTCGAAAACCACGAGCGCGCCATCCTCCGGCCGTTCCAGCGAAGTCACGATGGCATGCGCATCGATGCGCTCACGGACAATCGAAACCCGCAGACCCGCATCCCGCGCAGCCGAATCAGTGGTCCCGCCGCTCACAGGCGGCAACAGCGCCACCTCATCCCCCTCTCGCAATCCATGGTCCCCAGTAACATACTCCCGGTTCACGGCAGTCGCCACCGATCGCCAGAGCGAGTCCGATTTCGCAAATGTCTCTCGGTAATGCGTAAGCACATCACCTACGCGGGCCCCGTCCGGCAGCTCCAGGGATGCGGGAGATTCAGGAATTATTTCCTTTAGGACGCCGAAAACAAGCACACGCACGCGCATACGTAAGTTCAGAATACCCGCTCTTTCCGTCTCCCCCCCGCTCTCTTAGACGTGGAGTGCGGAAGAGTGTTTTCGCCGTTAACAGAGTGCGGAAGGCCCGCTCAGGCCTCATTCGGCGGGTTGACTCCAAACAAGTCGCTCTCCGCCGGATACCAGAGCCGTCCGTTCTCCACGCGCGCAAACGGGGTCACTTTATGCGGTTCGCGGCGGCTCTTCCCCTTTGACGTATAGGTGATGTCCTCCGCCGCAATGCCTCGCACTGTAAGCGCATCGGCCACGAGCGACCGGTGACAGCGCCACGGAACCGCTTCCGCGCACATGATCGCAGTGTGCTCATGCGGCCCTGCCTCGAGCAGCTCACTGAGCGCGGCGGCAAACTCCGGCGTCTGCATGTAGTCGGCATATCCGCGAAAGCTCGCATTCCGCCATCCGGCATTGATCGAATCCTTGCGCGCATGCCGCAGGCCGCCCAGCCCGGGATACCACCGGTATTCAATGGCTGCGGTCGCCAGCGCCGCCGCAAGGTTCTCCTGCGCAAATTGTGGATTATGCCGCGATTTTGGCACGGTGCGAATATCCGCGAGCAAACGCACTCCGTTCTCGCGCAGCACCGACAAGAATACTTCAATTGGCAGAGTAGAGTGGCCAATCGTCAGCATGGATTGTTATCAACGTTGAAGTACGACCGAGCCCGCTCCGTGACCACCAAAAGGAGCTGCCTGAGAGCTTGCCCTTAGCGAGAGCGAAGGGGCCAGTCCCTCCAGCACCGCTTCCCGCACCTGTTCGTCGTGGCGCTCCTCTGACCGCGAGCGGGGCAACGCGATTTCCAGCACGTCCTCGATGCGGCTCGCGTAATGGATGGTCACGCCGTCGATTTGTTCCGGCATCAGGTCCTCTTCGACATTCTGCCGGTTCTCCGCCGGCAGAATTACGTCCTTTACTCCCGCCCGCTTGGCCGCCAGGAATTTCTCCTTGATCCCGCCAACCGGCAGCACATTCCCGCTCAGCGTAATCTCGCCCGTCATCGCCGTCAGCGGATGCACGGGTGCGTCGGTCATCAGCGAGGCCAGCGCCGTCGCCATGGTCACGCCCGCGGAGGGCCCATCCTTCGGGATCGCCCCCGCAGGCACGTGAATATGGATGTCCACGTCCTTCGTGAAGTCTTCCTCGAGCCCCAGTGACTTCGCGTTTGATCGCACCCAGGTCAGCGCCGCCTGCATTGACTCCTGCATCACTTCGCCGATTTGCCCCGTCATTGTAAAGCCGCCCTTGCCCTTCATCCGGTTGGCCTCAATAAACAGCACGTCTCCCCCCGCCGGAGTCCACGCCAGCCCCACGGCCACGCCAGCTCTCCTGGTGCGCTCCGCAATCTCAGTATCCACGCGCACTTTGATCCCGCCTAAAAATTCCTGCACGATTTCGCGTGTCACCGTGAGCTTATCTGTCTTGCCTTCCGCCAGCCGGCGCGCCTGTTTGCGGCAAACTGTGCCCAGCAACTGCTCCAGCTTGCGAACCCCCGCCTCTCGCGTGTAGTGCCGCACCATGTAAGCCACGGACTCGCGCGGGAACTCGATGTTCTCCTCAGCGATGCCGTTCTCCTTGATCTGTCGAGGAATCAAATAGCGGAATGCAATGTTGATCTTCTCTTCTTCCGTGTACCCTTGCAGCTCGATGATTTCCATTCTGTCCAGCAGCGGCGCAGGAATCGGATCAAGCTGGTTCGCCGTGCAGATGAACAGCACCTTCGACAGATCGAATGGCTGATCGAGATAGTTGTCGCGAAATGTATTGTTCTGCTCCGGGTCGAGCGTCTCCAGCAGCGCCGACGAGGGATCGCCTCTGAAGTCGCGTCCCAGCTTGTCAATCTCATCAAGCATGAAAACCGGATCGTTCGCGCCCGCCCGCCGCAGGTTCTGAATAATTTGTCCCGGCAGTGCGCCAATATAGGTGCGCCTATGGCCGCGGATTTCCGCCTCGTCGTGCATCCCACCGAGGGAAATGCGCTGGAACTTGCGGTCGAGGGCCCGAGCGATACTGCGCCCCAGCGACGTTTTGCCCACTCCCGGAGGCCCCACGAAGCACAGAATCGGCCCCTTCATGTCCGGCTTCAGCCGCCGCACCGAGAGGTAGTCCAGGATCCGGTCCTTCACCTTCTTCAGGTCGTAGTGGTCCTCGTCCAGAATCTGCTTGGCCTTGGCAATATCCACCGCGCTTCCCGACGACTTCGCCCACGGCAGTACCGCCAGCCACTCAATGTAATTCCGCGTTAGCGAGTAGTCCGCCGCCATTGGAGACATTCGCGACAGGCGGTTCAACTCCTTCAACGCCTCTTTCTGCGTCTCCTCCGGCATCCCCGCCGCCTCAATCTTCTTCCGCAGCTCCTCGATGTCCTTCTGGCCCTCGTCCGCGTCCCCCAGTTCCTTCTGGATCGCCTTCATCTGCTCGCGCAGATAGTAGTCGCGCTGCGACTGCTGAACCTGGTCCTGCACTTCCGACTGGATCTTGTTGCGAAGCTGCTGCACCTCGAGTTCCTTCGCCAGATGCTTATTTACCCGCTCCAGCCGAGCTACAATGTCGGGCGTCTCCAGCATCTCCTGCTTATCTGTCGTCGCTAGGAACGGCAGCGACGAAGCAATAAAGTCCACGAGCCGGCCCGGCTCATCGATATTCATCGCTATTGTCTGCAGCTCGTCCGATAATGTCGGGGATGCGGTCACAACCTGCTGGAACTCCGACAGCACATTCCGCTGCAGCGCTTCCAACTCCGGCCCCGGGGCCGCAGCGACCTCGGGAATCACCTCCACCGACGCCATCATGAAGGGCTCGATCTGGGAGAAAGTCCCCAGTTTCACCCGCTCCGTGCCTTCCGTAAATACAAAAAGGCTCTGGTTGGGCATTTTCACTACCTTATGAATCGTTGCCAGCGTTCCATACGCATACAGATCGCTCGGCTGCGGAGCATCCATCCGTGCGTCGCGCTGCGCGACCACCACGATGCTCTTCTCCTCGCCGAGGGATTGAATCAGTTGGATCGAACTCTCCCGCCCCACCGTCAGCGGCAAAACCGCGTGCGGAAACAAAACCGTATCCCGCACCGGGAGAATGGGCACTGCGCTGCCCTCCGAGCGCCCTTCGCGCTGGTTGGGATCACTGGGATGGATGACACTCAGAAAATCGCTCGCCATGAGTCCCCTTCTGTCACATTATTAGCTTGCTCAGCTATTAGACTCTTCCGCTCCGATTCGGTCGCAAAACCGCGCCTGCCGGGGCATACCGAATTACCTGCAATCCAATCGCCCCACTCATCCACAGTCGAAACACTAGAAAAACGGCTTTCTCTTTAGGATGCAGCTACGCGCCGCCAGCACCAGAGGTTCCCATCCCCCTCACTCATCGGCAGAGATATGCACAAGTTGAAAGGAGCCGAGCCCGCTACCGGCCCAAGAAGGGCGGAAACGCGAGCTCAGGAACGGTGCGGAGCGTGGGTGTCGGGACGGCCCGCCCTGTATCTCCCGAGTTCCTTCACCATCGAACAGTGCTCCGCCAGCAGCTTCAGGGCGGCGTCCGCCGTCTCTGGCGATGAAAGCTGATAGTCGGCATAGAAAACGTATTCCCACGGCCGTCCCGGCACCGGACGCGACTCTATCCGCGTCAGGTTTGTCCCTTGGGCGGCAAAGACCTCCAGCGCCTTCACCAGAGTCCCTGGCCGATTCTCCACCGCAAACGCCAGGCTTACCTTGTCCGGGCGAGAGTCAACCCTCAGCCGGCTCCGTTTTCGAATCAGGAAAAACCGCGTGTAATTCTCCGGATTGTCCTCAATCTCCGCTGCCAGAATCTGTCCGCCGTAGTGCCGCGCCGCCTGCTCGCTGGCAATTCCCGCTGCCTTCGCGTCCCCACGCTCCACCAGATGCTTCACGCTTCCTGCGGTGTCGTAAAACGGAACCGCCTCGATGCCGGCATGTGCGGCCAGAAAACCCCGGCACTGCGCCAGCGCTACCGGATGCGAATACACCCGCTCGATTTTTTCGAGTGCCGTCCCCGGAAGCCCGATCAGGTTATGCCGAATACGCAGCAGCGACTCCGCCTCGATCCCGACGTCGTTCGCGAGCAGCAGATCATAGTGCTCCGCTACCGGACCGGCCAGCGAGTTTTCTATCGGAATCACGGCACCATCGGCGCGCCCGTCCTCCATCGCCGCAAACACCTCCGCCGACAGCGTGCAGGGCAGAATGGTTGCCTTCGGCGCCATGCCCAGCGCGGCCTCATGGCTGAAAGATCCAGGTTCTCCCTGAATAGCAACCCTCATCAAATCCTCGATGTGCCTCGAAATTTCGATTGTACGGCAACCCCAATTCGCTTCAATGCACCCTATTAAACCGTGGCTTTGCAGCGAAGGCACTTTCCCGGCCAATTGGGAAAAAGCGGTAAGGAAAGAGAAAGGGAGAACGCAAATGCTTTGGACGATTTTTGTAATTCTTCTGGTGTTGTGGCTGGTGGGCCTGGTTAGCTTTCACGCAATCGGCGCCTACATTCACATCCTTTTAGTGCTGGCGATCATCGTGTTGATCATCCAGCTCCTCAGCGGCCGTAGGAGTGTCTAGTCCAGCCGCATGGCGCCACTAAGCGGATGCTCAACGCACGACAAACCGCAACAAGGAGTCAACTATGAATAAGGACCAGGTAAGCGGCAAGGCCGATCAGGCAATGGGCACGGTCAAACAGAAGGTCGGCGAAGTAGTCGGCAATCAGAAGATGGCCAACAGCGGAGCAGCCGATCAGGTCAAGGGCGCTGCCAAAGAAACATGGGGAAACGCCAAAGATGCAGTGAATCAAAACGTCGAAGCTCAGAAGCGCGAAAGTGAAATGCGCGCCAACGAAGCTCGTGAGAACCTGACCGACAAGGTGAAGGACGTCAAGAACCGCGTCAACGAAAAGATCGACGAGCACAAGGATCGCCGTTCGGCATAGAGCGGGCGCAAAACGCAATCAGTTGTAAACAGGCCCTCCATTTCGGAGGGCCTGACTTTTTCAGCGCACGCCCAGCGCCACAACGTGTCTCATCCACAGATCCAGCGCCACAAATCCAAAAAACACAATCGAGATCACGCCATTCATCGTAAAGAACGCCGCGTTCAGCCGCCGCAAATCCCCAGGCGAAACGATCAGGTGTTCATACAGCAGCAGTGCAGCCACCACCGCCACTCCGACCAACGCATACTCTCCCAGCCCGAACACCCGCACCAGCCATAACAGCAAACCCAGCATCGCCGCATGCAGCAGCCGCGCAATCCAGAACGCCGCCGGAATCCCCCACATCGCCGGCACGCTGCAAAGCCCGTGCTCGCGATCGTGTCCCGCGTCCTGGCACGCATACAGCACATCGAATCCCGCCACCCAGAACATCACCGCCGCCGTCAGAATCAGAATCCGCCAGTCGAGCGAACCCCGCACCGCAATCCACGCCGCCGCCGGAGCAATTCCCAGAGCCAGCCCCAGAGCCAGGTGCGACCATCGCGTAAATCGCTTGGTGTAGGAATAAGAAAAAACCACTGCGAGCGCTACCGGAGACAGTATCAGCGTCAGCCGGTTCAGTTCCGCCGCCCCGAGCACAAAAACCGCGGCCATAGCGACTGTGAATCCGCCCACAAACCTGCGTGAAAGCGCACCCGCCGGAATCGCCCGCATTCGCGTCCGCGGATTTTCCGCATCCAGCCGCGCGTCAGCCCAGCGATTGAATGCCATCGCCGCCGAGCGCGCGCTCACCATGCACACAATGATCCAGAATATCTGCGCCAATCGCGGGATCCCGTTGGCCGCGAGTATCGCCCCGGTCAGCGCAAACGGCAGCGCAAAGACCGAGTGCTCCCACTTGATCATCTCCAGCGTCGTGCCTACGCTGCGAAAAAATCCCATACCCCAAGTCTACCTAACGCGAAAACCCCGCCGAAGCGGGGCTTTAGCGCGCCCTCCGCGCCTCACTACTTCGCGGACGGCGGAATCGTCTTCCCCAGCTCTCCCCACGTCACCAGAATGAAGTTCTGGTCCTTGAGAAATTTCTGGAACTCCGGGTTGCTAACCAGGTTCAGATCGTTCTGCCGCCACTGCGCTCCCCAGTCGGGATGATCGAACGTAGCCGCGCGAATCTCATCATTGTCGTACGCCAAATGCACGATCAGCTCATACGTCCCCGGCGGCAGCGGAGCCAGCATTTTTTTGTAAGCATCCAGCCACATCTCCTTCGGCGTGCCCGGCGTCATCTGCAGCACCTTGTCCACCGGCACCGCGTTCATGTCAAAGTCGGCCGGCAATTTCGGATTCATAGCGATGCTGGGCTGGCGCGTCAGCAGCAATGGAATGTGGTACTGCTTCCCCAACCTGAGGTACGCGTCGAAAAGCGGCTGCGTGCTGAACAGCGTGCCCATGTGGCTGTCCAGGTGCGACAGCTTGATCCCCGCAGCCTGCGCCTTGTCCACCTGTGCGCGCAGCTCCGTCTCGACGTCCGGAATTTTCGCGTGCTGGTCCACATCCTCCGTTAGCAAGGGAAGGTACCCGTCCGCATCGCGCAGGCTGGAATCCTTCGGCTGGCCCGACACCGGTCCCCACCGGTACGAGGTCCAATCCGCATTCATCGTCAGATGTATCCCCAGGTCGGCATCGGGATGCGACTTCGCCCATTGCGCCACCTCCGGAAACCAGGGGCACGGCACCATAATGCTGGCTGAAGTAATCCAGTGGTTTTGGAAAGCATCTTCGATCGCATGATTGACCGTGTGCATCATGCCGAAGTCATCGGCATGGATCACCAGCAGCCGCGAATTCGCCGGATAGCCCAGCTTCTCCGCGACCGTCTTCCCATTGGGATTCGCCGGTCCCTGCGCGACACACAACATCGATCCAAGAAACACCAACGCTACTAAGCAGATTCCACGACGAGCAAACAAGAGCACCTCCCGCAACGACTTCCCAGCCTAGAAGGTGCTCTTGCTTACGTCAAATCGGCGCGTCGCGACTTGCTATTTCTCCTGGGGTTGATTCGCGACCTGCAAATCATTCGTTACATGAAAAACGCCCGGTACGCCGTTGGCGCGTATCCCCGCCGTGTCTTTGTCCGCCTGCGAATCCACAGCTCCATACAGCGTCACATTGCCGTTCTGCACTGAAATGCGTATCGGCTGCGCCGGATCCACCGCATACTTGTTCAGCGACGAGAAACCGTAAACCGCGCGGTACACAGCAATCCGAATCCGGTCATCCATCGGCGACACTGGATCGATCTGGATGTCGTTGATCACATCCTTCACGCCTTTTGTGTTCGACGCCGACGCAACTGCTGCATCCGCATCAACCGGGCTGTACGCATGGCCACCCAGCGTTACCACGCCATTCTGCACGTTTACGCTGATCGCATTAAATGGCGCGGTCCGCCATCCCGAGCGGTCATACTGCACCGCCTGCAATACTTTCTTCTGCAGCTCGGCGTCCGGGATGGTTGGCCCCTCAACCTGAATCTCGTTATCCACCGCGACCACGCCTTTGATCCGGTGTACCCGCTGGTCGACCTGGTACTTCGCATCCGCTACATCCACGGTTCCAGTCAGCTTCACCACGCCATTACGAACATCGACCTGAACGTTCTTGAACTTCGACTTGTTCAGCGCATTGTTCGTTATTTCCGCGCGAAGATTGTTATCCGTTGATGCGCTCTGGCCAAAAACCAGCGCGCCCGGGGAAACCAGCATCAGCACAGCAATGGCAAGCCACATCAGACTGCTCTTCCTCATGCCTAACTCCTTCACGTGCCGGATGATCCGGCCACTCAATTTATCTAGCTCTGTGGGTTGTGATGAACGGCCGCGCGTCGCAGATGCAACACTTCTTGGCAATTTTCAATTCATCAACATCTATTTGACGGCTCTGGCGGCCTTTCAGCCTACGCGCCACGTCTCCAGCGCCCGCTCCAGCCGCACACCACGCGAGCCCTTCAGCAGGACAACATCTCCCGCTCGCGCCGTCGCGCGGAGCCATGCGCCAGCCTCTTCCGGAGTCTCGAAAAACACCGTCCCCGCGCCCTCATCCCGGGCCGCTTCCACCAACGCCTTCGCGTCCCCGCTCACCCCGGCGACCACGTCGATCTTCGCCTCCGCGGCCGCCCGCCCGCACGCTGCATGCAGCGCACCGGATTCGGCCCCCAGCTCCAGCATCGCCCCCGCTACAAGAATCCTTCTCCCGCCCGGGCCAACCGGCATTCCCGCCAGCGTGCCAATCATCGCCTTCAGCGCCTCAGGATTGCAGTTGTAGCAATCGTCGATCGCCGTCGTTCCGCCTACCGTCAAAACCCGTCCGCGCTTTTCCTCGGGACGCAGCTCGGCGAGCGACGCGCAGCATTCCTCGAGCGAAATTCCCGTCTCCATGCCCACCGCAATTGCTGCCATGGCGTTTGCAACGTTGTGCTCGCCCAGCAAGTGCAGCCGCAAGGTTGCATGCTGCTCGCCCGCCCGCACTTCCACCTCCTGGCCTTCCGTGCCGAGCGGCGCAATCGACTGCGCCCGCGGATCCGCGCACGGCCCCCGCCCAAAATAAATCACCTTCCCGCGAAAATCTCTCCCGAACTGCGACACATAAGCATCGTCACCATTCAGGAACGCCACTCCCTGCTGCGGAAGAGCCTCGACCAGCTCATATTTCGCTCGCGCAATTCCCGCTACACCATCAGGAAAATTCTGCGCATGCGCGCTGCCTACGTTCGTCACTACACCCCAGTCCGGAGCCGCAATGTGCGCCAGCGCCGCAATCTCACCCGCATTCGACATGCCCATCTCGATCACCGCAATTTCATGCGCCGGCTCCAGCTTCAGCAGTTGCAGCGGCAGGCCAAATCCGTTGTTGAGATTTCCCTGCGACTTCAGCACCGAGTACTTCGCGCTCAGCACCTTCGCCACTGCTTCTTTGGTGGTAGTCTTTCCCGCCGACCCGGTAATGCCGATCACGCGCCTGCCTGCCTGCCTGCCCCAGTCCCGCCGCACTGCCGCTGCAAGCTGCTGCAGGGCCTTGAGCGTGTCTTCCACAATCAGCAGCGCATGCCCTCCAGCCGCCTCCCGCGCCGCAGCCATCTTCTCGCCCGACACCACTGCCGCGATCGCGCCACGCGCAATCGCTCCGCCCACAAAATCGTGTCCGTCAAAGTGCTCGCCTTTTACTGCGAAAAACAGCTCGCCGGGCCCTATGGTGCGCGAGTCAATGGAATAACCAGAAGCGGCGAGCTCGTCTCCGCCCGCACCCTCAAGTTCCGCGCCGCACCATTTCGCTATTTGTCGCAGTTCAAGCTTCATGCGCCTGCTCCGCGCGCTGCAGCGCGCGCAACGCCTCCAAAGCCACCGCTACATCATCAAAAGGAATCGTACCGCTCTTCAGCGTCTGCGTCTTCTCGTGGCCCTTGCCCGCCAGCAGAACAATGTCTCCGGTTCGCGCCTCTGCAAGCGCCATTTGGATCGCACGCCCCCGATCCGCCTCCGAAATATACTTTGCGCCCGACGCATCCAGCCCGGCAGCCGCGTCCGCGAGAATCGCCTCCGGCTCCTCGCTGCGCGGATTATCCGAGGTCAGGAAAACAACATCGCTGCCCTCGCCGGCCGCCCGCCCCATCGGCGCTCGCTTCGTCCGATCGCGATCGCCGCCGCAGCCGAAGAGCGTGATCACCCGCCCGCCTCGCGCGCTCACAAACTCCCGCGCCGCCGCTGTCAGATTCCGCAGCGCGTCATCGGTATGCGCGTAATCCACCACCACCGTAAACGCCTGTCCTGCATCCACCGTCTCAAATCTTCCTGGAACGCACTCGAGCGACGCGACGCCGCTCGCAATCTCCCCGAGCGATAGCCCCCGCGCATGGGCCGCCGCACACGCCGCCAGCAGGTTATACACATTCACCTTCCCAGTCAGCCGCGTCTTGATCTCCACCGTGCCCGCCGGAGCCTCAAGCGCAAACCGCATCCCTCCCGCTGCCATCTCCACATCGCTCGCGCGAAACTCGCCTACGTCCATTCCGTAGGAAAAAATCTGGCTGCCCGCTTCGCGCGCCGTCAGCGCCAGCTCCGCGCCATAAGCATCGTCGATATTCAACACCGCCACTCTCGGAGCTCGCAGCCGTCTGCCATCGAACAGCCTGCGCTTCGCCGCAAAGTAATTCTCCATCGTTCCGTGAAAATCCAGATGGTCGCGCGTCAGGTTTGTGAATATCGCCGTATCAAATTGCAGCCCATGCACGCGCCCCTGCTCCAGCCCATGCGACGACACCTCCATCACCGCCTCTGTCGCGCCCGCATCCACGCCCTCGCGAAACAGCTCCAACAAATCACGCGACTCCGGCGTCGTATGTGGCGAGGGACGTACCGCGCCCGCGACATGGTATTCAATCGTGCCCACCAGCACCGTCTTCCGCTTCGCGTGATTCAGCATCGCGTCTAGCAAGAACGCCGTCGTAGTCTTGCCATTGGTTCCGGTCACGCCGCTCAGCGCTAAAGCGCGTTCCGGATGGGAAAAGAAATTGGCGCTCGCCATCGCCAGCGCCACGCGCCCATGCTCCACCTGAGCCATAGCAATTTGAGGAAATCGCCTCGAGGCCTCATCGAAAGCCGTGGCAGAATCCGTCACCACCGCCGTCGCGCCCGCCTCTATGGCCCGTGCAATATATTGGTTGCCGTCAGCCGACCCGCCCCGCATCGCCACAAACAGCGAGCCCGGTCCAACCCGGCGCGAGTCGTACTCCACGCCCGATACATCCACGCTTCCGCCTGCGCGGCGCACGCACGCAACCTCTCGCAGAACCTCATCTATCCGCATAAGAAATGAGATTTAGTATAGCTTCCAGTCAGGCGGGAATGGTCCTCGGCGAAGTAACTGAATGCTGACACTCAACGCTGCACGCTGGTTTCAGCGTCCGAACTGCACCACAATCTGCGTCCCTGCCGGAACCTTCGTCCCCGCTGCCGGAACCTGCTGCCGCGCAATACCCGATCCAAGCACCTGCACTCCAAGCCCGGCCGCGCCCGCCTGCTCGATCACCGCTCGCACCGGCTCACCCAGCAGCGACGGAACCGCAACATTATTGTTCGATGAAACTACCACCCCGGTTTGGGGGCTGGACTGAGAACCGGGGGAGGAGGGGGAGGAACTTAAATATTGCTGGGCCGAAGTCTCTCCGGCGGAGTCAGGCGAAGAATCTTTCCCGGAAACGTTCTCCGATTTTTTCCCTGATTTTTTTCCGGTCGAGCCCGGCAGCGCCGAATCCGGCAACTGCGCCGCGGCCAAATCATCAGCCGCCATTTCACCACTGTCCGGCGCGCCCGAATCGCCCTTGGCGACGGGTAGCAACGCAGCCGTTTCCTGTTTGGCCCGCAGCGGATCGTCCGCCGGCAAGTGGTTCACCTCATCGAACAGCGAATTCAGATCATCGATACGTTCCGCCGGCTCGTCACCGCCCTGAGAATGGCTCATAACCGACGCCATCTCCTGCGTCGACTTCACATCCTCGTCATGCGGCACGCCCAGATACTCCAGTATCTGCTGCGCCAACTCGTGAAAAACAGGGGCGCTTGCTCCGGTGCCGTAATGAAATTCGTAGGAGGGAGAATCCATCACCACAACAATCGTCACCGCGGGATCATTCACCGGAGCGAATCCCACAAACGATGCCACATATTTCGTCTTTGAATACGTGTGCGTCCGCGGATCGATCTTTTCCGCCGTTCCCGTTTTCCCCGCCGCGCTGTAGCCGTTCAACTGCGCCGGAATTCCCGTGCCGTGCTCGACCACCCCTTCCATCATCTTGCGCATCTCCGCCGAGGTCAGCGTGGAGATCACGCGGTGCGCTCCGTCCGGCAGTGGATTCGGCAGCTCATGCTCCGGATGAAAGGCCGCCGGCTCCAGCCGCCCATTCTTCTCCTCGTCCGAGCTCTGCAGCAAAATGTGCGGCGGCAAATACTCGCCCCCGTTCGCAATCGTCGAAGCCATCGTGATCAGTTGCAGAGGCGTTACCCCGATCTCCTGCCCCATGGGAATCGATCCAATGGTCGTCGGCTCCCATCTCCGCGGCGGCTTCAGCAGCCCGCGTGTCTCCGCCGGCAGCTCAATCCCCGTGCGCTCGCCAAATCTATAGGCGTGGATGTACGAGTAGAACCGGTTCACCCCCATCCGCTCCGCCAGCTCAATCGCCGCCACATCGCTTGACTGTTCCAGCGCCTGCGTTGTCGAAATCACATTATGGTTCTGCGCCTCAAAGCGAATCGCGTCGCGGTCGTCATGCACAATCCGTCCCGCCACGTTGATCTGGCCGCCAAGCGTGTTCAGCATCGAGTCCGGCGTTGTCACATGCTCTTCCAGCGCCGCCGAATACGCCACCAACTTGAACGTCGATCCCGGCTCGTATACGTCACTCACCGCATGGTCGCGCAACAGGCTTGCATTCGCGTGGCGAAAGTTGTTGGGATTGAACGTAGGCCGCACCGCCAGGGCCAGAATCTGCCCCGTGTGCGGATCCTGCACAATCACCGTGCCGTTCTGCGCGTGTGTCCGCTCCATGTTGCGGTCCAGCGCCTGCTCCGCCATGAACTGGATGTTCTCGTCGATCGTCAGCACCAGGTTTTCGCCCGGCAGCGGATCGCGCTCCGTGCTGCCCAGCACATGGCGCTTCGCGTCCAGTGCCGTCAGCATCCGCCCCGGCGTACCGTGCAGGTCGTCGTCGAACTCCTCCTCAAGCCCGCCAAGACCGCTGTCGTCAATCCCCACATATCCCAGCACCTGTGCGGCAATCTGGTTATCGGGATAGAACCTCTTGAATTCCTTCTGCAAATAAACGCCCTTCAGGTTCAGGTCCTTCACTCGGGCGATCGTCCGCGGATCCTGCTTGCGCGCGATCCACGCAAAGGCATGCGACGCATTCAGCCGGGCCAGAATCTGCTTTTCTGTGGTGAAGCGGTCCGTCGCGTCGGTATGCACAATCTTCGCCAGCGCCGTCGCCGTCGCTGCTTTGTCCGTGATCTCCGAAGGCACGGCATACACTGAATCCACCAGCACCGTCATCGCCAGCGCATGCATGTTGCGGTCGTACAAAATGCCCCGTCGCGGCGCTACCTCAAAGCTGTGCTCCTGTTCCTTCGCCGCCTGCTCCACATAATAATGATGGCGAAACACCTGCAGCCAAATCAGCCGCCCGCATATCAGCACGCACCAGAAAATAAGCAGCCCCAGCACGCTGAACACGCGCAGGCGCCGCATCGGCGTCACTACAGGATGTGAGGAAACGGGGGAGAACGAATTACGGCTCACCGTCGAATCGCCCCTCCCCGAAAGATATCTTAGCGGATCGAAGGCAGCAGCGGATGCGCCTCAGCCAGCGCCGCACCATTCTCGTCAAGGGACGCATCGGGACGAACCACCTGCCCCGGCGCCGGAACCGCAAGCCCAAGCTGCCGCGCCAGCTGATCGATTCTCTCCGGAGCGCCCAATTGCGCCTCCGTCAGGCGAAGCTGCCGGTTCTGCTCCTCGAGCTGCTGCAGTGTCGCCTTCTCTGACTCCACCCGGTACCCGTATTCAATTGAGCTCAGGTGCTGCCAGCCGTACGTCATGATCAGCGCGAACAGCAATGCCATCGCGCACGCAAAGGTGCGCATCTCTTTCGTTCGCCGCGGATCGGCCGCCTTTACCAGCCGCGAATTGTCGAACCGCTTCGCAAACAGCGCCTCCGGAGTAGGTCCCCGCCGCGATCGCTGTTGCGCCGCCATCAACGCCTGGTTACGTTCTAAGGCACGCTCCGGCGCGCGATCATATTCTCGCTCGGCCGCGCGCTCCGCTGCCCTTTCGGCAAACCTGCGTCCGTATTCAAATCCGCTCTGCGCTGCGATCGCTTGCGTAGCCATGCTCTCGTCTCCCCGCTGCTTAAATCTTTTTCTTTACTTCCATCTCCCTCGAACGACCGGGCCTGGGTCGCTGATTGTGGAGGGAGATAAGTACGAGGATTCGTCTTGCAAATTCGCCATGTATTGCGGCAGGACGACCCCGGCCCGATCTTTGGCACATCTACTTCATGAGTGCGGCGCCCACAATCGCCAACACAGTCAACGCGCATGCGATCTGCAGGAGAATTTCGCCCGCAATCCGCGACCGCCTCTCGGCTGGGTTCGCCAACTTCGTCTCCTCATGCGAAACAAAGCGGTAAGTGCTTCCGGTGCAACCAACCTGCGGACTCATAACGCAACCTCCTTACTGCCTTTCCTAATCCCTATTGCCTACTCCCTAATCCCTGTTCTTCCTCTCCGCTGCCCGCAGCTTCGCGCTGCGCGCCCGCGGATTGCGATCCGTCTCCTCCGCCTCTGCCGTCACCGGCTTCCGCGTCAGCACTTCATAAATCCCCTGCTGCGCACCTTCGCGCAAAGCATCTTTGGCACGCCGGTCTTCGAGAGAGTGGAAGCTGATCACCACCAGCCTTCCGCCGGGCTTCAACAACCCCGGAGCCGCCTTCAGCAGCGCGTCAATCTCATCCAACTCGGCATTTACGAAAATTCGGAGCGCCTGAAAGGTCCGCGTCGCTGGATGAATCGTCTGCCGAGCCCCCTTGGTTTTCATCGCCGGGGCCGCAGCCGCCACTACTCTGGCAAGTTCTGCCGTAGTCGTGAACGGCCGGGCCCTGACAATGGCTCTGGCGATTCTCCGCGACCTCCTTTCCTCTCCGAATTCGTAAATCACATCGGCGAGTTCCTTTTCGCCGATCTGGTTTACCACCTGTGCGGCGGTCCGACCCTCGCGCGGATTCATCCGCATATCCAAAGGGCCCTCCGCCTGAAAACTGAATCCTCTCTGTGCCTCGTCAAAATGCATCGAGCTTGCGCCGAAGTCCGCCAGCAGCCCATCTAGGCTGGCCGCCTCCAGCAGCTCCGCCGCCTGCGAAAACTCCACATCGTGCAGGACCACCTCCGGCATCGCCGTGCCTAACTCCTCGCCTAGCGCCGCCAGCTTCTCTTTCGCCAGCGCCATCGCCTGCGGGTCTCGGTCAAAGCCGATCAGCCTGCCCTTCGGTCCCAGCAACCGCGCAATTGCGCTCGCATGCCCTGCAAACCCCAGCGTCGCGTCTACATATACGCCGCCTGGTCGCACATTCAGGAATCGGATCGCTTGTTGTAAAAGAACCGGCACATGTCGTTCACTCATGTGCTCCCCCTTGGGGGGGTCTTTGCTACAAACCAAACCCTGCCAGCTTCTGCTCGTCTTCAGGTGTCAGCGGATTCGCGTCCATGTTCGCCACAAACGTCTCGCGGTTCGCCACTTCGAGGTACGTCTGGTTCCCGAACACAACCACGTCTCCCATCACCTTCGCCGACTCGCGCAGAATCTGCGGTATCAACAGCCTTCCCTGCGCATCCATCTCCGCCTCCGAACCGAAATAGTTGTAACGGTCCATCAGCTTCCGCTTCGCAGGATCGAAATTGGGTATCAGCGCCAGCTTCTGCTCCACCTTCTCCCACTCCTGCATCGGATAAATCTCGGCTACCCGCCCATCCTTGCTCGTGATGTAGAAACGGCCCGTGTAGCTCTCATCCACCCGGCGCTTGAACTCCGCCGGCAGCTTGAGCCGCCCCTTCTCATCCACTCGGGTTGGGTGATTGCCGCGAAACATCTTTTTCCGTCCTGACCGAAAGTTCTTCCCGACCCGCCGTATACTCTTTTCATCGGCCAATTCGGATTGAGAGCCACTATGTTCTCTCCACTTTCGACCACTTTCATCCACATCCTAGCGCAGTAAGATGGCGCGTCCAAGTGGAAAAAATTGATTTTCGGGCTTAAATCACTGTGAAATCAGCAGGAAAGACAAACAAGGCCGGAAAGCTCAACTCATAGGTGAATCTTCGCCGATAACCACTACAGATAGTGTTTATCCAAAGGGTTCCACCCTTTCCCGAGGCCTTGCCAGATCACCGGACTCACGCTAGGCGAGAATCTTCGCCAAAATTTCGCCTAAATGAAATCGGAGCAAACACATGGAAAGCCCCGGTAACCGCCGGAGGTCTTTTATTTTAGTGCGGGCCAGATCGTTCGCCAGGGCACGGCTGCGCAGCTTGAAATCGCCGCACCAGTATTCCAGGAGAGACAAGTAAGACTGTGCGTTGCGATGGTTCGAGACGGAAGATTCGGCCTATTCGGGCGAATTCGCGAGGGCCAACACCCGGCTCACCCCAGTCTTTGAGGAGGACATTGCCCGCGTTTTCGATTTTTACTTCGGTCGCGGCTCCCATAATCGTGGCTGCGTTGGTGACTCTACCTTTCTTCAGTGAATCATAAAGCAGCTGAGTTGCGTAACCTGTGCCTGTATCTCTGAGCCAAAACACCGTAGTCCGTTCTGGCGAGGCGGAGGAAACCACGACCAGCACCCGTTGTGAATCTCTTTCGGTGGGTTCGGTTACGAAGAGCCATCCTCTATCTGGCGAATTTCTCACTCCAATTCTTTGAAATCCGAACCACACATTTTTGGGGAACGGGGGAAGGATAAGAGCCGCATGGGGCATCGCAAGGCGAGCCGGAACGTCGCAATCGAGTGACTTCAATGCTGTGTCTAACTTCTGAAGGTCCTGGATAACTGGAAACCTCTGGTCTGACGCAAATAATCTATCAAGATCGACATAATTCCAGCGCAGAAATCCATAAGTGATGACCGTTTGCGGGAGACTCCGCTGCCCCGGTACGGCTACCGCGGAGACCGGCACGAGTGCCAGAATCAGACAAGCCGCCGGGAAGAGAAGCCTACTTTTTATTGCAGCGGCACCCACTCTTGCTATCTGCTTCATCACACCACCCTTCGAGAGGATCGTTGTAGAAGTAGATCGTATGCCGACGGACATCCACTGTTCCGGATGGCTCCAACGGCTGCGGACGATCCACTAAGGCTTTCTTTCCATTAACGCACTTATAGCAGCGGTGAACGAACCAGCAGCCTTGGCTCCCTGCGCACATAAAAATCCCACCACCCAACCTGTCGGCGCCATTTGCGTTTACGATGTTATTCCATGCAGCTTGCTCTATAGGATTGGTTGCATCAGAACCATCAATAGAGTTACATCCTCCTCCATTCAGCGCACATGCTGCCCCAATGCTCGCCTTCGCATCGCCAAGACCTGATGGTGACGGATAACTTGGCGTTGGTAACCATGCCCACGAACCAATTTCCCCAAAAGTCCACGTGTTTGCATTGCCGCTTTGCAAGCCGAGTGGATCTGAAAGAGCTGCTGGGTTTAAGAACACTGGCACCTAGGGCCTAAGCGCAATCCAGCAGTTCTGCTTTCCGCCGCTGGCGAATTCGCATCTGCACGTGAAAAACAAGGTACACAACCACCACCAGATTCACCACCGTGATCCCGATCCGCACCCATGTCACATGCTTCGCCAGCTCGAAAAACTCCACCGGCAGAAATAGAGCCGACACCGCGATGGTCACAAACTCCGCCCAGATTTTCCGCAGGATCAGCCCCGTCCCTTCCAGAATGTCCAGGGCCGCATGGGCAAAGATTCCCGCGCTGATCAATTTCAGGCGTAGCGGATTGATCAACGCTACCCTGTCCAGCACCGCACTCACAAAGCGCCCTTCAGGATCGAACCGCATCGAGGTCAGCAGACGTGTCACCTGGTCGACCAGGTCCATGTGCAGCAACCGCAGCATGCCCACGCCGAGCGCCACAAACAGCGCCGCCTCCATCAGCTTTAGCGCACCAATCGCCACCAGCCAGCGGTCGTAAGCGGAAATCCTGACGCGCTCCGCGCGCCTGTAAGTAATCATCGTGGCCATATATAGGATAGCTTCTGTTTCAATTTCAGGCGCATCGACAAACCCGTGTTCTCCCTCATCGCGCCAACGTATCGCATCAGCGTACATCCAATCCGTCCTTCGGCACCCTGCACATTGCGAAGTCCAGGTGAGCAGCCATTACGAAAGGAATCCGAATACGAGCCTTCACGCAGTACTTCGGTCTCTCCCGATCGCCGGTTCGAAGCCGCTACCAGGAATAGTGGACGGTATAGCTCACCTGCTGCTGGCCGTGCGCCGGAACGGTGATGGGAAATGCGATGGTAGAACTGTCCCGCTTCTCATACTTCGAGCTGTTCTCCGCAATGTTCCAGGTTGCCGTTCGGAACAAGTGCTCGATCACATCCACGTTCGCTGGCTTGTCCTTCGCACTTTTTACCGTGATCAGGTATGACTCGTCGATTACACGCTCGGAAACATCGATATGGAAATTCATCCGCTTGCGCTGGCCGGTCACGTCAAACGCCACGCCGGTAGAGAGCCTCACCTTGCCGTCTTCGGGTGTGTGATCAATCGTGTTCTCGCCCACAAACTCCATCTGCCCGTCCGAGTCGCTGCGATAAAACCGCACCACGCCCGCCGGCAGAGGCATTCCCAAATGGTTCGCCTTGCTGTTCACAAATTCCTGCTCGATGTGGACTTTCTTGGTGCTGGACAGCCCCATGCTGCTGTCCGTATAAGCCCCGTTGCCATAAAACTCGCCGTAGCTGTTCGGGAATTCCATCCCGTCATACACGTACTTGCGAGTCACCGGGACGCCTGCGACCCTCAAAAACTCGATTTGCTTTGTCTCCCGGTCCTCCAGCGTCACACGCCGGTTCAGGTCATAGAGATGAAAATCATCAAACGCTTTCTGTGTAACCGGCGGCGGAGCCACCGGAGCCGCTTGCGCCATCGCCAGACCGCTGATTACACCGCAGCCATAACCCGCTTGCCGAGCCACTGCAACGTCACCCGCCATCAGCTTCACCCGTGCATCCGTAAATTCCGTACCGCTGTTATTACTGATCGTCACCCATCCGACAATATCAACCGGCTCTGTGCCCGATCCTGCTGCCTCAGTCTTCGCCGAAACCAAATTGTATGTCGCGTTCCAGCTGAAGCCATGCGTCAGGTAGCTCAATTCCGCCGGAAATTGCGCCGCGTCTTTCGAAAAAATCTTCCATCGCAACGTAGGCTTTAGCAGCAGCCCATCCGTCGAGGCGGGAAACACCGGCAGTCCCGGCAACTGGAACTGCATTTTCCCGTTGAGTTCAATCAGTGGCTGCGCCCCGTTCGCATCTGCGCGCAGAATCTTCCCTTGAACCAACTCGGGTTTACCGTCCCGCTCCTGCTTAAAGTCAATCGTCTGCCCTTCGTACTTCTGGAGCATCCATGACTGCGTCGCAATCGCCGCGTCGTAGTTTTGCTCCTCGATCTGCACCGGATGCCGCCCCGCGGGATCGCGCAGTACAACCGAATCCGGCTCAAGCTGGCTCGTCACCTTCGTCGTGGTCACCTCGTTGTCGCCGGGTTTCAAACCCAGATCGACGGTTGTCCGGACCACCGCCAGGTCCTGGTTGTAGATCGTCAGCGCAGTGCCGGCCGCTTGGTTCTGTTGCGCCGATGCCGAAACACACGATGCCGCAAGAAGGCAGAAAATCGCTTTGTTCACTGGTTCCCCCGCTGTATCTCTGTAGACGAAGACGGTTGCCGATTGTCCCCGCAAATACTAACAAACGTGTGGAAACCGCAGGTGTCCTTCGGGATCGGACCCGAAACAAACAGATGCGCAGCCCCTCCCCGGCTTGCTAGCATTACAAAATGCGCCGCACCCTCGCTCTCAGCGTCTTGTGCCTGCTGGCAGTCTGCCCCTTCGCCCCGATCGCGTCGGCCCAGCTCCCACTCGACCCTCTCGCAAAGCCCGCTCCCGCCGACCCCCTCACCAATCCAGGACTCACGCCCCAGCTTGCCTTCCTCTACAATCTCGAAGCAAAATTCGCCCGCGACACCGCCCAGGGAGGAGGACCCGCCTTCGCCAAATGGTTCGCAGACGATGCCGTTACTCTCTCCAACGGCAAAGCGCCCGTCATCGGCCGCGCGGCTATCGCCGCCAGCGCCACCTGGACTCCCAACCAATACCAGCTCACCTGGACCCCCGATGGCGGTCGGATGAGCCCCTCCGGGGACATGGGCTTTACCTGGGGACACTACGAAGGCCGTGCCAAAGATCGCGATGGCACGCCCATCGTCAACTCAGGCCGCTACATGACGGTCTGGAAAAGACAGCCCGACAATTCCTGGAAAGTAGAGCTCGGCTCCAGCAACAACGAACCTCCGGCTAAAGAAGATTGTTGCAAACTCCCCTAAATCGAACCTCTTTGATCGCCGCGCCATCAGCTATCTTCAATTCATGCCCTTGCTCGAAGCCCGCAACATTGTCAAGGCCTACGCGCACGCCTCTGCGCCTGCTGTCAGTGACGTGTCCTTCTCGATCGAGCGCGGCGAGACCCTCGGACTGATCGGCGAATCCGGCTCAGGAAAGTCGACCATCGCACGCATCGTTATGGGGCTGATCGAGCCCACGTCCGGCGAAGTGCTCTTCGACAATCAGCCGCTCACTGGCCTCGCTCCCCGCAAACTACGCCAGCTGCGCCGCCGCATCCAGATCGTCTTCCAGGACCCCTATGCCGCGCTCAACCCACGCATGCGCGTTGTCGATATCGTTGCCGAGCCGCTCGTCATCCACCGCGCCTGCCCCCGCGCTGCCCTACGCGCCAAAGTCGCCGAGCTACTCCACGCCGCGGGACTCGATGACTCCGCCATGCCCCGTTACCCGCACGAGCTCTCCGGGGGCCAGCGCCAGCGCATCAATATCGCCCGCGCGCTCGCCCTGCGTCCAGAGCTCATCGTGCTCGACGAGCCCCTCTCGGCGCTGGACGTCAGCGTGGCCGCGCAAATCGCCAACCTGCTGCGCGATCTCCAGCGCGAATTCTCGCTCACCTACCTCTTCATCTCCCACTCCATGCCCATGGTGCGCTATCTCTCGACGCGCATCGCCGTCCTCCATCACGGCCGCATGGTCGAGTATGGAGATGCGGCGCAAATTTGTGAGGCCCCGCGCGAACCATACACGCAAACGCTGCTCGCCGCTACGCCGGAAATTCACATCGCGCCCGCTTCAGCTCCCCTCCAATAGCGATCCGCTCCGATGGTTTCTTCACCTGCAAGACAAGCAACGGCAACTAGCACCTCCTTCTCTTATGCGGGACAATAGAAGAGACATGAGTCACGAAGGCATCCGTTTCATTACCAAAGAAGAAGCCGAAATAGGTGAGCGGGAGAACCGTGAGCTACCCCGCGCCGCGAAGGAGCCGGCAAAGGTGCGCATCCACAAATCCGAAGGCACGGGTCTTGAAATTGACTGGAAAGACGGCCACCACAGCGCCTGGACATTTCCGTGGCTGCGCAATGCCTGCCCCTGCGCGACCTGCCACGACGAACGCGAAAAAAGCGGACGCGCCCCCGGCGAAGCCGCGCCGCAACAGACGACGCTGCTGCCCATGTACCAGGCCCCGCCCCAGCCGGAGTCAGTCACCCCGGTAGGAAACTACGCCCTGAGCTTCGTCTGGAACGACGGCCACAAAACCGGGATTTATTCGTGGGACTATTTGCGACGGCATTGCGTGTGTGGGGAGTGCAAAGCAGCGGCCAAATCTTACTAATAGGTTCCACCCGGATCGCGAGGCAAGTCTGTTATCTTCTTGGTGTGATCAACCAGTCAAGCCTGCTGACCAAAAGGGACGCGATCATCATAGCGAGCCGCATCATTTCTATTTACTTTTTGGCTTGGGCGATCTCTGACCTGCTCTACGCATTGAGATATGTCTACGCTGTGCACTTCTTTATTGGTTGGGCAGCTCACACGAATAGCAACTACGATGCTTATCTTCGCTCAGAACAAATTCAAGGGCTCTGTTCGAGTGTCATTCATATTGCATTAGCTCTACTCGCCGCAGGATGGGCTTACCGCTGTGGTCCCGGTGTGACACGATTCTTCTTACCAGAGACGGAAACACCGACAGAAGAACCTTAGCTCACATCACCACCCTATCCAGCCTCTTGTCATGCCGCGGGATCTCCTCCCGCACGCTCCACTCGCGATCCACAATCTCCAGAGCTTCCGCCGCATCCTGCGCCACCTGCACCAGCCCGCGGCTCTTAGGCTGGATAAATCCCTCCGCAACCGCCGTATCAAAAAATCCGAGCAGCCCGTCGTAATACCCGCCAGTATTCACCAGCACACAAGGCTGCGCATGAATCCCCAACTGCGCCCACGTGACAATCTCAAGGAACTCATCCATCGTCCCGTAACCACCGGGGAGTGCCACGAACGCATTCGCGCGCTCCGCCATCAAGGCCTTCCGCTCGTGCATGGTGCGCACCACGTGCAGCTCCGTCAGCCCGCGATGCCCGATTTCGCGCTCCATCATCGCATCCGGAATCGCGCCAACAACCTCGCCCCCCGCCCCCAACGCCGCATCGGCCATGGCTCCCATCAGCCCAACCGCCGCGCCGCCATACACCAGCCCATGCCCGCGCTTCGCAATCGCGCGCCCTAACTCCTGCGCCGCCGCCGCATACTCCGGACGCGCCCCATCCGCCGATCCGCAAAACACGCATACCCATTTCTTCAGCTTGTCCACCATCGTGAACACAGTCTAACGAACCATTAAAATAGAGACAGAGACTCTCCCCATTGCAGCACCTACTCGACAAACTCAATCCACAGCAGCGCGAAGCGGTTGAAGCCGTAGACGGCCCGGTGCTTATCCTTGCCGGCGCCGGATCCGGCAAGACCCGGGTCATCACTCATCGCATCGCCTATCTCATCCAGCAGCGCGGCGTTGCGCCGGACTCGATCCTTGCCGTGACTTTCACCAATAAGGCCTCCGCCGAGATGGCCGAGCGCGTCGAAAAACTCATCGGCCACACTACGCTCGCGAAGCCGCTCGTCGCCACCTTCCACTCCTTTTGCGTGCGCATGCTGCGCCGCGATATTGAAGCGCTGCGCATCGACAACGAGGGCCTCACCAAGAGCTTCGCCATTTATGACGAAGCCGATCAGCAGGCTGTTGTGAAGGCAGCCATGCGTCGCATGGGATTGGACGACAAGCAGCTCACTCCGCGAGTCGTGCTCTCCAAAATCTCCTGGGCCAAGAACCATATGATCGACCCGCAGGAGTACTTCCTCAACTCTTCCGATCCCACCAGTGAGCGCGTCGCCCACATCTTTGAGGCGTACAGGAAGGAGTTGCGCAAAGCCAACGCGCTCGATTTCGACGATCTCCTGCTCGAAGCCGTCCGCCTGCTCAAGTCCTCTGCCGAGGTGCGCGAACGCTACAACCGCCGCTATCGTTACCTGCTCATCGACGAGTACCAGGACACCAACCGCCCGCAATACGAGCTGATGAAGCTGCTGGCTGGAGAAGAAAAAAACGTATGCGTGGTCGGCGATGAAGACCAGAGCATCTACTCGTGGCGCGGAGCCGACATCCGCAACATTCTTGAATTCGAGAAGGATTTCCCGGGCGTTAAGACGATCCGACTTGAGCAGAACTACCGCTCCACGCAGATCATTCTTGAAGCCGCGTCCGCCGTGGTTTCGCGCAACACGCAGCGCAAGGGAAAGTCCCTCTGGACCTCACGCGAAGGCGGCGCGCTGATCGGCTACTACGAAGCTCCCGACGGCGAAAACGAGGCCCTGTTCATCGCCGACTCCATCCAGAAATACCTGCGCAAAGCCGGCCAGGATGAAGAAGCCCCGCGCGCTGCGGTGCTCTATCGGACGAACTCGCAGTCGCGCCTCATAGAAGAAGCTCTTCGCCGATACGGAATCAAGTACACCGTGGTCGGCGGCTTCTCCTTCTACGAGCGCGCCGAGATCAAGGACCTGCTCAGTTACCTCAAGCTCGTCCAGAACCCCGATGATTCCATCGCCCTCCAGCGTGTGATCAACACGCCTGCGCGGGGCATTGGCAAGACCACGATGGAAACGCTGGAGCGCATCGCGCTCGAAACCGGAACCAGCACGTGGAACGCGATTGGCCGCGCCCTGCGCGAAAAGCTGCTTCCATCCCGCGCCCTCATTACGCTCGACAGCTTCCGGCGCATGATCCAGGACGCCCGGGCTGTGCTCTCACCGAATTTTGCCGACAAACTCGCCGCCGACATCGCCGATAACCTTAACCGTGACGACTCCATGCCGGAAGATTCCGACACCAGCTTCGACGTGGCGGCCGCAACCGACAGTGCACAATCCCCGGACGACGACACCAGCTTCGATTTCGGCGATTTCACTCAGCCCTCGCTCGCCCTCTCGCACGAATCCAACATCGACGCCACCGCCTTCAACCCCTTCGCGGACGAGCCTGCCGTACCGCACGCCGCACCGGCGAAGCCGGATTCTAAATCCGAAACGCCTGAAGCCATCCCCGGCTTCCGGAAGCCTGGAGACGCTGCCACCCTCCCTGAGCTCATCAAATTTCTCATCGACCGCAGCGGATACATTCGCTCCCTCGAAGAAGAAGGCACGCCCGAGGCTTTCTCCCGCATCGAAAATCTCAAGGAACTCGCCAACGCCGCGCAGGACGCCGAAGAACGCGGCGAATCTCTCCCCGACTTCCTCGATCACGCCGCGCTGGTGAGCGACACCGACCAGTACGTTGCCGACTCCCGCGTCACGCTCATGACGCTGCACTCTGCCAAGGGCCTTGAATTTCCGACCGTCATCCTTGCCGGACTCGAAGAGGGGCTCTTTCCCCACTCGCGCACCCTCAATGACCCTAATCAAATGGAAGAAGAGCGCCGCCTCTGCTACGTCGGCCTTACCCGCGCGATGAATTCGCTTACCATCACGCGCGCGCGCTATCGCCGCCGCTACGGAAATGACAGTCCTGAGGCCAGTCTTCCCTCACGCTTTCTTGAAGAAGTTCCCGCACACCTGCTCGAACCGGTTGGCGGAACACGCTCGGCATCGACGGATCGCGCCCGTTACGGCTACGGGGAAGAAACTTCCGGTCTTCACTATAGCTACGAGGATGAAGACCAGAGTCCGGCCTCGCGCTCGACACGCGCGCCGCAATCCGCCAAGCCCGCGAATTCCATAGACAACATCGCTCGCTTCTTTTCTTCGCGCGGAGCGCCTGCTCCCAAATCGCGGCCTCGGCTCGAAATTCCAGCGCCTACTGGCTCCACTGGAGTCAAGAGTGGGCAGCGGGTGCGCCATCCAAAATACGGCGAAGGCATCGTCTTTCGCCGCGAAGGCGATGGGGAAGACGCAAAGATTACGGTACAATTTTCAAAGTTCGGAGTGAAAAAGCTGGTTGAAAAATTCGCCCAGCTTGAGCGGCTCTAATCCGCAACTACGCTCCACGCGAGGACAGATAAGGACAGGATGGCAAATACAAAGTCGATTGAAGATAAGGCAGAACGCAAAAAAGTAAAGCGCACCGCGCGCAAGAAGGCCGCACCCAAAGCCGCCCGCACCGCGCCGCGCGGCTCCAACAAGAAAAAAGTCAAGAAGCTCAGCCGCGGACAGAGCAAGCGTTAGAGCAGCAGCATTCCATCCCTTCCTCAGCGATTCGTCTATTATCCTGATGAAGGGATGGAAGTCGTTGAGGCAGGGCGCTGTGCCCAAATAGCAGAATCCTTTCCGCACGAGCAAAGGGAGTGGCACGCGAAGCAGTCGCCTGGACGGCCAGTCCTTCAATTACGTTTCGAGGAGCCGGACTCTGCCATCCCAGGCCTTTTCCTGTAAGTCCATCGACAAGCTCATCGCCGATTCGGAAGAGCCCGAGCACAGGCTGCGGAAAACACTCGGCCCGGTCTCCCTGACTTCGCTCGGCATCGGCGCCGTAATCGGCTCCGGCATTTTCACGGTAATCGGCACGGCCATCGCCGGCGAAAAATTCGACACCTCGTCCGTCTTCAACACTCCCGTACTCGACTATCTGGTGCATCACACCGCGCTGGCCGGACGTCCCGGAGCAGGGCCCGCGCTCGCCGTCTCGCTCGTGTTGGTTGCGATTGTCTGCGCCTTCACCGGACTCTGCTACGCCGAGTTGGCCTCCATGATCCCGATCGCCGGCTCAGCGTACACCTACACCTACGCCACCATGGGCGAGCTGATCGCCTGGATCATCGGCTGGGACCTGATCCTCGAATACGCCTTCTCCAATATGGCGGTATCTGTCGGCTTCGCCGGGCACGCCGTCGCCTTTATGGACTGGTTCGGCATTCGCCCGTCGCTGCGATGGATCTCGCCCGCGTACCTACCCTCGGGCCTTTCAGACTTCCAGGGGAACATGCTGTACAGTCCCGGCTGGCACTTCGGCTTCAACATTCCCGCGTTCCTTATTGTCATCATCCTCACCGTAATCCTGGTGCGCGGCATTCGCGAATCCGCGGAGACAAACAACATTATGGTGCTGCTCAAAATCGCGGCCATACTCTTGTTCATCATCGTCGGAGCGCACTTCATTCATCCCGACAATTGGCATCCTTTCTATCCCAGTGGATGGTCAGGAGTCCTTACCGGCGGTTCCATCATCTTCTTCACCTACATCGGATTCGATTCCGTCTCCACCGCCGCCGAGGAGTGCAAGAATCCCCAGCGCGATGTTCCCATCGGCATCATCGCCACACTCATCATATGCACCATTCTGTATATCGGAGTCGCCGTTGTCCTGACCGGACTCATCCGTTGGAGCAAGCTGGTCGACGATGCCGCCCCTGTCGTCAATACCCTGAAGAAGATCTACATCGCGCATCCGGGCGCGGTCCTGCACTGGACCCATCTGGCTGTCATCATCGGCGCCATGCTCGGCATGATCTCATCCATCCTCGTCTTCCAGATAGGACAGGCGCGCGTCTGGTTCGCCATGTCCCGCGATCGACTGCTGCCCAAAGCATTTTCAAAAGTACATCCGCGCTTCCGCACTCCCAACGTCTCCACCTGGGTTGCCGGATTCGTCGTCGGCATTCCCGCGGGACTGCTCGATATCGGCACGCTCTCCGATCTCACCAACATCGGCACCCTCTTCGCTTTCGTGCTCGTCTCCGCCGGAGTGCTGATCCTTCGCTACAAAGATCCCCAGCGGCATCGTGGATTCCGCTGCCCCGGCGGTCCTGTGTTTCCCGTTCTCAGCATCATTTTCTGCATCTTGCTCATGGCCGGGCTGCCTATTATCACCTGGCTTCGCTTTTTTATCTGGCTCGCCATCGGCTTGCTTATCTATTTCTTTTACAGCCGCAAACGCAGCGAATTTGCATCCCGCGCTGAGCTATGAACGTCGAGTCGCTGCGCAAATTCCTGCTCTCGCTGCCGCACGTTGAGGAGACAATGCAGTGGGGCGACAATCTCGTCTTCTGGGTCGGAGACAAATCCATCGGCGGCAAAATGTTCGCGCTCACCAACCTCGACCGTGATAGCAACGGCGTGCTCTCCTTCGCCGCCGGCCCCGAAAAATATCACGAACTGCTCGAAACGGAAGGTGTTTTTCCCGCTCCGTATATGGCGCGGATTTTTTGGGTCGCGATCGAGCGCTACAGCGTATTTTCGTCCAGCGAACTTCAGCTACTGCTGCGCAATGCCCACCAGATCACTTTCGCCAAACTTCCCAAACGCACTCGCGACGTCCTCGCCATGCCCGCTTCCGAGCGCAAGAAACTTATCGCCGCCCGGAAAAAGCTGCTCCAGTCGCGTCGAAAATCAAGATAAATCGCAAAGAGCGACTGGCCTACTGCTTTGTATCCAGCGGATGCTTCGCATCCTGATAAAACTGGTTCTGCAGCTCCAGGCTCGTACCGTCGGCTTTCACCGCGCGAATGACTTTGGCTATTCCGTCTTCCCAAGCCTTCATGTCGTACTCGCCCAATTCCTTCGTTGCCAGCGCGCCGTTCCCTGAGTAATGATTTGGAAATCTCGCATACCACCAGATGCCCGTGTAAACTCCGTCCGGTAGGTTCTGCCTGTGCAGGTCCGCGCCGGACTCCTGATTTGCACGATCCATGTGAACAAGATCAGGCCGCGACACCAACGTGTTCGACGTTTCGCTCTGCCCCGCATGCATGTCCAGTTTGTCCTGCACCTCGGGGCCACCGTCATTCTTCGAGCGCGACCACCAGTAAACATAAACTACGTAGTCGTGGTGCTTCTCCAATTGAGACTGCGCGAAAAACGGCAGCAGGCTCAAATTTCCGCCATGCCCGTTCACGATCACGATCTTCTTGCAGCCGTTCCGGGACATCTCGTCCGTGGTCGCCTGCAGCAGGTTTAGTTGCAGGTCCCGGCTGTATGACACTGTGCCCGGCTGCTGCCTGGCTTCGGCGATCTGCCCGAAATAGTACGCCGGGAAAATCACCGCGTATTCCTGATTCACGGCTTGCTCCACGGCAAAACGCACGTTGATCAGGTCAGTGCCCAAAGGCAATTGCGCTCCGTGCTTTTCAATAATTCCGAATGGCAACACGCATACGCCCTGTGCTTGCTGAATCGCCTGAATGAAGTCAGGTCCCGTCAGCTCTTCCCATTTCGCTGAAAGCTTTCCCGTTTGCTGGCCCCACGCCGATGCTGCGCAAATAACTGCCAACAGCGCAATAATCCTTCGCACAATTCCTCCTTGTACCGCGTCACAAACATACTATCTGCGCTTCCGAACCTCCAAATTGACTCCGCCGCCCAAGGCTGCACTACGGCTTCACCCTATTCGGCCATAGCAGACGCACTCTCTTCTCCGACATCTTGAACGTCACAGCGCCCACCCCAATCACTTCCCCGTCAGCCTCCACCAGCACCGGATGCTCTTGCGAAAACCGCTCCACCGGCGCGCAGGCAATCTCGATCGCGTCTGCATAACGCGGAAAACAAAGTCGTGATTTGCGGTTTCCCCAGGTCGTCGCAAGCGCGTGGAAACTCGCATGCGCCAGCCCCGCTCGCCCCGTATGAGGAACAGCCGCCATTCGCAGTCGCCCCGAATGCAACTCTCCGCCCGCACGCCATAATCCGATTTTCGGAACTCGCACCGCCAGTAGTTCGCAGGCGCGAAATCGCGTTTCATCACCTGCGGCATCCTTCACCTTCACGTCTATAGCCTGGATAGGGTGTCTCAACAGCAGGCGAAGGCCTCCGGCATAATAGGCCGCGCGCCCCCACCGGCGCTTACCCGAACCATTTGGAGCCAGATTCATTACCGCCGCATGCATTCCGATTCCAGCCGCAAGCACAAAATACCAGCTTCGCTCTTGCCCTCCCGCCGCTACCCTGCATGTCACTTCACCCAGCGGAACAGCCACCGCTTTCGCGTTCCTCTGCAATGTAAATGCGGCCAGCGGGTCACGGGGCAAGCGCAGGTTTTGCGCCAGCACATTTCCCGTTCCCACCGGAATCACGCCAATTGCGACATTGGAACCGGCCACACCCTGCAAGACCTGAAAAAGCGTACCGTCTCCGCCGCACGCAAACATCGCATCAAAGCCGCTCTCGACTGCCGCCCGCGCATCTTCGCCCACGGATAAATCCGGGACCGTATCCTGCATCTCTACTGTGCAGCCATCCCGTCGCAGCATCGCTGCGCATCGGTCCACGATGGCGCGCCGCCCTCGTCGCTCCATCAACAGCGGATTCAAGAAAAACATTACGCGGCGCATCATTCAGTCTTGAGCCTACGCGATCGCCGCACTCCTATGCGACAGCGAAATCTTCCGCCTCCGCTTCCGGTCGGCAATTGCCGGCTTCTGTTCTCAAGTATTATTTCTCCAGCCGAACAAACAACGAATCTCCGGCCGCATAGAAAAGGAAGGGGTTCCGCCGTTGTTGATCTTTGCCGCCATCGTCGCCATCTTCATCTACGGAATGATCGCTTCGATGCTGGGCACCATCCTGCCGGAACTATCGGATCGCTTCCGCCTCACACCCAGCCAGAACGGCACCATCGCCTTCGCTCAGGCCCTTGGACTGATGCTCGCGTCGCTCGCGGTTGGCCCGCTTCTCGATGACGAAGGCAAGAAGCTCGGTCTCATGCTCGGGTTGGGGTTCATCTCCATCGCCCTGTTTGCGCTGCCCCGCGCCGCCGGCTTTCGCAGCGTCGTCTTTCTCCTCTTTCTTCTGGGAGTGGGAGGCGGAATCGTGGTCACGGGAGCCAACGCGCTGGTCAGCGATGTGGGCGAGACGCATCGGGCGACCGCGCTCAATCTCGTCAATCTCTTCTTCGGACTCGGCGGACTCGCTACACCGTTCATCGCCGCCAATCTCTTCAAGCGCAACTGGCTGCGGCTCTGCTACACCGTCGCCTTCCTCACTGTCATTACGCTTTGTATTCAGGCCGCGACCAGAATGCCGCCGCCTACAGGTGCGGGAAGATTTATCCTCGCCGACGTGGGCCCGGTTCTCGGCCGCCCCTTGCTGCTTCTCCTCGGCTTCTTCCTCTTTCTCTATGTCTCCTGCGAAGTCGGGATCTGGAACTGGCTGGTGCGCCACCTCATCGCTCAGGGCATTCCTGAATCGCGCGCTCTCAACATCCTTTCACTCGGGTTCGCGCTCGGCCTCCTCATTGGCCGCGTCGTGGTTTCTCCCATCCTCATCCACATCGCCGCCGTTACCGTAACCCTGGGCGCCTCGATCGCCATGGCCGTGACAACCTTTTTCATGCTTCGCGTCGGCCGCCCGGCCGCCGCTTTTGCGGTGGTCTTTCTCGCCGGACTTTCCATGGCCCCGGTCTTTCCAACGACGCTTGCCATCGTCGGCGACGCCTTCCCGCGCATGACCGGAACTGCCATTGGATTCGTCATCACATGTGGATGGGCCGGTCTTGCCGTCAGCTCGCGGCTCATTGGCGCCATCGCGGGACCCGATCCTCGCCGGCTTCGCAGGGCGCTGCTCGTCATCCCCGCGTCCGCTGTCATTATGGTGGGATTAAATCTCGCGATTCGCTCTGCGCTGCCCTAAGGTGCGCGCGTGCCCGAACGCTGTTATTGGTTCAAAGCGGGCTCCGGCCCCGTTCTCACAAAAATCACTGAGGCGTCATCGGAATAAACTTCCTTCCAGTTCCGCATCAGCGGCAGGACGCGAGCCATTGGAGCATCCCGCTCCAGCAGGCAAAAACCGACATGGTATTTTTCAAGCAGCGCATTCGGTTCGCTCTGCAGAGTCGCCCATCTGCCGAACTCTCCCAGCACACCCGTCCACTCAAAAACATCCGCGCGCCCGTCCACAAATACCGGATGTTCCGGGAGGGTCCAGATTAGATAGCCGCCATCGCCGAACGTGTTCAGCATATTCCCGGAGAGACGATTCGTCTTGATGTACTCCACTGCCTTTGCAGGACTTCCCTCATCTACTTGGTTGGCCAGATTAAGACGGCTCGGAAAAGCCAGAAAAACTGCCGTCACTGCGAGCGCGATGAACACCGCATTGGGCAGGCGACGGTCGGTGCTCGCATCGTAGCCGTCCCAGGACCTGGCAAGAAGACGCGATACCACAGGTGCGGCGAGTACCCCAAAAACAAACACCATCCGACGATGACTCAGGGCCAGCCACGCGCCCATCGCAAGCAACAGCACTTCCTCCAGAAACAACTTTTCTGACCGCCGAACAAAAAGAAATAACGCAATCAGCGCCAGGATTGCCAGCAGGCCCACGCCGCGCGGATCGCGCAGAGCCAGCGGCTTCCACTCGTCGATCTGCGTAACAACAATGTGCTGCCTCAGCAGCGTATTCAGCGGGTACATCACCTGTCGCACTCCCGCTGGATTCACGAAAACGGATACCGCCGACAATCCTATCGCGATCAGAAAGTGCCGCCGCAGCGTCGCAGTCCAGCCAATCGAAACCAGCGAACCCGCCTTAAAATCAAAGTAAGAGCAGAACAGGAAGACGCCCAGAACCACCAGCCCGAAGAAAAATGAGGCATGGCAATTCACCCATATGAGGAACAGCAAAGGCAGGCAATAAAACCATCGTGGATTGCGCGTGCGTCCAAGATGCAGCAGCAGCAGCTCGATCGCCAGCAGCAGGTAGCCGATAATCTGCCCGCGTATCGCGAGACCCACGGTAGAAAAGAACCATAGGACCATCGCCCCCAGGAAGCCGATCTTCGCATTTCCTGAATAGAAGCTGCACAGCGTGTATCCTGCGATCAAGAGCGCGGCGCTGAAAAAACAAAGCCACGCCATCAGCCCGGAGTAGCCACCAGCCTTATACGCTCCATAGATCAGCGTCTCCGACAACCATTCCTGCGGAATCGACTTCTGCTGGTGGGTTGTATAAGAGTAATGGTCCGCCATCGGAATGGCGTGAGTAGTCCAGATGACCTCTCCATTCTTCAGGTGCCACCACATGTCGGGATCATCGAAGCGTCCCCGCACCGTCAACACGGCCAGCACTATCAGGAAACTTGCAAGCACCACGGGGAAAGAAAAGATCTTACGTGAAACAGTGGCGGCGGAGGGCCCTTCGGCTGTACGGGCCGATAGAGCCGCAGCGCTCAAGCCGTCTCCATATCCATTTCTTCATCAATGAGCGGATCGCGCTCCGCCAGCCGGATCAGCCGATGCAGGTAAGCCCGCGAAATATTCAAGTTTCGTGCCGCCACCGTCTTATTGCCATTGCTGTCCCGCACCGCAGTCGCCGCCAGCTTGACTTTGTAATCGCGAAGCTGCCGCTCGAACGAGGTCGCCGGATGATAATCCGCGAAATTCACAATGCCCTCGTCCTGAACGTTGCTCGGCAGATCGCTCTCGCCAATGCTCCTGCCGCTAGCGACGATGATCGCCCTCTGAATCACATTCTCCAGCTCGCGCACATTCCCCGGCCACGAGTATGCCTGCAGCATCGCCATCGCGCCAGGCTCTATCTCGTCAACCTGCTTCTGGTAAATCTGGGTGTAATGCTGCAGGAAATGCGTCGCGATTTGCGGAATGTCCTCCACCCTTTCCTGCAACGGAGGAGCTGTAATCTTCATTACGTTAATCCTGTAATAAAGATCCAATCGGAACTTGCCCTGGGCCACCAGTTCACTCAGGTCGGCATGAGTGGCAAAAATGAGCCGGGCGCGCAGCGGAATCAACCGGCTGCTGCCAAGTCTGCTGAACTCGCGCTGCTGCAAAACGCGCAGCAGTTTCACCTGCACAGCCGGACTCAGCTCGCCAATCTCGTCAAGGAAAAGCGTGCCCTCGCCCGCCTGTTCAAGGTAGCCTTCACGTGCTCCCACTGAACCGGTGAACGCGCCCTTCTCGTGGCCAAACAACTCAGCCTCGATCAATGTCTCAGGGATCGCTCCGCAGGAAACCGCGACAAAAGGTCGCAACGAGTGGGCCCCCAGGTTGTGAATGGCCCGCGCGATCAGCTCTTTTCCCGTACCGCTCTCTCCCGTCACCAGCACGGAAGCATTCAGGCTCGCCACACGCTGCACCAGATCATAAACCTGCAGCATCTGCGGACTGGAACCCATCATCTGATCGCAGGAATTCACCTCTTGTGGGTCCTGTTTCGCCGGCTGCCTGTCGCGCTTCAATACCAGCCGCTCCTGCACCCGCCGCATGATCGCACGTAGTTCCCGCACCGAAGGCGGCTTGCGACAGTAACTGTAGGCCCCCAGCCGCACCAGCTCTTCTGCAGCTCCGCGCAGGCTATCGTCTGCCATCACGACTGAGGACACCTGAGAGGCTACAATCCGCCGGCAGGATGAAATTCGCTGCTTCGCCAGGCTATGACTGGAATCCAGATCGAGAATGACTACATCCCAGCTGCCGGCAGCGAGCGTGCGGAACACCTGGTCTTCGCTCGGCTCCAACTGAACCTGAAATTCATGGCCCAGGGCAGACGACAAAATCGACAACAGTTTACGGTCTTCCGAGTACAACCCAATTCGAACCATATTTTGGGCAATCTCCTTCATTCACGCCGAGCACGAGCCTGAAATTCCTTGCATCGCGCGGGCGGGTGCTTCGGAGGAGCCTGATTCCGCCCCCCGCGCAACGTGCTCCCCGTAGGACCATCAATGTCGCGTCGCTCCGCAGTGTCGCTGCCCCGTTCAGGGCAAACATTTATTGATTGCGGATAGTTATTGATAGCTAAACAGTTCCCAACCTGTCCAGCCTATTTTTCGCGATCGCACAATCATGTATATAGATGAATAACCAACGCCTGTCTAGGTAACTTCAGTTATAGCTCTCCCCCTTCTCGCGCTGTCGCCTTCGCCTGCCCCCGCCGCGAACCCCATTTCCCACAGCTGATTGATCTCAGTACCTTTCCCATCGGAGGAGACCGCCATTCAATGCCTGTGTCCTGAAAAAAGTCAGGCGCCAAAGGTAACCAAAAATCCCCTCGCCGTGTATGCGCAGCTTTACTCCCATCTGCCGCATGTATACTGTTGTTCACACCCCCGGAACAAAATAGCCGCTAAACTCATAATTTCAGACGCTTCCCGCAGTTCGGCTATTTGGCTGGAAAATTGCTCTCCCCTAGTCACGTTTTCGAAAAATAAAGGGGCTAGTGTATGCATTCCGCGATTGTGTTATGGCCGACTTTCGCCGTTGTCGCGGTGGCGACATTCACCGATCTCCGCAGTCGGCGCATACCGAACTGGCTGGTACTTCCCTTTCTCATCTCAGGCATCGCCGTTTCCGGATGGCTCCACGGCTGGAGCGGAGTCGGCCATAGCTTCGCTGGCATCGCCCTCGGCGGCTTTCTCTTCGGCATTCTCGCCTTCATGGGCGGAATGGGAATGGGCGATGTGAAACTCTGTGCCGCGATCGGCGCCTGGATATGGCCCGGCCAGCTGATCACTGCACTCGTCTTCACCGGCATCATCGGCGGTGTCATGGCTTTGTGCTGGGCCGCTGCCGGCGGCTTTCTCGGAGAGCTCTTCAGTGGCGCCGGCAATCTTGTCTTCGGTATCGGAAAACGCGGTTTGAAGTCCGATCCGGAATTGAATCTCAGCAATCCGCGCGCGCGCAAAATGCCTTACGCTCCCGCGATTGCGATTGGAACTTTGGTTTCTTTTTTGGCACGTTGAGAAGTGGATTCGTTGTAAGGGGTACTTGGTCGAAATCACGCTGGCGTCCGCTCACCCCGGCAGGCGCGGCATAGAGCAGGGAGTAGCAAACTGGCAATGTCCGCCTTCGCGCAAAATACCGATATCATTGGCGCCGGTCTCTTGTCTGTTGCCCTTATCGGCCCTGAGGAGTCTCGCCGCCGAGATTTGGCCCTGGCTATCGCTGGTCCGCAGGCCACCGTCGCCAAAGAGTTTCGCGCCTATCCCGAGCTCGACGACGTTCCTTCGTTGATCGAAGCCGGTTTCAGCGCAATCATCATCGATCTGGACAGCAATCCGGAGCAGGCGCTCGATCTCATCGAGCATATCTGCGGACACGGCGCCGTTACCGTAATGGCCTACGCTGCCCGCCCTGACTCGGAATTACTGGTTCGCTGCATGAGGGCCGGCGCCCGAGAATTCCTCACCCCGCCCTATTCTCAGAACACCATTACCGAAGCCCTGGTCCGCGCCTCCGTCCGCCGCCCCGCTAATCGCCCCACGAAAAAGACTCTCGGGCGCCTCATGGTCTTCACCGGAGCCAAGGGTGGAACCGGCGTGACCACCATCGCCAGCAACTTCGCCGTTGCCGTCGCCCAGGAATCGGGACAGAGCACTCTGCTCATCGACCTCGACCTACCCCTCGGAGGCGCGGCCCTCGATCTCGGCATAACCGCTCCCTTCTCCACCATCGACGCGGTTCAAAATATCAACCGGATGGACTCCAATTTTTTCGCGCGCATCCTCACCAAGCACAGCTCCGGCCTCTCTGTGCTCTCCGCGCCCGACAAGTATTCCAATCTGTCGATCTCGAACGACACCCTGGAAAAGCTCCTCGCGGTCGCCCGCCAGGATTTCGATTACGTCATCGTCGACGCAGGCTCGTCCTCGGGCACCACCTACACCACGCTCATCGAAGCCGCCTCGATCGTCTACCTCATCACCCAGGTCAGCATCTCCGAATTGCGCAATTCCAATCGCGTCATCTCGGAGTTTTTTGCCTCGCGCGCCACCAAGCTGCAGATCGTGCTCAACCGCTTCACCCCGCGATCGCTGGTCATCGACGAAGAGAGCATCACCAAAGCCCTGACGCTGCCTGCGACCTGGAAAATTCCCAGCGACTACCCCGTGGTGCGCCAGGCACAGAACAGCGCCACACCCTTTGCCATGGGAGATTCCCCCATCGGCGACATTATCAGGCAGATGGCCCGTGCCGCTTGTGGATTGACCGCGGCGCCGGAAAAAAAGAAACGGTTCGGCCTGGGATTATTCGGCTGAGCGCCACATTTCTTCAACTCGTAACGGAAACACGGATGGCATAGCGTGGAGCAACTCAACATAGAGCAGTTCAAAGCCGAGGTACACCGCACCCTGATCTCCAGGCTCGACCTGGAGAAACTGTCGCGCGTCAATAGCGGACAGGCCCGCCATGCGGTCGCCGGCATGGTCAGCGAAATTATCACCAGCCAGCGCGTGCCTCTGAATCTCTCCGAACAGGAGAAGATTCAGGAAGAGCTGCTTGACGAGGTTTTCGGCCTCGGTCCGCTTGAGCCCTTGCTCCGCGACAGGTCCATCTCCGACATCATGATCAACGGCAAGGACAACGTCTTCATCGAGCGAAGCGGTGTCCTGCGCAAGGTCGAAGCCGCGTTCCGCGACGACCGCCATCTCATGCAGATTATCGATCGCATCGTCTCGCGTGTCGGACGCAGAGTAGACGAGTCTTCGCCCATGGTCGACGCTCGCCTGCCCGACGGCTCCCGCGTCAATGCCATCATTCCTCCCCTCGCGCTCGATGGCCCCGCAGTATCCATACGCCGTTTCGGCACCGGTCCTGTGGCCGCAAGCCAGTTGACCGCAATGAAAAGCATCTCTCCGGAGATGCTCGAACTGCTCGCCGCCGCGGTCCGCGCGCGTATCAGCATCCTGATCTCGGGCGGCACCGGCGCCGGCAAGACCACGCTGCTGAACATCCTCTCCCAGTTCATTCCGCAGAGCGAGCGCGTCGTCACCATCGAAGATGCCGCCGAGCTCCAGCTTGCCCTGCAGAATATCGTTCGCCTCGAAACCCGCCCCCCCAACGTCGAGGGTCAGGGAGCCATCCGCCAACGCCACCTGCTCATCAACAGCCTCCGCATGCGTCCCGACCGCATCATCATCGGCGAGGTCCGCGGAGAGGAAGCCTTTGACATGCTCCAGGCGATGAACACCGGTCACGAAGGCTCAATGGCCACCATTCACGCCAATACCACTCGCGACGCGCTGTCCAGACTCGAATCGATGGTCGCAATGAGCAATCTGAACCTGCCGGAACGGACCGTTCGTCAGCAGATCGCCTCTGCCATCTCCATCGTCGTGCAGGTCTCCCGACTCAGCGACGGCAGCCGCCGGGTAATGAGCGTGTCGGAAATCACCGGCATGGAGGAAAACATCATCAGCATGCATGAAATCTTCAGCTTTCAACGAAGGGGAATTGGACCCGACGGCAAGGTCATCGGCGCTTTTGTGCCGAGCCGCATTCGCCCCAAGTTCCTTGACCGCCTTCGCGTCGCTGGAATCATGATGCCAGCCGCCATGTTCGAAAATATAACGGAAGTTAACTAGCGCGGGAGGAGGAAAGCATCATGGTATTCGTCGTAGTGCTCGTCTTTATGGGTGTATTCGCGGTCTCCGCTCTCCTGCTCACCGCCACCGGCACAGGTGCCTCCAAGCAGACCAAGCGGACTCTCTCCGTGCTGCAGGCCGCCCTCAGCTCGGATGCCGCCCCCACCGCCGACCCCATCGTCGATCTCCGCAAACAGGAACTCTTCAGCGCGGTCCCTTTCATCAATCGCCTGCTGCTTAAGCTCGAGATCGCCCCTCGCCTTCGCAGCCTGCTTTACCAGGCCAATCTCAAGTGGACGGCCGGCGGATTGATCCTGATGTCCATCACCTGCTTCTTCATCCCTGCCTATCTCGTCCATCTCCGCACCGGCTCCCTCCTGCTCTCGTTCGTGGTAGGACTGGTCCTGGGCGGAGCGCCCATGGCCTTCGTCATGCTGAAACGCAGAAAGCGCTTCCACAAGTTCGAGCAGGCTCTGCCCGAAGCCCTCGACCTCATGGTCAGCGCCATGCGCGCGGGGCACAGCCTCAACTCATCCCTCGACCTGGTCGGGCATGAAGCCCCCGAGCCCCTCAAGACCGAGTTCCGCATCTGCTTCGATGAGCAGAACTATGGCCTCGAGCTGAAGACTGCCATGAACAACCTGGCGACTCGCGTTCCCTTGCAGGACCTCAGAATGGTCATCACCGCCATCCTTATTCAAAAGGAAAGCGGTGGCAATCTGGCCGAAGTGCTTGACAAGGTCGCCTACGTCATCCGCGAACGCTTCCGCCTCAAGCGCCAGGTGCGCGTTCACACCGCACAAGGTCGAATGACGGGATGGATCCTTTCGATTCTCCCGTTGGTTCTGGGCATTGGGTTATATTTCCTTAATCCCGCCAACATGAGTCTTCTGTGGAAACGCGACATCGGCGTCAAACTGCTCTACGCCTCCGGCACCATGACCATCATAGGCGCGCTCATTATCAACAAGATCGTCAACATGGACGTTTAAGGGTAATTTATGGTATTTACGATTTTCGCCTTTCTGGTTGTCTTCCTGCTCATCGCAAGCGCGGGGCTCATTCTGTTCTACCGCGAGGCCATGCTGCAACGCATCGCTGCTGTAACCTCGCAACGCGCCAAACCCAAGCAAAAGAGTTTGGCGAGCACCATCCAGCAGACCGGTCTCTCTCTCTCCAACGTCGTCGAGCAGCTCGAGCGCGTAATGCCCAAGAGCCAGGCGGAGATCTCCGTCGTTCAGCTGCGCCTTACCCGCGCAGGCTATCGCAATGAATCCGCGGTCAAGGCCTTCTTCGGCGCCAAGATTCTTGTGCCTGTCACCCTGGTTGTCATTCTGCTGGTCACTGGACTCGGCCACTATAGCCCTTTCTTTCTCTATGCCGTGGCCCTCGGCCTCGGCTTTCTTGCCCCCGATTTCTGGCTCGGCAGGCGCATCAAGTCTCGTCAGGCGCGCATCCGCCGTGCCCTGCCGGACGTGCTCGATCTTCTCATAATCTGCATCGAAGCCGGACTCAGCCTCGACCAGGCCACCGCACGCACCGGGCAGGAACTGAAATTGTCCCATCCTGATTTAAGCGATGAGCTGAGCGTCGTCGCTCTCGAACAATCAGCCGGACGCCCCCGCGCGGATGCCTGGAAGAACCTCGGCGACCGCACAGATGTCGAAAGCGTCCGCAACCTGATCTCCGTATTGGTGCAATCGGAAAAATTCGGTACCAGCATCGCGCGCACTCTGCGCGTCCATTCCGAGACTTTAAGAACTCAGCGCCGCCAGCAAGTCGAGGAACAGGCCGCCAAGACCACTGTGAAACTGGTCTTCCCGCTTGTCTTTTTCATTTTCCCCTCCATCTTCCTGGTTACCCTGGGGCCTCCTGCCCTCATCATGGCGGAGTCATTTCACAAGTTCTTTAACAACTAAGAAAGGAGAGCTGACGTGGACAATTCAATGATCATTCGGGTTGTATCCGGTGTAATTGCTGTCGTTCTGCTGGTCGTTCTGATTCAGCGCCGCCGCAAGAAAGTGAGCTAACTCCCTTGCGGAAATTCGCAGCGGACTTTCAACGCGCCTCCGTTACGGCCTTCGACGAACGAAGATCGAGCCGCCTGGCAGCGTCTCGAACTTCGCAAGCTGCTCCTGGCTCTTCTCCCGGTACGGATGAACATCAGTACCCGTTCATCCGCTCCGGAAGAAAATGGCACGACAAATTACTGGAAAGGTATAGATCCCTCAAGGGCTCGCGTCAACAAATCAGTCATTGCCCAGCGAGGGAGGACGGCTGCTCGCACCCGCAAATGCAAAAGGCCATGGATAGAAAAACGTATTGCGTATATAACCAGACCCGCGAGTGCTTCCTCTGTCTCGGAGTTACCCCAGCAGATACCGTATCGGCGCGCCTGAAAGGCCTTATCGGGCGCTTAAAGCTCAAACTGGACGAAGGCCTCTGGGTTGTACCTTCTCAGGGTGTCCATACTTTGGGCGTGCTCTTTCCGCTCGATCTCATCTATCTCGACGAGAACCATCGCGTTATCCATGTCATTGAGCACTTCCCCAGATTTCGCATCGCCCCCCTGAGAATTCAGGCGGCCAGCGTGCTCGAGCTGCCCACACATACCATCTATTCCTCCCAGACTCAGCCCGGAGATCAATTGATCATCTGCGCCATCGAAGAGATAGAGAGCCGATTCAGCCGCGCTGCTGTCCCACAGCTGGAAAGCCAGATGCGATAAGCGGTCTCGGCAACCAACGGTGGCTTGCAGCCGACAGGTAAAAAAAGGCCCCCAGCCCTGCAGGCAAACAGGAGAGATGCACATGCAAAGCTTCCTACCGGGATTGAGGCACTGTAGTACATTGCAGTCATTTTGCTGCCCGGTTCTGCGCGCCCCTTCACTGCTCCCGGCGCGACAACAGGAAAGCTCCAATCGATTGCAAAAACTGCAATGGGGGATCGCATGACACCGATCGTCGAAAAAACAAGAGGCTGGTTTAAAGCATTTTCAGCGCGCGACCCGAGAAGGGGCTCCCGCAAGAAAAAGCCTCCCCTGGTCGCTTACTTCTGGGATGGCGGTCAACCCGTCGCTCACGAGGTGCGGAATCTCGGCCACGCCGGCTTCTATCTCGCCACTAGCGAGCGCTGGAGCCTGGGCACTCTTATCATGATGACTTTGCAAAGAACCAGCACCGAGCCGGGTGAGCCCAATTGCTCCGTCATCATCATGTCCAAAGTAATTCGCCATGGCGAAGACGGCGTCGCGTTCGCGTTCATGCCGGTCGATTCAGCGGTGACAGGCAGTCACTCCGGCCCAGGCTCACATCCGGCCGACAAAAAGACCCTCGATCGCTTTCTCCATCTTGTCAAAGTGGATTCGGCATAGTCCCGGCCGGACCCGCCAATCTGCTTACGCCAAGAGCAGCCTTAATGCTTGGCCGTTTGGTCTCCATTGTTTTGGATCGCGGACTGGATGTTGCTCCAGACGTTGGGGCTTGGGTCGTGAAGTGGCAAGAGCAGTTTGGCCTGCTGGGCGATGTATTCGAGGTCGCGCACGAGCGCGGCGCAATTTTCACACCCCTTGAGGTGCTCTTCTTTGCTCAGGTCGTTGCCAGACTCAAACAGCTCGGGCAGCCGATCCTGAAATTCCGCACAGTCCATAGTCTTTCCGTTCTCTTGATTTGACCCGGTCATGCGGCGGGCTCCTTGCGTTCGCCAGTGCGCAGCAACTCGCGAAGTTTCATACGGGCCTTGTGAAGTTGCGACTTGCTGTTGCCGATCGAGCAAGCGAGCATGTCGGCGATTTCATTGTGCTCATAGCCCTCGATGTCGTGCAGCACGAAGACCAGCCGATAACCCGGCGGCAGATTCTCAACTGCGCGCTCAAGCGTCACCCGATCGATTGACCCGGAAAGCGTGAGATCGCGCGCCCCGATGTCTTTGCGCGGGCCGTCTTCCTGCGATGGTTCCAGAGTTTCTTCCAGCGAGACCTGGGGCAGCCCCTTCTTTCTGAGGTGCATCAGGACCACGTTGACGGAGAGCCGATGCAACCACGTCGAGAAGGCAGAGTCGCCGCGAAACGTTCCGATTTTGCGGTACAGCTGGAGGAAGGCTTCCTGCGTCAGGTCTTCGGCCTCGGCGACGTTCCCCAGCATACGAAGGCAAAGCGAATAGACGCGGCGCTTGTGCAGCGCGTAGAGCGTTTCGAACGAACGGGCGTCTCCCGCCTGCGCGCTGGCAATGGCTTCCGCCTCGCCTGCGATTGGGGGATTACGCCGCATGTGCTGATTCGCCGGTTTAGGCGGGGCCTGGCCTGCGTTCATGCCAGCCTCCTGTCTGCGCAGACTTGCATCGAGTATAGCTCCTGTGGCTCTCGGAAAACTGCCATGCAATGTTGAGGATGCGGGGTTCATGGTTAAACGGTTAAATGAGCAGCAAGATATCAACCGTGAGATGGCGGTGGTCGTCGCAAGGGTTGCCTTTTCAGGAGCCTACAAACCTGGCATAGAGGCTCCTGGCAAGGGCGGCGTCTGTGGTCCCCTGAACGATAGCGCGCCCGTCGGCAAAGACCGTGAGTGTGTGCGGGGCACGAGTAAAGCGGAGCAGAAGCTGGTTGAAGCGGACCTCGCCGTGCGGGTGCAGCCGCTGCTCGAGCGCGGCGAGATCGATAGGGCGGCCGTGCTCGTGAATCTGGACGGAGTTGCGTCCGCATAGCGTTATGTGAGGACGCCCTTCGCCCCGGAGGTGACGGAAGTCCCGGACGGAGCAGACTTGGCAATCCGGGCGTGAAGCGGCGACGGAGATTTCGGACCATTCGTTTGTCCAGAGATCGCACGAGAGCAGGGTCCGCCGAACGCTTTCGCGCGCGCCCACAATGAGCTTGAGCGCCTCAGTCACGGCAACCGAGGCGGCGAAGTTTACAGCAGTGTTCAGGATTCCAGCGGTGTCGCAGGTCTCCACAGCCCCACCCGGGGGCTCGGGGAAAACGCAGGCAAGGCAGGCGGTCTCCTCCGGCAGCACATTCATGGTGACGGCGTAAGCTCCGATCGCAGCCGAGTAGATCCACGGCGTGCGCTGTTCCACGGCATAGTCATTGATGAGGTAACGGGTCTCGAAATTATCCGTCGCATCGAGGATGATGTCGGCGCCCATGAGCAGCTTGTGGATATTCCCGGGCGTCAGATCGGCGGTGTGGGCGCGCACGCTGATCTCGCTGTTGAGGAGCGCGATTTTCCGGCGTGCGGCCTCAGCTTTGGGGAGCGACTCCCGAGCATCGGCTTCGTCGAAGAGCACCTGCCGCTGCAGATTGCTGGGCTCGACGAAGTCACGGTCGACGATGGTCAGGGAACCGACTCCGGCGCGCGCGAGCAGGCCGGCTGCGGCAGCGCCGGTAGCTCCGCAGCCGACGAGAGCGACATGCGCGGCGGCGAGCTTTTCCTGGCCGGCTTCGCCGATTTCCGGGAAAAGCACCTGGCGCGAGTAGCGTTCCTGCGACATGGTGGAAGGCGAAGGCATCACCTCATTAGTATAGGAGGGGCAAATACAGGAAGCGAAGCCGCTAAGATAAAGAGGCAGCCCACTCCCCCGCGCGGCGGCAGCGGGAGCCGGGGACGGCAGTTCGCATCTTAACTAAATCATGGCGGAGGCCGATGTTTCTGCGGGTCAACGCAGGTCGGAACGAGGGGACGGATTGGGTTTCTTGCGAACGCCGGGTTTGCAAAGCACTGTGCGAATTCGCGGCTGGAGATGGTTATCGGCTCGCGGCTGCTACAGCGCGCTGATCTGCATTTTTGTCATGCTGCTTGCGGCTAGAAGCTTGCGGGCGCAGGTCGGGAGCACGACCACCGGCACGCCGGCGACCTCGACGACTCCGCAGGCCGGACGTGATGCCCAGCAGCAGCCCACAGCTGCGCGCGTGCCCGGATATAACGACGCAAACAGGATGACGGCGCAACCGGCCGGGGTGACCCCCCATGCCGCGACCGACAACCTGCGCGCATGGGAAGGGCTGCGGGTAGAGGCCGTCGAGTTCAAGGGAGTGGACCGCTCACGCCTTGAGCCGCTGCCGGAGTTCCTTGCACTTCAGCCGAACCGCCCGCTTGGCGCAGAGGACGTGCGCGACAGCCTGCGGCAGCTTTATGCAACCGGTCTGTACAAGGAGATTTCCGTTGAAGGGGAGCGGCACGGCAATTCGGTGACTCTGATCTTTAACGGTATGTCGCAGTTCTTTCTCGGCCGCGTTACCGTCGACGGCGTAAAGGATGATCGCCTGGCAAGCCAGCTGGAGCGGTCAACGCGATTGATTGCGGGCACCCGCTATACAGACGCGAAGATGACTCGGGCCGCCAGGCTGCTTACTCAAACGCTGCAGGAGAATGGCTACTATCTCGGCACTTTCACTACCACTACGACCAAGGACTCCGCCGATGCGTTGGTGAACATCCACTACGAAGTGAAGCTGGGCAAGCAGACGCGGCTGGGCGCAGTGAAGGTGAGCGGCGACTCCGGATTGACGATCGCGCAGTTCCGCAAGAAGGGGAAGTTGAAGGCGCACTCCAAGGTGACTCGGGACACGGTGAGTCGCGCGCTGAGCGGCGTCCAGAATAATTATGAGAAGAAACAGCGGCTGGAAGCGACCGTCTCGCTCGCCTCGAAGCAATTCCAGCCTCCTCTCCTGGACCTTAATTTTCTGGCGAATCAGGGACCGCTGGTTACGATTACTGTTAATGGCGTCCATTTAAGTAAGGGCAAGATAAAGTCTTTGGTCCCCGTATTTCAGGAAGGCACCGTGGACGAAGACCTGTTGAACGAAGGCGATAGACGTTTGCGTGACTATTATCAGCGACGCGGATACTTTGACGCGGAGGCCACCCATACGCGCAGCACGCAGGGAAACGGCGCTGAGGCGCACACGCAAATTGTTTTCAACGTAAAGCTGGGCGAAAGGCGCGAGGTTACGGCAGTCAGAATCTCCGGCAACCACTACTTCAGCGATTCCGTCATCCTTCCTCGGCTGACCGTGCATAAGGCGGACCTGTTTATGCGGCACGGGCAATACAGTCAGGCCCTGGCGCAGGCTGACGTGAATACCATCGAGGCCCTTTACGAAAGCAACGGCTTCAGCAATGTCACAGTGACCCCTGTGGTGAGGATGACTGCGCCGGGCGGCAGGAACAAGACGGCCGGACTGTCGGTGAACTATCAGATCGTCGAGGGCACGCAGGACCTGATTGGAAAATATGAAGTAACCGGCAATCAGAAAGTCGCCTTCAGCACGCTCAAGCCGCTTCTGAGCACGGAGGCGGGGCAGCCGTATTCGGCAACTACGATTGTGGGCGACCGCGATGAGATTCTGACTTACTACTACAGCCAGGGTTTCGATCACGCCACTGTGGCGTTGTCGCAAAAGCCGGAGCCGGGCAACGCACGCCGGATCGATGTATCGCTGAATATCACGGAAGGCAATCAGACCTTCGTCAATCGCGTCCTCGTCTCCGGCCTGCACTATACGCGGCCTTCGACTGTGGCTCCCCACATCCATGTGACGCCGGGACAGCCGCTAAACCAGTCGGCGCTCCTGGAAACACAACGCCAGCTCTACGACCTCACTCTCTTCAATGAAGTGAACACCGCGGTCGAGGACCCCAACGGCAATTCGCAGCGCAAAGACGTGCTCGTGCAATTTACTGAGGCCAAGCGATGGGACGTAAGCTATGGCTTCGGTTTTCAGGCACAGACGGGCAATCCCTCGACGAGCTGTCCGAATCCCGTGAGCCTGATTCAACTGGGCATCAATCCGTCGAACTTTGAGGCGAATTGCGGCACGAATGGAAAGACGGGTGCGAGCGCGCTGGTTTTATTCGATGCTTCGCGCATCAATCTTTGGGGACGCAATCAGTCGATCACGCTGCGAACGGAATACGGCTCCCTGGAGCAGTCGGCGACAACCATCTACTCTTTTCCGCAGGTGTTCAACAGAAAGACCTTCGATTTTTCCTTGAGCGGCGGCTACACCAACGCGCAGGACGTAACCACCTATGCCGCCTCGCGGCTGGAAGGAACGGTGCGCTTTACGGAGCGGCCTAACCGGCCCAATACGCTGCTCTATCAGTTCACCTATCGCCGCGTGAAGGTTGATCCGAACAGCGTGCAGGTATCTCCCAACGAAATTCCTCTGGTATCGGAGCCGGTGCGTGTGGGCGGCCCCGGACTTACGTGGATTCGGGATACGCGTCGACCCACGCCGCTCGATGCCGTCGCTGGAACCTATACGAGCGCCGAGGAATTTGTCACAGACAGTATTTTTGCCTCGCAGGCTAACTTCAACCGCCTCGACCTTACAAACTCAAGCTATTACCGGATAGGCAAACGCCAGTTTGTCTTGGCCCGCAATACTCGATTTGGTTACGAACGCTCGTTTGGGCGGGGCAAGTACGAATATATTCCCCTCCCGGAGAGGCTTTATGCAGGCGGCGCGCAGTCGCTGCGCGGCTTCTCCATCAATTCAGCCGGACCGCGCGACGCCCTCACCGGCTTCCCCATTGGCGGCGCGGGCGTGTTCGTCAACAGCACAGAGCTGCGCTTTCCGAATCCGAATCTTCCCTATTTCGGTACTGCGCTCGCGTTCGTGCTGTTTCATGACACCGGGAATGTCTTCAACAACTCCTCAGATATCTGGCCAAGCGCCATTCGCATCAAGCAGCCGCACAGTTCCACCTGCAAGGATCTGACAGCTGCTGACCAGCAGAAAGTGACGCGCTCTTCGAGCACCAATCCAACTGGCACCTGCGACTTCAATGATTTTTCTCACGCTCTGGGTCTCGGCGCGCGCTATCACACACCCATCGGGCCTATCCGTCTGGACTTCAGCTATAACCTCAATCCCCCCATCTATCCCGTCGTCATCACTTTCGGCACCCATTCCGACGGCTCGTCGATTGCGCCTCACGTAGGTCAGGCCTCGCACTTTAACTTCTTCTTCAGCATCGGGCAGGCATTCTGATGAAGAGCCATTTCATATCCGGGCTGCTGCTGGCGTTGATCGCGCTAAACGGCCATGCGCAAAGCGCCCCAGCGCCCGTCGTGCTCGACCGCGTAATTGCCGTAATCAACCACGATGTGCTGCTGCAGAGCGACGTGGACGAGGAGATGCACCTCGCCACGCTCGAGCCGTTTCAGCACAAGGACAACGACACACGGCAGAACGCCATGCGAAGACTCATCAATCGCGATTTGATCCTGCAGCAGATGAATGACCAGCAGGTAAAGAGCGATATATCGGATGCGCAGGTGCGGCAGTCGCTCGACGAGGTGCGCGCGAATTTACCGGCATGCGCGAAATATGATTGCAGGACGGCCGCAGGATGGAAGGCTTTCCTCGCGGCAAACGATCTGACCGAGCAGGAAGTGAATGATCATTGGAAGCAGCGGCTGGCGGTTCTGCACTTTATCGACGTAAGGTTTCGGATGGGCATTCGCATCCCGCAGGCAAACATCGCAGACTATTACGCGAAGTCGGTGGTCCCCGTCTTTTCACGGCAACACCAGGCGCCTCCTTCGCTCAAAAGTGTCTCCGGGCGCATTCAGGAGGTCTTGCTGCAGCAGCAGGTGAACGGCATGATGCAGGACTGGCTTAAGAGCTTGCGGGACGAGGGCAGCGTGCGCATTGTCGATCCGGAATATGCGGCGGCGGCTGAAACGCCTTCGGACCAGAAGCAGAGTGAGGAGTAAAGCTGTGAGCGCCGCCGCCAATCCCAACCTCTCCGCTCCGGCGCCGCGCCGCCGCCACATTTTCTGGCGCGCCATCCTCGTCATCGTCGTTGTGCTTCTCGTCCTGCTCGGGGGAGCAGCCTGGTACGCCGGCACTCCCCAGTTCGAAAATTATGTTCGGGGCAAGGTAATCGCCGCGCTTGAGCGCACGACAGGAGGGCGCGTCCAGTTGGGAGCCTTCCGCTGGAGCGTGTTGCATCTTGAGTTCACCGCCAGCGACCTCACCATCCACGGACTTGAGGGCCCCGGCCAAGTTCCATACGCGCATATTGACCGCCTCTATATTCGCGTCAAAATCATCTCTCTCCTGCGCCGCGAGATCGGTCTCAATTATTTGGAGGCCGATCATCCCGTGATTCACCTGATCGTCTATCCCGACGGGTCGACCAACCAACCTCAACCGAAGGTCAAATCAAACAACAAACCGGTGATCAATACAATCTTTGATCTCCGTGTGAACCGGGCGGAAGTCCGCAACGGCATTGCGATCGTGAATCAGCAATCCACTCCATTCAATGCGATCGCGAACAACCTTGGCGTTACCGTGAAATACGTCCCAAAAATCGGGTCGCCACGTCTTGACCGCTATCTCGCCGTCATTCATCTCGAAGACCTCTCGATGCAGAGCGGGGAGTCGCCTCCCCTGCATTCGGTACTTGATGCGCAGGTGGAGCTTGGGCGCAATCAGGTGAATCTGCCGTCCCTGCGGCTGCAGACCGGAGCCTCGCGCCTCGACCTCAGCGGCTCACTCACAAATTTCAACGACCCCGCATGGAAATTCCAGGTAAATGGCGGCCTCGATCTTCACGCTGTTGAGGCATTAACCGGTATTCCCGGGCTTAACCGCGGACAGGTGCAGATCGATTTAACCGGCAATGGCAGCAAATCGATCTTCACCGTCGACGGACAGAGCAACGTAACCGGCGCGTCCTATCATGCCGGATCCATCCACATCTCCAACGTGACTGCCGAGACAAAGCTGCACATCACTCAGGATGATCTCAACCTCACCGGAATGCGCGCACGGTTTGCGCAGGGCGGCTCCATTGATGGTGAGATGAATGTGACGCAATGGATGCGTCCTGCGCCCTCAACCGCCGTGCCGCCGCTGCCGCCGAAGACGGCGCATGCCGCACGCAAAGCCCAGGCAGTAGTTGCCAGACCGGAGGTGCAACGAGGCACAATCCGCGCGCAACTGCACGGCATTGCGCTCGCGTCGGTAATGGCCATGGTCGCGCCGCCGCACTACACGGAGCTTGGCTTCGACACGGAAGCGAGCGGCGAAGCAAGGGTGAAGTGGAGCGGGAGCGCCACTGCTTTCGTGACCAGCGCGAAGATCTCCCTGGCGCCGCCGTTGCGGCCCACATCCGGGCGTATTCCCATGTACGGAACCGTGGACGCGCAGTACTCGAACGTAAGCGGCCTGGTTGATATTCGAGGCCTTGATGTCCATACGCCTGCCTCGCAAATAAATGTAACCGGCTCGCTGGGCGTGTTCCCAATCACGCGCGCATCGCGCTTGCAGGTAAATTTGAATACCGCGAGTCTTGCCGAGTTTGATCGCGCGCTCACCACCTTGGGCGTCGTTTCCGGCGGCAAGCAGGGCGTCAAGGCCCTCCCTGCGAGCCTGCATGGCAACGCGCAATTCACGGGAAAGATTACGGACAGCATCCTTAATCCGGACGTGAAGGGCCAGCTTAACGCAACCAATCTCGACACGATATTTTCGACCGCCTCCAAAGGAAAGGCGACTCCTGAGGAGCACTCGATCCACTGGGATGCAGTCAACGCGAGCGCCGAGTATTCAGGTCGCCGCATCTCCATCGCGCAAGCGGTATTGACTAATGGTCCGGAAACGGTTCGTGTGGATGGCGAGCTGGATGCGCACGCGATTGCTCGCCAGCGCTACGCGTTTGACAACCGCTCCGCCATACGCGCCAATGCCAGCATCCAGAACGCAGCTGTGCAGGACCTGCTGGCGATTGCCGGCGAGAAGCTGCCCGTATCGGGCATGCTGAATTTAACCGCGCATGCGAACGGCACGATGGACAATCTCAATGGCGGCGGACATCTTTCTCTTCAGGGCGGCACCGCCTACGGAGAGGCATATAAGAGTCTAAATACCGACGTTCGCTTTGCGGGCAGGGAGATCCAAGCATCGAATCTCGTCTTTCTGGAAGATGGCGGCAAGGTCACCGGAAGCGGCGGTTACAATCTCAATTCCCAGTCATTCAATTTCACCGCGCAGGGGTCGGGTTTTGATTTCGCGCACATTAAGCGACTGCAAAGCGCAAAGTACACGCTGGGCGGTGCTCTTGCTTTTGAAGCGCATGGAAGCGGCACCTTGAAGTCGCCTAGCCTCCAGGCAAATCTGCACCTCACGCGCCTGAACATCGACAATGCTGCGGGCGGTTTCGTCAACGCAGAGCTCCATACGCGGGGACAAATTCTCCTGATGAACGTGAATGCAAATATTGCGAACGCACAATTAGAGATTCACGGACAGACACAACTCGCCGGAGACTACCAAACCCAGGCGCAGCTGACGTTGTCGAATCTGGACGTGCAGCCCATTCTTACAGCGCTGAATGTGCAAGGCGTCAAGGCGCATTCCTCAATCGCCGCAGCGGTCAAAGTGAATGGACCTCTACGCGAGCCGCGCAAGCTGAGCGGCGACGCGACCGTGCGGCAGTTCGCGGTAACGCTCGCCGGCATCGACCTGAAAAGCGATGGAGCAATTCACGCAACTCTGATCGGCGGACAAGTGCGTCTCGATCCGCTGCACATCACCGGCGAAGATACGGACCTGCGCGCGCAGGGCTCCATCGGGGCACTTACCGATGCGCACAACATGAATTTCCAGGCCAGCGGGTCCATTGACCTCAAGCTCGCGCAGACCTTCAACAGAAACCTCACCGCCTCCGGCCGCCTGGATTTCAAAGTTAATGCCGACGGTACTTTTGCCCAACCTGGGCTCACCGGAGACGCCCGGTTCACTGATGTTTCCTTCGCGCTGCTCACTTTTCCAAACGGACTGAGCAAGATGAATGGAACCCTCCAATTCAATCAGGACCGGCTCGATGTGAAAGATCTGACAGCTGTAAGCGGCGGCGGCAAGATCACGCTCGGCGGCTTCATCACCTACCAGCAAGGCGTCTATGGCGACCTTACCGCCATCGCCAAAGACGTGCGCATTCGCTATCCCCAGGGAATGAGCACCATGGTGGATGCAAAGCTCAGGCTGCAGGGCACGCAGCAGTCATCGTTGCTGAGCGGCAACGTCACCATCAGCCGCTTTCTCATCGGCAGCGATCTCGATATGGCGGCCTTTACCTCGTCCAGTGGAGGCGTCTCGCTTCCGCCGAATCCGAATGCGCCTACCAACCGTGTGAGACTCAACATCCACATCCTTTCCGCGCCGCAGTTGGATTTCCAGAACTCCTACGCCAAGCTTGCCGGTGACGTCGACCTGCGGGTCCGCGGGACCATCGCACAGCCCGCGGTCCTCGGGCACATCTCAATTACTGAAGGCAACGCAACTTTTGCCGGGACAAAATACGAGCTGCAGCACGGGGACATTTATTTCTCCAATCCCGTTCGAATCAATCCAACTCTGGATCTGAGCGCCACTGCCCACGTCGAGGATTACGACATCACCATCGGCCTCTCCGGGACTGCCTCCAAACCGGTCCCCACCTTCCGCTCCGAGCCGCCGCTCTCCGAGCAGGACATCTTCTCCCTGCTCGCGTTGGGCCGCACTCAGGAAGAGCAGCAGATCTACTCCAACATGGAAGCTCAGGCCGGCGTCAATTCCACCGCGGATGCGCTGCTCGGCGGCGCGCTTAACGCCACCGTGAGCAGCCGAATACAGAAGCTCTTCGGCGGCGGCAGCGTGAAAATCGATCCAACGTTTGTAAGCGGAACCGGAAACGCAACGGCGCGAATTACCGTAGAACAACAGGTTTCAAAAAACGCGACACTCACCTACGCCACCAATGTCAACTCGACCGCGGAGCAGTTGATTCAGGCGCAGGTAGATCTCACTCAAAATTTATCCGTCACTGCGGTGCGGGATGAAACGGGAGTCTTCAGCCTGATCTTCAAACTTCGGCGGCGTTACCGTTAGCGCATTCAGAATGATAAGTCGGGGCTACTTTTCTTCCGGAAGTATCAAACCTCGCTATTTTTGCAAGCCCGAGCTTGTGCGCCACGTATTCGGCTGTGGTCTTCAGTACGCCAATTCCATATTGAGTGCTGCGATGGAGATTGATTGAAGAGGCTTCCTCGAAATACTTTGTCGGGCAGGAAATCTCTCCGATTCTAAAGCCGAACATCACGCATTGCGCGACCATCTGGTTGTCGAAAACAAAGTCGTCCGAGTTTTCAAGCAAGGGCAGCATCTGGAGAACGTCTTTCGAGAACGCTCGAAATCCCGTGTGATATTCCGATAACTTGACGCGGAGAAACAGGTTCTGAAAGGCGGTGAGCAGTCGATTGGCGATGTACTTATATACCGGCATGCCGCCCTTGAGCGCTCCTCCGCCGAGAATGCGCGAGCCGAGGACTACGTCATAAACGCCACTCGCTACCATGCTGGCCATGGCCGAAACCAGGGAAGGCGTGTACTGATAATCAGCATGCACCATAACGACGATATCCGCGCCCGCTCGGAGGGCCTCGCGATAACAGGTCTGCTGGTTGCGTCCGTAGCCGTAATTTGAATCGTGAATGAAGGTTTGCACGCCCAGGCTTTCAGAAAGCCGCGCCGTGCTGTCGTTGCTTGAATCGTCTACCAGGATTTTGATGTCCACGATGCCGGGCAGCTCGCGGACAGTCTTTTCAAGGGTTCTTTCGGCGTTATAAGCCGGCATGACAGCCGCGATGCGCTTCCCGTCGATCATCGGTTATCTTCCTGGCGCAGATCGCACAGGCAAACTTGCTTGAAAGAACTCCCATGAGTACAGGGGAGGAACTGAATCACAATGCAACGTGATCCAGATTCCCCCCTCAGAAACTCTGCACGAGCTTTGAGCCAGTGCTACTAGCCACCCAACGCCGAGTTCAGTTTGGTTCCGATCGTGGTGAAGGCGTTGTTGATATCGGTGGACAGAGTGCCCATCGCGGTGACTGCGCCAAAGGCGATCAGAGCGACGACCAGTGCGTACTCGATAAGGTCCTGGCCCTGTTCGTCAGACAACAGAGTCCGCAATTTAATTGAGAGCATCAGCAGTTTATCTTTCATTGTGAATTCTTCCCCATAAGATGAATTTGGCCCAGCCCGAGGGCTAGGTTGTACTTGTCATATCGCAAGCGGAGGGCCAGATTGATGGCGGGTCTAGGTAACTTGGAATCATACGTTTGCCAAAAAAGGAAAGGAGACTGGTGTGAACGCCTGTATACAGAGCAACCAGACCGGTAGTGCACTGTATACATGCAAAGGTAACCAGAGGGATTTACCAAAATGCACATAGCAGACGAGATTCATCATTTCTCGGAATCAGGAGATGGGGGTTCGCGTGCACTTACGGGGCGGGGCTGATCGAGATCTGCGGGCGAGAACTCAAGCTGGTCCCCGCGAGCAGTCTTCGTACTCTCCACCGTCCCCGCCGGAAGCTCAATGATCGAATGCGCCGAAAGGCACGCCGACACCCGCCAGGGGCCCACATGGCTCCTCACCTTCTTCACTCTCTTCTCCCGGTCGATGTAGACCAGATCGATAGCAAACTTCATGAAAAAGGTGTGGACCGACTCGCAGGGAACAATCCAAAGTCCTTCCCCCGAAAGCAGGCCCGACCGGCCCAGCAGTCCCTTGTTGCGCGCTTTTCCGGTGCCCGCCATTTCCGCGCGGCAGGCAAGCTCGGTCTGGCGCGTGAGGTTAGAAATCTGCAGCCGTTTCATACGCTCGTCCTCTCGAGAGTTCATTTTCCTATGCCTCCTGAACGGTTGCCTTTTTTAAAAGAATCGCCATGACTTTCTGCGCCCGCTCCAGTGCGAACTCGGCCGCCAGAGATTAAATATTTCTACGATGCTTCAGCTGCTTTCCCGCTCTTCATTGAGAACGCAAGCGGCGCGATGCGGTCAGGGCAAAGAATAGAATGGCGGTAAACGCAAGCCACCGCGATCTAACAAACTGCCCTTTGCCGCACATGCCCCATTCGCAAATGCCGTTTGATCGATAGCCCGGTCATTGCACTTTCCTCTTCTTCCGTTCTTGGCTATGCACCTGCTGTTTTCCCTTCGGTCGTGCTCATGAGATCGGCTGCCGTAGCGCCCCCGCGACGCTCGAATGCGCCAGTCGCATACAGATACCAGATCAGCCACGTCACAGGCGTCCAAAGATACTCGCGAGAAGACAAGGCAGCGTGACGCACAAACACGATATACAGCGCAACACTGTTGATGCCCAGCAAAATCCAAGCCGAATACCTGCGCTTCCGCGGAAACGTGAGCGCAAAGGCGATGGAGGGCAGCAGCACGATTTCGTCCGAGAAAAAGCCGTACGGCGAAACCAGAACCGTTACCAGCATAAGGAGCATGCCATGGATTCTCCAGTCCCAAACCTCTTTCCGTCGCGCGTAATACCAGAGCCCCCACAGAATCGCAACGCCAGATGGAACAAAAAGAAGCCAAAAAACTCGCACATCGATGAGCATCCGGAACAACATGGATGCTGTAGGGAGAAACCCTTGTTGAAGCTTGTATCCGCGCAACATGTCGAAATAGTGCTGCCAGATGTGCGCATCGAAGTACAAAGAAAATGCAGTGGCTGCGGCCAGCGCGGATGCGCCGCCGGCAAGAATAAGCCATCTCTTTTGGTAAACGCAATCGACCAAAAGCAACACCCAAAAGATGAGAAAAAGGTGCGGTTTAGGCGTCATCAGGAGCAATGAGGCGCCGGCAAGGAACGGATGGCTCCTGTGGAAGCTCAGGAATAGGCAGAAACCCAACAGGAGAAACGGCGAACTTTGGCCGCTGACGATACACGAGAGCGCCGGGGCGAATACAAATGCGAACCCGCGGTCTTTCGAAGCTGCAAACTGAAGCTTGGAACAGGCGGCGACACATCCCGCCGCAAGAATCGTCCAAAAAAACAACCCTACACGAACGCTGCATAATCCCAGTGGCGCCACAAGAAACAACGCCCAAGGCGGATTCAGCATGATGAGCGGGTCTGGAAGAGGACGTCGGTGCGCTTGTTCGAGCGCTAATACGCCCGCGGGAGAATAGGGATTAGCATGCTGGACCAGCAGCTTTCCGGAGCTCCAGTACTCAATGTAGTCGGAGCGCGCCGGATGGGAAATTGCCGTAAAGATGAGTATCCCGGCAAGCGCGATGGCCAACGCTGCTAGCGCGCGCAGGATCTTATTTGGGATCGGTTGCCGCTGCTCCGACACAACCGGAGTGGAACTCATCTCACCTGCCCTTTCATGCGAAGTTTGGAATCCCCTAGCTATGCAACAACAAAGCGGAACCTCTGATGGAAGTTCCGCTTTGCACAATCGATTGTCAAATCCGCAGTTAATTTGTACTGGTTCCCATGCCTCCCTCGATCACCAGCGGTTTCTCCGGCTTGTTGCTCTCAATCAACTGCTCCACCGGCACTGCGGTGGGCTGCGGCGATGCTGAAGGAGATCCGGTCGGATTCGACATCGGTACATTCGAATTCGGCGCCATGAATGCCTCCGGGTAGTGCAGCGCGGGAAGCGCCTGGCCTGCCGGAATTGGCGGAACCTCCTCCGGAGTCACGATCACGATCAGCTCCGTGTTCCCCTTCGACCTCGTCATCGACTGGAAAAACTTTCCCAGGACCGGAATGTCCCCCAGAAATGGAATCTTGTCGAATGTCTGGCTTTCCGTGTTGTCGAGCAGTCCCCCAATTACAAAACTTTGGTTGTTTTCCAACTCGACCTCAGTCTTTACTCTGCGGACGGAGATCGCCGGTACGTTAAATCCCGAGACCTGGATCGCATTGGCAAAGTCGAGCGCGCTGACCTCAGGCGCGAGTTGAAGGCGAATCGTGCCCCGCGGTGTAATCGTAGGAATGAAGTTCAGGCGGATGCCGAATTCCTTGAACAGGATGGTGACGGCCCCTCCAGCCCCTCCCGCGGTTGCCTGCACCACCGGATAAGGAAATTCGCCGCCCGCCAGAAAGCTGGCCTGTTTGCCGTCTTCAGCAAGCAGGTTAGGCTCGGCGAGGGACTCTACCACTCCCTTTGTTTCCAAAGCTTCGATGGTAGCCCCCAGGTTCAGATCGGGCCGGAACACCGAAATGTTGAGCGCGTTGTTTATGGTCGCGACCGCCCCTCCCGTGCTGGGAGTGCTCACCGATGGCGGGGAGAATTGCCCCGTGTTCACCGACCCGATTGTGTTTGCTGCGCCAGTGCTGAAGATATTCAGCCCCAACTGCTTCTCCATCGAGCGGTCGACGCTGCAAAAACGCACCTTCAGCAGGATCTGCGGCGGCGATTGCGGCACCGCTACATACAGCAGATTCACGACCTTGCCCATGTTCGACGCGACCTGCACTGCGCGCTCCGAGCTGCCCAGGTCCTTTGCCGTTCCGCGCAGATAAATCACGCCGTTTTCATCCGTCGCGCTGATGTCCTGCCCCGGAAACTGCAGGTGCAGCTCACGACGAACCATCGTCAGGCTGTCATCGGTAGTGAAGCGGCTGTTATGAACGCTGACATTGAAAAACTGCCGCTCGCCGCCACGCTCCCACACAATCAGGCTGGTGGTCCCGGGCGCCTTCCCGTTCACCAGAACCTCGGTGGGACTCACCGCGCTCACTTCAGCAATATCGCCCACTCCCAGCGCCACGCGCGTCACCGGATGAGAGAAATCGATGAGCGCAGTCTTTCCCACCGCCACGGAAAGTTCACGAGAGGTCTCCTGTCGCGGCGCGGTTGGCTGCGTGTCCTGGGCCGAAAGAGTCGGTCCGGTACAAACGGCGATAGATAGGGCGCAAAATGAAACAAAAGGAATGAGGCTTCGTACTTTCACTGTCTTTCCTCGTTAGCGGGAAATTTGCTTTCGCTCGACTTTGATCCGTTGATCACCTGCACCATATAAACCTTAGGGGCGACCTTCGCCCGGCGCGCAGCCATCACTCTCGGCGCTGGAACTTTGCCGTCAGCGAACAATTCCGCCATTGAGGTCTCCGGCGGCTTCGCAAGCTGGGTATCCAGCGGGTTCCGCAGAACCAGCTGAATGTGCGTCTCGTTGCCGGCCAGGCTCAGCAGCTCTGCCTGGGGCGGGCTTACCAGCAGGTTCACAACCTGCACCTGCTGCGGCTTCCCTTCCGCGTCCTTCTGAATATCGGTACCTGCGGAGAGCACTTCGATGTTCTGCAGCAGCGTCTTCGTAATTGTGCCCTGGGGGTTCGTCGTCGTTCCCGGAGGGTTCCCGGAAATCAGCACATCCACGCGCATGCCCGGCGTCACAAATCCTGCCACGCCCACAACTTCGTCTACTTTGATAGCCGCCGCTCGCATCCCTTGTGGAATCGTCGCCGCCAGTCCTCCGCCCGATCCCGGAGTCGCCAACCGGTTGGTCAAAATAGGCTCGCCGGCATACAGATTGGAGAGCACGCCCCGGCCGAGCGCGTCCTGCGGCTTCACGATCGCTCCCTGGGGCAGTGATCCCGCGATTTCGATCGTCGTCAGGTCTTTGTCCTTAATAATGCTTCCCAGCTTGATATCTGCCGCAGCCGCAACCACGCGCGTGGTCCTGACCATCGGGTTGCCCACTATCCGGTGGTTGACTACCCGGAACACGACAAGGCTGCACAGGGCGGCGATGACAAAGGCGCTCAGGAGAATGGTGAGTAATCTGCGATTCATTCAGCGTTCCATAGAGCAGACTGGTCCTCCAGTCGCTCTTCTATTTTTGTGTGTGGTAACTGCTATTTGTAAGGGAATATAGACTCATTGTGTTCCGAAGGGAAAGATTTAGTGGGGGAAAAGTGCGTTTAGTGTGAATATGTGTATACCAACAGTAATACCCATCAAGGACACATACACCCTCGAAACCACTTGTGCCTATGGGATTGGTGTCGGTTTTGCATTAAAGTGTTAGGGAATCCCCCACTATTAAAAGAATTCGAGCGAGTATGCGATCTTCCGAAACCATCACTCTTTTCTCACGGCGTCCACAGCGTGAAACAGGCCCGTCGGCTTTCGCCGTCTCCATGGTTGCGCACGGCTGCGTCTTCCTGGTGGTGCTTGCCGGCATGAGGCAGGTAAGAGTCGTCGAACGCCACTTCCCGGATCGCGATCACGCAATGCGCCTGCTCAATATGCGGGAAACGTCCGCGAGCGCGCGGTGGTATCCGCCCAAGAGCATCCTCCATCGGAACCATGCCGCCGGCAGCCACTCCGGTTCGGCCGGAGCAAAGCGCGCTTTGACCGGAGCCGCCCACCAGGTGCAGATCGCCATGAACTTCCAGACGCCCAAACCGGCGCCGCAAACCTTGATCCAGCCTGAGGTCCCGCCTGATCAGCAGATATTGCCGCAGCTTCCCATCCCGCATGCCATGGTCTGGACCGCCGGCGAAATCAAGCACCAGAAAATTGTCACACCTGCGCCGCAACCAGTTGCTGCGGTCAAGGCAAGGCCCTCGCTTGCCAAGCCGAACCAGGAGCTGAACCCCACCGACGTAGCGCTCGCCTCCATTCCACTCCAGGCCGAAGCTCGCATGCCGCTGGCAGGCACCACTTCGCCCGTCAAAATCGACGCACCCACCCCGGCCAAGCAGATTCCCGAGACCGCTTCTATTGAAACCACTGAGGTCTCTCCCGCCCGCATCATCGCCATGTCCGACCAGAAGCTTGAAACCGGAATCGCCGCCCTGCCCGTCGTTAATGAAATCGCAAAAGCCGACGCGCCCGGCACTCCTACCATGGCAAAGGACGGAGGCATGGCCGCCGATTCCAAAGACACCTCTGCGGGCGAGCAGGCTGACTCTGGTGCAGGGCACGGCACCGGCGACTTAAAAGGTGCCGACCAGGGCTACACGATCCACGATGGCTCCCTCGGAACAAACAACGCAGGCTTGACTGAGGGTCTGGCTGCCGATGCCGACGCTGGCTCAGCGCCCGCCGAGCACATTACCCTGCCCAAAGGCGGCCAGTATGGAATGGTCGTAGTAGGCGCCTCGCCTGAAGAGGATTATCCCGAGACTGCGGACCTCTGGTCTGGAAGACTGGTCTACACCGTGTATCTCCAGACACACACATCCCAAAACTGGGTCCTGCAGTATTCGCTCCTGCGCACGCTCGCCAATGCTTCTGACGGCACCCGTCCTGACGCACCGTGGCCTTTCGACATGATGCGCCCCAGCCTCGATCCATATAAGGATATCGTTCTGGTGCATGGCTTCGTGAATACAGCAGGCCGCTTCGAGCAGCTATCGGTCGCCTATCCGCCGGCCTTCCCCAAGTCCGCCATGCTGCTGCGTTCACTAAAACGCTGGGAGTTTCGCCCGGCCATGGCTCAGGGACAGCCTGCCACCGTTGAGGTGCTGCTCATCATTCCAGGCGAAGACGACTAAGAGAAGCAGAATTTTGGGGAGTCGGGCTTTCTGAATAAAAACGACCTACCTCAGCAGGTACAGGCTAGCTTCTCGAAAAATCCAATGACGTGGATAACGCTGCCCGCTGCTCGCCTCAATCCAGTATCTGCAAATCAAACGGCCTCTCGATCAGCCAATCCATTCGTCCGATCCGCGCCAGCGCCCGCTTCAGCGCCGACCCCGCACACGGCTCGGCCGTCACCACAAAAGGAAGATTTCCCTTTTCATACCCCGGCTTCTGAAATATCGCATGGATATTGATCCCCTGCTCCGCCAATGCCAGCGCAATCTCCGCGATAATTCCCGGCTGGTCGCGCACCACAAACCGAATCGAGTGTCGCAGCAAGAACTCGCCGCTCACCCCGGTCTTCCTGCTCGGCAAATCCACCGCCCGCGATCCATGCGCAATGCTCACCAGGTCTGACACCACGGCCACTGCCGTCGGATGCCCGCCCGCGCCATGCCCGGAAAACACCACATCGCCGCCGTACCGCCCAGCCACCAGCACCGTATTCTCCGTACCATGCGACCACGCCAGCGGAGAATCTTTCGGCACCAGCATGGGACCCACGCTCGCCAGCAAATTACCTCCACCGATCCTCGCTGTCAGGTCCTCCCCTCTCGGCTTGGATTCAGAGCCCGCTACAGACAAGCCTTCATCCGTTGGACGCATTTCCACCCGCGAAATCTGCCGTATCGTGCACCCCAGCTCGCGCGCATACTCGAAATCAATCGCCGCCACTTCCCTGATCGACCTGCAGGGAATCTCCTCCGGATCGATATCCACCCGCAGCCCCAGCCGCGATAAAATCACCAGCTTCGCCCGCGCATCATAGCCGTCTACGTCCTCTGAAGGATCCGCCTCCGCATACCCCAATCGCTGCGCCTCCGCCAGAATCGTCGCAAACTCCGCGCCCTCTTCCATCTTGCTCAGGATGAAGTTGCACGTCCCGTTCAGAATTCCCTCAATTCGCGTGATCTGGTCTCCCGCCAGCCCCTGCTGCAAACCGGGAATCACCGGAATTCCGCCCGCCACCGCCGCCCCGTAAAGCAGCATCCCGCCTTTCTCTCGCGCCAGCTTCTCCAGCTCAATCCCATGGAACGCGATCAGCTTCTTGTTCGCCGTCACCACCGACTTGCCCGTCTGCAGCGCCTTCCAAACCCATTCCCCCGCCGGATCGAGCCCGCCCACCAGCTCCACCACCACATCCACATCCGAGCTCAGCACGTCCTCAATCGAATCCGTCCACACCACACCCGCCGGAACCCAGTCCACCCGTTTTCGCTTTACATTGCGGTTGTAGATATAGGAGAGCGCCAAGCCCTCTGGACGCAGGTCTCCGAGAATTCGCGCCACCGAACTCCCCACCGTGCCAAACCCAAGCACCGCAACCTTCAATTCCCGTCCTGCCACGTGCCCCACTCTCTCCGATTAAGGTGTTGAGTCCCTATGGTAAAGGACGGGGGAAACCTGCGGAACAGGAGAGGTGATAATGAGCCGCTCAATGCACATTTTTTCCTGGACACGTTATGCCTATTTAGGAATAATGGATATGTGAAGCAATCCCCCTCCGTTGGATCGGCTCTACGAAGAAGGACTTGGTGGCGATGCCCGAAGTTGTGCAACAGACTTTTGGATTCGCTCTTTACCTTGCGCAAATTGGATCGCTGCACCCAGATGCAAAACCGCTGAAGGGTTTCCGATCGGCAGGCATTCTGGAAGTCGTAGAAGACTGGCGAGGAGACACTTATCGCGCCGTGTATACCGTCCGATTCGCAAAGGCAATTTTTGTCTTGCACTGTTTCCAGAAGAAGTCGAAACATGGGAACCAAACGCCAAAACGAGAAATCGATATGATTCGGGAACGACTGAAAGAAGCCGAAACTCAGGCAAAGGAGTGAAGCTGTGAACAACGCAGAGCAGAACAAAAGTGCGTACGCGGAAATTGGTTTTAAAGATGCCGAAGGGATGGAGCTGAAAGCCCAGCTCGTAATAAAGATTGCAAAGATATTGCGCGAACGCGGGTGGACCCAGCAGCATGCCGCCAAAGTAATAGGGCTAACTCAACCCAAACTGTCGCAGATGCTGCGTGGACAATTTCGCGGGATCAGCGAAGCCAAAATGATGGATTGTCTCACTCGCCTCGGATGCGAGGTGAGGATCGTCGTAAGGCCAAAGAAAAAAACCGTTCCCGGCCGCGTAAAAGTGGTCGCCGCCTAACCCTGCCAGGTTGAATGGTTTCAACTCTAGTTGGTCTGCGGTTTCGCTTTCAGGCGACGAGGCATCTTAAGACAGAAACGAGGAGAACTCATCGTGCAAGCAGACCGCCAGAATAAAACTCCCGAGGATCCCATCGACCCCACCGCGCCAGCGGGAAGCGAAAACTCTCTCGGCGCGCAAAGCGTTCGCGACGGCCGACCCTCCACCGACGACAACATTGTCGAAGCCATCGATGAACTCGGTCCCGGCGCAACCGCTCCCTCCGGCAGCAACAAACCGTAGCACAGCCATCAGCGCCGATTTAAATATCGGGCAATTGACTTTGGCTAGCTGCCAGGAGAAGACAACCGGGCTTACCCCGTCCAGCATCTCGACGATTAATCGTGCCTTTCCCCCTGCGCGATGACGGACTTCTCGCGGCCCCTCTCTGGCCGGCATCGGTAGATCTGTCCGCTTCCCTCAACCCGCTCGTTCAACGCTCTCGAGGTAAACTTCAATGTCGCGGTTCTTTCGTTTGTATGCACCTCTCGCGCTCGTAACCATAGCTGCGCCCGTTGCGCTGCTTGCCCAAACTATCACCTTTGCTACTCCCAAACAGTTCACTGTCACCCTGCCGGACTCCGCCAGCGTAGCTCGTTATTCCGCCGCCGACTTCAACGCGGACGGCAAAATGGACTACCTGCTGGAACCCTGGAACCAGAATGACCTGCTGGATTATGCGTTGCTGATGGGAAATGGAAGTGGCAGCTTTACCACAGTGGAGGCCAATGTTCCGGTCCCCTTCAGCCTCGAGTACATCGTCGCTGATGTAAATAACGACGGCAAAGCCGACATCATCACGCTTGAACCGGGATGCCAGAAGGGGGATACCTGCAGCCAATTTGCGCCCGGCCCAAACAGCCCCAACAATGCCACGGGTTCCTTCAAAGTTTATTTGAATGAGGGCAGCGGCAGATTCACCAACACCTTCACCGGCACCTTGCCCCAGCTTGGCACGCTTAATTTCGTTGCCGGCGATTTCAACGGAGATGGCAAGCCGGATGTCGCAGTGCTGGCCTCAAGCTTTAACTCGAACACAATTCCTGGCACTCCGCCGCAGCTCATCGTCTTTCTCAATCAAGGAAGTGGGCTCTTCACTCAGCACACGGACACAAACCTGCCCTCCTCAATGACCACCCAGACCACCAATATCGGCAATCTTGTAACCGGCAACTTTATCGGGACCGGCCACAAAGACCTGCTCTTTTCCTTTGAGGCAGGAAGCGGCGACCCCGCTCCGAAAGCTCAGATCTTTATCCTTCCCAATGACGGCTCCGGCACATTCGGGAAACCAAAGTGGGCGTTCGACATGACCACTACGGCTCCTGCTGATTTCATCTTCGCGGATTTGAACGGCGATAAACTCACCGATCTTCTCTACCTCGACGGCTCAATCAGAGATGCCGTCGTGCTGATGGCAAAATCCGGAGGAGGATTTACGCAGCACAACACGGTGCACTACTTCATTGACTTCCCATCACAATGGGCTTTTTCCGACGTCAATGGTGACAGCAAATGGGACCTGGCAATCGACGGAGCCAATTCAGGCAGCACCGCTGGAACCGCCGCAATCTTTCCCGGGTTCGGAAACGGCACCTTCAACCAATCGTACAAAGCGCTTCATCCCACAAGCAATGCAGGCCAAATGGCCATTGCGCCGCTCATGAAGGGCAGGCTTCCCAGCGTGATGTTCCAGACCAGCTCTGACGGCTTTGAGCTTTACGTCAACACCACCGAGTAATAGCCGCGAATAACTCGAAGGCCGGAGACAACTCTCTCCGGCCTTTTCTGTTCCCTTTACCTTTCCCCTCGTCCTTGCCAAACTGTCTCATAGCCCGTTAAGTTGGTTTGTTCGCCGAGGTGAGGAATGAAGAGTGCGAAATTGCGGTATCAATCTGGATTCGGAAACGAATTCGCAACCGAAGCTGTTGAAGGCGCCCTGCCGCAGGGCCAGAATGCTCCGCAAAAATCCGAGCTCGGCCTTTATACCGAGCAGTTCAGCGGAACCCCTTTCACCGCGCCCCGCGCAACCAACCGTCGCACCTGGACCTACCGCATTCGCCCCTCTGTCACTCACAAGCCATACGAGTCGTATGAGACCGCGTCCCCGTCGCTCTTCCGCAGCGGCCCTTTTAACGACGTAGGCACGCCTCCCAACCAGATGCGATGGGACCCCGTGCCCATCCCCGAAACCGAAACCGATTTCGTCGACGGCATCATCACCCTCGGCGGCAACGGCGATCCTGCAATGCAGACCGGGCTCGCCATCCACATCTACGCAGCCAACGCCTCCATGCGCGACCGCTTTTTCTACAACGCCGACGGCGAAATGCTTCTCGTTCCCCAGGAAGGCAAACTATCGCTCCACACCGAGCTCGGCGTCCTCGCCGTCGGCCCCAGCGAAATCGCAATCATTCCCCGCGGAGTCAAATTTCGCGTCGACGTCACCGAGGGCGTTCGCGGTTACATCTGCGAAAACTACGGCCTGCCCTTCCGCCTCCCCGAGCTCGGCCCCATCGGAGCCAACGGCCTTGCCAACGCGCGCGACTTTCTCGCTCCCGTCGCCGCCTTTGACGACGTGGACGGCGACTTCCACATCGTCAGCAAATTTCTCGGGCGCCTTTGGGAAGCGCAGATCGACCACTCGCCGCTCGACGTCGTCGCCTGGCACGGAAACTACACGCCTTACAAATACGATCTGAAAAATTTCAACTGCATCAACACTGTCAGCTTCGATCATCCCGATCCATCCATTTACACCGTGCTTACTGCTCCCTCCATCACTCCCGGAACCGCCAACGTCGACTTCGCCATCTTTCCCCCGCGTTGGATGGTCGCCGAAGATACCTTCCGGCCGCCCTGGTTTCACCGCAACATGATGAACGAGTTCATGGGCCTCGTCTTCGGCCAGTACGACGCCAAGGCGGAGGGCTTCGTGCCCGGCGGCGCCAGCCTTCACAATTGCATGTCCGGCCACGGGCCCGATGCCGAAACATGGGAGCGCGCCAGCGAAGCCAGCCTCAAGCCCGTCTACCTGGCCGATACCCTCGCATTCATGTTCGAGACGCAACTGGTCGTACGTCCCACAAAATTTGCGTTGGAGACCAAAGTCCTGCAGCACGAGTATTTCGAATGCTGGCAAGGGCTCAAGAACAATTTCCGGTCGGCGCACAAGTGACCGCAGTCCGCGCTCTGATGGCCGGCCTGATCGACTATGCCGGCCTCTTTCCACCGGCATCGCTCGACATGCTCTCCGCTGTTCGCCGATACCGCGAATATCTCGCCGGAGAAGATTGCTGGGCTCTCGGAAAATTCATCGTCCCCGCCGCTCGGCTGCAGGAATTCTCCGCCGCCTTCAACGAAGTCTGCTGCGACGAGCGCGAACCCGTCTGGCAGCTCAGCATCCTCGGCTCAGCCGATTCCGCTGGCGATCAGGCGGCCGTCGAAAACCTCAATCAGGGAGCATTCTCCATTGACGCCGTCGAGATCAAGGCCGCCTCTCCCGCCGAAGTAGACCGCATCCTTTCGCACTCGCACCCCGTCACTGCCATTTACGTTGAGTTCCCTGCCGCCGAGGCCACGGGCGTTCTCTCCTCCCTTGCTCGTTCCGGCACTCGCGCCAAACTCCGCACCGGCGGCGTCACTCCCGATGCAATCCCCTCCATAGAAACAGTCGCCGGCTTTCTCGCCGCATGCGCCCGTGCAAACGTCGCATTCAAAGCCACCGCCGGACTTCATCATGCCGTTCGCGGCGCGCACCCTCTCACCTACGAACCACAATCGCCACGCGCTACCATGCACGGATTCGTCAACCTGTTTCTCTCAGCCGTGCTCGCCCGTCGCGGCGAAGATTTGCGCGCAACCACGAGCACCCTCGCCATTACTGACGCCGCGTCCTTCGGCTTCAACGATGACACCGTCCGCTGGCTTACCTTCGACGCCGGGGTCAACGAAATCCAAACCACCCGGCGCGAGTTCGCCATCAGCTATGGATCATGCTCATTCACCGAACCGCTCGCGGAAGCGAAGGCTCTGCAATGGCTCTGACCACCTGGCTTCAAATCTCGGAAGACTCCGACTTCCCGCTCGAAAATCTTCCGCTCGGAGTTTTTCAGCGCGCGGACGGCGTCGCCTGCATCGGCTCCGCCATCGGCGATCGCATTCTCGATCTCCGCGCTGCCGCCGACGCCGGACTCCTCCCGCCCGAAATAGCTGCCGCCTGCCGCGAGCCCTCGCTCAACGCGCTTATGGCTATGGGCCGCAACACTTCCTCCGCGTTGCGCGCGGGTCTCACCGACCTGCTCACCGACGCAGCCGCCCGCTCCCGCGTCGAGCCGCTGCTGGTCTCTCAGTCCGAAGTGCGCATGCTTCTTCCCGCCCGCATCGGCGACTACACGGATTTTTACGCCTCCATCTACCACGCCACCAATGTCGGACGCCTCTTTCGCCCCGACAATCCATTGCTGCCCAACTACAAATATGTCCCCATCGGCTATCACGGCCGCGCCTCGTCGATCGTCGTCAGCGGCACGGACGTTCGCCGTCCCCGAGGCCAGACGAAACCCGCCGATGCTCCCGCTCCCGCGTTCGGTCCCAGCCGCTCGCTCGACTACGAGCTTGAGGTCGGCTTCTTCATCGGCACCGGAAACCCACGCGAGTCCGCCATCCCGCTCGCTGAGGCCGAGCAGCACATCTTCGGCCTCTGCCTGGTGAACGACTGGTCCGCTCGCGACGTTCAGGCATGGGAGTATCAGCCCCTCGGCCCCTTCCTCGCGAAAAACTTCGCCACCACCATCTCACCCTGGGTCGTCACCCTCGACGCTCTCGAGCCCTTCCGCATTCCCGCCTTTACCCGCGCCGCAGAAGACCCCGCGCCGCTTCCCTATCTCGATTCGCCGGACGACCGCGCCCGTGGCGGCTTCGATGTCACTCTCGAAGTCGCATTGCGCACAGCCCGCATGCGTCGCGAAAATGCTGCTCCCGTTCCTCTGAGCCGCGGCAATCTGCGCGACCTCTATTGGACCCTCGCCCAGATGCTCACCCATCACGCAAGCAACGGATGCAATCTCCAGCCGGGCGATCTGCTCGCCAGCGGAACCGTCTCCGGCGCATCCGATAGCTCTTATGGCTGTCTTCTCGAAATGACCCGTCGCGGAGCCCAGCCTCTCGAACTCCCCAACGGCGAAACGCGCAAGTTTCTCGAAGACGGCGACGAAGTTATCCTGCGCGGCTACTGCGAACGCGACGGCTTGCCGCGCATTGGCTTCGGAGAATGCCGGGGAACCATCATCGCAGCCAGAAATTAGGAGACCATATCCGCATGCGTGTTCTCTCTCCCGGCCGATTCGATCCGCGCGCTCTGTATGCAGCGCTTGATGAACAGCGCCGCACCCGCGGAATGTCGTGGACCCAGGTCGCAGCGGAGATTGGCGTCAGCGCCTCCACCCTGACTCGAACCAGACTCGGTGGACGCATGGAAGTAGACGGCATGCTCGCGATGGTGCGATGGCTGGGCCGTTCGGTGGAGAGCTTCACCGTACCGCTCCGAAGACCAGAGTAAGATTTCCTAAAGAATTCAATGAATCGGTGAAGGGGAGCATGATGATCGCACTTCTATTAGCGTTTCTTACGCTACTATCTCCGATCAAACAAGCGGATCAGGTTGCTCAGAAGCACGGCGAAGTAGAGGGAGATATTGTGACAGCAAGCGGCGCCGTCGCGAGTGGATTCACGGTAGACGTCACTGGCACGAGTCGCACAAGCACTTATAAGGCGCGGGCAGTGACCGATGATGAGGGCAGATTTAACGTTGCCAATCTTGCTTTTGGGAGCTACGTCGTAATCCCCTACCTGGATTCTATGGATAGCCGTTATCCGCCAGGTACAGGCTCATTTTTTGATAAACACTTGTTCCGATTCACTCTAAGCCCAGACCAACCATATGCCATCGTTCACATGAAGTTGGACCCACCATTTAGGATTCTTAAGGGCATTGTTACAGACAGCGATTCAGGCAAGCCAGTAATCGCACAGATTCGTCTTTGGCACGCGGATGACCCGGACAAGTGGGTTATTTTTGGCTCAGCTTTCACCGGCGAGTACAGATGTTGGATCCCTCCCGGCCAAAAAATCTCTGGCGTTTTTTCTGCCCCGCAGTACAAGCCTTCCAAAGTATCGATTTCGGGAGATAGCGATGATCCGAATCCTGTCCTGAACGTCAAGTTAGAACATTAACCTTGCATACTGCCTGCGAATACCTGTCAACCCCCTCTGGCTAAAGATCCCCGTAAGTCAAACATTCCACTGAATAAAAATCTTCGTTTGGCTACAGGAATTAGGCTGCACCGAAAACAGGAATTAGGCTGCACAACTTGGGCAATATAAATCCTGTATTCCATTTTTTGTAGCGGCGAAGCGGCTCTCCCCATCGCACCATTTTCGGCTTAGTTCACGATGCAGATATTTGCCCCTCCTCCCGAGGATGCGGCCGCGACAATGATCGTGAAAGCTTGCGTTCCGCTGTTGCCATTTGCGTCGGTCACAACCACGGTAAAGGTCGTGGTTCCGGCGGCGGTGGGCGTGCCGGAGATGACGCCTGCGCTGCTCAGGCTCAGCCCTGCCGGAAGCGAGCTTCCAGATTGCAGCGCAAAGGTGAATGGTGAGGTGCCGCCTTGTGCGCTGATCGTCTCCGAGTAGGCAGTGCCGACGATCCCGCCCTGCAACACCTGGCCCACCGGCACCGGGCTGTTTACGCCGATGCTGGCAGGCCCGACAATCGCGCACACGTTGGCAAGCTGTCCGTAGCCGAGTATTCCCGCGCCGCCCAGCGCGGCCTGCGAACCGATGGACAGCGTGACGGTCGATGGGATCTGAGTCCAGCTTTTGTTGTAGACGAGAATGTCGATAGGCGTCGAAATCATTGCGGCCCTATGAGGTGGCGATCAGCAACGTGCCCCGTTGAGAATTGAAGAAACCTGCCCCGTTGTCCGTGATTACGATCCAGTTGTGGCCGTCGATCACAGCGGTATCGTCGCCCGCATACACATCGGTGCTCACCAGCCCATCCCACAACTGGCCTTTGAATTTGCTCTCCACGTTGCTGGCGGTGCTGCCCCATGAGATCAGGGCATCGATCAACAATGCCGAGTTATTCTCCCATCGGAATCCGACTCCGGTGTTAGCGCCGGTGTTGCAAACATAAGATGGGATGGCGACGATACCTATCTGCGACGAACTGTTCCCATTCAAAGTCCAGAGGGCACTGTTGTACATCGCCTGCTGCCCAAGAGCGAAGCTGAAAGCAGACGACCCTGACAGTGCTCCACGAAACGATGCCTCAAAGGTGGTATCGGTATCGTTCGCAGCGTTTCCTTGCAGCCAGCCCACTCGCGTCGTAATGGCGGCCATCCATGTGGGAAGAAAAGGCACGCCGAAGGCCGCGAAGGTTCTTCCCACTACGGGGTTGGGTGTGACATAAACGAAGGCCTGATATTTATTGCAGGTGATCCTGTAGACCCAGCCGCCCGCGTTGGGGAAAAGAAAGATTCCTACCGTGGTGGAGTTACCTCCCACCAACACGCCGTCAGTGCTTTCCAGTGAGAACGTGACACAGTTCCCGCCGTTGTCTTTCAGCCGTATGCGAATCGCGAACCCTTGCGGCGTAGTCGCGGATTGCATCAACAAGTTCGTCGTCGCGTGACCGCTGATCGTCGTCCAGCTCGCCGCGAGCAACGCCGTCTCGACATTGTTGATAATGTCCTGTTTCGTCACCGGAGTGAAGGTCGAAGTCTGCGCGTTGCCTGAGTATTGAATCGCCATGTTACTACTCCAGTTTCGCTATAAATTGCCAGCTTGAGCTTCCGCTGGCGATGTCCATTGAAAACACGTCCGCGCTCGCGATCGGCAGCGGACTTGAAGTAAGCGCGGTGAAGGTGCCGATGCTGCCCACCGCCGCGCCCGCCGCGATGGTGGGGTCAGTCGAGAACACGTCCGTCCCGTTTTTCTTAATCTTGAATGTTAGCGGCGTCGAGGCATCCGACTTAGTCACCACCACGGTGCATTTCTTCACGCTGCCCGCGCGCGACGCTGCGTCCTGCAGCGCGATGTTAGTTCCGGTCGCGCCATTCGATATCTCAAAGCGCACCGTCACCGGAAGGGTTTGAAAGCTGCCGCCCGCATGGAGAAACTTATTCGCGGCCGCGTCGCCGGCAGATGGGCCGGGGACCAGTCCCGACGCGCCTCCTGCGCCACTGTCGCCGGTGAAGGGCGAAAGAAACGCGCTGGTGGGAACGGGATCGTCCTGGGTTCCGAGGTGCGTGTTGTCCGTGCGGAAGTGGACGTTCTGCGCGCCCGCTGGAGGCGCTGGGTTACTGGCGTCGAGCTCGATGTAGATGCCCATCTAGTCCTCCACCACCGTGAACGGCCCGCCGGGATCGCCGCCGGTGACTGCGATCGGCGCGCTGCCTGAGGCAGTGGGCACGGCCACGCTGGTCGCAGTGATGGTGTGATTGCCCGAAGACACCGGCGCGGAGTAGAGGCCGGTTGCGTCGATGAGGCCCACGGTGGTGTTGCCGCCGGCGATGCCGTCCACGCTCCAGGTCACGCTCTGGTTCGCGTTGTTCTCCACCACCGCGGTGAACTGCTGCTGCGCTCCCGCAGGGATGCTGGCCGAGGCGGGTGTGACGACCACCAGCGCGGGCGCGCCGGATGCCGGCGTGCAGAACAACCCAAACACATCGGCCGTGCCATTCCACACATGGCCTTCGGTCCCATCTTCGAATTCGATCACCACGTTGTTACTGCCATCCAGCAAGCACGCCTTCACTCCGTGCGCGGGATGATCGACGATATCGAAGCCGCTGGGCGAGGCGATCGCCTGCAGCGTGCTTCCGTCGCCGGCGGCCGAGGGCAGCGCGAAGTGCGCGCCGTTGGCCATGCCCAGTCCGCAGCCCACGCCGAAGACGGTGCCGTCGCTCAGCGGGCAGTGCATCCAGTTCACCCCGCTGTCGGTCTCGGTGACCACCGTGCCCATGTTGTTCTGCCAGGCGAAGACCAGCATCGCCGCGTTGCCGTGCCATACGTGGCTCTCGCCGTCCTGATAGTTGAGGT
>DASUHR010000006.1:0-106767 GCA_036273415.1 Silvibacterium sp. | reverse complement strand
CGGCATCAGGAACGGCTGATCGATCGCTCTGGCCGGCAGAGGTACGTTCTTGTCCACCGCGTCCATCAGCTCGTCGATCTTCGCTTCCCACTGCGCCTCGCCATTCAACCCGCCCAGCGCCGAACCGCGAATCACCGGCACGTCATCGCCCGGGAAGTTGTACTTCGACAACAGCTCGCGCACTTCCATCTCCACCAGATCGATCAGCTCCGGGTCCTCGACCGCGTCGCACTTGTTCAGGAACACCACGATGTACGGCACCCCAACCTGGCGGGCCAACAGCACGTGCTCCTTGGTCTGCGGCATCGGACCATCGGTTGCCGCCACCACCAGAATCGCGCCGTCCATCTGCGCCGCGCCCGTGATCATGTTCTTGATGTAATCGGCGTGTCCCGGGCAATCCACGTGCGCGTAGTGACGGTTCTTGGTCTCGTACTCCACGTGCGCCGTCGCAATCGTAATCCCCCGCTCGCGCTCTTCCGGCGCATTGTCAATGGTGTCGAACGACCGAAACTTATTGTTCGGGTTGTGCTTCGACAACACCTTCGTGATCGCCGCCGTCAACGTCGTCTTACCGTGATCAATGTGCCCAATCGTACCCACGTTCACGTGAGGCTTCGAACGGTCAAACTTCTCCTTCGCCATTTTGCTTCTCCTGAACTACAAAAACTCTTCGCGACTAACTGCGCCCTCAGTAATACGCGTACACCTTCAAAAACTTCGTCCGGATCGCCGGGTCAACCTGTTCCACCATACGCAGGTACTGTTCGCGAACCTGTCCACGGTCAGAATCCCCCAGTGCTGCGTACTTCGCCGGAGTGCCGGCGCCAAGCAGTCCACTGGCAAGGACCTCTTCGAACTGGCGCGCACGCAGCTTGTTCTTCTGCACAGTCTTCAAAAAGCCTTCGACACGATGCCGGGCAAAGACCGCTTCCAGAGCTGCATGCACTTCCCGGAAGGTCTTTTCGTCCTGTACTGCGAGAACTGCCTGCTCGAACATCCTCTAAACCCCTGCGCGATCTTTTCTGGAGCGGGAGACGGGAATCGAACCCGCGACCAACAGCTTGGAAGGCTGTGACTCTACCACTGAGTTACTCCCGCAAACACCAGGTTCTGACTGCTAGTTTTTAGCTTCTCGTTTTCCTCTTGCTCCAGATAGCGAGTAACGTGGAGGAGCCATCAAACCTCGGCGACAAAGCTAGAAGCTAGTAGCTATTCCCTGAATTTCTGGAGCTGATGACCGGGATTGAACCGGTGACCTCTCCCTTACCAAGGGAGTGCTCTACCAACTGAGCTACATCAGCCCTGCAAACTTAGCTTACTCGGGAGGTTCTGTTTCATCGTACCGCGGACGGCCACCCGTAAGCGCGATGCGAATTGCAAATCCACCCAGCAAAATCTCTACCAGGATGCGCACCTTGCCCACATCCATTGTGTACCAGGCCAGAGCCGCCAGAATCGCCAGCCCGGCCAGCGCAACTGCCTTACGCTTTCCGCCGGTGATCGTCATCTGAGACGTCCCTGCCATGCCAGTCAAACCCATAACAACCTACGTCCAAATCCTGGTGCACAGGGGAGGATTCGAACCTCCGTAGCTCCAAGGAGCGGCAGATTTACAGTCTGCTGCCATTAACCACTCGGCCACCTGTGCACGTCCTTATAAGCCGCCGAAATCTGTCAGCAAGACACCCTTCGGCATTCCGGAGCCGCCCTCCGGTTGAAACTGCGTCACGCTGCTTGAGGATTTTCGCTGCGAAAAGTTGCCGGCAAACCCTGCTTACTCCTGCCTTGTCCGGGTAGCCTGGAGCTGGCGAAGGGACTTGAACCCCCGACCGTCTGATTACAAATCAGATGCTCTACCAACTGAGCTACGCCAGCCCAAAACAGCCTTATACCTGAACCGGTTACGGACATACGAAGACATTCGCAATCAGGTGGGTACAGAATGGAATTTTAGCATGGGCGAAGATGCTCGGCAAACAAAGGTTGGCGTGCCATCACTCCGCGCGCAGCGCCTCAATCGGCTCCGTGGAGGCCGCCCGACGCGCCGGCCACCACGCGGCAATCAAGCCGATCAGCAGCAGCAGCCCGCATGCAGTCGCGAGTGTCGCCGGATCGGTTGCGGGCACCCCTACGAGCATCCCGGCGATAAGTCGCGACAGCGCCACGCTGACCGCAAGCCCTATGAGAATCCCCCAGCAAGCCAGTTTTCCCGCCTGCCACAACATCATCTGCCGAATTGCCGACCTCTCCGCACCACACGCCATTCGAACTCCGATCTCGAACGTACGTTGCGCGACCGAATACGCCATTGTTCCGTAGACGCCAACCATCGCCAGCAACAAGCCGAGTCCGGCAAAGGAGGAGAGCAGGACGCTGCGAAAACGCTCAGCTGCCATCGACTTGCCCACCATCGCATCCATTGTAGTGTAGCGCGTCGCAATTGCCGGATTAATCTCCTTAATCTTCTTCTGAACCACATGCATAAGCGTGAGCGGCGCAATTTTCGTTCGCAGCACAATGTCAATCTGGGTGGCGTAGAACGGGTGCTGCGCCATCGGCATATACAGAGTTGGCCCCGGATTCGACGCCGGGGAATCCTGCCGCACGTCCCCGACAACCCCGATCACCGTCATCCACTTATTGGAATCGAGGCCGCATTGAAGTTGCCTGCCGAGAGGATCGGCGCTGCCGAAGCTCTGTTTGGCCAGCGACTGGCTGATGACTGCGACAAAATTCCCGTCATAAGTGTCCTGCGCCGAGAAGTCGCGCCCCCGCTGGAGAGGAATGCCCAGGGCGCCAAAATATCCCGGACTGGCTACGCTGAAATCCGCATAAGGTTCATGGTTCATATCACGGTAGGTAGCGCCGCTGACCTTGTAATAGCCATTTGAACCATAATCGCCCGTCGGGAGCCCCATTACTCCGCCAACCCCCTCCACGCCCGGCAGCATTGCAAGCCGGCTAAATAGGTCGTCAAATTCGCGTACAACCCGGAGCGCGTCGTTCTTGCTATGCGCCGGCGCGTCAGAGTCGACCAGGAGCATCCGTGCCGTTTGGTAGCCCAAATTGCGTTCGGTGAGCGTCACAAGTGTTCGCAGCAGCAGCCCTGCGCATACCGCCAAAACGAAGGTCGCGGCCACTTCGCCCACTACGAGCGCATTGCGCATCGATGACGCCGCATGCCCCGCCATCCCGCGAGAGCTGTCCTGCTTCAGCGCCTGGGCCGGATCGACCTTCGCCGCGCGGCGTGCAGGAACCAGCGAGGAGACCAGCGTCGTCAGCAGCGCAAGCCCCAGGGTGAAAGCCAGGACCCAGCCATTCAAATGAATTTCCGCGGCTCGCGGAAGCCCCTCTGGTGCGAGAGCTACCAGCACCTTCACTGCCGGAATCGCCAGCCATACTCCCAGCGTTCCCCCAGCTAGGGAGACGAGCAGGCTTTCTGCGATCAGCAGCCGGCCTAATTGCCAGCGCGACGAACCCAGCGCCGTCCTGACAGCCAGTTCCCGTTGCCGTGCGAGTGAGCGCGCCAGTTCTAGGTGGGTTACGTTCACGCAGGCAATCAGCAGTACGATGCCCACGGCACTGAGCAGCAAAACCAGCATAGGGCGGACCTTGCCGGTCAACTCCTCCTGTAGGGGGACAATCGTCATTCGCTTATACCGGTTGGCATCGGGATAGGCAGACTCTAATCGTCGTGAAATCGTATCCAGCTCCGCGGATGCTGCTTGTCGAGAGACGCCCGCCCGTAGTTTGCCGATTGCCCTGTAGTTGAACGCGGTTCGCTCCATCGACTCAGGCTGTAGCGGAACCGCCGCCCATACCTGCGTTTTCGCGGGAAAATTGAATGCCTGCGACAGCACACCCGTGATCTCGAGCGGCTGGTTCTCCACGTCAAGGGTTTTTCCCACCGCGGCTTCGGCACTGCCAAACTGCTCTCGCGCAAAACCTTCGCTCACCAGCGCGGCGCGATGTGCTTCAGCATTTGTGAACGCCCTGCCTGCCACAGGCGCGAGGTTGAACACTCGGGCGAAATTTGCATCCGTAAATGTCACAACCGTAAATGCCGCGTGATCGCGCAACTGCACCCCGATATTTCCCTCGCTGTACGTGCTGACAAACTCTAGGCTTTTTGCCTGAGAGCGCAGGTCAACAGCATCCGGACCGGTGACACGGTGGCTGATCTGCCCACGGTTTGTCCACCGAGTATCGATCGCGACAATCCTGCTGGCATCTTTGTAAGGCAACGGCGCGAGCAGCACCGATTCCACGACAGTAAAGATCGCAGTGTTCGCGCCTATCCCGAGCGCCAATGTAATCACCGCCGCCAATGTAAAAACGGGGTTGCTTCGCAACTGCCGCGCCGCATATCGGATGTCCTGCGTCAAAAAATCCACTCTTCTTGACCTCAGTTGGAATGAACCTGTTCCCCGAAAAACATTACTCCGCCCGAAGTGCCTCCATCGGTTCCGTTGAGGCCGCCCGCCGCGCCGGCCACCACGCGGCAAATAGCCCCGTCATCAGCAGCAGGCCACATCCGGCCGCAAGTATCGCCGGGTCGCGAGGAGCCACGCCGAAAATCAGGCTCTGCAGCACCTGTGCCCCCGCCAGCGACGCTGCCACTCCCAGCATCAAGCCCACACCCACTAGCAATCCCGCCTCGCGCAATATCATCCGCAGAATATCGCCGCGCTGAGCGCCGATGGCCATGCGCACGCCGATCTCTTTGGTCTGCCGCGCAACCATGTAGGACAAGACACCATATAGTCCCGCCGCGCCGAGTAGTAAGGAAAGCAGGCCGAAGCCAGACAGCAGAATCATGTTGAATCGCTGCTGCGCCACTGACGCGCTGACTACCTCGCTGAGCGGCGCCACATTCAAGAGCGGTGCCTGCGCATTATCCATAAAGATGCGACGCGCTGGAGTGGCCACGTCAATGTTGGCTGAGTTCATGCGGACAATCCAACTCTCACCGAGCAGGCCATTTCCCATCTGCGTAAGCTTGTCCGGAATCTGCGCCGCGGGCAGATACAGGATGGACGGAACAGGCTGATCGAGTCCCGTCTGCTTCACATCACCCACTACCCCTACGATCTCGCGAGCCGGGTCCTCAAAGCCCGCGCCCATTCCCTGCCCCACCATCAGATGCTGGCCGATAGGGCTTTCGCCATTGAAAAGTGCGCGCGCGATTTCCTGATTGATGATGATCACTGGCGTCGAGCCTGACCTGTCCGAGTCGGTGAAAGCACGACCGGCGATAACCGGGATGCTGAGTGCGTTGAAATAATGCGCTGTGATGGGAATATATTTCCCGTCGCCACCCGCGTCGCTGCGACCCTTTGAACGCCCGGCAATAGCGAAGAAAAGGTCGGGCACAATCTGCGTGGGAAGATTGCTGACCTCCGCTGCCGACCTGACGCCGGGAATGGCTTCAAGTCGTGCGGTCAGATCATTGAGCCTCCGCGAGAGCTGGGCGCTGGTCGCCGCCTCATCCGCGGAAAAACTGCTCTTGAAGGTAAGCACGTTTTCAGCCGAAAAGCCCGGCGCAGTGTGCATCAGCTTCCAAAAGCTGGTGAGCAGCAGCGCAGCGCCGGCAATTAAAACCAGGGAGACTGCAACCTCGCTCACCACCAAAGCTCGTTGCGCCAGGTTCCGGCTGGACGCAATCTGCGTGGCATTCACGCGCAGCGATTCATTCAATTGCGTTCGCCGGGTCTCAAACGCCGGCACCACGCTGAAGATCACCGCGCACGCAATGGTAAGTGCCGCGGCAAAGGCAATCGCTGTGCCGCTGATATCCAGCGAGGCAAAGGTCGGCAGCTCGATCGGACTTAAATGCATCAACGCGGGCGCGCCAAACTGGGCAAGCACCAGCCCGGCGATACCCCCCGCGATACATAAGATCGCATTCTCCACCAGAAGCTGCCGCAGAATGCGCCACCCGGTCGCGCCCAACGCCGCTCGCAAGCTCATCTCCCGGCGGCGTGCGATGGCTCGCGTCAACAGCAGGCTAAGAATGTTCGCCGCAACAATCACCAGCAGCAGAAGCACCGCGCCCATCAGCATTCTAAGTGCCGGACGCACGTTCCCAACCAGCGAGTCTTGATAATTGAGCACCCGCACCGCTTCATTCTTGCTCCACAACATGGGATACGTGGATTTCAGCTCCAACAGCACGCGTCTCAAATCGTCCTGCGCCTGCGCAGGAGTCACGTCCGGTTTAAGGCGTGCGACAACGTTGTAATTGTTGCTTTGGTCATCGGCAGCTTCTGAAATCTGCAGCGGCGCCCAGACGTCTGTCTTTTCGTCCAGGCGAAACTCAGGACGTGCCACGCCGACCACCGTGTACTTCTGGCTTCCAAGCGTAATGGCGCGGCCCAGAATTCCAGGGTCGGCGCCAAACCGCTGCCGCCAAAGCGCGTCACTGATCACGACAACGCCGGGCGCATTCGGAACCATGTCCTGCGCGCTGAAGCCCCGCCCGATCCTGGGCTGCATTTGAAAAACTTTGAAGAAGTCGGAGGTTGCGCGAAGCGCTTTGATCGGAACCGCATCTCCTCCCTGAACCAGATTCACTGTGGCGGGGATGTAATCATATGCGGCCACCGAATCCAAAGTGCGACTCGCGCGGCGCATGAAAAGGAACTTCGTTCCCGAGTATGCAGGGGCTGTCTCACCCTGCGGATAAAGCCGCTCCAAGCGCACGATCTGCTCCGAATGCGGAAACGGAAGAGGCCGCAGCAGCACCCCATACATTACCAGAAAGACCGTCACGTTCGCGCCGATTCCGAGCGCAAGCGTGATCACTGCAGCCAGCGTAAAGCCCCGGTTATTCCGCAACTGCCGAATCGCCTGCCAAAGATCCTGCTTCAGAAAATTCATTCTCACCCGCCAAACTATACTCGGCCAAACAGTAATCGATGACCTATGCGCTTGTCCGGGAAGCTTACTGCACCTCAAATGCCAACTCGAATCGCTGTAAAGCATTTTTATTTCAGCAATTTGCACCGAGCGCGCCTCCTTCTCCGGACACATCTCTGTCCATCTCCGGACACTGGTGTCCAGTTTCGCCCAGAGGAAACCCTGGCCTCGCAATTGCCGTCTTTTTTCAATTCAACTCACATTCCCAAACTTCAATCGCTTGACAAATCCACTCGCGCCCAGCTATATCCCTGTTGTTATTCAAACGATTGAATACGCCCCCGCTTTTCCAGCAAGCTAACATCAAAGACGACAAGAAGGATGGGAATGTCCGCAGAATCCGGCGTTGTTTCCGGCAACGTCACTCTAAAGCGAAGCCTTCGCTACTGGGACCTGGTGCTCTACGGCATCATTCTCATTCAACCCACTGCGCCGATGCCCAGCTTCGGCGTGATCTATCACGAGGCTCATGGTCACGTGGTCAGTGCAATTCTCTGCGCGCTGGTAGCGATGCTCTTCACCTCCATCAGCTACGGACGCATGTCGCGCGAGTACCCCGAAGGAGGCTCGGCCTTCACCTATGTGAGCCGCGAGCTGCACCCCGCCGCTGGCTACATGGCTGGATGGTGCATGGCCATGGACTACATCCTCAATCCGCTGATCTGCACCATCTGGTGCAGTCAGGCGGCGCGGAATTTCCTGCCCGGCGTGCCCTACTTTGCATGGGCCATTTTTTTCGCCGCCATGTTCACGCTGCTCAACCTCAATGGCGTTGAGACTTCTGCGCGGATTAACAACATGATGGCCGCCGCGCTGGGAGTCGTCATCGTTCTGGTTGTGATTGCTTTCCTGCGCTACATCTTGCATCTCACCCACCAGCCGGCCTCGTTCTACACCACGCCGTTCTATGACAAGGCAACCTTCTCCTCCTCCGCCCTTTTCCGAGGCACATCCATCGCCGTCCTCACCTACATCGGTTTCGACGGCATTTCGACGCTGTCCGACGAAGCGAAAGATCCCAAACACAGCATTCCGCGCGCGATTGTCGCCACCTGCCTCATTACCGGCATCCTCGCTTCCATCGAGGTGTATCTGGCGCAGCTGGTCTGGCCGCGCGGGCTCGCGTTCCCCGACATCGACACTGCCTACGTCCACATCTCCGGTCGCGCCGGCGGCCCCATCCTCTTCGCGATCGTCAACGGAGCCCTGCTGCTCGCCACCATTGGCAGCGGCATGGCCTCACAACTTGGCGCATCGCGCCTTCTTCTCGCCATGGGCCAGGATGGCGCAATTCCGAAAAAGTTCTTCGGCCAGGTCTCGCGCCGCAATCGCATCCCCAGCAACAACGTCATCATGATCGGAGTGATATGCCTGATAGGCGCGCTCCTCATCAGTTATGAGCGAGGCGCAGAGCTGCTGAACTACGGCGCGTTGCTCGCCTTCATGGGCGTGAATCTCTCTTCCGCGGTCCTCGGCTGGCGTCAGGGACGCGGCTCGCAGTGGCTCTGGATTCTGATTTCACTGCTCGGCTTTGCCGTTTGTTTGTTCATCTGGTTTAACCTTAGCCACCCTGCAATCATTTTTGGCAGCGCGTGGGCTGTCTTTGGAATTATCGTGTGGCTGCTGCACGGACGCCGATCACGGGCCGCGGCATGAGCCGGTTCGACATTACTCTTGCGGGCGAAGCGAACCTCGACTTGCTTCTCCACGGTCTCCCCGAAGACTTGCCTACCGACCGCGAACTGCTTGCCGACGGTATGGCGCTCGCGCTCGGCGGTTCCGCGGCAATCACGGCGCATAATCTGGCGGCCCTCGGAAGCAGTGTCGGCTTCGTCACCATTGACTCCGGCGATCTCTTCGCTCGCTTCTGCATGGATGAGCTGAGTACCGCTGGAGTTGATCTCAGCCGATCAGTGCGCTCGCCCCACAGTATGGGAAACGGGGGCGGGACCGGCGTGAGTGTGCTGATCGAACATCGCCGATCGCGCCGCACCCTCACTTACCCCGGCGCTACTCATCATCTCCACTTCGAAGATCTCGATCTCGACTATCTCGCTTCCGCCAGACACTTCCATCTCTCGTCCTATTTTCTTCTCGAAAACCTGCGGAAGGACGTGCCCCGCCTCTTCGACCATCTCAAGAAATCCGGCCTCACGCTCTCGCTCGACCCGAATGATGACCCGCAAAACGAATGGGGCGACGATTTTCTCGAAGTACTCCGTTACGTCGACGTGCTAATGCCAAACGAACGGGAGGCGTGCGCCATTGCACGCGAATCCGATCCGAAGGCCGCGCTCCACAAGCTAGCAGCTCGCATTCCATTAATTGTCGTCAAGCAGGGCGCGCGCGGAGCGACCGCCATCCAGAACGGCCGCTGCCTTCACGTCGAGCCTCCCGACGTCTCACCGGTCGATGCCGTCGGAGCTGGGGACAGCTTCAACGCAGGCTTTCTGCACGCGTTCGTGAGTGGCCTTGAAGTAGAGGCTTGCATGCGACTCGGCAACCTCGCCGGCGCGTTCTCAACTACCGCCGCTGGGGGCACTCAGGCCTTGCGCAATAGGGACGCATTCACCCGATTTGCGGCAACTCTCCGCTAGCTACCTCCATCCCATCAAAAGCAGGAGGTAGTGCCTGAATGACGAATGAACATAAAAACCCGAATGCAACAAGCGAGCACGAAAAAAAGAACGAAGGCGGCCGTGAGTCAGGCCGTGTCCACGAGTCCAGCCAGGCCCAGCACGCCGGCAGCAATCAAGGCCTAGCCGAATCCCGCACCCAATCAGGCGTACATCAGCAGCAGAATCCGTCCGGTCGCCACGAAGGCGGACAAAGCTCCGGATCCCGTCAGAGCAGTTCCACATCCGGCGGTCATCAGAGCGGCTCAACTTCCGGTAGTCATCAAGGCAGTTCATCTTCAACCAGTCATCAAAGCGGATCAGGTAGTCATCAGAGCAGTTCCAGTTCCGGCAGCCAGCAGGGCAGTTCCGGAACCCATCAGGGCTCCAGTTCGCAGCAGGGAAAATCCCCCTCCAGTTCAACGCAGGAGCATGACAAGGATCGCAAGGGCGAGAAGAAATCCGCCTGATGCAAACCTGAAGCAAAAGGCTGCGGTTTCGACCGCAGCCTTTTTTTTCGTCCCCCCCACAAAGCTGAGTCGAAATTTCACCCCGGCGGCAAACGTCCGGCGAAGCGAAAGATAGCATCCTAAAGTCTTTGTAAGTGGTTTTTGGAGAACAAATATGAGCGCCAGAAAGACCCACTCTTTCCTCCCCCTTTGTGCGTTGACTGTCGGCCTCTTCACCATGGCCGTTGTGAGCTGCAATAAGTCGAGTCAGACGCCTCAGGCCACCAATCCCACGCAGGACCAGAATGCCGCCGCTACACAGGTTGCCGATAACAGCCAGGATCCCGCGGATCAGGCGAATTTGGCTCCGGCAGATAACACCACGCAGGGAGCACCGGAACAGCAGACTGCGCCTCCTCCGCCGGAGGACCAGATGAATGGCCAGAGCAGCAGCGACAATGGTTACGACTACAACGCGCCTCCGCCGGATGAAGGCTCGCGGGATATAACCTACGCGCCCGAGCCGCCGCCTGCCCTCCCCGATTACGATCAGCCGGAAGCGCCCGGGCCTGATTACATCTGGACGCCTGGTTACTGGTCTTACGGCGACGGCGACTATTATTGGGTGCCCGGCTCATGGGTGCTGGCGCCCTACACCGGCGCGCTTTGGACCCCTGGCTACTGGGGCTTCTACAACGGACGATATCTATTCCATCACGGCTACTGGGGTCCCCACATCGGGTTTTACGGTGGCGTGGATTATGGCTATGGCTATAACGGAGCCGGCTATGAGGGCGGGTACTGGAACAATGACCGATTCATGTACAACACCGCGGTGACGCACGTAAACCAGTCCGCCATTCACGATACCTATAGGCATCCTGTCCGAGTGATCAACAATACCCGCGTCAGCTACAACGGCGGCCATGGAGGCCTGGCGGCTCGTCCGCTGCCAGCGCAGAGGGTGGCCGCTCGCGAGCCACACATGGCTCCGTTGTCGGCCCAGCGCAATCAGGCAGTGCAGGCCAGCAGAAATAAGGCGCAGTTCGCGAGAGTGAATCATGGCAGGCCGGCGACGGTCGCCGCAGCGCGTCCGATCGACACGGGCCGCCGCGCGCCTGCTCCCCCGCCTCCGGCGGTTCGCCAAGTGGTGCAGCGCGAAGCGGCGACTCGCCCAGTAATGGCGAACCGTCCCGGCCAACCGGCAGCACGACCCGAGGCAAACCGCCCAGGCCAACCGGCAGCACGACCCGAGGCGAACCGTCCTGGCCAACCGGCACCACGGCCTGAGGCAAACCGCCCCGGCCAACCCGCAGCCAGACCAGCCGCGCATCCCGCAGCACCGGCAGCACGACCTGAGGCAAATCGTCCCGGCCAACCGGCAGCCAGACCGGCAGCTCATCCGGCAGCACCGGCAGCACGACCTGAGGCAAATCGTCCCGGCCAACCGGCAGCTAGACCGGCCGCGCATCCCGCGACACCCGCAGCACGACCCCCGGCTGCTCATCCTGCGGCGAGACCGGAAGCGAGACCGGCAGCGAGACCGGCCGCGCATCCCGCCGCAAGGCCGGAGGCGGCTCATCCCGCTGCAAGACCGCAAGCAAAACCAGCCGCGCATCCCGCCCCTGCGCATCCTGCTGCAAAACCCGCTGCGAAGCCGGCTCATCCCGAGCAACGGGAGAAGCCAAAGAACAATGAAAAGAAACCACCCCAGGGCTAAGGCAGCAGAAAAAACGGGGAAGAACGCCTGGCGCGTTCTCCCCTTTTTTTTTGTCTCGAAATGTACTTTTTGAACCGGCAACTGGTCGGGACGGGCAGATTTGAACTGCCGACCCCTCGCACCCCAAGCGAGTGCTCTACCAGGCTGAGCCACGTCCCGAACGACCAGGGGTTCTTACTCCGTTAGTTTACATGAAGCAGAAACAGCGCCGCTCTAGTGGCTCGGCGGAACATACTCCTTCGGCAGCGCCGCTCCTTCTCCGAAAAAGTACTGCTGCATCTGCTCCACTAGAAACTCCTGCGCCTGCGGAGTCCACGGCTGCAGACGATATTCATTCAGCAGCATCTTCTGGTGCTCCAGCCACTCGTGCCACGCCTTCTTCGACACGTTGTGATATATCTTGTGGCCAAAATCGCTGTCGAAGGGCGGCTCATCCAGCCCCTCCATCTCCTGTTTATAACGAGTGCAAAATACGGTGTGCGCCATCCTTCTATTGTAAGCAGGAAGCGGGTTTGCTGCGCGGAGGGCTACTTTCGAATCACCTGCTCTGAAAAACGTTCCATCTCCTCCAGCTGCGGACTGGATTGCAGCAGCACCAGGTCCACTCCCACATCCGCAAACTCATCCAGACGCGCGCTCACCTGCTCCGGCGTTCCTACCAGCCCGCTCCGCAGTCCGCGATTTGATACCGAATAATCCTCAAGCGAAATCTTCTGCTCCAGATTCGATCCCGTGATCCACTGCTGGTGATTCGCGTAACCGCGCGCCGACTGCTGCACGTTGGTGATGCGCTCCACTTCCTTCTTCGCCTCGGCCTCGGAGTCGCGCACAATCGAATAGCCCGCCACGCCGAACACCAGCGGCTGCATTCCCAATTCATCGCGGCGCTGCCGCATATCGGCGATCTTTCTGCCCACCGTCGCCGGATCGTCGCCGTGCATCAGGTACGCATCGCATTTCTGCGCAATCAGGTTCTTCGCCGTCTCCGACTCGCCTCCGGCATACAGCCGTGGGCGAGGTCGCGAAACCGGCTTGGGCGAAAGCACATTCTCGCCGACCTTATAATAGGTCCCGTCATAACTAAATCCCTGCTGCGACCAGCAGCCATCCACTACATCCAGCCACTCCGACGTGCGCGCATAGCGGTCGTCGTGCTGGTCAAAAGGAATTCCGTACTTCGTCGCCTCGTCCGCCCACCAGCTCGATACCACGTTCAGCGTAAGCCGCCCGTTCGAAATGTGATCGATATTCGCAGCCTGCTTGGCCAGCAGCGCGGGATTGTGAAATGTCGGCCGCACCGCAACCATCAGTTCCAGCTTCTGGGTAACAGCCGCGAGCGCCGCCGCCGTAGACCACGCGTCGAGCGAAGGCGCCTCTGCGCCTTTAATGTCGTTGAGATTCAGCTCCGCGATCAGCGAAAGCGAATAGCCAATCTCCTCAGCCCGCTGCGTCAGATGCCGCACGTAATCCCAGGTCGGCTTCATGCGCTCGTCTTCCACGTTGCGCAGCCATCCGCCAAACACCGGAAGCCAGAAGCCGTACCGCATCAGCGCGACCCTGCAAGCGCCGGCTCATGCGAACGCTCATTTGCCCTCGCCGCCTCTGCTTCCAGCCAGTCCACCAGCTTCGCAAAAGGATCGAACCCGATCACCCGCGGCCCGTCCGCCACAAAATTCGAGAGCGCGTTGATGTCATAGTAGAGTCGCTGACCGTCGCGGTCGTCGGTGATGTATTCCACCCCGCCCAGCTCAATTCCTCCGTGGCTCATGATGCGCTCCACATCGGCGATTACCTCGCGCGGCGGCTCATATCCCTCCACGCTGATCCCGGTCTTCGGCGCATCCACAGCGCACGCAGCGCGGTTCAGGTCCACCCCGCCGGTGGTTTTGCAAATGTCCGCCGGGCACAGATCAAATGTCTCACCCGTAATGTGAACCTTGATCGCGTAAAGAAATTTCCCGTTCAAAACCTCCACGCGCACAATGTGCGAATCGCGCGCCGGAATGAACTCCTGCACCAACGCAGTTGAATCGAGTCCAAACGCCAGCTCGTTCGCAGCCGCTCCCTGCGCCAGCGCCTCCCGAGTATCGAACCGCTTCACGCCCGCGCCCGAACCGCCGATATTCGGCTTCACGACGATCGGCCAGCGCAGCCCATCGACCGCAGCCCCAGCCTGCGAAGCGCGATGAATCACCCGCGCCTTTGGATAAGGCAGATCAAGCGACTCCAGCAGCGACAACTGCGCCGCCTTCGAAAGCTCCGTGCGAAACGCCTTCAGCCCATTGATCACGCGCACGCCGCGCCGCTCCAGATGGTCGAGAAATCCGAGCGTGTAAAAAATTGCGTCGCCATGCTCGCGATTCCACGCCGACGGGCTCATGCGATTCACCACCAGCGCAAAGCGTCGCTCCGGATGCTCCTCAGCGGAATACGCGTGTTCCACCGCGTCAATTTTCAGGTAATTCGTGCCGCGCCGGTCCAACTCGGCAAAAAGCGGCTTGAACCAGTGCTGCTGCTCGTAATAAATGGCGATAGGTTTAGGCATGGCGTTTTCGCCCTCCTCCTACCTTTGTAACCCATCAGGAGGTTTCTGTTGTAACCCATCAAGCGTTTCTGTCTTATTGACGCCCTACCTCCTCCGCAGCAGTTCGATCAGGCACTGCACCGCCGTAAACACCGCTCCCATCGCCAGCCCAAATCCCTTCGCGCGTTGAAAACCCCGCTCGTGCTGGTCCACCCGTCCCTCGATCGCCGCAATGCGCCCCGAGTTGCCGTCGCCCATCAGCGTGACCATCTGGTTTTTCAACACTGAGAGATCAGCCAGCACCTGTGCCTCAAATTCTGTCATTCCCTTTTCCTCATTGGACGCGCATCCCCGCTCACAGCAGAGATGCGCCGGATCATAAAGCCACGTTGGCGAACACTGCACTCGAGAACCGCGAATAATTCGGCGGCGTCGAACCGTCATACATTCGCACGAAATACTCCTCTACCGCAGCCTCGCGCGGAATCGTAAAGCTATTCACCGGACTCCGCAGCACCAGATCGGAATTAGTTCCCGGTCCGAACGCCCAGTCCCTGCGCCGCACCTCAAAGCCGCCATTTGCCGGAGGCGCTTCCACGGCATTCACCGTAATCGCGCTGCTCGTGATGGAGAACGTGAGCTGCGCCAGGTTTCCGAGCGGAGGCGCGCTCTCCGCCTGTTGCGGAAGCCAAACGTCCAGCGGAACCTTCGCCGATGTCTTCACAGCAAGCGCGTCCGCCCAGTCGTTTGCAAAGCTCACAACATATTTCGCCAGCCCCGGCGCGCCGCACAGCAGCTCAATCTCGACCGCGCGCACCACCAGGTTCGCGTTCAATCCGGCGGAAGTCGAGGCCGCCGCCAGCACGTCGCCGGGCCACACGTCGCCCTGCGCCTCCATATTCCACGCCGTGTATTTGCCTTTCCACGCAGCTCCGCGATTCGTCGCCAGATCCAGCAACGCCTTCGCCGCATTCTCGCAATCTAGCGAGCTGCGCGGCGCGGGGTCCGTCACCGTTCCAATCCACGCCGCCGTACCCGGAAGAGTGCCGCCATTGCTCTCCTGCGTGATACTCGCCGCATTCGCCAGCCGCGCCACCGACCGGTGCGCCGTCCGGTAACTCACCGCGATCAACTCGCCCGCCTGCGGAATGCTCGTCGGATAAAAGCGCAGTTTTCCCGTGCGCTCAATCCGGCAATCGGCTCCCTGCGCAGTGGTGCCCATCCGCCGAACAATCGCGCTCCCGCCCGGCGGAGTGCTCGTCACCCATACCGGCCCCTGCTGCGACATCTCAAAGCTGGCAATGCTGCACTGCAGGTCCTGGCCGTTCAGCAGCGCGAACGTGCAAACCGACGGCATATTCGCGATCGCGCCGGAATACAAAACCACCGGTGTCGCCGCCACCCCGTTCGTGGTGTGCGCCACTTGAACCGTCAGCGTCCCCGGCTTCGTCACCGTCTTCAAAAAAAACCTGCCTGAAACCCACGTGCTGATTCCCATCTGCCGCGCCTTCAGCACAATATTGCTCCGCCCTCGTCCCCTTTCAAATTCCATCTGCGCGCGATTCGGATGCAGCTCCACATGCTCCCCCGAACGATTCCGAATACGCAGCAGCTCTTTCGCAAGACTCTGCAGCGCCTCTCGCGCCTCCTTCGTGTTTTCCGCCTCATGCAACGGCGACCCTCGCTCCCGCAGCCACCTCGCCCCATTCCTCCCCTTAAACTTCCCCGGGTCCGCCATCGTCAATAGGCGTACCAGTTAAAATCCGGCGCGCACACCAGTGTGCGCTTTCCCGCCGACGCAATCCCCAGCGACGTCGCTGTCACTCCCAGGTAATTGATCTGCTGTCCGCTCACCGTCTGCAGCGTCACCGCATTCGCCGAGCCGTCGGACTTGATAATCGTGAACTCGAGCCCCGTCGGCGACGCCTTGTCCGGCCACGCCGTGAAGCAACTCGGCAAGGTAATCGTCTGCGCTCCGCTCGCGGCGTTGGCAATCACATTTTTGTTCGCCGCCGTCAGCGTCAGCGTCGACGCAGTGTTGATGATCGTGCTCAGCGCCAGCCCTCCCTCCGACTTGATCGTTCCCTGGTAAGTCACGTTGAAGAATGGATTCACGCCCGAGAAGTGCCCCTGCAACACATCCCCCTGATACCCGGTGTAAAGCTGCGCCGAGTACGCCGGATAGCTCGAAGCCGCCGCAATCGGCGTGGACCACACGCGCGGCACCGCCCCCGTGGGATCGTTAATGTTCGCGCCTCCGCTCGAGAACCCCGTCACCTCCGCAGGATTCAGGTCCTGCACATAGTTCCCGCATCCCGTCAGGTTGTGCACGCTCGAAAATGTGGGCGGATTTCCCGAAGCCCCCGCATACGTAATCCAGTTCACCCCCGAGTTCATCCCCAAGCAGCTCACATCGGCGATCAGCAGATTGTTTGTCACGCCTGCTGCTACATAAGCGAGGTTCGCCGCCGGAAAGCTCGTCAAATCCGGCCATTGAATATGCCCACCGCGAATCGACACTCCGTTCGCGCCAACGTAGAACCCCGCCACCGATGGGCTGTCCGCATAGGTATCCGTCCACACGCTTCCGCCGCCGCCCACATCGTCGATCACATAAGCAGTCGCATACGACGCGTTCGCCGCCGAGCCCGAAGACACGTTGTTCGCGCATGGCCCCGTCGTGCACGTATAGGGAAACCCAAACCCATGCACCAGGTACCCCGTATTCCCCGTCCCCTCGTTGTAAACCGCCGCGGTCAGCGCATTGCGCACCACAACATCATCCATGTAGCTGTCAATCGCAGTCTTCTGCAGATGCACGCCGTATGCCGCGCGGCTCGCCGGGCTGAACAACGACGAGTTATAGCTCACCGTGATGTTCCTCAGCAGGAAATTCGACTGGTGCCCGTTTGCCGCTTCCTCACCCAGCAGCAAACCCTCCGCCGTCGTATCGTTCACGGCAACGTTGTCGATCAGCAGGCCGCGAAACCACTGCATGTCAAATCCATGGGTCGCGTGCGCATTCGCCAGCACCACAAAGTCCCGGAAGGTGCATCCCTGCGCCTGCGCCGCATTCCCCAGCGAGAACACACCGCCGCCCAGGCTGGCCGGCACATTCAGCGTCGTCGCTGCTGCGCTGCCCGCATTCACCGTCGTTCCGCCGGAGCCGATCAGGTTCACGCACGTTCCGTTCGACGGCTCCGTCATCGTAGCCGACACGTTGAACAGTCCCGGCCCCAGCCGCACCGTCTGGCTCTTGCCCGAACTTCCCGCCAGCGCCACCGCCGCACTCCACGCCGCGTTCAACGTGGAGTAGGTTGCGCCATCCACCGTCACTTCGCCATTGATCTCCGCCGCCGCAAACGATCCACCTACAGCTACGCCGGAGCTAAACCGGTGCAATCCGCCCCACATCATCGTGTTGGTCGCGGGAAAGTATTGCGCGGAGTTCGATCCCCCATTGCCCGCGAAGTTGTAAAGATCGTAGTAGTAAGTCGTGTCCGTGCAGGAGCTGGGCGATGGCGGGCAGTTCGGAGAGTGGAGAAACGCGCTCCCGAAGGAGGGTGGCTGCTTCATATAGAGGAAGTCAGCCCACATACCTTGCGTCATGAACACCGGGATTGCATTCATCGCGCCGCCAAAATACGAGTAGGCAGAGTTCGAGGTCGTGTTGTTCGCCCCGTACATGTATCCGTTCTGGATCCCACCCTGATTGCCAAACACGCCCGACATAAACAAGTTCATGCCGTTGCAAACGTAGCAGGTAGGATTTGCGACACCCACGTCTCCTTCATAGTTGTGGAACTGAGGCTCAGAATGATGCTCCACCAGCGCATCTCCCGGGTTCAGCGCCATTGCGTTCGGCTCGATCTGGAACTGCTTTCCATCGACGGGATAGTTCCTTACCCCGTTCACGACCTCAGGCGCGGAGTAGTCCTGCGGATCGATCACCGCTGCACCCCGATAGAAGTTCACGCGGCTGTTGCCATAGGGATTGTCGAGCGTGCTGTCCGTCAAAGAGACTGTGGCCGAAGTCGCTGTCTGCCCGTTGCTCGCGGACTGGGTACAAGTCACCATGCCGGGATTGCTTGTCATGCTGACGTTCACATTCGTACAAGGGCCATCGAACGCTGCATTGCTTGCGTTGGATATGTATATCGCTGAGGCGTGATTGATGACCTGCCAAAGCGGAACGCTTCCGCTGCTGACAAAGGCGTTTTGAAAGATGGCAAACGTCGCTGTCCCGCCAGTGTTCGATAAGTTGCTCACCCCTCCCGCCCCGATGACCGCGTAACCAGCCGGGAAGCTGACAAAGGAAGGCTGCGTAGCGGCATACCAGCGGCGCCACCACATCACCGCGGTATTTCCGCTGATCGACTGCACCCCAAGCACTTCTACGGGAAACTTCAGAGTTCCATTGTCATTCGCCACCATGTCTGCTTGCAGTCCGGCATCGCTGTTGGCGTTCTCGAAAAGATAGGAGCCAGATTCGTGGCACAGCCTGAGATTCGCCGTAATGGTCTGCTGGCCGCCGCTCGGAGCCGTGGCGCTGGCGATCACCGCCTGCTCGTGGTTCGTGCCCGCAAACGACATCAGTCCGCCCGCCGTGCAGGTGCCGCTCACGTCATTCACCGTGAACGTCAACGTCTGCGATCCGGAGCCGGAAGGATTTACTGTGGGATTCAAGTTCGACGAGAGTGTAGCTTCGCAGGTCGAGACAACAAGATTAGTTAGGCCGCTGGTGATATTTACCGTCATCGTGCCGGGAGCTTCGCCGCTGCCTCCGGTGAAAGACTCGATCTGCCCGGATGCCGTCGTCGTCTGCTCGTCAGTAATGATCATCCCCTGCCCGACAGATGCCGGAGCGCCCGCCGAGATCCCGGGAGCAGAAGGAACCCCGTATGCGACTGTCCCGCAATCAGTCAAACAGGTAGCATAGAGAGTCGTCTGCTCCGCTCCGCCGTGCCCGCTGGCGACCACGCCTGTCCACGTGTTCCCCATCTCAGAGACAAAATTGCTTTCGCCCTTGGTTCCTTCCGGGCCGCCGCCATCCACCGAACCGCCAAACGAGGAAACATAGTTCTCGTGCCCGATGTGATCGCCAACGGAATAAAAATTGCCGGTGAACGTATACCCGTTCGTTCCGCCTCCACCGTTGACGGTGATCCCTTCATTCCTCAGACCGTGTTGGGTGTCGTAACAGCTTGCTCCGGGGGCAAATCCCCAGCACCCTGGCGTTGTATCGAGCGCCCCAAAGTCTTCGCCATAGTGGAATAGCTGGCCATTGTTGTACAACGAGTTCGCAGGGATCGTGCCGCTCCAGTTGTAACGCCGGAATCCTCCCACAATATTGTTCACGCCTCGTCCTGTACGCGTGGGGTTGAAAAGCGCCGAGTCTGTAGGGCCTGTCGCAGGCGCGTTGACGGCCTTCGGTAACTGCTCTGCTCCCGAGAATGATTCGCCTCCGATAGAGACGGTAGTTCCGGCCGCGATCGCAAGCGTTGCGTCATCGGCGTAGTACTGAATGCTCCCATTGTCGATGAGGTTCCCGCTGACTTTGTACGTCCCCGGAGCGAAATACACTGGAGGGAAGTTTCCGCCCTGCTCGTTGTTCTCCGCCCACGCGATCGCCGCCTGAATTGCGCACGTCGAGTCCTGCTGCCCGCTCGGGTCCGCCGCATTCGCGCAACCCGCGCCGAAGTCAGGATGCCGCACGTCTACCCGCGGCAGCTTCCCCACCGTGTTCTCTGAATTCAGCGGCCCGCTCAGGCTCCCGCCCGTCAGCGGAAGCTCCGCGGCCGCCAGCGCATCCGCGTAGTGCTTGGTCGCCGCCTGGTCCTGCGACACAGGATCGGCGCTTAGTTGCAGCGGCCCGCTCATCGTCCCTCCCGCAATGGGAACGTAATTCGCAGTTATCGCGGAAATCGAGCCGTCCACGTAAGACTTCGAAACCGGCTGCACCGCCACCGTTGCCGGCGCAAGTTGCGCCCGCACCGCGCTGATCGTCGTGCTCGCCGCCGCTGGAATCACCCAGTATTCGCGGCTGGTTGTGCCGTCGCTCAGGTGGTACACCGCCGTGTAGTAGGTGCCCGCCGGATATGCGCCTCTATTCGGTGCAAGGTTCAGGCTCACCGCTCCGTTCGCGCCGATTGCCACCGATGTGGTCCCCGCCGCCACCGCCTGATTCGTCGCCGTTGAAAACGCGGGCCAGCTTACCAGCAGCGTGCCGCTTGCCGTTGCCCCGTCTGCCAGGTACACCGTGCCCGTCACCGTCGTCGTCGTCACCTGGGCGCTCACCAGCGGCAGCAGCAAAGTAAACATCAATCCCCAGCCCATGCCGGTCGTCGCAACTGTCCGCCGCCTGTGCGCTTTCAATCTCATTCTGCTTTCCCTCTCCCGCAATCTCTCCGGGCAAAAACAAAAGGGAAACGCCCGGATTGGCGTTCCCCTCTGAATTTTTCTCACCCTTAAGTTCAGAATACCAAGTTGGACATAATTCAACTGCATCTTTTCGAAAACTTTTATCTAACTTATTTTTCCTTGATTTACCGTAATTTGAACAGCCTCGCCCCTCTTGACAGGATTTTTAGCGCCTTTCCTCAAGAATGCCCTTTCGCAGAAACTGCACCGTCAGCAGGTCCAGCGCGTTCCTGTACTTCCGGTTCACAGTCCGTGCATCCAGACACAGCTGTTGCGCAACGTCCATGAGCAGATAATCCTGAATCGCGATCCTTACCACCACCTGCAGCCCCTGTGCATCCAGGGTCTTCAGGCATTTCTCCACATCGATGGCAAAGATCACCACGTCCTCAAAGTTCTTCAGCCGATAGCTGGTCGCCCGGCCTCGCATCACAAGGCTGTTCGCGAACGAGGGCACCCGGCCTACTGCCAGCGATGCGCGCAGATAACGGCGCAGCACCTTCTCCGTTCGCCTGCGGTAAAACGCCGTTCCCTCGATCGGCGTATTTTCACTTCGTGCATCCGCCCCGCTTGCTGTCGCCCAGACATACGGCAGTGTAAGTGCGGCGCTCATTGTGCGCCTCCCTTCACCACATGCAATGTGTGCTTCCGGGGCCTTCCCGTCCTGCGCTTCCTTGGAATTGCAAAGCTTCTCAATCTTCCCTCGCAGGAAGCGCAATAAACACTGGTTCCACCCTGGGCGCGAGCCATAACCCGCCGCACCCTTCACAAATTTTCAAATACACACGCGAATAAACCATAATTCTCCAGGCAGACATAAGCCCCGCGGCTTAGTTTGAAATCTTTCCGCGGGAAATAGAAAAGGGCGCCGCACGCAGCTGACAAATAGCATTCCGGCGGTCACTCCTCTTTGCACTTTGTAATGGATAACGTTCGACGCGCAGATCAGGGGAAAATAAATTCCTTTCATAGCCTCAGTCCGTTCTCGACCAATGCCGCAATGCGCGTAAGGCGCAAGGCGGCCTCAACTTCACCGCATATCCGCAAAGGAGATTGCGCTCCCACGGCTTTGCTCGGCGAAAGACGATTCAGATGGTTGGCAAAAGTGTTCCGAATCTATAACCGCAGTTGTTGCCCGTCAATTACCCGACGGTGCGGCTTAGTATCTGGGTTCCCATCTATTCTTTGGTCACACCATGAAAGCTGATAAATACCCTCAAGTTGGTTTGCAATAAGCAAACTATTAGCCGGGGGCGTATAGCTCAAAGAGGAAATTCCACAAATGAATTTCTCTCAACTTCACGAGCTGTTGCGCATTGAGGTCACGCGCCGTATTGATCGCGGCCAGCTCACCGGAACCCTTCTCGCCCGCCAGACAGGCCTCCGCGCCTCGCATCTATCCAATTTCATCCGCCGCAAGCGCAGGCTCAGCCTCCCCGCACTCGATCGCGTTCTCGCCGCGCAAATGCTCAGCGTCGAAGATCTTTTGCCCGAATCCAGAAGCGGTCGCGCGCTTCCGCCCGCAGGGAGCACGTCAATTGTGCCACTCGTATCTCCCGCAACCGCGATGCATTCACCCATCGTCGACCGGAGATCTATCTTGCAGTCCATCCCGTTGCCAGAAGGCGCTCTTGATCAGCTTCGCCCCCGCCGCACCATCGCGCGCCGCGACTGGCAGCGCTTCGTGGCCCTCCGTCTCACATCACCCCAGGCTGCGCCCATGGAACCGGATCTCAGCGCCGGGTCCGTCATCGTTCTCGACCGGCATTACAACTCGCTCGTCGCCAATGATCCCTCACGACCCAATATCTATGCCGTCAATGCCGCCAGTTCGCTCGTTTTCCGCTATCTCAGCCATCAAGCCAATCGCCTCATCCTCAGGCCGCGCGCACCGGGTTATTCAATTGAGCTCATGAAGATAGCTGCAGAAGAATCACCCTCTACCCCCATCGTAGGACGAGTCTGCATAGCCATAGCACAGCTCTAAAAACGAAAGGAGCGGCAAATTACGCCGCTCCTCAAATGACTGCTGATACTAATACCGAACCCGGCTAACTGGGGCTGGAAACCGGGGACTGGAGACTAATACCGATCTCCAACCTCTAATCATTGCAATAGCGTCCCGTTCTCCAGCTCCGCCTTCGCCTCTTCCGGAGGAATCACCACCGCCGCCGCAACCTTGTCCTCTTCCTCAAGATTCAGCAGCTTCACCCCCTGCGTCGAACGTCCCGCCGCCCGCACCGTCTTCGTGTCGATGCGAATGATCTTCCCGTACTGGCTGATCACCATCAGTTCCGACGACTCGTCCACCAGCTGTATCGAACTTACCTTGCCGTTGCGCGCCGTCGTCTTCACGTTGATCACGCCCTTGCCGCCGCGCGTCTGCAGACGATACTCATCCACATCCGTCCGCTTGCCAAAGCCGTGCTCCGTGACCGAAAGAATCAGGCATGGGCAATCTCCGCCCTCGCCATTCTTCTTCCGCTCCTTGGGAGTCGCCGCAATCCCGACCACATAATCGTTCTTGCCCAGGTCGATCCCGCGCACCCCGTATGCCGGCCGCCCCATCGAGCGCACGTCGTTCTCCGCGAAGCGAATCGCCATGCCCTCATGCGTCGCGATAAACACAATCTGGCTGCCGTCCGTAAGCCGCACGCCGATCAGCTCGTCATCGTCATCAATGCCGATGGCGATAATCCCGCGCGCCATCACATTTGAGAAGTCCTTCAGCGGGGTCTTCTTCACCGTGCCCTTGCGCGTCGCGAAGAATACAAACCGCCCCTCTTCCTCAAGATTCCGCACCGGAAGAATGTTGCGCACCGTCTCGCCCGGCTGCAGATTCAACAGGCTCGCCATCGACTTGCCCTTGCCCGCCGCCCCCACATCGGGAACCTCATACACCTTCAGCCAGTACACGCGCCCCTTGTTGGTAAAGCACAACAGGTACGCATGGGTCGAATCGATAATCAACTGCGAGACAAAATCCTCCTCGCGCGTCTTCATCCCCAGTCGCCCCGTTCCGCCTCGCCGCTGCTGCCGGTAGGTCGAAATCGGCGTCCGCTTCAGATAGCTCGAGTGCGAAACCGTCACAGCTACCTGCTCATCGGCGATCAAGTCCTCAAGCTGCAGCTCCGCCGTCTCGTCCAGAATCTCCGTCCGCCGCGCATCGCCGTAGTCCTTGCGAATCGCCTCAAGTTCCTTCACGATCACGCCACGCAGCTTCTTCTCCGACGCCAGAATCGACTCGTACTCCGCAATCCGGTCGCGAACCTCAGCCAGTTCCTTCAGCAACTCGTCAATCGAGAGCTGCGTCAGCCTGTACAGTTGCAGTTCCAAAATCGCATCGATCTGCCGATAGCTCAGAATCAGCGTTGCCGTCTGCACCGTCGCCATATCAATCGCGTACTTCGCCGGATCGAGCTTCACGCCCTTCAGCTCCGCCCCGCGCACCGCAATTGTCTTGCCGGAGAAGAACTGGAACAGATTCTCCCGCGCATCCGCCCGCGAAGACGATCCGCGAATAATCTTGATCACGTTGTCCAGGTGGTCCAGCGCGATCTGGTAACCCAGCAGAATATGTTCCCGCTCCCGCGCCTTTCTCAGCAGGAATGCCGTCCGCCGCCGCACTACATCCACGCGATGATCGATGAAATGCCGTATCGCCACCGGCAGCGGAAGCTCCTTCGGCTGGCCGTTCACCACCGCCAGAAAAATCATCGAGAAGCTTTCCTGCATCTGCGTGTGCTTGTAAAGCTGGTTCAGCACAATCTGCGCCTCGGCCCCGCGCTTCAGCTCAATCACTATCCGCATGCCGTCGCGGTCGCTCTCGTCGCGCACGTCCGAAATGTCGTCGATCGTCTTCTCGTTCACCAGCTCGGCAATCCGCTTGATCAGCGTGTTCTTGTTCACCTGGTACGGAATCTCGCTCACAATAATCGACTGCCGCCCCTGTGCCATCTGCTCAATCGCGCACTTCGCACGCATCAGGAAGCGCCCGCGGCCCGTCTTATACGCATTCTCAATCCCGCTGCGCCCGTAAATAAATCCGCCCGTCGGGAAATCCGGCCCCTGCACATGCTTCAGCACCTCGGCCAGCCCCGCTTGCGGATTATTCACCATCTCAATCGCCGCGTTGATCACTTCAGTCAAATTATGCGGAGGAATATTCGTCGCCATACCCACCGCAATCCCATTCGACCCGTTGACAATCAGGTTCGGAATCCGCGTCGGCAGCACCGTCGGCTCAAAGGTCGACTCGTCATAGTTAGGCGTAAAGTCCACCGTCTCCATTTCGATATCGTTCAGCATCTCGCCGGCAATCCGCGTCATCCGGCATTCCGTGTATCGCATCGCCGCCGGAGGATCACCATCCACCGACCCGAAATTTCCTTGCCCATCGATCATCGGGTAGCGCAAGCTGAACGGCTGCGCCAGCCGCACCATCGTGTCGTAAATCGCCGAGTCGCCATGTGGGTGATACACGCCCATCGCCTGGCCCACAACCTTGGCGCACTTCGTGTACTTCTTGTTATGCTGCAATCCCATCTCGTGCATCGCAAACAGAATCCGCCGATGCACCGGCTTGAATCCGTCACGCACATCGGGCAGCGCCCGACCGATAATCACCGACATCGAATAATCGAGATACGACCGCCGCATCTCGTCTTCAATATTGATGGGAATTAAATTCGCCGCACCCGGCCCACCGCTGGATCCAGACCCGGACCCGGAACCGTTAGGCGCATCGCCAAGAGGAAGCTGAGGATTCTGTTCGTCTGCCATATATAAGGACGGTCACATTGCACACCACCCACCGGTGTCATCCTGAAAGAGCGAAGAATCTGCGGTTTGGAATTAAAGTGCTAAGGTTGACCTAAATCTATGATACTGAATTACTTAATACAAAACAACCCCCCTTATCCCAATAGATTCAGCGGCTTGGGATACCCACAAAATAACACTGTGAAAACCGAGCAATCTTTGACCCTGTAATCCACTGCTTTTGTTGCTCTAGTGGGGTGCATCGCCCCTATTTTCGGGTGCAAGATCGCGTGCCCACGCACTGTTCACTTATTTCTTATCGCTAATTAGGAACTCAAACACCAGCATGGAGACCACCGCGAGAGCGAAGATCACGCCGTAACGATAACGCCCGAGGAGTGGCGACGCCACGATTCGAGGAAGGTTAAGCCAGTGGAGCCGACTAGGACGAAAAGACAAATGCTTCCTCGGGTCGGGGTCCGCAATTTTGACATCTTTGGTTTCATCATTGATGTCCTTCTCGTCTCCTCTTCTAACGACAAGTCACAGTCTCGTAGCGTGGAATATTCTAAATGTACAAAATAAGAATCGACCACGAATTACACTGAACCTTGGCACTCCAGACCACCTCGCTTCCCTCTACCACCCACGCCCCGCACGCCCTGCGCAAATTCCGCTTCAATCGGCCTCAGCAGATCGCCGCCGTCCTCCTCGCCATCCTCCTCGCGCAGTGCCTCTGGGTCATTCGCCACGATTCCCTCTCTGACACTGACTACGCCTACGCCCGCTGCGGCCGCGAAATGTGGGAGAAGCCCTCGCCCATCGCAGGATACTTCACCACCTGCGGCAACATCCATGACGGAACCCTCGCCTACCGCGCCGCCGGCCTTCCTCTCACCATCCAGCGCATCTTCGCCGGCCAGCTCTCCACCACCTCTACCTGGGAAATGCGTCACGAGGTCAGCAACATCAACCTCCTCCTCCGTCTCCCTTTCGCCTTCGCCGCCATCCTCCTCGGAGCCTGCCTCTGGTGGGTCACTCGCCGCCTCTACGGCAACACCGGCGGATACATCGCCCTCGGCCTCTACTGCTTCGCCCCGCCCGTCATCGCCGCCGCCACTACGCCTAACAATGAAATCTGGGCCGCCCTAGCCCTCTTCGCCGCCATCTACACCGCCATGGGAGTCGCCCACGCCCTCCAGGGCCCCCGCAAAAAATGGCGTCCCCGCATCCTCCTCCTCACCGTCATCCTGGGAGTCCTCGCCGCCGCTCACGTCGCCGCCTTCCTCCTCGCACTCATCTTCACCATCGCCTTCATCGCGTATCTCGCCGAACACCGCCGCGCCTACCTCCCCACCCTCCTCATCGTCTGGGTCCTCGGAGCCATCTTCATCCTCTTCGCCTCCTACGGCTTCCGCCCGGACGCCTTCAGCTACGTCTTCCGCAGCAACGCCGCCAAACTCGGCCTCTCCCTCCAGCCCGCGCACGCCCTCTTCGCCGCGCTCCCCAACGCCGGAATCACCATCGCCGCCATCGCCGCCATCGCACTCTACACCGCCATCCGCCGCAGCCGCTACTACGGAAACACTGCCCCACTCATCGTCGCCGCCGTCCTCCTCGTCCTCATCACCACCGGAACCCCCACCCAGACCCGCCTCTGGGCGCTCCCCTTCCTGCTCTGCTTCATCGCCGGCGTCATGGCCGACATCCTCGAAACCCGCTACCGCACTCCCTTCCTCTGGATCACCGCAGCCATCCTCCTAGCCCAAGCCGCCCTATGTATCGCCGCCCTGCCGCTACTCGTGAATTAGCGATAACTAAACTGGCCACTAACCGATGTCATCCTGAGCGAAGCGAAAGCCTGCCCTGAACGAAGTGAAGGGGACCTGCGGTTGTCTTGCATTTGTTTCTAAGATGTCACCATGAGGAACCGCCATGATCCAGCGCCTGTCGAAGTGCCTCCTGCTCGCCGCCGTCGCCTTCAACTACACGCTGATCGTGTTCAATAACCTGACGGACTACAACTCCAACTACCAGTTCGTCCACCATGTCCTTTCAATGGACACCACCTTCCCCGGCAACCACGAAATGTGGCGCGCATTGCCGGGCCCCGGTCTACAGACCGCCTTCTACTGGAGCATCATTGGCTGGGAAGCGGTTACGTGCCTGCTGTGCTGGTGGGCATTTGCGCGGCTCATTACGCATCTGCGCGCTCCGGCCGCGGTGTTCGATGCACAAAAAAATGTCGCGGTCGGTGCGCTCACGCTTGGCCTGCTCCAGTGGTTCACGGCGTTTTTGAGTGTAGGCGCGGAGTGGTTTCTAATGTGGCAATCGCATATATGGAACGGCCAGGAGGCGGCGTTCCGCATGTTCGCCTGCCTCGCACTGATACTTCTATTCCTGACGCAACGCGAGTCGGAGCTTTAACTGGGCGGCTGTCCCAACCAAGCACTTCTGCTTGAGTGAAAGGTCTATTCAAAGTCAATAAAATTGGGCCGCGGAACAGTTTTCAACTTTCCATCAGCTGGAATCTCAATCCACCAAGCTTTCCTACCGGGCGGGGGCGCAAAGTTCATGAAGACGTATCGCTCACCCTCGATGTGATCGCATCACCATCGGGCAATCAAGTCCTGCTATAGTCAAGGATCATGCGCTTCCTCTCGGCACGCCTGCGCGCTCGCTCGTCCTGGGTATCACTCATCGGGATCGTCTGCGTCGCGCTCGTGCTGATGATCGGAATCTTGCAGGTGGCTCATAGCCACCCATCCGGCCACGCCGATCCTGAATGCTCGCTGTGCGTCACCGCGCATCAGGCCGTTCAGGTCGTCGCCCTCATCACCCTGGATGTATCCAGCCAACCCGTCGAGCACGTCTCGCCGGAACCCACGCTGCTACTCCCTCGCCGGCGCTTCTTTTTCCGCTTCAATTGCCGTCCTCCACCCGCTGAACCAGCCTTCGCTTAAGCCTTAGGCAGATCCACCACACAATTCAGCCAGTTCTACGGAGGTCGTTTTCATGCGCACAATCGTGCGATGCGCCGTCGTTTTTCTGCTTGCATTTTTTCTGCAAGCGGCCGCCTTTCCGCGCCTCTTCGCGCAAGCCACCGGCAACGCCGGAGCCATCACCGGTACCGTCACCGACGCCTCGGGCGCGGTAATCCCGGACGCCACAGTCACCATCCTTAACCCCGTCAGCGGCTACTCCCGTGCCGGCAAAACCGACGCATCCGGCCAGTATCGATTCACCAACGTCCCACTGAATCCATATCACATGGTCATAGACGCCAAAGGGTTCGCGCCCTTTACCCAGGACGTCGACGTAAGCTCCTATGTCCCCATCACCCTCAAGAACACGCTCAGCGTCGGAACCACCGCAACCACCGTCACCGTCAACGGCGGCGACCTCATCGAAAACGACTCCAGCCTTCATACCGATATCGACCGCGCCGTGTTCGCAAAAGTTCCGCTCGAAAGCCAGTCCTCCTCTCTCAGCTCCCTCGTCACTTTGACTTCGCCCGGCGTAGCCGCTGACTCCAACGGACTCTTTCACGGGCTCGGCGACCACGCCTCCAACTCTTTCTCCATCGATGGACAGCCCGTCACCGACCAGCAAAGCAAGGTCTTCTCAAACCAGCTCCCATCCAATTCCGTGCAGTCCATTCAGGTCATCTCCGGCGCGCCGCCCGCCGAATATGGAGACAAAACCAGCCTCATCATTAACGTCACCACCCGCTCCGGAGAAGGCGTAACCAAGCCTACCGGCAGCATCACCACCTCCTATGGATCCTTCGGCTCCGCCACCGGAAGCGTCGATCTCAGCTACGGCGGGCAGAAATGGGAAAACTTCATTGAGGTTGACGGCCTCAACACAGGACGCTTTCTCGATCCACCCGAGTTCACCGTCTTTCACGACCACGGTAACGAGCAAAACTTGTTCGATCGCATCGATCGCCAGTTCACACCGCTGGACTCCGTGCGTCTCAGCCTCAATTACTCGCGCTCGTGGTTCCAGACGCCCAACTCCTTCGATAACCTCGATGTCTCAAACGTAGTCAGCGGAGGCGCAACCCCCTCTCCCGTATTCGGCAATGTCGGCAACACCGACCAGCGCTCGAAAATTCAAACCTTCAACATCGCTCCCGATTACACCCGCGTCATCGGCTCTTATGCCGTCTTCAACTTCGGTCCCTATATCCGCCGCGATGCTTATAACTACTACCCCAGCAACAATCCGCTCGCCGACAAGGGCCCTCCCAACCTTCAAAACCAGACCATCGGGCAAAACCGCACCCTCACCAACGCCGGTCTCCACACCGACTACTCCTATGAGCGCGGCCGCAACAACATCAAAGTAGGCGCGGTATACGAGCAGACCTACCTGCGCGAAAACGACCGCCTCAGCATCGTCGCACCCACATTCAATTCGCCCTGCATCGACGCGACCGGCGCGCCCATTCCCGGATACAGCGATCCCTCGCAATGCACGGCGCCCAATGCCCCCAACCCCGCTTACCTGGCCGTCCTCGCGCCCTACGATCTCACCCGCGGCGGCGGATTCTTCACCTTCAATGGACATACCGACGTCAAGGAGCTCGGTTTGTACGTCGAAGATCAGATCAAGGCCGGCGACTGGCTCTTTAACTTGGGAATCCGAGGCGACCTCTACAACGGGCTCACTGTCGCCCACCAGGCCGAACCGCGCCTCGGTCTCGCCTATACCATTAAGCCTAGCAACACCGTACTCCGCGTCTCTTACGCCCGCACCCTCGAAACGCCCTTCAACGAAAACTTGGTCCTCTCGAGCGAAGGCTGCTCAAGCCCGGTGCTCGCTCCGCTACTCTTTTGCACGCCCGGAGTCTCTGGAACCCTCCAGCCCGGCTATCGCAACGAGTTCCACGCTGGACTTCAGCAAGCCTTCGGCAAATACCTCGTCCTCAGCGGCGACTACATCTGGAAGTACACCCACAACGCCTTCGACTTTAGCGTGCTCGGCAATACGCCCATCACTTTCCCCATCGATTGGCACAACTCCAAAATTCCTGGCTTCGCCCTCCGCGCCGATGTGCCCACCTTCCACAACTTCTCCGCGTTCGTGGTCATGTCGTCGGTGGCCGCGCGCTTCTTTCCGCCGCAAGTCGCCGGAGCAGGCGCTACCGTTGGCCAGAGCGGCTTCCCCTTCCGCATCGATCACGACGAGCGCTACAACCAGACCACGCACCTGCAATACACGTTGCCGGTTCCGCGCGCTCCTTGGGTCTCCTTCAACTGGCGTTATGACAGCGGACTAGTCGCCGGATCAGTCCCCTGCTACAACGTCACTGATCCCAACAGTCCCTGCGGAGGCATCACCCTCCCCAACGGACAGGCTGGAATCGATCTCAGCGGACTCACGCCCGACGAGCAATTCCAGGCCGGTCTGATCTGCAACGGAGTACGCGCCACACCAGGCTCCGGCTTTACCAATTGTCCCGCCGCCGAGCTCACCTCCAAACTTGTGCAGGTTCCCGCTCCGGGCATGGAAGACGACGACCATAATCCGCCGCGCATCGCGCCTCGGAATCTGTTCGACACCTCCCTGGGTCAAGACAATCTTTTCAACGGTGACAGATACAAATGGAGCCTCAAGCTGACCGGCGTCAACATCACCAACAATTACGCTCTCTATAACTTCCTCTCGACCTTCAGCGGAACCCACTACGTTACTCCGCGAGCCCTGACCGCCGAGGTTGGATTCCACTTCTAGCCCACAGAACCGGAGACAGCCTTAAGTCGTTCCGGTTCTTCTTTAGGAGACCTATATGTCGGAATCTAAAATCCTCGGCAAAGGTACAAAGCGGCGGGTCGCTCAAATCAGATGGAAGCGATGGGAAATCATCCACGCTATCGTCCTCTTCCTTCTGCTCGTCAGCCTCATCATATGGCTCGTCCTCTGGTTCGAGACGCAGCACCTGGATTAATGAGAGTTTCGTCGCGAATTACTTCCTTTTTTTCTCCTATATATCTGAAACAGCACACTCGGAAAATTCACCTACCCTTTTCAAGGGATCTCGAATACGATGTCCTGAGTACGCCCGCCTTCTATCGCATTCGCAGTGGGAGTTTTTCATGCTTGTCGCAACGGAAGGCGCTCGTTTTAAGGCCATCTTGGGTCCTTCTTCATCCTTCTTTAGCAGTTCCTTCGCGAAGCCTCGGACGAGTTCCCTTTCTGCTCGGTTTCTGGCGCAAGTTCCCTTGACATTCAGCCGCCGCTCTATCCAAAAGGCAATTGTCGCACTGGCAATAGGCGTGTTCCCCGCATTCGCGCTTCTCCCCGGAGCTCAAGCCGCCGCCACCGTATCGCCCACCTCGCTCTCGTGGAGCAAGGTCGCGGTCGGCAATACCGGCGGAGGCAAGTCGGTCACGCTGACCAACACCGGCTCGTCCGCGATCAGCATCAGCGCCATCGCCATCACTGGAACCGATTCGGGCGACTTCTTCACGGCGGCTAAGACCTGCGGGACCACTCTGGCGGCTTCTGCCAGGTGCACCCTCTCTGTTTATTTCAGGCCCGTGACTGCCGGCACCCGCACCGCGACCCTCACCTATACCGACAACGCCAGCAACAGTCCGCAGCATGTCTCCCTCTCCGGAACCGGCACCAGCGCGGCGAAGACCTACTATGTCTCCAATTGCGGAACCATCGGCAGCGACTCTAATAACGGAACCAGCCAGTCGACTCCCTGGCGGACCATCGCCAAAGTCAACTCCTCCACGTTCAATCCCGGCGACAACATTGAATTTCACGATGGCTGCACCTGGCGTGAGCAATTGACTCTGCCTTCTGCCGGAACCGCTTCCAATCCCATTACAGTGAGCACTTACGGGTCGGGCAATCCGCCCATCATCAGCGGCTCACAGGTCATAACGTCGTGGACCGCTGAGGCGCAATCGCCCACCAACCTCGACTCTGACCCCAATCTCCAGGCCTACTGGACCATGGACCGGATGTCAGGATCGGGCTTCCTCGACTCCACCTCGAAGGACAACACGCTCACCAACATTAACGGCGTAACCCAATCCACGAATCAGATACAGGGCACATACTCAACTACCTTTACCGCCTCCCGCGCGATGGAACTCTCCCGCAGCGACTCAGCGCTATCCGCCGGTTTCCCCGGCAAGAGCGGCACCACCGACACCAGCATCACCGTAGGCGGATGGGTCCGCTTCAACTCCATCAAACCCGGCACGCCTTTCATGCTCAAGGGAACACAGTCATGGGAACTGCTCCTCGGCGCTGGCTCGAGCCTGGGCAAGATGGAATGGCAGACCTTCAGGAACTCTGCCTACCATCTGGTTGCGAGCAATAGGGGCATTGTGCTCACTCCCGGCGCCTGGTATCACGTGGTTGGCAGAGTCAATGGCGCCACAGGCGAGCAGGCCCTCTTCATCAATGGGGTAAAGCAGAGCCAGACCTACAATACCGGCGGTGCGGCGCTCTCCACCGACACCACTGCTCTCCAGGTCGGCGGAAGTGGCGGCAATTATCTTGATGGGAACACCGATGAACTTTTTGTCTTCAACCGCGCGCTGAGCGACAGTGAAATAGCCAAAATCTATACCGGCCGCCTGGACGGCTCCGAAGGCTCCTTCACCCTCTACCACACCGGAGCCAGCGCCAGCCCCTTCGCTGTTTACGAGAATGGCCGGGCGATGTCTTATGTTGCGCAAAATGCCGGAATGACGCCCGGTTCATGGAATTGGGATGCAACCGACGCGCGCGTCTATATCCGGCCCACTGGCGACGTCCAGCCCTCTACTGAGAAGTTTGAATTTCCGCAGCGCCTTACCTGCATCACCGACTCCCGCAATTACACCATCATCACGGGCCTGACCTGTCAGCAGCCATCGGAGCGCGGCGTGTTCGTCACGGGCGCGAATGTCACGGTCCAGAACATGTTCATTAACGATGTGCGCGAAAATGCACCCAACTCTCCCAACCTTAATTCTGAAGGCGTCGGCGTTTTCTGGGAGGGCAACAACGACATCATTCGGAACAACACTGTATCGAACGCCAATTGGGGGATTTTCAGCTTTGCCGTAACTGGCCAAATCCTGACATCCGGGCTCATCCAGAGCAATACCATCTATAACATTGGATACGACGGCATGGGTTTTGGCGTGCAACACCCTAACGGCGGCGTCGTGTCCAACACCATTGCTCAATATAACGTCCTGCATGACATTGGTATCTATAACGAGCAAGGCGGAGCAATCGAGTGCATCTACGCCGGACCGACGGTCGGCGTCGGAAATATCTTCCGCTATAACCGGATGTACAACATCGGCAATGCCAGCCGGAATTCTTTTCCGATGAACGTGCAGGGCGGAGCGGGAGGCTGCACCTTCTACGGCAACGTGGTCTACAACAGCTATGGGCCTTGCATGTCGATCGACAACGGTCCAGGCGGAAACAGATTCTATAACAACACCTGCTATAACAACGGCCGGGGCGGCAGCGAGGGGGCTGGCATCTTCATGGACGGCGGCTCCGCCGATACTGGAAATATTTTTGAAAACAACATTTTCTATGCCGGTTCGAATGCGACGTTCACCGATGTTACACACGGGTCTACTTCCAGCACCTTGGACCACAACCTGTATTTTGGGGGCAGCGCCACGCCCTTTATCTGGAACGGCACCGCTTACACCATGGCCAATTACCTGGCCGCGAGCAGACAGGATGCACACTCCGTCAACGCCAACCCGCTATTCACCAGTCCATCTACAAACGATTTCTCTCTAACCTCGAACTCACCTGCCATAGGATCCGGCATTAACCTGGGGTCTGCTTACCATCTGGATCTTGCGCCCGGCTCAGCGTGGCCTTTCACTGTGAAAACCGCGAGCCAGAGTACGAATGGTGCATGGGACATAGGGGCTTACGTCTACCCCCAGTAGCTGCAAGGCGGCAGTATTGTGCAATGAATCGCCGGGTTATGTCGCCGGCGCGATTCCCCTAATCCTGCCGCAGTGCTTGCAATGGATCAATCCGCGCCGCTCTGCGCGCCGGAATGTAGCAGGCCAATAACGCCAGACCCGCCAATAGCAGTGGCGCCCCTAAGATCAGCCTCGGATCGTCGGTGCCCACCCGGAACGCGTCCGCAAAATCGCTGGTTACCGTGGAGAGCGCGCGCGAGAGTGCCATCGCGCCCAGGAATCCAATCACCGATCCGGCAGCGATCAGCGTTGCGCCCTCCCGCAGCACCAGCCTCAGCACCTGCGTCTTGCGCGCGCCCAGCGCCATGCGAATCCCGATCTCCTTCCGCCGCTGCGTCACTGAATACGCCGTCACCCCGGCCAGCCCGATCGCCGAAAGAAGCAGCCCGAACAACCCAATGCCGCCGAACGTGCGCAGCGCCGTTCGCATGGGGGCGAGCGAGAGCTCCAGAAACTCGCTGAGCGTCTGGACATTGAAGACCGTCACATTCGGATCTATCGAAGCGATCACGTCCCGCACGCCGCTTATCGCGTCCGCTGCCGAATGCCCTCGCGCGATAATCGTGATCCCGCCCGCCGGTGGCGGCCCAAATCCCCGCAGCCGCAGCGGCATGTACGACTCAGACTGCAGAATCCCGTCCGCGTCCTTCGTATCCGGTACCACGCCGACCACTTCATATTCCCGCTGATCGTCACGCAAGCGTTTGCCTAGGGCGTTGTCCTGTCCGAACAGCAGGTGTGCGGCTTTCTCGTTCAGCAACACCGGCATCGCGACTGCTCGATCCGAGTCCGCATCGCCGGAATTGGCCCGCTGATCGGCCTCGTTGAATTCACGCCCCGCCAGCATCGGTAAACGCAGCGCCGCGAAATAGCCGGCGCCCACAGTCTCCCGTGCTACGGGCCTCTGGATATGCGAACCTTCAGCCGTCATTTGGAAGTCGTCTTGGTCGTCGGTGCTCAGAAAGGGCGGTTGCGCCGACAGTGCAAAGCTTGTCACTTTGCTTGAGCCCTTCAGCTTCTCCTGCAGGCTCTCAAAAAATGCCTCCGCTTTTTTCGGCGTGTAGCCGTCGCGCAACGGGTCGACGGAGAGGAACGCCATTGTCTTCTTGTTGAAGTTCGTCTGCAGGCCGTTGCTTTTCATAAATCCCAGCACAAGGAATCCCGTCACCAGCAGCAGCATCAGCGAGCCCGCTACCTGCGCGGCCATCCCCAGGTTGCGCAACCCAAACCGCTTGTGCCCCGAGAGTTGCAGCGCCGACTCTCCCTTGAGCGCGGGCGCAACATCGGTCTTTGTCGCCTGCCAGGCGGGCAGGACGCTGAATCCAATCCCGCACACCACCGCCAGCACAAACGCAAACACTGCCGTATGCCAGTCCACAGTCGTGTCGGGCCTAAGCGGCGCACCCGCCGGCGCACGCATGTGCGCGTTAAGAGCCTCAAAAACATACGCCAGCCCAAACCCCGCAATGCCGCCCATCAGCGATAGTAAAATGCCTTCCGTCACCATTTGCCGGACTAACCGGAAACGGCTCGCCCCTACTCCCAGCCGAATCGCCAGCTCCCTGCGCCGGTTTGCGCCGCGCGCCAGCAACATCGTCGCCAGGTTCAGGCACGCAATCGCCGTCACAATCGCCATCAGCGCCGCATAGAAACCGGTGATTGCCCTCCGTGCCGTGCGCGGGATCGCCACCCGCGTCCCTGCCCCGTCCAGCACCACGCGCTTCGCCTTGCTCTCCTGTGCCGGCGCCATCGGATCCAGCTTGTCCAGCCGTCGCGTGATCCCGTCCAGTGCCGCTTCCGCCGTATCCACGGACACACCCGGCGCCAGAACCATCAGCGCCTGAAATTCCTTCGCGTTCCGCCGCTGAAGCACATCGTTCCCCAGCTCCGGAGCCAGCGCCACCGGCGCCGTCGTCGGCACAAACAGCTCCGCCGCATTCGGCAACAGTGTCCCATCGAACTTCCGCGGCGTAATCCCCACGATCGTCGCCGTCTGCCCGTTCACTCGAATCGTCTGCCCCACCATATCGGGATCGCCATGTAGCTGGCTCCGCCAAAATTGATCGCTGATCACCACCACCGGCGCCTCGCCCGGCTTGTCCACATCGGCGCTCAGCAGACGTCCCCGCTGCGCCTCCATCCCCAACACGGAAAAATAATCAGGCGAGACGATCTGGCCAAACACGCGTTGCGTCTTCGTGCTTAGCTGCCCTCGCAGGCCAAGGTTGAACTGCGCGCCGTTCTCCACCGCCGCCACGCCCCCAAACAAGTCCTTGTGCTCGCGGTACTGTTCAATGTAGTAGTACGACACCGGCTTTTCCGCCGTCACCAGCCGCTTCGCATGCGTCGCCCCCGCCAGCGGCCGCGTCAACAGCGACCATCCCGAGCTGTAAAGAACCGTGGTGAGTCCAATGCCCAGCCCCATCGAAACAATGCCCACCAGCGCGTACCCCGGGGACTTGGCAAGCACTCGCGCCGCATACCGCAGGTCCTGCCGCATCTCGCCCAGATATTCCATGGGCAGGCGAATCGCCAGGTCCCCCACCAGCCCTATCAACCCCGGCACCCCGTGCCGCTTTGCAACTTCCCCGATCGCGTCCTCGCCGGCCTGCATCATCTCGTCGCCAAACGCCATCTTGAATTCGTGCGGGAAGGCTTCCGCCAGCCGCCGGTACACGGACCGCCACGTTATCTTCATTCGCTCACCCCACTCGCTCTGCCACCATCGCCCGCTTGCTTTGAATCGCCCGAACCAGCTCCTGCAGCCGCTCGCACTCTGCGTCCAGAACCTGCCGCCCCATCTCGGTTAGCCGGTAGTAGCGGCGGCGCGCGTCGTCCATCTCCGGCGTCGGCCGCTCGTCGGACTCCTCGATCAACTCCGATTCGATCATCCGCTTGATCGAGCCGTAGAGCGTCGCCGGCCACAACCGCACCTCGCCTGTGGTGCGCTGCAGCACCTCTTGCATGATCCCGTAGCCGTGCCGCTCTTCGCCTACCAGCGAAAGCATGATGTGGAACCACTGGGTTTTCAGCGGTATAAAGGACTTGAATCGTTTATCAGTCATGGACGAACTATATATCAATCAAGATATATAGTGTCAAGTTAATTCCCTGTCGGATCGACCAAGCCAAAGCGAATTACTGAGGCAAGGATTGACCTTTCCCCGCCTCCGGTACAATCCCGGCATGTTCTGGCGCATGATTCTTCGCACCTCTATCGCCGCGGCCCTCTTCTCCTTTGCCGCCGCCGTTCCCGCTCAGCAGCTCATCAATGGCTACGAACCAAAATGGTGGAAGGAAGCCGTCGTCTACCAGGTTTATCCGCGCTCCTTCAAAGACTCGAATGGCGACGGCATCGGCGATCTGCCCGGCATTACCTCCAAACTCGACTACCTGCAGAAGCTCGGCGTGAATGTCATCTGGCTCAGCCCTCACTTCGACTCTCCCAATGCCGACAACGGTTACGACATCCGCGACTATCGCAAAGTCATGAAGGAATTCGGCACCATGTCGGACTTTGACGCGCTGCTCGCCGGCATCAAGCAACGCCACATGCGCCTCATCATCGATCTCGTCGTCAACCACACCTCAGACGAGAACGCCTGGTTCGTCGAATCGCGCAGCAGCAAAACAAATCCATACCGCGATTTCTACATCTGGCGTCCCGGCCACACCGCGCCTGACGGCACCCGAACGCCACCCAATAACTACCCGTCGTATTTCTCCGGATCTGCCTGGACCCTCGATCCCAAAACAAACGAATATTACCTTCACTACTTTGCCGTGAAGCAGCCCGATCTCAACTGGGCGAACCAGAAGGTGCGCGACGAGGTCTACAGCATCATGCGCTTCTGGCTCGACAAAGGCGTCTCCGGTTTCCGCATGGACGTCATCCCGCTGATCTCAAAACCAACCGGCATGCCCGATCTCACCTTCGAACAGCTCAAGAACCCGCCCAACGCCTACGCGAACGGCCCACATCTCGCCGAATACCTCCGCGAGATGAATCGCGATGTCCTCTCTAAATACGACGACATGTCCGTCGGCGAAGCCACCGGCACCACCCTCGCTCAAACCGACGCGCTCGTGAATGACCAGCGCCACGAGCTCAATATGATTTTCAACTTCGACGCCATCAAGCTCGGCCGCTCTGACTTCGGGCCCGCTCAGCTCGGCGCTTGGTCGCTGCCCGAACTCAAGGCCATCTACGACGCCCACGCTCGCGTCCTCAACAAGCATGACTGGGATACCGTCTTTCTTTCCAACCACGACAATCCGCGCATCGTCTCTACCTTCGGCGACGACTCGCCTGCCATGCGCGTCTCCTCCGCCAAGCTCTTCGAGACCATGATCCTCACCCTCCGCGGCACGCCGTTTCTCTACGAGGGCGACGAGCTCGGCATGACCGACTACCCCTTCAAAAAGCTCTCCGACTACGACGACATCGCCATCAAGAACGCCTACAAGGCCCAGGTGGAAACCGGAAAAGTTTCAGCCGCAGCCTTCCTCGCCTCCGAGGCCAAAGTCTCCCGCGACAACGCTCGGACGCCTATGCAATGGGATAGCTCCCCCGAAGCAGGCTTCACCACCGGAACTCATCCCTGGCTCGCCGTCAATCCCAACTACACGCAGATCAACGCAGCTCAGGAAGAATCCGATCCAGCCTCCGTCCTGAACTATGTCCGCGCGCTCATCAAACTGCGAGCTCATACTCGCGCCTTCGTCTACGGTGACTTTGAAGATCTCGATCCCCAGGATGCGCACGTCTTCGCCTACACCCGCACCCTCGGCCCCGAGAAATACCTCGTCGTCGAAAACTTCAGCTCCAGTCCCGTTACCTACACGCTGCCCAAAGGCCTCAAGGCCGCCACGCTCCTGCTGTCCGACATTCCCTCGTCCCACCAGGCGAACGTCTCCACTCTCAAACTCGCCCCATGGGAGTCGCGCGTCTATAAACAGTAGCTTCGATTGCACCCGCGCTCCAGCCGCACTCCTCGTCAACGCGGCTCTACTGCTCGTGAAGCGTCTTCATCGGATCCAGATAGGCCGCACGGCAGCCGGGCACAATGCTCGCCGCAGCGCTCACCAACAGAAGCAGCGCTGCCGTACCCGCAAAGGTAAGCGGATCGATGGGCCGCACGTGAAACAGCATGCCGGAGATGAACTGCGTAAGCACCGCGGAAATCGCCATCCCTGCACCCAACCCTGCCAAAGTCAGCACGAATCCGCGGCGGACAATCATGCCGAGCACGTCGGATCGCTTCGCCCCAAGCGCCATGCGCAGGCCTATCTCGAATGTGCGCTGCGCCACCACGTAAGAGAGCAAACCATACAGTCCAATCGCTGCAAGAACCAGCGCGATCCCTGCGAAGCAGGTGAGCAGAAATGCCTGAAAGCGAGGCTGCGCAGCCGATTTCGAAAGATAATTTTCCATGGTCTCTACCTGATAAATCGGCACATTGGGGTCGAGAGCATGAATACTCGAGCGGATGGCTCCCTGCATTGCAGCCGGGTCTCCGTTGGTTCGGATCACCACGTACGGGTTCGTCACCACCGCCTGCGCGTAGGGAAGGTAATATTGGGGGTCGGCATTCGCCGTTAGACCCATGCTCTTGATATTGCCCACCACTCCCACCACCTCGCGCACGGACTCCTCGAAGACACCATCGCCCAGGCGGGTCTGTATGTGCCGGCCGATCGGATTTTCGCCAGGAAAATATTTTTTTGCAAAAGCCTGATTGATGATGATGGCTGGTGGCCCTTTGAGTCCGTCCTCCTCGCCAAATGCGCGACCCGCGATCAGCGGGATGCGCATCGTTTTAAAGTAGCCGGGCATCACCACACCCATCAGCTCGTTGGGCTCGTCTCCCACTGCAATCGAGCGTCCAACAATGTTGAACGAGATTGTGGCAAAGCCATCGCTCATCGGCAATGGCCACCCTGCCGACGCTGACTTTACACCCGGCAAGCCGGAAATGCGCGCGAGCAATTGCTGGTAGAAGAGGTAATGCTGATCGTGCTTCATCTGGTTGAACGACACCACCAGGCGGCTTGTCAGAACATGCTTCGCATCGAAGCCGGGATCGACATCGAGGATGCGAAGGAAACTGCGGATCAGCAGGCCTGAGCCAACCAGCAGCACCATGCAGACCGCAGTTTGCGCTACAACCAAAATGTTGTGTAGGCGAAGCTGCCCCTTGCTGCTCGACACCGTGCGCGATCCCTCGCCGAGAGCCCTGGCGGGCGCGGCGCGAGATAGCCGCCACGCTGGAAACGCACCGAAGATCAGCCCCGTAACAAGAGATGTAACGAGGACAAAGACGAGCACACCTCCATCTAGGGATGCACCCTGCATGCGCGGAATCTCCAGCGGCATCAACTTCAACATGCCGCGGATAAGGCCATAGGCAAGCGCTATTCCCGCCAACCCTCCGCAAACCGACAGCACCAGCGATTCGAGAAGCAACTGCCGGATGATAGCCGCTCGGCTGGCACCGATAGCTGCGCGTACAGCCATCTCCGCGCTGCGCCGCGACCCGCGCGCCAGCAACAAGCCGGCGACGTTGGCGCAGACAAGCAGCAACACCAGAGAAACCGCGCCGAATAGGACACGCAGCACAGGCCGTGTATCGCCGATCATGTGGGTAAGCTCGGGCTCAACCAGAGCCGAGGTGTAGTGCTTGTTGGAGTCGGGATATTGACGCGCAAGGTTGGCGGCGATCACGCTCAGATCTGCCTTCGCCTGCGCGATCGTCACACCCGGCCGCAGCCGCCCAACCACCCGCAGAACATCGAATCCTCGCTGTTGGCTTGGAGGCGACTTGCCTTCCGCGTCATCGGCAAGCGACATCCACAACACTGGCGCCGGGTTCCTCACCGGAAACTGAAACTCCTTGGGCATCACTCCGGCAACAATATAGTCGTGATCGTTCATTCGGATCGGCCTGCCGATAATGTCCTTGGCCGAACCGAACTGCGATTGCCAGAAAGAGTAGCTCAACATCACAACGTGATTGCCGGGTTTTTCGTCATCCCAGCGAAAGTCGCGCCCCAACAGGGGAGCGATGCCGAGCACATCAAAGAAATTCGCGGAAATGGCTTCGACATCCAGGCGCTGCGACTCGCCCTTTAGCTTCATCGTGACCGCGCCGCCAGTGTAGGAAGCGATCCCTTCCAGAGTGTGGTTTTGTGCGCGCCAGTCAAAATAGTCCGGATAGCTCAGGGACTCCGGAGCAATGCCCGGCAAAGAATGATCCTGCTGGCTCGCCCAGACCAGTCGATCCGGCTCCGGAAATGGCAGCGGACGCAACAACACCGCACTCACCAGACTGAAGATGGCGGTAGTTGCTCCGATGCCGATGGCCAGGATCACAATCGTCGCGATGCTGAAACCCGGCGACCGCAGCAACCGCCGCAACGCATAGCGGAGATCCCGAAATAGACATTCGAATTGCGCCCATCCCCACACTTCGTGAATCTGCTCCCGGATCAGGACGGTGTTGCCGAACGCGCGTCGCGCTGCGTAGTGCGCATCTTCTGGCGATAGTCCGTTCTCCCGCTGCTCTTCCTCTTCCAGCTCCAGATCGGAGCGCAGCTCCCGCTCTGCTTCCGCATCTCTCTTCCCGATCTGCCACCATCGCATTTCAGCTCTCCTCGGCGGCCGGCCACATCACCCGCGCCACAGCTTCCGACATCTGCTTCCACTGTGACTCCTCAACCGTCAATTGCTTCCTGCCCTTTTCCGTCAAACGGTAATACTTGAACTCGCGGTTGCGGTCCGGCGCCGTCTCCCACTTCGACGTAACCCACCCTCTTCGCTCCAGCCGATGCAGCGCGGGATAAAGCGACCCGTGTTGCATCTGCAGGAAATCGTTTGTGGTCCGCTGAATTTGTTTGCCGATTTGGTGCCCGTGCGCTGGCCCGTACAGGAGCGTCCTCAGAATCAGCATGTCCAATGTGCCCTGCAAAATCGCCGCTCGCTGTGGTGCTTGCTTGCCCATAGAAGACGTCCGACCCTCAATAAAAAGCGATGGTAGCCGTCCGACCATCAAGTCGTCAAGTGTTCGGGGTTCACTGTTCCCACGTTGATGTGAAGGCTGAAATCAGCCCAATGCGAACATGCCTCGCCTTACGCCGGCGGCGCTGCGTTCGGTTCAGGCGTGGGCCGGACTATCCCCGCCTGTCATTCGGCTCGCAGCGCGATCACGGGATTTACCCCCGTGGCTCGCCGCGCCGGGACCAGACAAGCGACCACTGCAATCACGGCCGCAATCGCCACCGCCGCCAAAATAGTCGCCGGATCGGTAAGGCTCACGCCATACACCAGGTCCTTGAGCAATTGTCCGAGAGCCACCGCGAGAATCACTCCAATCGCGATTCCTCCCGTCGTCAGCCACGCCGCCTGCCTCAGCACCAGACGCAGCACATCCGCCCGCTGTGCGCCCAATGCCATCCGCAAGCCGAACTCCGCCGTTCTCTGGCTCACCGAATACGCAATCACTCCATAGATCCCGATCGCCGCCAGCAAAATCGCAAGACCCGCGAACAAGCCCACCAGCACGAAGGCAAAGCGCGGTGTCGCAATCGAGCTCTCTACGATCTGGTCCAGCTGCCGCACGTTGGCTACCGCCAGCGAAGGATCAAGCCGTTTCACCTCATCCCGCAATTCCTCCGCCAGCGAACCCGGATCGGCATTGGCCCGCATCACAACCGACATCTCCGGAAAAGCCCACGGCTGTTGCAGGCTCGGCCACCAGAAGGCCGGCTCCGCGTCCGGACTGCTTGGCTTGTCCTTCACATCGCCAACCACTCCGACCACCGTCACCCACGCCTTGCCCGTGGGATGGTCCTCTACGAAGTCGATCCGGCTTCCCACCGGGTCCTTGTCGCCCCAGTATCTCTTCGCCATCGTGTGGTTGAGGATCACCACACTGGGTGAGCCTGCCTTGTCCGCCTCGGAGAAGAACCTTCCGCTCAGCAGTGGAATGCCGAGCGCCGAAAAATATCCTGGCGTCGCCACGTGATAACGCCCGTGGAATTCCTGATCCGGCGGCGGCACCTTGCCTTCGATGGTGAAGCCGCCCAGATTCTCGTCGTAGCCGCTGAAGGGAACATCCGTCCCTGCCCCCGCCGCCTGAACCCCTGGCAGCGCGCGCAGATTCCCCATCAGCTCGTCATAAAAATAGGCGATCGAAGCGGGGCTCTTGTACTGCACCTCCGGCAGAAACACGCTGGCTGTCAGCACATGCTGCTGCTGAAATCCCGGATTCAGGTGCAGCAGGTTGAGAAAAGTCCGCAGCATCAGGCCCGCCCCCACCAGCAGAGCGCACGCCAGGCTCACCTCAGCAACCACCAGCGCATTGCGCAGACGGCTCGATCCGTCGCCGCCCTTCGTTGTCCGCCCGCCCTCGTGCAGCCCCTGCCGAGGATCGCTGCGGGAAGACTGCACCGCCGGCACCAGTCCGAACAATAGTCCCGCCGCCGTCGTAATCAGGAACGTGAATGCGAACACCGCCCCGCTGATGTGAATCTCATCCGCGCGCGGGAAGCCCACCGGCAAAAGTGAAACCAGCGCCCGCACGCCGCCCCACGCCACTGCTAACCCCAGCGCGCCGCCTACAAACGCCATTACCAGGCTTTCCGTAAGCAATTGCCGGATCACCCGGGACCTCCGCGCCCCCAGAGCCACCCGAATCGCAATCTCCCGCCGCCGGGTCGCTGCCCGGCTCAGCAGCAGGTTCGCCGCATTCGCGCAGGCAATCAGCAACACCATTCCTACCGCTCCCAGCAGGATCAGCAGCATCTCCCGGCTCGATCCCACCACCTCGCTGTCGAGCGAGATCGCATGAACCTGCCATCCGGCGTCCACTGGATACTCCCGTGCCAATTCCGCCTGAATGGAATTCATCTCGGCATCTGCTTCCGCCAGAGTCACGCCCGGCTTCAGCCTCCCAATGCCCTCTAAAAAATGTGATCCACGCCGTGCCGGGTTGCCATCGAAAGTAAACGGATACCACACATCCACATCCTGCCCGTAAGGGAGCGGCTGGTAAAAATTCCCCGGATGCTGCATGCCCGCCGGCATGATCCCCACAACCGTATATGGCTGATCGTTCAGCATCACTCGTTGACCGATGATCTGAGGTGAGGCGCCAAACCGCGATCGCCAGATGCGGTTGCTCAAAACCACTTCGTATCCATTGCCCGGCAGCTCCGCCTTCCGCTCGAAGCCGTGACCCAGCGCCGGAGATACTCCGAGCATCTCGAAATACCCTGCCGTCACACGAAAACCGTGCAGCATCAATGGCCGGCTTGAGCCTCCCGAAAGCTGCAGGTCGCCCCGCGTCATCCCCGCCATCGACTCAAACGATTTGTTGCGCGCTCGATAGTCGCGAAAATCAAAAGGGTTCAGCGCGAACTTCGGGAAGTTCTTGTCCGATAAGTAGAGATACGCCAGCCGGTCCGCATGCGAATAAGGCAGCGACTGGATCAGCACTCCTTCGATTACGCTGAAGATTGCGCTGTTCGCTCCGATGCTCAGCCCCAGCGTGAGAATCATCACCACGGCGAACGCCGGATTCGCCCGCAACTGCCGCCACGCATATCGAATGTCCTGCAACAGGCTCGTCAGCAGGCTCGTGCCGCGCGCTTCCCGGCAGTCTTCCGCCACCTGGCTCTGTCCGCCAAAGTCCAGCCGTGCCCGCCTCCGCGCCTCCTCCTTCGGCAGGCCCTCCTTGCTATGCTTCTCCACTTCATTCTCAAAGTGAAACCGCAGTTCGTCCTCCAGCTCCGCTTCTGTCTCGCGGCTCTGAAACAGCCCCCTCATCCGGAATCGCAGATCGCTCAGCATGGACATGGCTCACTCGCTCTCCAGCACCAGGGCCACCGCCGATATCAGCTTGCCCCAGCTCTCCGTCTCGTCTTGCAGTTGTCGTTGACCGCTGCGCGTCAGGTCGTAATACTTCGCCCGGCGGTTATTATCGGAGACGCCCCACTTCGCCTTCACCCAGCCCCGCCGTTCCAGCCGGTGCAACGCAGGATAGAGTGAGCCCTGCTGAATTCGCAGCACATTGCCCGATACCTGCTGCACCCGTTCGGAAATTGCCCACCCATGCTGCGGGCCTGCTAAAAGCGTTCTCAAAATCAGCAGATCCAGCGTTCCCTGCGGGAGATCCAGACTCGTCATACGTCCCCTTTCGCTTCTACAGGGATGGTGTATCACGGCTACTTGTAGAAGTGCAAGGGGTGCCCCAGCCACTTCAGGGCGCTGACGGTGTTTGAGTTTGCCGCGCGAAGGTTGCCCCCGAAATATTCCACATCATCACAACGCATTCAGGCAGCAGTTTTATGCCCCCGCTGCACTGTCGGCAACAAGCTGCATCAAAGATTGTTGATGATTAGCCTCGATAAGCGCTCGTTGTCCGCTCTCGTTGTCGGTCTCGGGTTGGCCTTTGCTTCCAACGCTGCCCTCGGCCAGAAGTACAGCGACCTCCCGGACGATCCCGGCCAGGCCTTGCTGGCCGATGCGCCCGGCCACGCGCTGCTGCCCCCCGCGCTGCCGCCTAATGATCCGCAGCAGACCACACCGCCCGCCCCATCGCAATCGACATCGCCCTCCGCACCCGCGGCCGTAGACACCACCACCGGAGTCCCGCAACGCGAGGCCACCTGGCACAGCTTGCCCGGTGACTTCCTCCACGACCAGAAAGATCTGTGGACCTTCCCCTTGCGCCTCGCCAAAGGCCAGCACCTGCTTCCCACGCTCGTTGTGGTAGGCGGCACCGTGGGGCTGATCTTTGCCGACCCGCACGACATGCCGTATTTCCGCACCCATCAGCGGAACTGGGACGATTTAAACGATGTCTTTGATCCGCTGATCACCACCAGCGAAGTGGTTTCGCTGCCCGCGGGCCTTATGACCGCGGGATACATTCGCCACGACGACCGCGAGGTGAACACTGCGCTGCTCGCCACTGAAGCCTATGGAGACAGCGTCATCATCAATCTCGCCATGAAGGCCATCACGCGCCGCCAGCGGCCCTCCGACGTGCCGCCCCACGGGGACTATAGCGACACATTTTTCAACGGCGGCAAATCTCCATTCAAGGGGAGCAGCTTCCCCTCCGGCCACGCCACCGCAGTGTGGTCGGTGGCCACCGTTGTTGCCGAGCGTTACCGCAATCGCGGCAAGCCCTGGATACCGTTTCTGTCCTACACGCTGGCCACCGCCATCAGCTTCTCGCGCATTACCGAGGCTGCCCACTTCCCGTCAGATGTCTGGCTGGGCGCGTCACTCGGATACACCATCGCCAAGTACCAGACGCTCTCGCCAAGGTGACACTTTCTGCGCCCGCTCGAATACCTCAGGCACGGCGCACCCTCCAACTCCATCGAGCCTGAAAAGTGACGCAGTTCCTACTCCATCCGCAATACCGTCATCGGGTCGGTCGACGCTGCGCGTCGCGCCGGCACAATAGCCGCAGCTGCTGCGGCCGCTAAAAGCAACAGCACGCTGCCGCCAAACGCCACAGGATCCATCGTGGGCGTCTCGAAAAGAATGCTGCGTACCCAGCGCAGCGCGATCAGCGCCATCGTCAGTCCAGCCCCCGTGCCCAGCAGAACGGGATAGGCTGCCTGCCGCAGCACCAGCCCGATCATCGCGGCTCTGCCCGAACCTAATGCAAGGCGGATGCCGAACTCCTGCCGCCGCAGCGAGACCGAATACGCAAGCACTCCATACACTCCGAGCAGCGCCAGAAAAAACGCCGCCGCTCCGAAGCTGCCAAGCACGATCGCCTGGAAACGGTCGGTGCCCACCGAATCGCTCACCTGTTCATCCATCGATTTCAGAATCGGTATCGCGACCTCCGGATCGATCTGCCATATGGCTCGCCGCATCTCGGGAATCAGCGCATCGCTCGGCTGCGAGCTGCGTGCCAGGAAGGAAAGCGTCAGCGGCGTATAGGCCCAGTACGGCAGATACACAATCGCTGCAGTGTCCTTCAGACCGTTGATCCGCGCGTTCGCTACCACTCCGATCACCGTGATCGGATGTTTGCTGTCCGGAACAAGATCGGTGATCGTGTGCCCGATGGGATTCTCGCCGGGAAAGCCCTCGCGGGCAGTTCTCTCGGAGATCAGCGCCACATACGGGTTGGCGCGATCGGCGGCTGTGATGTTGCGCCCCGCCACCACTGCGCTCTGCATCGTGGGCAGATACTCCGGGTTGATCCAGCGCACGTTGATCGCCGGCTCCTTCCCCGGCGCCACGCGATGGTCCGGCCGAAAAAGATTATCCACCCAGTTCTCGCCCGTCAGCGGCGTCACGCTGGTAAGACCAACCGATTGCACGCCGGGCAGTCGATCCATGGCCGTGAGCACGCGATCGACAAAGGCCAGCCTTGCCGCGTTCCCCGCCGGCCCGTCCTTGTCGTATTGCGGCGAGAACAGGTCGGCCTGCGCCAGTGTGACGTGATTGGAATCGAAGCCGCGGTTCTGCCGCAGAAGCTGTGACAGACTGCGCAGCGCCAGCGAGGTGACGATCAGCAGCACGACGGTGCACGCCACTTGTACCGCTACCATCACGCTGCGTGTCCGCTGGCTCTCCTGCGCATTCGCCGTCCGCATGGAGTTTGTCCGCAGCGCGCCTTGCGGATCGACGCGAAGCGACCGCAACGCCGGCAGCATACCCGACACCACTGCCGCTGCGATCGATAACCCGGCGCTGAAAATAAGCACCGGAAGGTTTACCCGCACCTCGTCTATGCGCGGTATGTTGGCCGGTGCCATTGCCAGTAACAGCCGCACCCCGCCCAATGCCAGGCCAACTCCGGCCAGCCCTCCGGCAAAGGCCAGCACCAGGCTTTCGGCAAGACGCGAACCTACCAGTTGCGCACGGCTTGCGCCCAGCGCAGCGCGTACCGCGGTCTCGTGTTTCGCATTCACGGCGCGCGCCAGTTGTAAATTCGCGAGGTTGACGCACGCGATCAGCAGCACCGCGCCCACCGCTGCAAACAGCAGCCACAGTCCCCCGCTCACGCCTGAGGCGACGTCCTTTGATAGCGGCGTGAGTGCGATTCCGAAGTGAAAGGGCAAGTGGGCAGAAAGCGTATACGCCTTTTGCATGCCCTCCAATTCGGCGTTGGCCCGGGCGAGCGTCACGCCGGGCTTGAGCCGGGCAATGGCCTTGTAGTTGAAGTTGCCCATGTCCGCCTTCAGGTCGCGCTCGCTCGGCGTCAACGGCTCAAAGAGCATGGGGTCGCCTCCGGTGTCCTGAAACGCAATTGTCGGCGCCAGTGCAATCTGCGGAAATCGTATCCCCGGCGGCAACACACCGATCACGGTCACCGGACGGCCTTCGATTCGCAATGTCTTGCCGATCACCGCCGGATCCCGCCCAAAGAATGTTTGCCAGCCCGCGTCGCTCAGTATCACCACGCTTTGGGCGTTCTGCCGCGCATCATCCTCGACAAAATCCCGCCCCAGAACAGGCTCCGTCCCAAGCACTCGGAAGAGATTCGGCGAACTCGTCACTGCTCCGGCGATGCGGGGATGATCTCCGCCCGGAGAAACGCTCATTCCACGCTGCCTGAAGATGGCAGCGTCTTCGAAGACGTCTGAGTCTTTCTTCAGGCGCTCGAAATGCCGATAGTTGTCAGGGACTGCAGTCCGATCGCCACCCGCTTGGTCCACGACCGCCTCCCGCAACACCACCAGCCGGTCCGGATCGCGAAAGGCAAAGGGCTTGAGCAATACCGCATTCACTATGCTGAACACCGATGTAGCCGCTCCGATCCCTAAGCTCAGCGTAAGAATCGTGGTCAGCGCAAAGCCGGGCGATTGCTGCAATCGGCGGACGGCATAGTGAATATCGCGGGCGCACTGTTCAAGTCCCGGCAGGCTGCGCTCCACGCGATACCTCTCGCGAACCTGTGTGACACCGCCAAACGCGCGCAAAGCCGCCGTTCGCGCCTGCCCCGGAGACATGCCCGCTCGCACATTTTCCGCAATGGCAAGCTCAAGGTGCGCGCGGATCTCATCGTCAAGATCGGCGTCCAGCTTCTTGCTGCGAAAGAACGCTGCGAAGCGGCTGAGAAGAATGCGTAGCCAGTCCATCATCGCCTCCTGAATGGCTTCTTAGTTTGTAGGCGCGAGAAAGCGGGCCATCGTAGCGGAAATCCGCTCCCAATTCTGCGTCTCCTGCTCGATCTGTCTCCGCCCGCTTCGGGTCAGCGAGTAAAACTTGGCGCGCCGTCCCGCTTCCGAGACTCCCCACTCGCTCTTCACCCAACCTCGCTGTTCCAGGCGAAGGAGCGCAGGATAGATGGTTCCCTGATTCAGAGTGAAAGTTTTTTCGCTCACCTGTTCAATTCGCCGTGCGATTCCATATCCGTGCAGCGCTCCCATTGACTCAAGCGTCTTGAGCACCATCAGATCGAGCGTTCCCTGCAATACATCTGATTTTTCCGCCACAACGTCTCTCCTGTTGATTGTCAGCCTATAGCCTCGCACTTCACCTATAGAATGTCAACAGGTGAGAACATCCATCCTGCGCCGCACTCGCCTTCTCTCATTCCTACTTGTCAAAGCTCGGCGTAAGTACGACAATGGCCGCCGGGCCCGGGTGATCCGTTTCAAGGATTCCTAAATCTTTACTCACGAAAGAAGACTCACAATGAAATCGCAAACTCTAAGGCTGTGCCTTATTGCCGCCCTGTCCTGCGCAACCACCGCAGCATTGGCGGAAAACCCATTCGCCGGCACTTGGACGGTCGACTACTCCAAAAGCCACGTCACCGGACAAACCCTCTCCTTCACCTCGGAGGCCGGAGGCAAAGTACGCGTCACCGAAGCCAACAATACCTACACCTTCAAGCCCGATGGAACCGATACCAAAAACTCCGCCGGCGAAACCGTCCAATGGAAACAGATGGACTCGAATACCTGGAAGGAATTCACCAAAGCAGGTTCCATGGTCGTCACCGACACCTGGGTCCTGGGCAGCGACGGCAAGACCCTGCAGGACACCGCCACCGGCACCCGCCCCGACGGTAAGCAAATGAATGATTCCGTCTCCTATACCCGCATCGCTCCCGGCAAGGGCTTCTTCGGCAAATGGAAAAGCACCAAGGTGGACAACAGCACGCCCCAGACCGCACAAATTGAAGCCAACGGCGACAATGGCATCATCTGGCACATTCCTGAAATCAAGGCTTCCGTCACCCTGACCTTCGACGGCAAGGAAGTAACTCCCACCGGCCCGACCGTCCCCGCCGGCCTCACACTCTCCGCCACCAAAATGGGCCCGCGCAGCTTCGAGCTCACCGATAAAATAAACGGCAAATTGCTTTTCAAGGGCCGTTATACAGTCTCTGCTGATGGAAAAACCATGACCGAAGTTGGCAGCGCTCCCGGCGCTGCACCCACGAAGGTTGTCTTTCAGAAGTCCTAGATCCAATCGCGGGCAGAGGCTTCAACCTCTGCCTGCAACTCTCCGGCCTAGAACCGCAGTACCGGTCCCACCTGGTACGTCCAGTTCTCATTCGTCTCAAAATACTCATGGGAGAGCCAATTGAAGTACGGCGGCTTGCCTACGCCCGGTGGAACCAGGTAGCCGTCCAGATACCGCACCGGAGTATTCCCGAACACTCCTCGAATGGCCACATGCCGCGTCAATCCATAATCCCCGCTGATCGCCAACGCGGTCGCAAAATGCGTGATTCGCCCGATTGAAATCCCCGGAGCCAGCTTCGGAAATCCCAAAATCACCACCGTCGGAATCACCGGGAACGCGGGAACGCCCATATAGGCGTGGTTATAGCTCACAAAGCCCGGCCGCACCGCCGCCTTCAAACCATAGTGCGGCGTCGTAATCCCCGATCGCAGCCCGAACGTCGCCATCACAATATCTCCGCCGGCCTTGTTGGAAGGCAGCGGACTCGCATTAGGCTGATAGTCCACATCGGAATCGAAATCCACCCACCGCGTCAGCCGTGCCGAAAATCCAACTCCTCCGCCGTCTGTCCACCTGCGGCACTGCGTGCACGTCGTCGTGTTCACCGGCAACGAAAGCAAATTGACGTGCGGAAATATCTCATACCGCGGCAAGTTCCGAACCATCTCCGCATCTGCGCTCTCAAAATGGACCCCCTCCGGCTCCGTCGACTCCGGATGAAGGTAGTCGCGATACCACGGATTCTTCCCCCGCAGCGCATTCGCTGCCGTCCGCGTCGGGTTCAGCGCTCCGCGCACGATTTTTGGAAACAGCCGGTCCGGGTGCGCCTCCTGGAAAGGGCCGGTAAGAAACCGGTCGATCGCATCTTCCCCAATCACCCACACCGTTCCGCCAACCGGAGTCATGATGAAGTCCGTCCAGCCCGTATTGTTCGTGTACTTCGTGCTCGGGTGCCTGCTCGCGCACGGGAACGGGCAATGTACCGGATACGTATACCCTCCCGCGCTTCCAATCGCCGCTTCTCCCAGCGGCCCGATCTTCTGTTGAGTGCTGTACGCCGTAGCCCACAGCAGTCCGTCAAAACGGCTCTTCCAGTATGCCCGCGACTTGCCTATTCGCAGATTGCGCTGCGTGGGGCTGTTCTGTATTTCGATAAACGCCGAAACGGCTCCCTGCATCGGATGTCCGATATCGTCCACCAGAAAGTCATCGCCATCCGACCAGCGGGTCATGTCCCAATGGGTCATCGAAATCATGTAATCGCGCCAGTACGGTCCCGTCGCAGTCAAATGCCGCACATAGTAATCGGTCGAAAACCGGTATGCGTTCTCCGCGGAAATAAATGCCAGCGACTGCCACAGCAGACCCTTCCAGTGGTACCCCTCATTGAGCTCCCCACTGTCGAAATCCGGGCGTTCATAGGACGCGGCATCCGGGCGCGCCTTCGCAAACAGTGGCAGCAGATCCAGCCGCGCCTCTGCCGAACTCTGCACCTTCGGCCCAGCTCCCGACGCCGCTCTCCACTCCGCTGGCATTGGTTCCCGCGCGCTCTGTGCCCGTGTCTGCGACCCAACCAAAAAAATCAGAAGTCCGGCAATCAACGCCGGCGACACAACACTACGCAAGGGGATAATTCCTCCAGTAAAATTCGCTGACTTTCGGCATGGGCTGGCGACTCAGATTATCAGATTACCGGCACCATAATCATCCGCGGCCCGCTCCCCGCCACCCAGCTCATAGCCATTTCCGCAACCCGCTCAGCAGAATGTTTACGGCTATGCATTGCTTCTGGTATCGAGGCCCGGGAAACGTTAGACTCCCATTAAGTCTCCCGCACCCATGCCTTCGCAAAAAGAACATCCAGTCTCGAATCCCATGACGAATCCAGACCGGCTCGTCTCCGCCGCCCGCGCTGAAGACGAAAGCTCATTCGAGCTCAAGCTCCGCCCCCGCCGCCTCAGCGAATTCATCGGACAATCCAAGGCGAAGGAGCAGCTCGCCATCGCCCTTGAGGCCGCACGCTCCCGTGGCGAAGCTCTCGATCACGTCCTCCTCTTCGGCCCTCCGGGCCTCGGCAAAACCACCCTCGCCACCATCATCGCCAACGAGCTCGATGTCGGCTTCCAGCAGACCTCCGGCCCCGCCCTCCAGATCCAAGGCGACCTCACCGCCATCCTCACCAACGTTCGCGAGCGTCAGGTCCTCTTCCTCGACGAAATCCACCGCCTCCAGCCCGTGCTCGAAGAAAAACTCTACACCGCGCTCGAGGACTACAAGCTCGACATCATCATCGGCCAGGGCCCCGCCGCACGCACCCACGTCATGGAGATTCGCCCCTTCACCTTCGTCGCCGCCACCACGCGTCCCGGCCTGCTCTCCTCCCCACTCCGCTCCCGCTTCGGAATCCTGCTCCGCCTCGAGTTCTACTCTGACGACGAACTCCGCTACGTCGTCGAGCGCTCCGCCGAAGTGCTTGGCGTCCCCATCGATCAGGACGGCGCTGCCGAGATTGCCATGCGCTCTCGTGGAACTCCGCGCATCGCCAACCGCCTCCTGCGTCGCGTCCGCGACTACGCCCAGGTCCGCGGCTCCGGCAAGATCGACCGCGCCACCGCTGAATTCGCGTTGAAAATGTTGGAGGTGGACGCCCACGGCTTCGACGAGCTCGATCGCCGCCTCCTCAAGACCATTATTGAAAAATATGATGGAGGCCCCGTGGGCCTCAACACCCTCGCCGCAACCCTGGCTGAAGAAGAAGACGCACTCGAAGAAGTCTACGAACCCTTTCTCATCCAGCACGGCTTCCTCGACCGCACCCCGCGAGGCCGCGTCGCCACCCGCCTCGCCTATGAACACTTCAATCTCCCACTTCCCCGCAAACAAACCCCGCTCTTCTGAACCGCAGGATCAAGCGCTTGCTTTTCAGTTGTCATCCTGAGCGCAGCGACCGAAGGGAGCGAAGTCGAAGGGCCTGCATTTTGCTTGCACCACCACGAATGGGTGGGTAGCTGGAGCCCGCTTTGGGACCGGTTTAAGCATCGAAAATAACAGGAGAACCCGATGGCCCATACCGAATCCTCCATGCTCCCGCTCGGAACCTCAGCCCCGCAATTCCATCTCCCCGACATCGTCTCCCACCGCCAGCTGACTCTGGAAGACACGCCCGGCCCCAAAGGCCTGCTCGTCATGTTCATCTGCCGCCACTGCCCATTCGTAAAGCATATTGAGAAAGCGCTCGCGCAGCTCGGCCGCGATTACGCCGGCAAAGGCATTGGAATCGTCGCCATCAGCAGCAACGACGCGGACCGGTTTTCCGAAGACTCACCCGAATTGCTTGCGCAGCAGGCCAAAGAATTCGACTTCAGCTTCCCATATCTTTATGACGAATCCCAGAAAGTCGCTCGCGCCTATGACGCCGCCTGCACGCCCGACTTCTTCCTCTTCGACGGCAGCCTCGAGCTTGTCTATCGCGGACAATTCGACTCGAGCCGTCCGGGCAACAACGTCCCCATCACCGGCAAAGATCTCCGCGCCGCCCTCGACGCCCTCATCGCGGGAAAACCCGTCAACCCCGACCAGCGCCCCAGCATCGGCTGCAATATCAAATGGAAATGAATCTTAACCGCGATGTCATCCTGAGCGAAGTTGGGAACGCAGTCGAAGGACCTGCATTTATTTGCCGGATGAGCGAAGATTTTTTCAACGATTATCTTGATTGGATTCGAGCATCTCAAGCTTCTCACTGAGAATGCGAAAATGCCGTTGTGGAAGTCTCGCGCTCCGAGTCTCAATCGGCCGGGTGCCGGGTGTTCCCTTGGGAGTACGCGACGAACGCGCCCCTGTCGGAGCATGGCTTCCCCACGCCAAAGGACTCGCTCCGAAGGAGCGCACCTTACTGCCGGTAGGCCGGAGTGCAGCCAAGGGCGAAACGACCCACATCACGAATCGACGTGCGGCCCGCAAGGGCCGCACCTTTTCTCCGCGACCCAAAACTAGGTCTCTACCGCTTCACACCGTCTTCTCAATCCGCCGGTCCGGCACAATCCACACCAGCGCGTTCACCACATACAGTCCGATTGATACGCCCACATTCACATATGCCAGCGGAATCGCCGCCGCATAAATCAACATGGAGACCATGGCCTTCTTTTCCGAACCGATCGCCCGCGCCAGCGTCGACTCTTCTCCGTTGTACCTGACAATCGCCCATTCCAGCAGCATATAGCTCACTGCGGACATCGTCAGCACCACGCCGTAAGAAGCCGTAGGGGTCGCCGCAAAATGTGAGTCGCCCATCCACCGGATCGTAAACGGCATCAGCGAAATCCAGAACAACAGCAGCAGATTCATCCACAGCACGCGCCCATTCACACGCTCGGTCGCCTGCAGCATGTGGTGGTGATTGTTCCAGAAAATGCCCACGTTGAGATAGCTCAGCGCATAAACCAGCAGCAGCGGAGCCACCGGACGCAGCGCCGCTAGTGAACCCGTTTGCGGCAACCTGATTTCCAGCATCATGATGGTGATGACGATCGCCATCACTCCATCGGTGAACGCCTCCAACCTGCCCTTTTCCATCGCAGCGTTATCTTACCCAAACGAGCGCGATGGTGCCCCGTTTGTCGCAACTTAGACACAGATTTCCAGCTTGGTTTCTGCTTTTTCGGCAGATTCCACAACTTTAGGGCCGATAGCTTTTATTGGCGAGACTCTTTACAACACGCCGAGCCTGTTGCGCCACGTATTGATCGTGATCATTAACAAACTTCTCAATCACTGAACGATATTCACTCTGCCCCGCCGCGTCGAGGTACCGAATAATCGCAAGCTTCACACTTCGGTCTGGAGACTGCTCCAACTCCGTCAATTGAGATTGATCCAGCGGCTGCCGCCATTCTGACATTACATCAAGCGCAGCCGCTTGATAATGGGGATCTTTGCTCGAGAGAAAATCGAGAATTCCTTTCCGTGCCTCTGGTGACGTCTCAAATTTGGCCAACGCCCTAAATCCTTCTTGCGTGTCGCCGATCGCGATGATCTTTTCGAGCTCCGGGATAACAAGTGGAGTATCCATGCTTGTTAACGCCTCCACGGCGGTACGGCTTTCGGGGGTATTCAGAGCCTTGTCATAGACCGTAATGACGTCGCGAAGTTGTTGCGATGTACTTGGCAACACCTGGAAGGAGAAGGTGCCCTTGGACAGGGGGGACTTTCCACCTTTGCAATACACAGTTATTTGGAACTGTATCGTATATGTCCCGACTGGCGGATTTTCCAAATAAGTCTGCAAGAAAATTGGGGTAGACCATTTCTGTCCTGGCCCAAGACTCTGCATGCGCCCAATCCCTTCACGACTACCTATCTCCCTTTTCGCTAGGCCATCGTTCAGATCGTTAAACTGTAGATCTTCATAAAATGACGGGTTTTCCACCAAAACCTGACTCTCAGTCGATCCGCGGTTCATGTACGTTAGCCTTAAGCGGATCGGCTCATCCTTGAGGTACACAGTCTTCGCGGGCGTGATTTTCACCTCGACATCGCATCTGCTTTGAGAATGCAATGCCTGCATGTCGAGCAATAGAATTACGATGGCCACGCCTAATATACGAGGTAGGGTAATTTTTCGGTGCCTCATCTGAAACGCCCTTCCTCGCAACTTCACGAAAACAATCTTCTCGGTGGATCATTCCCTACGGAGAATTTCCTCTAAGTAGTCGCTCTGTTTTTCTCGCTTCATCCGCAACTTCCCGGTCAGGATCAGTGAGCAGCGGCACAACCAGCGGCAACAAGTTAGGATCATCGAGCGATTGAATGTATCGCAAGGTGGCGCGTGGCACATCTCGCGAGGGAGATCTGAGCAAACGACTTATTTCGCTGGATGAGATGCGTTTCTTCCGCTGAGATACGACATTTAATACAGTGATCTGTCTGGCCGGAATCGGCGAATCCAGTGTTTCCGTAACCATCTTTTCAGCGAGTTGATTATTCTCAAACCTCGAGAGCGTTTGAAGTGCTCTTTCGAAGTTGTTGCCATCCAGAATTTGCCTAAGTTCCGGAATCACAATCGGATTGTCCATGCTCAACAGTGCCTCCAGCGCAACAGGATCTCCTTTTCCAACCCTCGCAGCGTAGCTTTGGACAACTCGTTGAAGCTTTTCGGATTTGCAGGTTGCACCCGGACCGACAGGGTGCCGCTCGATAGGGGATAGACCAGACCACGTCCTTCGACGAGACAAGGCAAAGGCATGGTGTAACTCATCTCGTATTCTCCGGGTTCAGGGCTGGCATAAAAGGTCTGCAGAAAGAGGGAGAACTGCCAGCTCTGCCCCGACAGAATCACTCGGGGTGCTGCCTTCCCACCAAATCCGACACGTTCCGGTGAATATTCCTCTCTTCGCCGGAGACCATTATGTTTGTCGGTCAAAGTAAATTGTCCATCAAGGTACGGGAAAATGAGAACGACTGCCGCAGAGGCGTTTCCGCGGTTGACTAGAGTCACATCCAGTCGAATTGGTTCTTGAAAAACATACGCTTGCTTTGCCGGCACAATTCGGGCGGAAATAGCACAGTCATCGACCTGCGCTGCAGCTGCGAATGAGCACATCATAGATGCAGCAATTGCGATCAACGGAATATTTTTCATAGCTTCAGCTTCCTATGGCTGGTGCCCCAGGTCCCGGTTTCTGGGGCCTGGGTTAGGATAACTTCGATCGATCTCTGGGCGGGGCGGCCGAGGCGCAAAGTCCCGAATGGGAACTCCCCAAAAAATCAGACCAAAAAAAACCACCATTCCATGCAGTTGAATTTTGCCGAATTGATAAAATAGAAATAGAAGCTAAAAAAGAAAAGGACCGCCATGCGTGCGGTCCTTTTTGCATTTCACGACATGAGGGTCGAGATGAAATCGAACGTGAACCAGCAGCGGCGAGAGGCCTCTTCTGAAAGTCCTTCGAGATCAACGAAGTGCAAAGCGCATCATTACTGAAAGCCTTCCCATCTCAATGACCTACCGCTCGGACGGAACAGCATTTTTCAGCCGAATGCCTGCTGCCGGAACCGAGGGCTAGGTATTTGACTAAAGCTGACTTAGCCGCAAGCATTTGAAAATGGCGGACTTACACGCACCACCACGCCGTAAACGCAACAAAACAGAGGGGAGCCGGAAAAAAACAAGATCCACTTCGACGACCTATTATTTTTCACCCCGTGCGGAACGAAATCTTCACCCGCATCTCCGGCACCTGCCATCAGAAATTATAAGGCTATGTATTTGATTAACCAATACTTATCAGCAAGCATTTGAAAACAGCGGACTTACTCACCCAGCCATCCCGTAAATGCAACAAAACAGAGGAGATCCGTAAAACTGGCTAATCTTACCCCACGCTGATCACCGGGTCCCGTCCGATGGGGCGATTACACACGAGGTGCTGCGGCGGATCGAGTGGACAATGGTATTGGCGATACCTTGGTATTGGGTCCCGTGAATAAACTACGGACCATTCTATGCCGTTATGTCCAATCTATGCTTTGGGAAGATTCGCCTGGAGGCGGCACGGTGGCCACTACGATGAAGCACTTCGACGCAATCATTATTGGAACGGGCCAGGCAGGTCCCTCCCTGGCAGCACGGTTTACGGCAGCCGGCAAGAACGTCGCTATTATCGAGCGCCATAAATTCGGTGGCACATGTGTGAATACGGGATGCATCCCGACAAAGACGCTCGTGGCGAGTGCGTATGCGATCCATATTGCCCGCCGAGGTGCGGAATATGGTTTCGACATGGTTGATATGCGCGTCGATATCGCGCGAGTCAAAGCACGAAAGGATGCGGCTTCCGCAAGGTCGAACAAGGGAGTGAAGGAATGGCTCCGCGGAATGAAAAACTGCACGGTCATTCACGGTCAAGCCCGATTTCAGTCGTCGAACACTGTCGTGGTCAATGATGAAGTTCTGCAAGCTGACAAGATTTTTATCAACGTGGGAGGACGCGCTTCGATTCCAGATATGCCGGGGATTCACGACGTCCCATTTCTCAACAACTCGTCAATGATGGACATCGATTTCTTGCCCGGGCATTTCATCATTGTCGGCGGAAGTTATGTCGGGTTAGAGTTCGCCCAGATTTATCGCCGCTTGGGAAGCGAGGTCACGATTGTGGAAATGGGCCCGCGCCTGATTGGACGGGAAGACGAAGACGTTTCCCAGGCTGTGCGCGAAATCCTCGAGGCTGAGGGCATACAAATCCGGCTGAATGCGAAATGCGTCTCACTGGTGAAGCGCGATGGAGGCATAGCCGTCCGCCTCACTTGCGACGAAGGTTCGCCGGAAGAAGTGGGCACTCACGTTCTTCTGGCTGTGGGACGTACTCCCAATACGGGCGATTTGGGACTGGACAAGGCTGGGGTTGCCACGGATCACCGCGGCTACATCACGGTTGATGATGAACTGCAAACGAACGTGCCCGGCATCTGGGCACTGGGAGATTGCAACGGCCGCGGCGCCTTTACGCATACTTCCTATAACGACTACGAGATTGTTGCGGACAATCTCTTCAACGCTGATCATCGGCGGGTTTCCGACCGGATCCAAGCCTATGCGCTCTATATTGATCCGCCCCTCGGGCGATGCGGCATGACGGACGCAGAGATACGGAAATCCGGACGCCGTGCCCTCGCTGTGAAATATCCGATGAGTAAAGTGAGCCGGGCCTACGAAAAAGGTGAGACACAAGGATTCGTCAAAATCTGTGTCGATGCAGAAACGAAACAGATTCTGGGAGCCGCGATTCTTGGAGTCGGAGGCGATGAAGTAATTCATGTTTTGCTCGATGTCATGTATGCGAAGGCGCCGTACACGGTCATCCAGCGCGCAATGCATATTCATCCGACCGTCGCGGAATATCTGCCGACCATCCTCGCGAAACTGGAGCCGTTTGCATGAAAAGGGGCAGCCATCCACATGGCAACCGGTCGTCAGCGGGTAAGCTTGACTGCCTTCTCGCCGGAAGAGATGCCGATTACTTCAGAACGAGCGGTGCCCCGTCCCGCGCAGTACGAGTGAAAGGTCGAAGGTCCAGAATGGACCTTCGGATCAAAATGAAGAAATAAATCCTCGATCGCTAGAAATCGTAGCGGAGTGAAAACTGCATTCGACGAGGAACGGTAAGCAGCGTGCTGGCGATCCCTAGATCCCCAGCACTGAGTGTTGAGGCGATGCTTTGAGGATCGAAGCGGACGGAGTTAGTCACGTTGTAGACCTCCCAGGTGAATTTGAGAGCTCCATATTCGGCGAGACTCCAGGACTTGGACAAGCCGGAATCGATGTCGAAGTAGCCGTCTCCTCGGAAGTTGTTTCGCTGCCCAGCTTCTCCGGCATAAGGCAGGCGTGCTGGGCCGCCGGTGTTTATACCGGAGTTGATGGCGTCCGGATTGTCAAAGAACTGTGGGTTACCATTCTGGTCGAAGTGGCGGCGCATTTTTATTTTCTGAGTCACGACTCCGAAGCCTCCTATCTGCCAATCCGTGGTGAATCCGGGCTCAAAGAGGCTAAACGGCAGCCCGCTGCTGGCACGGGCGATGCCGGAGTTTTCCCAGCCGCCAATGAGCGAGTCAATCAGGCGATTGGAGCTGCTTAGATAGTGGCGTCCACGGCCAAAGGGCAATTGGTAAACCCAGTCGGCCGTAAGCAGGTGGGTGGTGTCAAAGTCGGAGACGGCCCGGTTCAGGAAGGGTTTCCAGGTGTTGATGATTTCGCTCTGCGCGGCCGCCAGATTGGGATTGGTGCTGCCTGCGCCGGTGAATTCAGAAGTGCGCTCCGTATCCGACCCCTCGTCGATTGAGCGCGAGTAGGTATAGCTGATATCGGTCTGCAGTCCGTGGCTGCTGGGATGGCGTAGTGTGATCTGAAGCGCGTGGTAGTAGCTCATGCCGATCGATGAGAGCGCATAGAGCGAGGAGAACTGGTCCTGCCAGAAGCGCGATTGCTGGCCTGCGGGGCACGGGTAGGATACGGGACTCCCGCTGCTATCCGTGATCGTTCCGCTGCTGCAAAAAAAGTCGATATCGGCGAGAGCCGTAGTGGCTCCAAGGTTCGCGCGAAAGGGTGCCCACTCGTCGGTGTAAATGGCCTGAGTGGCGCTTTCACCAGGGAAATCGAAGTTGGCCATGTAAGGAAAGACGTCCTCGAAATATGGAATCGGAGATACGTTTGCCGAGGCGTTCCCACCGTTTTGATCCACCACACGGGAGAGTTGGGCGCCGGCGGAGAAGTAATCTCCTCCCCCCTGCGGATCGACGTAGTCGACGGGTTCGGCCAGATCGAGCTGCTGAAGGAGATGACGGCCGAGGCGGCCGACGTAGTCCGCCTCTATAGAAAACCCGCTTGGAATCTCGCGTTGCACCGAGAAATCGAAGGCCTCAGAGTAGGGTGTCTTCAAATGGTTATCGAGTCCCCAGGTAATTGCGAAGTTGTCCACGGGCGCGGTGAAGGGGAAGGCCTGAGTGGTGGCTGCCGCTCCGTTGTTGAAGGGCAGAGCATTGCGGGCAATAAAGCGTGGAGAGGTCTCAAAGCCCATTTGGCCAGCGGGATTCGTGACAGAGCTGCTCATTCCAAAAGAACCGTTCAGATCGAAGGTGTTAACCAGGCCTTCTCCATAATGGTCGTAATAGATACCAGCGCCTGCCCTGATGGATGTTTTCGCGTCCGGTGAATATGCGATCGCAAGGCGAGGAGCGAAATTATCCTTTGACTTGGGCCAGTAACTGGGTCGGTGGTAGAACGGGCCATTAGGACTGAATGTGAGATCGGGCTCAAAGATCTGTCCCTGAAGCGCGGAGGCCTCGCGCTGCTGATACCAGGTATGGGTGTCAATGGTGGGCGCGACTTCCTGTCCGTGGGTTTCCCATGGCGTTTGCAGGATGGTATGACGGAGGCCGAAGGTAAGAGTGAGATTGGTTGTCGGACGCCATGAATCCTGAACATAGTATTCAAACTCATTGTCCTCGAAATGGCGCACGATTGGTGCGCCATCGGCGAGCAGGGTTCCGGAGGTGGGGCTGGTGAGCTGGTAATTGAAAACGTCGGTCACAGACGGAACGGTACCAACGAGATTGGCATAGGCAATGACGAAGGAATTGGCAAAGCCGCTATCCACGGGATCCAGCCCCAATGTGGATGGATCGGGGGGATTGCCACCGAGCCAGAATGGATTGGAACTGCCGCCGTTGAAGGAGGCGAGATCGGAAGTATGGTTCTGGTGGATGAGACGCCAGTTGCCGCCGATTTCGATGTTGTGCTTTCCCTTTGTCCAGTTGAAATTGTCGACGATGTTGTTGACGGGAACGCTTGCGATGGTCGAGCGCGTCTCAGCCGTCGCAGTTGAAACAAAGCGAAAGTCGACAAAATCGCCGGCGCCGACGCCCCGATCGCTGAAGCCCTGACGGATATAGCCGTACCGAATATCGTTGACCATGCTGGGCGAGATGGTCCAGGTATCTCCGAAGGTCATCCCTTTGGTGTTGTCCTCAAGAACGTCCTGAGGAGGCTGGCCGGGGAACTGTTCGGTTCCCTGGGTCACGTCCTTCTGGAAGTTTCCGCGGCCGAAGATGCGGTGCCGGTCGGTAGGGGTATAGTCGAGTCGGACGATGGTCGTATTGAGGCGCTTGGGATTTGGGGATGAGAATGAGAACGAGCCGGTGTTGAGTCCGTCGCCCTGAGTGGTGCCGTTTGCGGCGGGCATCGAGTTGAAATAGGCGAGCGCATTGGGGTCTGGGCCGGGACCGAAAGGATAGGCCGCGGAGTTGCAGACTTGGCATCCACTATCCAATGAGGTTAGCTGCGCGACGCTTATGCTTTGGTTTTCGACACCCCCGGAAGCGTTGTCTCCCTGATACGTAAGGATTCCTTGCTGATAACTCTTGGTCGCGACGGTCTGGGTGACCTGGGCATTCTCTGCCTGGCGGCTTCCCTCGTAATTGGCGAAAAAGAATAGCTTGTCTTTGACAACGGGGCCGCCGACGGCCACGCCGAAGATGTTGCGGATGAGCTTGCCAGGTACGTTGGGGAGTCCGCTGTTGAGCTGGGCCTGCTTGTTGAACCAGTCGTTCGCGACAGTAAAGGAAGGCCGGAAATATTCGTAGGCCGCGCCATGGAAGTGGTTGGTTCCTGATTTGGTGACCAGGCTGACCTGCGCGCCCGACGAGCGGCCGGCATCAGCATTGGCATTACCGGTGGTGACGCGGAATTCCTCGATCGAATCTTGGGTCTCGCGCAAGACTCCGGTGAAAGCGAATCCGTTCGCCTGATCGTTGTCATCGACGCCATCCAGAGTGATGTTGCCCTGGTCGGAGCGTCCGCCGTTGACCGCGCCGCTCCGACTGTCCGCCAGGGCGGGATTGTTCGGCGGAGGCAGAAAAAAGACTCCCGGCTGGAGTGCGAGCAGATCGGGGACATTACGAGTTTCGCTCGGCAGCGACTGAATCATAGCGTTATTGACCGCGTTCCCCATGGAGGCGTCGGTGGTGTTGAGTGTCTGCGCTTCTGCGGAAACGTTCACCACCTGCTGAGACGATTGGACGGTCAGCGAGAAATCGACCGTGGCAGGCTGGTTAACTAGCAGTTCGGCAGACTTCGCTTGGTCGCCGAAGCCAGTGGCGCGAACCGCGATGGTGTACCTGGCGGGAGGAATCTGGATGAAGCTGTATTCGCCGCTTGTGCCCGAGGTCGCGGTGAATTTCTGGCCGGTCGCGGCGGCTGTTAGAGTAATGGACGCGCCGGGAACCACGGCTCCGCTGGGATCGCTGATTACGCCGCGGAGAGAAGTGGTTGCGCTTTGAGCAAAGCCGATGACCGCGAGCCCAAGAAGCAGGGCCAGAACTACGGGATTCCGATAACTTCTCATCACAAATTCCCTCCCAAGAATGTTCTTTGATGAACTACCGCTGCGCAATGCACGCGTGTCTCGTTCTTTTTGGAAACGCGTTCCGAGCCCAGCCCGATCAGGCGCCCATTTTGTGCCACTTCGCCGACGATTGCAAGCGGAATGTGACCGGCACAGGTGGATAGGGCGCAGATATTGAGTGGTACAATCCCGCCATGCCGAAGCTCGCGTTTGTTGCAGTGCTCGCGCTTTTGCCTGCTCTTTCCTTCGCCGCAGGCCCACAAACAAACACAAAACATCCGATGACGCTCAACGACCTTGAGAAGCTGAATGAAGTTGGTAGGCCCGTGTTTTCGCCTGACGGCAAGTGGCTCGCGTACACAGTCGGCAGCACTGACGTAAAAGCTGACAAGCGTGTGAACAATCTATGGATGGTGAGTTGGGACGGCACCGAGGACATTCAGCTCACGTACGGATCGGAGTCCGCAAGCGAGCCGCGCTTTAGCCCCGATGGCCGATGGTTGGCATTTCTCTCCGGCCGCCCAGGCGAGGCGAAAGGCACCCAGGTATGGGTGCTGGACAGGCGAGGTGGCGAAGCGCACCAGATCACCAACATCAAGGAAGACCTGTCGGCCTATCGCTGGTCGCCTGACTCCAAACAACTGCTGCTGACCATGCGAGCCAAGGAGGAGCCCGATGAAGACGAGCGCAAGAAGACCGAACCGCCTCCTGCTCCCAAGCCGATTGTGATTGACCGCTTTCAGTTCAAGCAGGACGTCGAGGGGTACTTGACCGATAAGCGCGACCATCTTTTTATCTTTGACATTGCAACTTCCAAGCTGGCCAAGCTGACGAATGACACCACGCATGAAGAGCGCGATGCTGAATGGTCTCCCGACGGAAAACTGATTGCCTATGTCACTCGGCAGGACGTTCCCGACCCCGACCGTTTCGAAAATCCCGACGTCTTCATCGTCGATGCAAGCCCGGGAAGCGTTCCGCGCAGGCTTACGACGTTTCGCGGCCCCGACACAGGGCCGCTGGAATGGAGTGCCGATAGCAAGCAAATTGCTTACCGGCAGGCGAGAATTGCCGAGTATTCGCTCTACAACCAGAACGAGGTCGCGGTAGTGTCCGTCGACGGCGGGGCGCCGCAGTTGCCGGCGAAGGCGCTTGACCAGGAGATGGGACCGCCCGCATTTACCGATGATGCTGCAGCATTGCTGACGGTGGTAAACGATGACCGGAACGCATACGTGGAGAGTGTTCCCCTTGCGGGCGGCCCTCCGCAGCGCGTAACCACGGGCGATGGCGTCGCAGAAGGTGTGGCGTCGCAGGCCGGACATACGGCCGTCATTTGGTCGACCGACGAGGAGATGCCGGAACTCTACGCGATTGAAAACGGCAGCTTGCGCAGGTTGACCCACCACAATGACGCGCTACGAGCCACGCTCGAACTTGCCCCCGCGGACAACATCCAGGCGAAGACAAAGGACGGCAACGACGTCCACGGGCTGCTGACCATGCCGGTCGGCTACAAGGCCGGTACAAAGGTCCCTATGCTGCTGTTCATCCACGGCGGCCCTACGTTTGAGGATGAGCATTCCTTTGACGAAGAACGCCAACTATTCGCCGCGCATGGCTATGCGGTGCTGAACGTAAATTATCGTGGGTCGAGCGGACGAGGCCTTGCGTACAGCCGTGCTATCAATGCCGACTGGGGCGACAAGGAGGTCATCGACCTGCAGGCAGCAGTCGATGCTGCCATCGCCACCGGAAAAATCGACCCCGATAAGCTCGTGGTCGGCGGCTGGAGTTACGGTGGCATTCTCACGGATTATATGATCGCAAGCACCACGCGCTTCAAGGCAGCATCGAGTGGCGCCGGAACAGGCAACATTTTCGGCATGTACGGCGTGGATGAATATGTTCTGCAATATGATAACGAGCTTGGACAGCCGTGGAAAAATCCGGCGCTCTGGATCAAGCTTTCCTATCCCTTCTTCCATGTGGAGAGAATCAAGACTCCGACGCTCTTCCTGGGCGGCACGCGTGACTTTAATGTGCCGCTCGTCGGCGGAGAGCAGATGTACCAGGCACTGCGCGATGTCGGAACGCCGGCGGAGTTGGTGGTATACCCCGACCAATTCCATGAGTTCGCGCGGCCCAGTTACATCCGTGATCGCTTCCAGCGCTGGTTCAGCTGGTATGACAAATATCTGAATGAGGCCGCGAAGCCCGCGCCATCTGCCGCAAAAACGATGTAGCGACGCATCATCGTTGACGAAAAATCAAACTCATTTGTGGAGTTCCGTGCATGATTCGAGGCCTTCTCTCTATTTCCGCCCTCTTCCTTTCAAGCCTTCCCATCCTTTGCGCGCAGGTTCCGGCCGCGATGGATACGCAGTTCGCGCGCGATCCGCATCAGGCAGTGGATGCAAAATACACACAGGCGATTGCGAAGTACACGACGGAGCCCTCCTTCAATTCCCCGCTGACAGATTACCTGCCCGCCTCCAAGACCGTGCCCACGCCGGCGGCGGTCCTGGGCGATGTGTCGGGCGCGCCGGGAATTCTCCCGTATGCGGAAGACGTGTACAAATATTTCCGCATGCTGCAGGCCAGCACGCCCCGCGTGCGCGTGTTCACCATCGGCCGCAGCGAAGAGGGCCGCGAGATGATCGCAGCGGCCATCGGCGACGCCTCTCTGCTGAACCAGCTTGACGCCAACAATGCGCGGCTGGCGCGGCTTGCCGATCCGCGCACTCCGGGAATGAGCGATGCAAAGGCGGCGCAGCTTGTCGCGCAATCATTTCCGGTCTACTACATCACAGGCACCATCCACTCGACGGAAACCGGCGCACCCACCGCGCTGATGGAACTGGCTTATCGCCTCGCGGTCGATGACTCTCCTTACATTCAGTACATCCGGCAGCACACGGTGGTGCTGATTACGCCGGTCGTTGAAGTCGACGGGCGCGACCGCATGGTGGACATTTATAAGTGGCACCTCGCCCACCCCGGCGAAAACTGGCCGGACCTGCTCTACTGGGGGCATTACGTGGCGCACGACAATAATCGCGACGCCATGGCCATCACGCTCAACCTGACTCGCAACGTGCTCGATACCTATTTGCGCTTCCATGCGCAGGTGCTGCACGATCTGCATGAGTCGGTCCCGTTCCTCTACGACAATACCGTCGGTGATGGACCGTACAATGCGTGGATCGATCCAATACTGGCGGATGAGTGGGCGGCGATCGGCTGGAACAACGTCGCGGCAATGCAGAGTTTCGGAATGCCGGGAGTATTCACGCATGGGGACTTCGACACCTGGAGTCCGGGCTATCTGATGTTTCTGGCGAGCATGCATAACGGCATCAGCCGCCTCTACGAAACCTTTGGCAATGACGGAGCCGACACGGTACGCCGGATTCTGGAACCGGACGAGTATGCCCGCACCTGGTACAAGCAGAACCCGCCGCCGCCCAGCGTGATCTGGTCGCAGCGCGACAACAATAATTACGAGGAGAGTGCGCTGCTCTCCACGCTCTCGTATTTTGCCCAGCACGGCAGCCATTTCCTGAGCGACTACTACATCAAGTCCAAGCGTTCGGTTGCCAAGCCCGAGAATGCGGGGCCGTCCGCATACATCCTGGCAGCCGATCCCGCCTATCGCAATCGGCAAATGCAGCTCCTCCGCGTGCTTCAAAAGCAGCACGTTGAGATCTCCCGGCTCACAGCGCCCGCCACTGTTGCGGTAAGCCCAAGCGGACGGGCCGGTGCAGACGAAAAGAACGTGGAAAATGGCTCAGAAAAGTCGAGCGAAGATAAGTCCGGCGTTGTAGGCGGGAGCGGGACCGGCAAGCAATCGCCTCCTCAGCCGGAGACGTTTCCGGCAGGGTCCTATGTGATTCGCATGGACCAGCCGTTCTCGCGAGTTGCTGATGCATTGCTCGACCGCCAGTATTGGGCGCCTGACGACCCGCAGAAGCATCCTTATGACGACACCGGCTGGTCCTTCAGCGAATTATTCAATGCAAAGGTCACGCGAGTTACCGATACAGCGATTCTCTCCGCGAAAATGGAACAAGTAGCCGACCTGGACAAAGACAGCGGCTCGCCTGTTTCCGACTCAGGGCCGGTATACGCCGTCGGCAACACAGGCCAGGTTGGTCTGCTTGCGCTTGCGTATGCTGTTCCCGGCGCACAGGTTCATCTATTGGATGAGCCTTCGGTATTCGCCGGCCAGCATTTTGCCGCGGGATCGCTTTTTATCGAGGGCGCAGATGCAGACAAAATGAGCGCGGCCTTGCGCAAACTCGACTTGAATGCTGTGGCTTTGGCCTCTCTCCCATCGGCCCACATGCACGCGCTACACTCCCTGCCGCGAATTGCGTTCATGCATACCTGGCTGTCGACGCAAACTGAGGGATGGTGGCGCCAGGCCTTCGATTCGCTCGGCATTCCGTACAGCTACATCAGCACGCAAACGGTTGCCGCGGAATCCGATCTGCGATCGAAGTACGACGTGATCGTCTTCGCGCCGATCGGGGAGGGCGTCTCCTCATCGTTGATCATTTCAGGTCTGCCGATGTGGGGAAACCCACTTCCCTGGGAGAAAACGACGCTCACTCCAAATCTCGGCAGGATTGACTCCACCTCCGACATGCGCCCCGGATTAGGGGATGAAGGCGTCGCCCACCTGAGGCATTTTGTTGAGGCGGGCGGTTTGCTCATCACAGCGGAAGATACCGCGGAGTTCGCAATCGACATGGGGCTGGCTCCGGGCGTCTCCATCGCCCCCATCGGCAATGCCAGGGTTGTCGGTAGCGTTCTGGGCGCGGTTGTCATCGCGCCAGGCAAGAATGCCGTGACCTACGGATATGACCAGCATCTGCCTGTTTACAGCGCATCCGGAATGGCCTTCAACGTTAGCGATCTGGTTTCCGGGGAACATCATTTGCCCACCGCCGACAATACTCATCGGCCCACTGGACGCGGCGGTCCCGACGACGAAGATATGCCGGAGGACCGAAAGCCGGCAGCAGCGCCAGCGTTGCCGGATGTGAAGCCGTGGCAGGCTGTGCCGCTGAATGAAGACCAGGCGAGGAATAATCCGTATCTGATTCCGGAATCGATGCGCCCCGATGTGCTGGTGCGCTTTGCCGACAAAGACCAACTCCTGCTCTCCGGATTGCTCGACAATCCCAGCCCCATAGCCCAGCACGCCGCCGTCGTGGATGCGCACCTCGGCACGGGAAATGTGCTGCTCTTCAGCATCAATCCGATTTATCGCGGAGAGACGATCGGAAGCTATGGTATGGTATTCAACGCCATCCTGAACTTTGGGCAATTGAAATAGCGGGCGTCGCTTTCGCACCTGGCCATATCCGCATCACAAAGAGAAGCCCGCGCGTTCCTCCGGATCGGTCGCCACCATCGAAGGTCTCGCGCACGGAGACGATCTGCTCATCGTGCAGCAAGCCTTCCTCGACCATAACGGTTATCAATGCGGCTATTGCACGCCGGGCCAGATCCGCTCCGCTGTTGCCGCCATTGAGAAGGATCGCATCTGATTAAAGAGAGGTGCTTATGCTGAGTGAAAAGGACGTTTTGAACGTAGTGGAAAAGCGGCTGCCTAAGGTCATTGATGCCCGAACCCACGGAATTATCGACTATTGCCACGCGACCTTCTTTTTTGGAATGGCGCTGCTTTGCCGAAGGAAGAACCGGCGTGCTGCGACCGCTGCATTGGTAACCGGCGCATTCGTGCTGGTAGAGTCGCTGCTGACCGATTATCCGCTGGGCGCCGAGCAGGTGATTTCCTTTTCGACGCACGGCAGGATGGACGCCGGATTTGCGGCTTCCTCGCTGGCCGTCCCCAGGATATTCGGCTTCGAGCATACCGGGGCTGCAAAGGTGTTCAAGGTGAACGCGTTTGTGGAGAGCGCGGTGGTGGGCCTGACGGACTTCAGTAGCGATCACGCGAGAGAGAAAAGGCTGGCTGCCTAGAGCGGCGAGATTGAGAGCAAAAGATGGCGCTGATAAGTCTGGTAAAGAGGGCGGCTATTTCCGGAGCTGTAATGGCGGGCGTGAGCGTTGGCGCGGGCGTGGCCTGCACGGGAGCGCTCGCCTGGTTCGCTGTCTCCACAGCCAGGAAGAAATTCCCTCGCAAGAAATTGAGCCCATGGCCAACTGACAGATCGAAAGGCCCGCTCCAGGGCAAAGTGGTGCTGATCACCGGCTCGTCGCGCGGCCTCGGGCTGGCTCTCGCAGAGGAGTTTGGCGGGCTCGGCGCCAGTCTCGCTCTCACAGCCCGCAATGCAGCAGAGCTGGAACGAGCGCGGGAGCTGCTGGTGAGCAGACTCGATGCGGGCGAAGACGAAATCTTCACAACCGCCGGCGATCTGCGCGATGCTGAAGGAGCAGACCGGGTCATTCAAGAGACTACGGAACGGTTCGGGCAGATCGACATTCTCGTGAACAACGCGGGAGTGATCACGGTCGGTCCGATCGAAAGCCAGTCTGTCGAAGACTTCCGCGACGTGATGAACTCAAATTTCTTTTCCGGCCTTCACTGCACCTTGGCCGCGCTTCCTCAAATGCTGGCGCGGGGGCACGGCAAGATCGTAAACATTGCCTCTATCGGGGGAAAGGTCGCGGTCCCTCATCTGCTCCCGTACACAGCTAGCAAGTTTGCCGCGGTTGGCTTTTCTGAAGGCTTGAACTCGGAGTTGCGCGCGAAGGGCATTCAGGTCACGACCGTGTGTCCCGGCCTGATGCGCACCGGTTCGCACCTGAATGCGGTCTTCACCGGTGATGCAGCGCGCGAGTATCGCTGGTTCAGCCTGGGCGCAGGAATGCCGGGCCTTTCCACATCCGCGCGATCGGCAGCTCGCAAAATTGTGAATGCGACGATTGCCGGGAAGAGCGAAATTGCCATCACTCCGCAGGCAATCATGGCAGCCCGACTAGGGAATGTCTGCCCGACGCTCACCATGCGGGCCATGCAGGCAATGAATTTTGCTCTGCCACAGTCCGGCGGCGGCGATTCACACAAGCATCGCGGCGCAGAAGTGCGGGATCTCGAACTTAGGCCCGCGACGGCCTTGGGAGAAGCTGCCGCCCGCCGCTATAACCAGCCGCGATGAATGCGCCTGCCGACGCGAAGCGTTCCGAAGGCCTGACCACCCGATAGAATCGCAAGTGACTGGAAGAGGTTCCACAGACGACCGTCGCCTGAAAGCCGAGCTTACTTTGATGGATTTCCTTCGATGCGCTTGCGCCGCGGCGCTGCTAGTGGCGAGCCCTGCACTCGCGCAGCAGCAGGCGAGACAGCAATCCCCTGCGGCTGCGGCAAACAAGCCTTCGGTTAACACGACTGTAGTTGTCTTGGGTGCGCCCGAGCCGGTAACGCAGGCCAGTTCCTCGCGCGTCGTTTCGGTGATCGACACCAAAGCGCACCCGCTCACCGCGCCCACGGTTGAGGATTATCTGCGGACCGACAGCTCCGCTTACATCGAGCAGCGCGGCGCTGGAAACGTGCAGGCCGATATCTCTCTGCGCGGAGGCTCGTTCGAACAGACGCTGATTCTGCTGGACGGCCTGCGTATCAACGACGCCCAGAGTTCGCATCACAATCTCGACTTGCCTGTTCCCCTCGCCGCGTTGCAAACCATCGACGTGCTGCACGGGTCCGGCTCTACGCTTTACGGCGCGGATGCATTGAGCGGCGTGGTCGATTTCATCACAGCTGTGCCCACCAACACGAGCCTGAGTATTCGCGCAGGAGCCGGCAGCTATGGCGAAAACGAGCAGTCGGCAATCGCCGACGCCGTACGCGGCAAGTGGAGCGAGACGGCGGCGGGCACGCGAACTTCCTCCACGGGATTCATTTACGACCGCGATTATCGTACCGAAGAGGCGAGCAGCGAAACGCGGCACGAATCACATCTGGGCGCCACCAGCATTCTGCTGGCTGGCAGCGACCGCAAGTTCGGCGCGGACCAGTTCTACGGCAACTTTCCTTCCTGGGAGCACACCAAGGGATGGTTCGCATCCGCGCGCCAGGAGCTGGGACCGAAGACGCAGGCGGCCTTCGGCTATCGGCGCCACACGGATAATTTCATTCTGCTGCGCAATAATCCGAGCTACTACGCAAACAACCACATCGATACAAGTTGGCAGGCGGTGGCGCGCCGCAAAAAGGCAATCCATGCGGGTTCCGGCTACTACGGGCTTGATTTACAGGGCGATGCCATCGATAGCAATAATCTCGGTCGGCACGCTCGCAATCGCGGCGCCGGATATGCCGACATTGACCTGCATTTCGCGCAGCGAGGGATTTTGTCCGTCGGGGGACGCGAGGAAATATTGAGTGGTGGCCCGCAGGCGGTATTCAGCCCCGACCTCTCCGGCAGTCTTTTTCTGGGCCACCAGTGGAAGCTTCGCGCAGCGGGCGGACATGGCTTTCGACTGCCGACGTATACCGATCTCTATTACAGCGATCCCACGACAATCGGTAATCCCAATCTAAAGCCGGAGGCTGCATGGTCGGGCGAAGGAGGCGCGGACTGGTATGGGGGCGCGAGAGTCACCGCTTCCGTTACATATTTTTATTCGCGCCAGCACGACGCTATTGACTACGTGCGCGCGGACCCCGCCCAGAAGTGGCGCGCGGGGAATCTGAATGGCCTGGCATTCAGCGGCGTGGAAAGCTCGGTCCACTGGGCAGCTACCTCGCAGCAGGCGCTCAATTTTTCTTATACCGGCCTCTCGGGAGCGCAATCGGCCCTGCACGGGCAGCAGTCGCTATACATCTTCAACTATCCTGTGAACAATGGAAACACGGAATGGATTGCGCAGGCTGCGGGCTTCGTTCTGCGGAACCGCGTGGGCGCCGTCCAACGTTACCAGAGGCAAGCCTACGCGGTGTGGGATTCATCGCTGACTCGCGAGCGCGGCTGGATCCATCCGTACGTGGAGATCACCAATCTGAGCAATACCGGTTACGAGGAGATTGAAGGCGTGAGGATGCAGGGCCGCGCCGTGATCGGCGGAGTGGAGCTGACGATGGCGAGACGATAATCTTTAAACCAGTAAAAGATGACCTATTTACCACCATTGATCGCATGTAAACAAAAGCAACAGGTTGCGAGTCTAACTCATCAACCTAGTGTTAGCTAAAGATGAGCGCGCCCACGCGCCGTTCACACGAAACAAAATTTTTAGAAGGAGTTTTTCAACATGGTTTCCAACTGCTTCGTTTCGCGGAGATTCTTGAACCGCATCGCCATTGCCGCTTCAGCACTCGCGCTTCTTGCGCTACCCTACGCGGCGCAGGCGCAGAGCGGGCCGGCAGTAGAGGGCGGCCAGCAGTACTCCAGCTCCACCGACTGGAACGGTTATTTGACGGATTACGATTTCGACGCGGCGCCCGGGGCCAGCGCGTCTGCGCAATACGGTCAGCAGGGGAACAACCGGTATCCGGACTACACAAGCCGCTGGAGCCATATGGCGATTGAGCTGGGCGCCGGCGCTGTTGCTCCAATCGGGAATGACGTAAGCGGAGGCCGCGGGGTCGGTCTGCGGGGATACGACACCTGGGGGTACACCGTAGCAGGCGGTGCCGGCTGGAACTTCACCAAACACCTCGGGACCCTGATCGAATATCGGTTTGACCGCAACAAGATTCCAGGCGCCACGCTGCACGCGTTGGGACAATTTCACGGCAATATCAATACATGGTCACTCACGTTGGATCCTATCGTGTACCTGCCTCTCACTCACACCAAGGGGGCGTATGTCACGGGAGGCGGTGGGTTCTATCGCAAGGTGACAAACTTCACCGCTCCGCAGTTGGTCACGCAATGCTACTTCTTCTGCTATCAGGGCTATGCCAACGAGACGACCGCGCATTTCTCAAGCAATCAGGGCGGCCTGAACATCGGAGCTGGTCTCTACTGGAAGGCGTTTGGCGCGGACAGCAATACCAAACTGTACGCTGAAGCACGCTACGAATGGGTCGATTCCCCGGCGTTAAGCTCGCCTACCATCTTCAACGGAGAAGGCACTGAGGGGCTTATTCCTGTGACCTTGGGCATACGATTCTAAGATAACTTTCAATTTGGTTAGAGAGGCGGATATCCCAGTCCGCCTCTCTCCATTTGTGCTGCTGAGTCTTTTTGCGCGGTCTATCCGTCTCTGAATTGAGTTGCAGATTGTGCGGGTACCTCCTTGGTTGCGACTCTCGTGGGGAATCGGGTGTGTTTGACCGTTGCGTTCATCGCAGCCGAACACGCCTTTCCCTTTTCAGCCGGTTTCGGCGTGCCCCTGGCCTCACGTGACCCTGGACCCATTTGACGAAAGCGTTTCGGGGAAAGCGCGATACGCTATAAAGGCATGTTCACTCGCGATCGCCTCCTTGCTCTCCTGCTCGTCTCTACGGCTCTCCCGCTCTCAGCCCAAAATAAAACGCCTACCGCGCCTCCCAATCTGCCGAACCGAGCCGACTTTGTTCGCGGCGCTTATGGACCTTACCGCGCAAATAACGACTTGCTGTACTACCACCTCGATGTGCGCGTGAATCCCGATACCCAGCAGATCAGCGGCAAAAATACCATTCGCTTCAAAATGCTGACCGATGGCACGCGCATTCAGCTTGACCTCAGCCAGGCGCTGAAGGTGGACAAGATTATGTACGGCGATGTTCCGCTGAAATACGAGCGCGATACGGGCGCCGTCTTTGTCGATTTTCCTCAGATGCTGCGGGCCAGCCGCACTTACTCGATCGATTTCTATTACTCCGGACATCCACTCACTGTCGGCCGATTCGGAGGCATGGTGTTCGCGAAGGACCCCGCCGGGCATCCCTGGATTTACACCTCATGCGAGGACGACGGGGCCAGTATCTGGTGGCCGGACAAAGACCAGTGGCGCGATGAAGTGCAGAACATGGACATCAGCGTGGAGGTCCCCAACGATCTCGTGGATGTGTCGAACGGCCGCTTTGAAGGCAAGACAAACCTCGGCGACGGCGATACACGGTGGGACTGGTCCGTGCACTATCCCATCAACAGTTACGATGTGGCGCTCAACATCGGCAACTACGTTCACTTCGGCGGCAAATACGGCGCCCTTACGCTCGACTATTACGTTCTGCCCGCAGACCTCGACAAGGCGAAGAAGCAGTTTGATCAGGTTCCGGGAATGCTGGACGCATACACGCATTATTTTGGGCCATATCCGTTCGCAAAGGACGGCTATAAGCTGATTGAGGTTCCGTATGCGGGCATGGAGCACCAGAGCGCGGTCGCCTATGGCAATCGTTTTGAGAACGGGTATCTGGGGCGTGACTGGACGCGAGTCGGAATCAGCCCGCGCTTCGATTTCATCATTATTCACGAGAGCGGGCACGAGTGGTTCGGCAACAGCATAACGGCCGCGGACCGCTCGGACATGTGGATTCACGAAGGATGGACGACCTATCTCGAAGGCCTTTACGTCGAGTACCACTGGGGCAAAGCCGATGCCATCAAGTACTTGAACGGACTCAAGCCGAAAATTGAAAATCGGTTGCCGATCGTAGGCGAGCGGGGAGTAAATACGACGCCTCCCGAGGACCAGTATTTCAAGGGGGCGCTCATGCTCAACACCATGCGCAGCATGGTCAATGACGACACGAAATGGTTCGCGCTCATCCATGGCTTCTATCAGCGCTTCAAGTATCAGAACATCATGACCGGCGACGTAGTCCGCTATTTCAATCAGCAAACCGGCATGGACCTCACCCCTGTCTTCCGGCAGTATCTTTTTCACGCGCAAATTCCAGTCCTTGAACTGCTGTTCGATTCCGCGCAGCACTCTGTTTCGTACAAGTGGCAGGCAGAAGAGCCTGACTTTGCAATGCCGGTTGAGGTGGGCGATCCGGATCACTGGCACCTTCTGCACCCCACCCTGCAATGGCAGACGATGAAGACACCTATATCGAAGGACCAGTTCCAGGTGGCTACGGACCGCTACTACATCTATGTCGATAAACAGTAACGCATGCGATATGGGCGCGGACCTGAAGCGAAGGAAACCCAGCGCAGCGGCGCTTGCCGCTGCAATCGCACTTCCTGTTCTGCTGTTAGCCGGATGCCACCACACTCCGAAGATCATCGGACGCTCGCCGGATGCAATCGATGAGGGCGTGGTGAAGCGCACGGCGAATCCGCAGGTGGCGCGCTACATCGTCACGCCCCATTCAGCGTCGCAGGTCACAATCGAGTTCGGGCCGACTACAGCTTACGGAGTGAAAACGTGGTCGGTAGCGGCGACTGGCGAAAAATCGGTTGAAATCCTCGTCGCCGGAATGCGCGCCGATACGAAGTACCACATGCGCGCCGATGTGCGTTTTCCCGACGGCGCCACCGTGTATGACACGGACCACACATTCACGTCCGCACACTACAAAAAGAAGCTGATGCCGCGCATTGCGGTGCAGACATACGGAACGCCGCAGCCGGGCGTGGAACTCATCAACCCCTCCATCGGTTCCGACGATCAGGCGATCGTCATCGACCTGCACGGCAATGTGCTGTGGGCCTACAACTATCCCGACCGGGAATCCGTATTCAAAGTGCAGATGCATCGCTACCTGCACGCGGCGCACCTTACGTTGCGCAATTGGGTGCAGCGCCTCTTCGGAAGAAAAATTACTCCAAAGCCGGTCTGGTGGGACGCGAAGATGTGGAAGCGCTTGCCGCCGGAACGGCAGTTCGGGACCATCATCAATCCCGTCAAGCCTCTCCCCAATGGAAATTTCCTCATGATCATCGGCCTCGCCTCCCATGCGCTGCTGGACAGTCCTGATGGCGCGCCGCCGCCGGACACCACACTTGCGCTTCGCGAGATCAATCTCGCTGGCGAAACAGTGCACAACCTTACCGTAAAGGCGCTGAATGAGAAATTGCGTGCCACGGGATATCGCGGCCCAACTCTGGAAATGGTCCACCACGACGTTGCCCTGCTTCCCAACGGTCACACGATAGTTATCGCGAACGCAACGCGCGAATACACCGGCCTGCCGGGGTACCCGGAAACCACGCGGGTAATTGGCGACATTCTCGTTGAGCTCGATGCCAATTGGAATCCGGTCTGGACATGGAGCGAGTTCGATCATCTCGACGTGAACCGGCATCCGATGGATTTTCCCGACTGGACCCACACCAACGCCGTCGTCTACACAAAAGACGATGGCAATCTCTTAGTGTCCATTCGTTCGCAAGGTTGGGTAATCAAGATCGATTACCGCAACGGCCACGGCTCAGGAAATGTCCTGTGGCGGCTCGGCAATGGCGGCGACTTCAGGCTCTTGAACGGCAAGTCTCCCACTGACTGGAATTACGCGCAGCACGAACCGGCGATTTTCAGCGATCGAGACGCCGGAGTCTTCGATATTGGAATGATGGATAACGGCAATAACCGCATCATGTCCGACGGCAAATCATGCGGCGCGAAAGGCGCACCGGCCTGCTATACCACAGTGCCGATCTTTCACATCGACGAGAAGGCAAAGACTGCCACGCTCGTCTTCCATGACGTGTTTCCTTCAAAGCAGTACTCGATGTGGGGCGGCGGCGTGCAGCCGCTGGCGAACGACGCAATCGAAATCGACATGTGCAATGTCGGACACAACTCCGAGGTCTACGACGTCACCCGCGAAACTTCGCCGCACACCATTTGGCACCTGCACGCGGGCGCGACCAACCTGTATCGCTCGGAGCGAATGCCCAGCCTTTATCCCGGCGTTCAGTGGTGAGCAGCTTATGACCTCTGCGCCTGAAGAAAAGCGTGCTCGTGTTCAGGTGGAACCACCACCAGCTCTCCCATCCGCCACGTGCCGCAATATTCCGTGCGGCTGACAATCTTCCAATCGGGCGGGGCAAACTCGATCAGCACCGTATTGTCCACGTCGTTCAGCACAATATTGCCATTCGGCAGCCGCGTGCAGTCCTGAATCCAGCCGCCGTCGTAAGGAATATTGCCCGTAATTTTCAGGTCGTCATCGAGCAGCACCAGCTCTTTTGAAAGGCTGTTGCAGAAAATCCATCCGCCGCCCGGAATCTTCTCAAGGCTATGCGGGCGCGCCAGCCCTTCAAGGATAACCTTGCCCGACTGCTCCTCTGGACCAAGGCTGCGGTCGATCTCAATCAGCACGCCCTGGTGAAAGAGCAGGCACAGGATGAACCGCTCGCTGCCGGGGTCCCGCACAGTGGCGCAATTTACGTGGGTCGCCTGATAGCGCGTGTGATAGTAGCGGTTGCGATGCTCGTTGCCGCGTCCAATCGGGCGCGTTTCGCCCGAAGGCGTAACCGTGTAGCCGTGCTCCGCGGCCCACCACTCCCACAAAATCTTGCCGGTCAGGTCTACTTCCACCACCAGATCGGTCCCGGAGCAGGCGGCGAGCAGGCCGCGCTTTGTGCGCTCCAGGCTGTGCAGGTCGTTGAAGTAAGGATGCGAAATGCGCTGCAGCAGCTTGCCCGGCGTGGGCTCAACCTGAATCCGAAAAATATTTCCTGCCTCGAAGTCGTTCATGTAGATGACGCCGTCGGCAAAACAGTAGCCCGCCGGATTGCCAAGCAGGTTTCCCCAATCGGACTGCCACACGATGGCGCGCCGGTCCCAGTCATACGCCACAAAAATGCCTGAGTAGTCTGACTCTCCCACCATGGTCGGGCCCAGATCCTCAGGCGCGCAGAAGCGATACTCTTCCTTGAGCCAGGTCAGCGGCACGGTCGGCTGTTGCGCCGCACCGGAGGTGAGGCTGGTGGTGACTTTCTGGCCCGGCACAGGCGGCAGTCCGCCTTCCAGTTTCCAGCGAGCGCGCAGGCGCTCATTCTGAGTGGTGTATACGGATGCGGCAAGGAGCATGCGATCAGGCTACAACATTATGCGCTGCGGAAACGATCCGCCGCGATGAGACAGGAGGCCTTCCCGCGAAGTATTGTAGGGAGTGGCTCCATTGATCGACCTCCACTGTCATACGACCTTCTCTGATGGAAGCCTCACTCCGGCTGCGCTGCTTGACCACGCGCTAAACACAGGCGTGCGGGTCCTGGCAATAACCGATCACGACACAATCCAGGCGTATGGCGCGATCCGCGAACAGGCCTGCCGGCGAGGCGTGGTGCTGCTTTGCGGGGTAGAAATGAGCACGCATCTTGAGGGTTTCGAAAGGTCCGTCCACCTGCTGGGATATTTCCCCGCCGAACCGGAAGCGGCATTTAGCGATTGGCTGCTGCATCTACAGCAGGGGCGTGCAAAGCGCAATACGGAGCTGCTGACGCGGCTGCAGCAACTTGGATTGAAGATCGAGTGGGATGAAGTGAGCGCGCTGGCGCAGCGCCAGGTTGGCCGCCCGCATTTCGCACAGGTCCTACTGCGGAAGGGTTATGTCGCCACGATGAAGGAAGCCTTCACCCGCTATCTGGGAGAGGGCGGCCTCGCATGGGTGGAGCGCGACGAGCCGACCCTCGCATCAGCGATCGAAAACGTGCAGTCAGCAGGCGGCATGGCTTCGCTCGCGCATCCGGTCCGGATTTCACACGACCGGCAATTTGTCGATCGAGTCGTGGCCGACCACGCTCCTCTCGGCCTGGAGGCTTTGGAGTGTTTCCATTCCGAGCATTCCGAGGAAGACGTGCAATTTATGTTGTCCCTGGCGCACAAGTATGGGCTGAACGCGACCGGCGGATCCGATTTCCACGGCAACCCCAAGCCCGAAGTGGATCTTGGAACCGGTCGCGGCGGCAATGTGCGCGTGCCTTGGTACGTTGCAGAACAGCTTGCAAGAAAGTTTTCGGAACTAAGCGCTTCCATTTCGCCGGAGCGAAGCACAGCCTTGAGGATTGCGGATGAGCAGAGCTGAGTCGCCAGCACCGCCTTACCGGGGATCGCTGGTGAACCTGCTGGCGCAGGAGAGCGACCGCGGCGCTCTGGTCGCCGAAGCTGCAACGTTGCCGGCAATCCAGATCTCCGCTGAGAGTGCGGCATGGCTCCGCATGCTCGCAACCGGCGCGCTCTCTCCTGTCGACCGATTTCTGAATCGCGCCGACTGCGAAAGCGTATCCAACTCGCTCCGCTTGGCCGACGGCGCTCTGTTCCCCTGGCCTCTCACGCTCCCAGTAAGATCCGACGCGGGATTGCGGGAGGGCGCGCGCGTCGCCCTTCGCGATTCGCGGAATAATTTGCTGGCCGTGCTCGCGATTGAAGAGCTGTTCGAGTTTGCGAATGCAGGTCAGCCATTGCACTTCGCGGTCAGCGGCCCGCTGCAGGTACTCACCCTGCCGCAGGCCCTGCTGATGCCCCAACTGCACCGATCTCCGGCTGAGGTGCGCCGAATTCTCGGTCAGGCAAATTGCAAATGGGTGATCGAGGCGGATCATTGGGATTTTAACGATACCCAATTTATGGTCGCGATGACGAAAATCGCTGAAGAGAACGATGCCACTCTGCTGTTGAATCTAATTGCGGCGGAGGAACGCGTTGACGATTTTGATCTTTACATGAAGCTCCGCGCGTGCGAACGAAGCGCGGACGCCTTCGGAAAACAAGCCGTCCTTAATGTTGTAGACCTGCCCGACCTTCCTCGGGGTGCGCGCAGGCTTTTGCTGAACGCAATCGTTCACAAAAACTACGGCGCAAACGCCTACATCTGCGATTTGGCCGATGCTGACTCAAATTCATATGACATTTCAGAAACTACGCTGCGAAGTTACCTCGCCGAAATCGGCATCGAGCCGGTCTCGCTGAAACCTTCTCAGCCCGCAGCCTCCCCGCGACCAGCTGCCATGCGCCGGCCGCCGTCCTCCGGTTTTTGCATCTGGCTCACCGGCCTTCCCGGCGCGGGCAAGTCCACTCTCGCCGAGCGGCTTACCATTCGCCTCATGGAGCGCGGTCGCATGGTCACGCTGCTCGATGGCGATGTGGTGCGCACCCATCTTTCGCGCGGGCTCTCCTTCTCCCGTGAGGACCGCGACACAAATGTGCAGCGCATAGGGTTTGTCGCGGCTGAGATCGTTCGCCACGGAGGCGTCGTCATCTGCGCCGCCGTCAGCCCCTATCGGTCTGCGCGGGAAAAGGTGCGCCGCATGATGCCGCCAGGCGCCTTTGTGGAGGTTTTTGTCGATACGCCGGCGAACATTTGTGAGCAGCGCGATGTCAAGGGGTTTTATGCCAGGGCCCGGAGCGGCCAATTAAAGTCCTTTACCGGCGTCGACGATCCATACGAGAAGCCTGAGAATCCGGAGGTTCGAGTCTCTGCCTCAGAAGAAACTCCGGAACAGTCCGAGCGACAGGTTCTCGACTACTTCCTGCAGCGCCATTTTTTTACAGCCGGGGCAGAGCAGCAAGCATAGTTCATCTGGCTTCGAGGCCATCAAACCCGCCCGATTTATAGAAACCTACCGCTTGACTACCAAAACCACAAAGCTGCCGGGCGTCAGAGCAGGCCGCGGGTGCGGCTGTGCGGCCGTTGCCGCAGGCCGAGGCCCAAAGTCCGCGGTGACCACATAAATCGTCCCCGTAGACTGGTCGAGCGCCATCGTGCGTGCTCCCCGCTTCGTCGCGAGCGTCTGAATCACCGAATAGGAATCAGGAGATTTCTCCTTCACCACGCTAAGCGTGCCGTCGCCGTTGGAGCTGAAGGCCAGCTGTTCCTTCGCGTCAAAGCGTGCCGCGTCCGGACCGTCCCCAATCGTCGGCGTTGCAACGACCTTCCCGGAATCCGCATCGACCACCGCCATCTTGCCGTCGCACACCGCAAAAAGCCGGCGGTGCTGCTTGTCGATCGCCAGACCGGACGGCCCTTCGCAGGGCGCGGTCGGCCACGCGGACAGCACCTTGTGCGTCTTCGCGTCGATGTGAACGATCTGGCTCAGGTCTTCAATGTTGTCATACACATTGCCCTGGCCATCGGCCACGGGAAACTCCGGCTTCCCCGGCAACGCCACCGTCGCCACAACTTTGTGGCTCGCATCGTCCACCACCGTGGCGCTCTTGCTGCGTCCATTAAAGGCCCACAGCGTCTGTGTGACAGGTTCAAAAACAATTCCGTCAGGATTCATTCCAGCGGGCACCCGCGTGATGATCGCCTGCGTCTTGCGGTCGAACACCACAATTTCATTCGCGCCGCCGTCGCTGATATATCCAAATTTTCCGCTCGTATCAAAGGCCACGCCGTGCGTGCCTTTCAGCCCAGTGATGTCATGCGTTACCTTCCCCGAAGTGGGGTCTATCACCACAACGTGGTCCCCGTGCGTGACATAAAGCAATTTGCTCATCGGATCGACCGCAAGATAGTCCCACCATGTATCCCCGCCAATCTTCCATTGCGCGGTTACGCGGAACGGCCCCTGTGCGGCGGCAACCGGCATAACCGCGACCGCAAGCAACGCACCGGCAATACCCAGCAGCAAAAACGATCTCGAAATTCTTCTCATGTTTCTCTCCATGTGTAGCCACTCGGGTCTTGGCTGCCACTCCTGACGATACCCCGACAGCGACAGCGCGCGCCACCAGCAGCAAGGAGCGCCATGCTGCCGTCAGGATTGCCCGTCACCGCTCGTCGCAATCCAGCAGAAAACTGCTCCCAGCAGAGAACTGCTCTAGGATAGGAACAACGTGCCGCTCCTTCACGAAGACCGTCTGTTCCCTGCCGATCCTGCAACGCGGGCCATTGCCCGGCGGCTCTACGCGGCCATCGGGAACATGCCCATCGTCAGCCCGCATGGACACACGCAAGCCTCTTGGTTCGCGCGCAATCAGCCCTTTCCGGATCCCGCGTCGCTTTTGGTGCAGCCTGATCATTACGTTCACCGCATGCTCTACAGCCAGGGCGTATCTCTCAATGAACTTGAGATTGGCGTGCCCGAGCCAAAGAATTCGCGCAAAGTTTGGCGCATCTTTGCCGAACATTATTATCTGTTCCGCGGAACTCCGACCCGCCTGTGGCTCGATTATGTCTTCCAGGAACTCTTCGGATTCGACCAACGGCTCTCCGCCGCCAACGCGGACCACTACTTCGACACCATCTCCGAGAAACTCCAGACTCCGGCCTTTCGTCCTCGCGCGCTCTTCGATCGCTTCCGGATTGAAACCCTCGCCACCACCGACTCGCCTCTCGACTCGCTCTCTGCTCATCAGGCCATCCGCGACTCGGGATGGAACGGGCGCGTTCTGCCCACCTTCCGCCCCGACCCGGTCGTCGATCCCGATTTCCAGGGCTTCGGCGAGAACATCGAAAAACTCGGCGAAATCACCGGAGAGGATATCTCAAGCTGGGCGGGTTATCTGCACGCGCTCGAAAAAACCCGCGCGCGCTTCAAGCAGCTCGGCTGCACCGCCACCGATCACGGTCATCCTACGGCTCGCACAGCCAATCTATCGCGCGAAATGGCCGCCGCGCTCTACACAGCGGTCCTGAACGGCGACGCTAGTCCGGAGCAGCGGGAGATGTTCCGCGCGCAATTGCTCACCGAAATGGCCGGCATGAGCGTCAACGATGGCCTCGTCATGCAGATTCATCCGGGCAGTTTCCGCAATCACAACCATCAGCTTTACGAAAAATACGGACGCGATGTCGGCGCCGACATTCCCACTCCAACTGATTACGTAAACGCGCTCAAACCGCTGCTGGACCGCTACGGAAACGAACCTCGCCTTACTGTCATCCTGTTTACGCTCGACGAAAGTGCCTACAGCCGGGAACTCGCGCCCCTGGCAGGTCACTATCCCTGCCTTCGTCTCGGCCCGCCATGGTGGTTCCACGACAGTCCGGAAGGGATGCAGCGCTTTCGCGAGATGGCGACCGAGAGCGCCGGCTTTTATAACACCGTCGGCTTCAACGACGACACGCGCGCCTTTCTCTCCATTCCTGCGCGGCATGACACGGCGCGGCGAATGGACTGCGCCTTCCTCGCTAAACTCGTAGCCGAGCACCGCCTGGACGAAGACGAAGCCTTCGAGGTGGCGCGCGATCTCACCTGCAACCTCGTCCGGCAGGCGTACAAACTCTAAGGCGCGGCAAATCTCTCATGACAGAGTTAAACGCCTCCATCCCGGCACAGCAGCAGGAGAGCGGATTCCGCGGCTGCCTGGGCCATGTGCGATGGACAATCTGCGCCATGCTGTTCTTTGCCACCTCCATCAACTACATGGACCGGCAGGTCATCGCGCTGCTCGCTCCAACCCTGCAACACACCATCGGCCTCACTGAGATCAACTACGGCTACATCGTGGACGCGTTTCAGGCCGCTTACGCCATCGGCCTGCTCGTCGCCGGCAGATTCGTCGACAAGGTCGGCACGCGCATCGGCTACATGGTGATCATGGGCGTCTGGAGCCTCTCCGCCATGGGCCACGCTCTCGCCAGCACCGCCATGGAGTTCGGAGTCGCGCGCTTCTGCCTCGGTTTGGGAGAATCGGGTAACTTCCCCGCCGCCATCAAAACCATCGCCGAGTGGTTTCCGCAGAGCGAGCGTTCCCTCGCAACCGGCATCTTCAACTCAGGTGCAAACGTCGGCGCCGTCCTCGCTCCGCTCGTTGTGCCGTGGGTCACCATCAGATTCGGCTGGCGCGCGGCCTTTCTTACCACCGGCTTATTCAGCGCGCTTTGGATTCTCTGGTGGTGGCGAAACTATCGCAAGCCTGCGGATCACCGCAAGCTCACCAGCGTCGAGCTCCGCCACATCTATCAGCAGGCCGCAACCGAAATGGGCCCGTCCACACCGTGGGTCCGCCTGCTCGGCTTTCGGCAGACCTGGGCGTTCTCAGTAGCAAAGTTTCTCACCGATCCCATCTGGTGGTTTTATCTCTTCTGGCTTCCCAAGTATTTCAGCGCCCGCTTTCATCTCGACCTTTCGCATCTCGGCCTGCCTCTCATCTTGATTTACAACATGTCCGCCGTGGGCAGCATCGGCGGCGGCTGGCTGCCTGCGCTATTTCGCCGGCTCGGCCTGTCCATCTCCGCTGCGCGCCTCGCCGCCATGCTTTTCTGCGCCTGCATGGTCGTCCCCGTATTCGCCATCGGGCATCTGCATTCGGAGTGGGCTGCAATCGGGCTGCTCGGGCTTGCCGCCGGAGCTCATCAGGGATGGTCGGCCAATCTCTACACAACCGTCTCCGACATGTTCCCGCGCAACGCAGTCGGCTCCGTCATCGGCATCGGCAGCATGGCGGGCGCAGTCGGCGGCTTTCTCATCGCCTTTTACGCCGGCCACGTCCTGCAGCGTACGCACAGCTATAGCAGCCTCTTTGTCCTGGCTTCCGTAGCATATCTCCTCGCTCTCGCCCTGGTCCTCCTGCTCGCTCCAGCGCTACGGCCTGTGGAGTCGGCTGCTTGAAAACGCTTGGGTGGACTGCATAAAAAATCTTTACAATCGGCAAAGGCTCTCTCGCGCCGGCTCGATAAACAAGAAGGACCAAAAAATGTCCTACGCTCCGCTCAGTCTCTCAGGCAAAGTCGCCGTCGTCATCGGTGGAACCTCGGGCATAGGTCGCGCGCTTAGCCTCGGTCTGGCACGCTCCGGGGCTGTCGTCGTAGCGTCCTCGCGCCGGGTGCAACAGGTGGAAGAGACTGCCGCGGAGATTGGAAGCATTTCCAGCGGCGCCGCCCTCCGCATCCCGTCCGACGTGCAGGACCGCGCCTCGCTGCAGAATCTTCTCGATCAGACCCTTGCGCGGCACAACCAGGTGGACATCCTCATCAACTGCGCCGGAAAAACCAAGCGCGCGCCCACCCTTAACTTTCCCGAGAAAGATTGGGAAAGCATTCTCGACGTGAACCTCACCGGCACGCTTCGCGCCTGTCAGATCTTCGGTGCTCACATGCTCGCTCGGCAATATGGCCGAATCATCAACATCGCCTCCCTCAGCAGTTTTGTTGCTCTCTACGAAGTTGCGGCCTACGCCGCGAGCAAGGCTGCCGTTGCCTCGCTTACGCGCTCCCTCGCCATTGAATGGGCCGCCCGGGGAGTGCTCGTGAATGCCATCGCGCCAGGAGTCTTTCGCACCGAGCTCAATGCGGAGTTGCTCGACAACACCCCGCGCGGGCAGGAATTCCGCATCCGCACCCCCATGGGCCGCTTCGGCAAAACAGAAGAGCTCGTCGGCGCTGCCATCTTTCTCGCCTCCGACGCTGCCTCGTTCGTCACCGGCCAAACCCTCGTCGTCGATGGAGGTTTTCTGGCCAGCGGCGTCAACCAATAAGACTCTATGTGCTGGTTCAGCATTCAAGCCGACGCAATTTCTCAAGCCGAAATCAAAGCCGCGGCCGCGCGCCTCCTCGATCAGGCCCGGCAGCGGATCTCTCCACGTCTCAACCGTGTGCTGCTGCTTCCTCCCGATCTCACCCGCGCGCATTCCGGCGCCGGCAAGGTCACAGAGTGGATATATCAAGAGATCGTCGCTCGCGAGCCGCAGGCCCATGTGCGCGTAATTCCCACGCTCGGGCAGCACATCCCGCACACCGAGGCCGAAAACAAATGGATGTTCGGCTCGATCCCCAACCACATCATTCTCCCGCACGACTGGCGCGGCGGCGTATCGCACGTCGGAACGATCGCCGCCTCCATGGTCAGCGAAACCACCGGCGGAGTCGCCGACTGGCCCATCCCCGTCGATCTGAATTCCACGCTCATGAACGAGCCATGGGACCTGATCGTGAACATCGGTCACGTAGTCCCGCACGAGGTGTTGGGCTTCGCCAACCACAACAAGAACTACTTCATCGGTCTCGGCGGCAAGGATACGATCTGCGCCTCGCACATCGCAGCGGCAGTCTACGGAATCGAGAACAATCTCGGCTGCCTTATCACTCCGCTGCGTGCCTGCTTCAACCACGCCGAAAAAACCATGCTGGGCCACCTGCCCGACGTCTACTTCCAGATCGTGATGCGCCGCGACGCGGACAATCGGCTTGTCACCAGCGGAGTCTATGTCGGCGACGACCTCGATACATATCTTCAGGCAGCCCGACTATCGCGCGCGCAGAACATTACCGTCTTCGAGAAGCCGGTGAAAAAAATAGTTGCCGTCATGCAGGCGGACGAATTTCGCGCAACCTGGGTTGCGAACAAGGCGGTGTACCGCACGCGGATGGCGCTGGCCGATGGCGGTGAATTGCTGATTCTCGCCCCCGGGGTCGAGCGCTTCGGCGAGCAGCCCGAGGTCGATGCGCTGATCCGGAAATACGGTTACAAAGGCACCGAGCGCACGCTGCGCCTATACAAGACCGAGCCCGACATGCAGGCCATCCCGCACGGAGTCGCCCACCTCATCCACGGCTCGAGCGAAGGCCGCTTTACCATCACCTACGCGCCAGGCAAGCTGACTCGCGAAGAAATCGAAGCAGTCGGGTACCAATACGCCGACCTCGCAACCGCGCAAAAGCGATACGGTCCGGGGAAAATGCAAGAAGGCTGGAACACTATGCTGGACGGCGAAGAGGTCTATTACATCAGCACGCCCAGCGCGGGCCTATGGGCAACCGAGGCAAAACTCAACAACCCATCACGCCGGGATTTCGCGCCGCAGTAATTTGCGCTTTTATGTTCGGGATGTTCCTGCTCGCCTACCTTCTTATCCTCCTGCCTGGACGGGCCACTTTTATTCAGAACGCAACGCCGCTAGCGGGTCAATGTAAGTAGCTCGTTTTGCCGGACCCAATGTTGCCAAGATCGCCACGATCAACACGATGGCTAGCACAAATGGGTAAAGCGCGGGCGCGCCAAAGTGAATACCAACGAACATCGAGTCGAAGAGCCTGGGAAGCGGCACTGCGACCACAAGCCCTATCGCGGACCCGATGACAGCAACTTTGAGCCCTTCCTTCAGGATCATCCAGGAGATGTCTGAACGATTGGCCCCCAATGCTAGACGAATGCCGATTTCCTGCGTTCTCTGACTGACCGAGTAGGCAATCAGACCATATATTCCGATCGCAGCCAGGATCAATGCAAGCGAAGCGAAGATAGTCAGCATTTTCGTAAACACAGGATCTCCATTCCGCTGAGTTTCAATCACGCCATCCATGTTCATGACACTCAGCAGCGGAAGTTCGGGGTCCAGCTCGGCGACGGCGTGTCGCAAATCTGAAATCAGGCTGTTTGCGTCGACATTCGTACGGAGCATGACGGAGAATGATGGGATGGGCTGTTGAAGAAATGGTCGGTAGACCTCTGGATCGACTCGTGTCTCTTCGGAGAAGGCCTTCACATCACTTGCCACCCCTACAATTTCGGCCCAAGCAGGTGTAGTGCCTTCGGTTTGGATCAGGATCCGCTTTCCGATCGCATCCTGACTTCCGAAAAAGCGACGGGCAAACTCCTGGTTGACCACCGCCACGCGAGGCGCTCTACTATCGTCCGCCTCTGTCAATACACGACCGCGTAGAAGTGGAATTGCAGCCGTAGAAAAATAGTGTGGAGTCACAAGAATATTGAGAGCATTGTGCTGTCCGCCAGTCGGGACGATTGGTTCACCTTCAACGCGTATCGGAACGCTCTCGCCTCCGGTGGCCGGAAGTTGGGATGCAACTGCTACGTTCTCTACTCCAGGAAGCTGCTGGAGACTCGCCATGAGATCGTGGACAAATTTCAACTGCTGCGCCGAGTCGTTGTAGCGTGCATGATCCAATACCAGACCCGCCGTCAAAAGATGATCGAGCCGAAAGCCTAGTTTTTGATGTTCCAGCTGGTAGATTCCGCGGATGATCAGGCAGCTCCCAGTGAGCAAGAACAGTGCCATAGCTATCTCACTGCCAACCAGCACACTGCGCAGTTTCCCTCGTGCGGGCCCTGCGGATGATGTCCTGCTCTCACTCCTCAGGTCCGTTTCGAGATGCGCATGGGAAGCCTTCATGGCGGGAGCCAGACTAGACAACACCGCTGAAACTAAGGAAATACACGCAGTGAATTCCAGCACATGTCGGTCCAGAGTTACCGGAATCGAACTGATCGCGTCATTAAACGTTAAGCCAGCACGCAGCAGATGAATTCCGAGAACCGTCAGCAGCAATCCAGAGGTGCCCCCTGCTATGGCGATTACCAGTCCCTCAGTCAGTAGTTGCCGCATTACGCGCACGCGGCTGGCGCCTAGTGCCGAGCGAATCGCCAGTTCCTTCCGGCGGGCTGCGCCGCGTGTTAGCAGCAGGCCTGTGACGTTCGCGCAGGCGATGAGCAGAACGAAACTTACCATCGTCATAATTACGGCTAGCGCGTTGGCAATTCCGAAATTGTGGACAAGAAAATCCGGTAGCGTTCTTACTGCGCTGCCCCATCGCTTTTCGATCTCGGGAAAATCTTGTTGCGCGCGCTGAGTCATCACGCTCATCTGTGCACGCGCATCCTGAACCGTCACCCCTGATGCAAGACGCGCAAACACATACAGGTAACGGTTATTGCGCGCTGCGGGAGTTTCGTCGGAGGCGCTCAAGGTCAGCGGAGTCCATAGTTGCGGTACGAATCCGAGCAGCCGGAAATCCGCAGCCATTACGCCGACGACGGTATAGTCCTGACGATCCAGTCGTACTGACCGTCCAACAATGGCTGGATCTGCGCCATAACGGCTTTTCCAAAGGCCATAACTCAAAATTGCAACGTGATCTCGTCCGGGTACATCTTCTCCGGCTGCGAATGTCCGGCCCAGTTCCGGAGTCACGCGGAAGACACTGAAGTAGTTTGGTGTAACCGACGCGTACTGGATTGCTTCTGGTCGCTTTTGCCCTGACAAGTTGCCTGTTCGACCGTCCTCTTCAGCCGCCATCTCAGCAAAAGCACGCCGATCTGCGCGCCATGCAAGGTAATTGGGAGCGGAAACAGGATTCCTATCCGGGATGAAGCTCCGGTTAGGATCCACGGAACTGAGAACCACGATTTTCTGCGCATCGTGTCCAGGCAAAGCAGGCAGCAGAAACGCACTAACCATGCTGAACATGGTTGCGTTTACCGCGATCCCAAGCGACAGAGTGAATATAGCGGTTATCGTAAATCCCGGCGACTTCCACAATTGTCGGAGAGCAGACTTGATGTCAGCCGCGATGCTTTCGAGAGTTGGCCACTGCCAAACCTCACGGCTGCGCTCTTCAATCCGCGTGACGTTGCCAAATTCGCAGCGCGCAGTTTGCTCCGCTTGCTTCCGAGACATCCCACGATCCATCAGATCCGCGATCTTTTCATCGAGGTGCTCGCGGATCGCTTCTGAAAGCTCATCATAATGACGGCGGCGGGAAAACAACTGCCTTATCCAGCCCATACGGCCTCCTACTGTTCAGCCAAAGTGAGCACGCGAGTGATTCCGGCAAACATCTTCTCCACACTGGCCAGTTCCTGCTCCAAATGCTTTCTACCGGCCTCGGTCACTTTGAATATCCGCACGGGGCGATTCTTGGCGGAAAGCCCCATCTCGGTTTCCACCCAGCCGCTCTTCAACATCCGCTGCAAGGCCGGGTAAAGAGAGCCTTCCTCGATCTGGAGATAGTCTTCCGAAATATCCTTCAGCCGCTGGGCGAGCGCATATCCGTGCATCGGTCTCCAATTCAGCGTTTTGAGAATCATCATCTCCAACGCGCCGGGAAAGAGATCGCGATACTGAGGCTTTTTTTTCATAGGAGTCACAATAGTAGTTTTAAACTAGTATGTCAAGATTAGTGATTTCATTGGGCTTTGGCGGGATGGGAAAGATTTACTGCCAGAGCAGGAACCAGCGACAAGGATGATTCAGTGAAGAATCGGCGGGGCACTCGCTACACTTTCCGCTACAGTAGCCTTTCCGCCTTTGACGGTTGCGAACCCTAAATTATTGGAATTTGGAGGCGCGGGTCGGGATCGAACCGACGCATAAAGGTTTTGCAGACCTCTCCCTTACCACTTGGGTACCGCGCCTTGAACAGGCAATCTTAATTCAGGGGAGCGTAAACGTGCCACTCGGCGCCGCAATGCAACGATCTAGGCCGGGCCACTGGAGCGGGAGACGGGATTTGAACCCGCGACCCTCGCCTTGGCAAGGCGATGCTCTACCACTGAGCTACTCCCGCTTGGTCTCCTGAGTATATCGGCTGCTCGCGGGCAAGGTCAAAGAATTGCGACGTTACCAACTGTGCGCAGCCAGCGTGCCTTTGCCCGCTTCAATGCCGGTGATTGCGCCGTCGCGCATATGCAGAATGCGTCCCGCTATCGCCGCCGCTTCAGGGTTATGCGTGATCATCAGCACCGTCTGATGGAATTCCCGATTCGAGCGCTGCAGCATCTCCAGCACTACGTCGGAATTCTGCGTGTCGAGATTTCCCGTAGGCTCGTCCGCCAGCACGATCGATGGCCGCGTGATCAAGGCCCGCGCAATTGCTACCCGTTGCTGCTCTCCGCCTGAAAGCTCCGACGGCCGATGATCGAGCCGTCCGGAGATGCCAAGTAAATCTGATAAATGCCCCAGGTATTTCTTGTCCAATGGCCCGCTCTGGCCTGAAATATCGTAGGCGATCTCAATATTCGCTCGAGCTGAAAGTGTCGGCAGCAGATTGAACTTTTGAAAGATGAATCCGATTTTCGACTTGCGCATCTTCGTTCGCTCGGCGTCGTTGAGCGCCGCAAAATCCACGCCGCCGATTTCAATCTTTCCCGAGGTCGCGCGCGTCAACCCGCCCAGCAGATAAAACAGCGTCGACTTACCGCTGCCGGAAGGGCCCACGATGCTCACAAATTCTCCCGGCTCTACCGAGAAGGAAACATCGCGTAAAGCCGGGACTTGAATTTTGCCGCTGCGGTAGGTCTTGCCGAGGTGCTCGGCGCGGATAATGGGCTGCACCCGTTTATTGTAACTGCGGCCCGGCGATTTACGATGCGCTCGGCGCCGCCATCGCGGCTGCGAAAGCGCTGCCGTACACACCCTCGAATGGGCTGGGCACGACCACCACTTTCCTCGGCCCGCGCTTCCGCGCAATCATTACCCGTATTCGCTCCAGCAGCTCTACCGGAGAACATGCGCCTTTGGGCAGGAAAGCATCGGCATGGCTCGCGCGATCGAACTGTTTAACGGTTCCGCTGAGCAGCATCATCGGAACCTCGGGCGCAATCTCCTTCATGCGCTGCACCATTTCGTTGCCGTCCATCTGCGGCATGATCAGGTCCCCGAGCACTAGATCGATTCCGCCCCCGCGCAAAACTTCAATCGCATCGTGCGCTGATGTTACCGACACCACGCGGTAGCCGCGCGTCTCCAGAAGAAATTTCCGGACCGCAAGTCCCTGCTCGTTATCGTCCACGCAAAGAATGGTCTTTTTAGGCCTCATATTTTTTCCCTTACTGCCTCGCAACGCACGCAAAGCGGCTGCACCCTGCAGACGCGCCTCTTCGAGCGCTCACGCAGCGTTTTCGTTAGCCGCATCCCGGTCCGGCACGGTCCAAAAGGAGTACGGCTCCTTCCACGCGATCGCCGCAGCTGGAAAGCCAACTGCGCGCGCACCGTCGCGGGGGCCGCGATCCGGCTGGACCAGGATGCGGAGAGCACAGAAGTTCCGCTACGGATGCCTTGCGCGTCGATCGCCGCCTGCCTCTCCGGAGTGCTTTCCGAATACTTGCAGCCGACAGCGCGCGCACATAGCAACGCTTCTTGCTCTATCTCAAATTGTCTTTTTAGTAGGCGAAAGTACGATCAAATAATCCTGAACGCTTGCCAAGAGTACGAACAGAGGCACGAACTGTAAACGGGGAATATCAGGCGAAGAAGCGCCAAAATTTTTTCTCGCTCTTCCACTGCACAACGCGAAAGCCGCGTACACACTGATCATTTCTATCAACACGCCTGTTGAAAGCATGTGCATCACGCAAGGAAAAAACGGCCTTTTGCAACCGGAACAGTGCTGCCCGCCACCCGCACTTCGCTCACTTTTTCGCCGTGCAGTTTTGCGGACAGGTAAAGATCGCTCGGTCGCTTCATCTCAATGCCCTGCCGCAGGTGCAACCGCTCTCCTGACGGCCAAAGACCGTGCCGCACCAGGTAAGAAATGGCGCACCCGGCCGCGGAACCGGTCGCCGGATCTTCCCCGTTGTAGAACTGCATCCGCGCACGCCACACTCCCTCGCTCTCTGGCGCCACCGTATAGAGAAACTTCGTGTCCGATCTGCGGAAATATCGCTCGCTCGCCGCCCCATCCAGCCGCAACCGTGCAAGCGCCTCCGCCGAGCGCAGCACGGTGATGCAGAAACCCACGCCGGTGGACACGCTCTGCGGGGCCGGATTGCCGATATCGGTTTCCCGCAGCCCCAGCAGCGGAGCAATCTCCGCGGCATCGTGCGTCGAGCCAAATACAGGATCGAGCTGCCGCATCTTTCCGTAGGTGGCGCTCCCCTCGACTTCTTTCTGCGCTGGAAACGTCACCGGAATTTGCCCCGCATTTAAATCGAGCACGATCTTCTCCGCCCCCGCCAGTTCGGCAAACACGCGACGAACTGTAGACGCCGTCCCCAGCGTCGGGTGCCCGGCAAACGGAAGCTCCTCCTGCGTAGTGAAGATCCGCACCCGAATGCCTCTCGCCTGCTCCACATCGCGAGGCCGCCGCTGCACAAAAGTAGTCTCCGACAAATTCATCTCGCGCGCGATCGCCTGCATCTCCTCGCCGCTCAGTGAGCCTGCGTCCACAAATACCGCAAGCTGGTTGCCCGCAAGCGGCGTCGCGGTAAACACGTCGCACAATTCGTAATCAAATTCGCGCATACCCTGCTCCTTCGGATTCCATTCTCAACTCTGCTCCGCGCAATGTATTGTTATTGTCATGAATTTTATGGGAACCTTTTCTGCTCGCAGCCGTTGCGCCCTCCTGCTCAGCTCGTTGCTCTTCATCAGCGGATCATTTTCCGCCCTCGCCCAGGCAGATAAGCACGACACCAACAAGCCCGCGGGAAAAACCAGCAACGCCCCCGAAAACGCTTCCGACAACACCTCCGGCAAAATGCAGCTCCCTCCGCTCCCCGGCGATGCTCACGTCGAGCAATCCGCCGTCATTAACGGCAAGACCCTGCACTACACTGTCACCGTCGGCACGCTGCCCGTCCGCAACACCGAGGGCCACGAAATCGGTCAGGTCGTCTATACGTCTTACACTACCGGCGCGGCTGACCGTCCCGTCACCTTCGCCCTCAACGGAGGCCCCGGCGCATCATCCGTCTTCCTCAACTTCGGCGCCATCGGTCCCAAGCATCTCAACGTCGGCAACGAGGGAGACAGCCCCTCCGATCCGCCCACCCTTACTGACAATCCCGGCTCCTGGCTCGACTTCACCGACCTCGTCTTCATCGATCCCATCGGAACCGGCTTCAGCCGCTCCCTCGTCCCCGAAGACGAAACGAAGAAGGACTTCTACAGCACCACGCCGGACATTGAATATCTCTCCCTCATCATCTACGACTGGCTGGTGAAGAACGACCGGCTCAGCTCCCGCAAATATTTCGTCGGCGAAAGCTACGGCGGCTTTCGCGGCCCGCGCATCACCTACTACCTCCAGTCGCAGCTCGGCGTCGCTATGAACGGCGTCGTTCTCGTTTCGCCTTATCTCAATCCAACGCTGGAAAAGGACGGAAACCTCTCGCCCCTCCCGTGGATGGTAACCTTGCCCTCGATCACCGCCGCCCACCTCGAGCGTCAGCACCAGCTCACGCCGCAGACCATGGCCGACGTCATCTCCTACACCTTCGGCGATTACGCCACCACGCTGCTCAAGGGCAACTCCGATCCCGCGGCCACCCAGGCCATGATCAAGCGCGTGACGGACATGACCGGTCTTGATCCGGAATTCGTGAAGTATTCCGGCGGACGCCTCGAAACCGGCGCCTACCTGCGCGAGGCCCATCGCGAACAGGGAAAGCTCAGCTCCGTCTACGATTCCAACGTCACCTCCTTCGACCCTTTCCCTTACTCCCCTCAGCAGGAGGCGAACGATCCCATCCTCGCCAGCATCATCGCGCCTTCCACCACCGCCATGGTGAACTTCATCACGCAGACCGTCGGCTGGAAGATTGACGCCCGCTACAACACGCTTTCGTACGAAGTCAACCGGCTCTGGAATGGCGGTGACGACCTCCGCAAAGGTTCCGCTGGCGAGCTGCGTCAGGCTGTGGCCGCGGACCCCAAGTTGCGCGTTCTCATCGTCCACGGATGGAACGATCTCTCATGCCCCTTCATGGGCTCGCTGCTCACCGTCAACCAGATGCCCATCATGGGCGATCCCGCGCGGGTGCAGGTACACGAATATCCCGGCGGCCACATGTTCTATACCCGCGAGTCAAGTCGCGAGGCCCTCAAGAAGGACGTGGAGCAGATGTACCGTCTCCACTAATCCATCGCGGCCGCGCTCGTCGGATGCCAAACCGCGTGGCTGCCCGATTGACACCACCCCGGTACCCCTTTATCCTGAAATCTGAATGAAGCATCTCGCTCAAACCTGCATGTGTCTGTGCCGCTGCTGTTGCTGCGGCGTCGTGCGGGAGTGTTCCTAGAGCGAAATCTAAGTTTAGATACGCCCCTCCCCACCCGCAGAAATCCTGTCGAGGTGGGTTTTTATTTTTCTCAAAACTCAGGTCTGAAAGAGGAAACGAAATGGCACTTCGTATAAATGATGTAGCTCCGGACTTCACCGCAGAAACCACCCAGGGTCCCATCCGCTTTCATGAGTGGATCGGCGACAACTACGCTGTCTTCTTCTCCCATCCCAAAGACTTCACCCCGGTCTGCACCACTGAGCTCGGGGCCGTCGCCGCAATTGAACATCAGTTCAAGCAGCGCGGCGCCAAGGTCATCGGCCTCAGCGTGGACCGCGTCGAAGACCATGGCAAATGGGCGCAAGATATTAAGGACGTGGGCGGGCATGAGGTCAAGTACCCGATCATCGGCGACCCTGAGCTGAAAATCGCAAAGCTCTATGACATGCTTCCCGGCGATGCCGGCGACACCTCCGAGGGCCGCACCCCCGCTCTCAACGCGCCCGTCCGCACAGTCTTCGTTATCGGCCCAGACAAGCGCATCAAGCTCACCCTCTCCTATCCCATGACCACCGGCCGCAACTTCGACGAGATCGTTCGCGTGCTCGACTCCATCCAGCTCACGACAAAACACAAGGTAGCCACCCCCGCCAACTGGAAACAGGGCGAGGACATCATCCTCACCGGCGCCGTTTCCAAGGAAGAGGCCGATAAGTTGTTTCCCGGCTATAAAACCGTCAAGCCTTACCTGCGTACCGCAGCGCAGCCGCAGTAAGCAAATCCGTTTCCGCCGCGCCTCAGAAGATCCACGGGGCGCGGCGAATGACGAGCACCGGTGGCGAAGTGGCTAACGCGCTGGTCTGCAAAACCAGTATTCGCGGGTTCAATTCCCGCCCGGTGCTCCATAGACTCATGAGCTAACAACGATTTCCAAAAGGCGTGAAAGCTGGAGGATAGATATGCTTGCAAATCTCCGGGTCAAAGCTTCGGGCCTATAATTCTCGCCATCCGGGTAAGCCATGACTGCGAATGGGCGAGAAAAAGAACTCGATTCTGCCTCAGCTCTGTCTTCCAAGAGCCGAAGCAATCTTTCGCTGAGCCTCTATCGTGAATTGCACAAGCTGGCCGCTCGCAAAATGCGTTTCGAACGTGCAAACCATACGTTGCAACCGAGTGCGCTGGTAAACGAGGCATACCTCAAACTTGCTGAAGCATCCCGTTCGACATGGCAGGATCGCACACACTTTCTCGCGGCGGCCGCACACGTAATGCGCCACATTCTGGTGGATCACGCTCGCGCACGGCGCGCGGGGAAGCGGGGAGGAGTCCAGAACCAGGTTACGTTCGATGAGAATATTCTTCCGGCGCCGAACCAGTCGATTGATATTCTCGTGCTGCATGAGGCGCTCGAACGCCTGACCGAACTCGATCCCCGGCAAGGCCGCATTGTCGAGCTTCACTACTTTGGCGGCCTCTCTTTTGAAGAGATCGCGGCGGTGCTTGATGTGTCAGAACGGACCGCAAAGCGAGACTGGGCGATGGCCCGTATCTGGCTGTTCAAGCAGATTTCAGGCTGAACCGGAAGTCCCTAGCAAGTTTTGCAAGGCCTGATGTATGCCTTTATTTGTCGCGGTGGATGTTTTCTGCCCCCCACAGGATCGATCTGTTTAATGGCAACATCGTAGTTTCCGGTGGAATCGCTGATATGACACGTCAATGGCGATTTGCCCGTGAGAGTTTCTCCCTCGCGGCAGACCGGAACGGGAATATTGTTCTGAAGAAATTGAATCTCAAGGGTCGTGTCTGCTGGAGCACCTTCTTCTGTCTCGAATATCAAAGTGCCGCCCTTCTCGGCATAGACCGACGGTTGATCGGTATCCTGACTGGGTATCAGCACCACTCCACTCACAGGCCTATGCTTGGGTGCACAGCCGGTAGCTAACAACAGGCAAATCATCAATCCAAATGGCCTTTGCTTTTTCATAAACCATCTCTCCTTGGTGTTGCGGCTTGGTGCTACATCAGTTCGTTGTGGCGGTCGGTAATGTCGGCTGAATCATCTCTCGGTAACGTGGATCTCGTCGTAACGATTCCATATCAGGAAAGGGCGCGAACTGGAGGGAGGTTGCACCTTTCCGAAAACAGGCTGCCAGCGTAGCCAACGCCTCGTCACGATTTCCGAGAAGCTCATATATCCTCGCCTTGTAAAGCTGCGAATCCATGTCATGGGCTCCCAGCGATTCGGCTTTTTTAATCAGTGCAAGGGCGTTCCGCGAACCGCCCGATTTTACCTGGTAGAGAGCCAGCAGCATCCAGCTTGGGCCGTCGGTCGCGTCTATTCTCAGGTGCCTCTCCGTCTCTTGCGCGGCGCGGAGATACGCGGCCCTTGCTTTGCTCTCGTGGTTGCGCAGCGAAGAATAACATTCCCCGAGTTCCAGCCAATTGGTATCTTCAGTCGGATTGAGTTGTACTGCCTGTTGAGCAAAGGGCAGCGCTTCGGCCGCCTTTCCCTGATAGCGGAGCGCAAGCGAGGCGTTCGCCGCTGCCAGATCGTCAGGCCGGAGCGCCAGGCTTTTCTTAAGCGCTTCCGTTGCCTGCGCAAAATCCCCAATCTGAAGATAGGCGCCCCCCAGGTTGCCAAAGGCCTGCGAGTTGCCCGGCGCAGCGAGGCCTGCGGCGCGGAACTTCTGGATCGCCTCCTGATACTTGCCCTGCGCGTTCAATGCAACACCCAATTCGTTGTAAGCAAGCCAGAAGTTGGGCCGCTCCTGCAGTACTCTCTGGAAGGAGTCTTCAGCATCCGCCCACCGATCCAGCCGACTGTAGATCTGCCCTTGCCAGACCAAAGCTCTCGGGTTGGAAGGATCGGCCTTGAGCGCTCTGGCGATTTCGTCGAGCGCGCCTTGTTCGTCTCCCGTCCCCTGCAATACCTGGCTGAGCGCAAGATGACCATCCACGAGGCGCGGATCGAGAGTGAGCGCGCGTTCGCAGTTTCCGCGGGCTAGCTCCAGAGCGGCGGGATCGTGCCGAATTCCATAAAGGTGGCCATAGGCAATGCCAAGTCTGGCGTGAGCGATGGCGTATCGGGGATCGATATCTACGGCTTCTTTGTATTTGTCGATAGCTGCGCCGAGTCCCGTGTCGTTCGGCTGACCCATCAGACTCTCCGCCTGCTGAAAGGCCGTGAATGCGGCGGTCGATTGTGTGCCGGGCTGCGTTCGTCCGCTATTTTGAAGGTAGCGGCTCACGTCCAGCAACGCGGCAGCCGCGCGCACGGCCTTTGCGGGAAGCGATGTGATCTCATCGAGACCGCAGCTTAGGCTTCGTGCTCTTAGCGCGTGACCCGAGGTCGGATCAAGCACCCGCAGAAGCAGCTCGAAATGCGTTTTTCCCGGCGCGCCCGAAGCAGCAAGCACAAGGTTTGCTCCCAAGGGATCGCAGACCTCTCTGAAATTTGCTGCATGCGTAAGCTCCTTGCCCCCACTGTTCTTCGTTAAATCATCGGGAGAGATGACAAAGAAATCGTGGTCTTCGGCTTCGATACGCGCGAACTCGCCTTTAATGGCAGCCAGAACGCCGGTAAGCATCGGCGTTTCCTCGCTGTCCGATGTTTTAGTCAAGCTCAGTAAAGCTACAAACCGCTTTCCGGGTAGCGGATGAAGCAGATCGTAAATCGTGTTGCGTTCCAGCCATCCACCGGCGGCGAGGGTGCATACACCGGCAGCGGCGGTCCCGATAAAGCGGCGCCGAGTCCAGACTGTCCTGGTTGGCCGTTTCAGACCGAGCGAGTCGAGGGCTTTATCGAAAGCCTGGCATCTTCGCTTCGGCTCCAGGTCAAGACACTCCCGTATCAAGTTGGAGCAGAAGGAAGGCACAGAACTATTAAGGCGCGGATTAACAAGCACGGAGGAGCTATCACGCGCTACCGTCGGCTTCTGACCGGTAAAGACCTCGTGCAATACCACGCCGAACGCGTAAAGGTCGCTGGCCTTTGAGGGTGGATGGCCCGCGTACAGTTCATGGGCGATATAGCCGGGCGTTCCTGCGACGGCGCACTTGCTTTGCAGAGTAGTTTCGGATTCGTGTGCGTGGGCCAGACCAAAATCGGTGATCCATAGCCGTACCCGCTCGCCGACGCCCTCAAGCATGATGTTGTTCGGCTTGATATCTCGATGAACGATCCCTTGGTCGTGGATTGCGGCCAACCCGGCAGCCATCTGCCTGAGGATGGCCAATCCTTCTTTGACAGGAATTGCATCCGGCCGCCGTAAGCGGTCTGCCAGCGTCTCCCCCGACAGAAGCTTCATGGTCAAAAAGAAGAAGGCCGGAGGCGGCTGCTCACAGTGAAAAATTTCGTAGATCGGGCAAAGGTTTGGATGAGTAACCTTGCGGGCCAGTAAAACCTCTCGCTCGAATCGCTCCTTTAAGAAAGGATCATCGGCGATGTGGGGAAGGATCGTCTTGAGGGCGACGTGCACGCCCTGCAGGAAGCGGTCCTCTGCCTCATACACTTCGCCCATTCCGCCCCTTGCGATAAATCGAACAATGACGAAGCGATCGATCAGCAAAGAGTTGGTTTCGAGCCGCTGCCGTCCCGGGGCGTTTACTCGAGTGCTTCCATTGCCATGGTCCTCATCGAAAGGAATAGTCTCAGCAAAGGGAGCGGCGCTCATCATCGCTCTGTCGAGAAGCTCAAAGGGCGGACGCTCGAGAAAACTCCCCGCACGCGCGTCGTCGGCCAGAAGTTCTTCTATCTTTCGCCTCAGCGCCGGATCATGGCCGCACACTCTATCGAGGAAAGCGCCGCGCTTGGCTGGCTTGAGTGCCAATGCGGCCTCGAACAGCTGTCCGACGAGATTTGATTGATCAGCCATAGTTCCCCGTCCAGGGCCTGCCGACTGAGGAAGAGTCAAACGAAAATACAATGCAGGGCTGCCTCTGGAACATGACAGAAGAAGCAGAATCAACTCAGGCGTGAGTTCTGGGGGACAGGATCGCGTCTGCCTGGGGAGCGGAACGAAGTCATACTTCCACCGGCTCCTCTGAATGCTACTAAGCTTATACCAAAAACTTGGCGCTGGATCAGTACTTTCAGGGCCTGTTCCCTGACTGAGCCATAAAGACAGCCATGGCCCGAAGACAATGTCTCCGGGCCATGGCTGCTGGAAAGAGGACTACTACTTCGCCGCAATCAGCACCTGTCCGCTGTTGTCTTGCAGTTTTGCTTCCTCCATACGGGAACCCTTCTTCCAGTTCCCCGCAGGAACGCTCACGTTCATCTTGCCGGATTCGCAGAGAATCTCCCGGAGAGAGTACCGTCCGGCATGTTTTTCGAAAACCAGCTCGTCGCCACGCAGTGACTGGTCGCTGGTTACAAAAGCCAAAGCCAGTATTCCGGATCGCTGCCCGCTGCTTCGAATTTCGATTCCGTTGTCCGATACCGATTCAATCGTGTATGTGCCTGAAGGAAGCACATTGGCCCCTACGGTAAAGTCGAAGGGAACCGTGGCCTGAACTTGGTGACTCTGCGCCAATGCTCTTCCGGCGCCGAGAATGCTTGCGAGGGTGAAAAACGCGACTGCTGTGATCCGTTTCATGACCTTTCTCCTTTTTTGAAGAGTCTTGGTTTCGACTGCCTTCACTCTCTAAAGCGGAGACCGGCGCAATTTAGTGCCAAAGATTTTGCAATTTCCAAGTTTAGTCAGAAAAGCGCCTGAAGATTGCTAGGCCGAAAACTCAGCAGGTGATTTTGCAGGTGAGGCTTTGAAAAAACACAAGCCGATTTTTGGAGTACTGACCTGGCTCAACGAGTGCATCGGCGATTTGGCTACAGTTGAAAACTGATTATCAACCACCGCAGGTTTATTCAGAGCGAAGGGCTTCCATTGGATTCACAGACGCGGCGCGATGCGCAGGAATATAACTGGCGAAGAACGCCGAAACTCCAAGCACTGTGGCTACGGCCGCTAGAGTAGAAACGTCCCACGCGCGCACTCCGAAAAGCAGCCCTTGTAAGAGTCTGCCGAAGGTCAGCGAGCAGACCGCTCCAATTGCGATTCCTGCCGCAGCCAGCCAAGCTGCCTCTCGCAGCACCATCCGGTGAACTGAGGAACGTTGCGCACCTAGGGCCATGCGCACGCCGATTTCCCTTGTCCGTTGGCTCACCGAGTAGGCAATCACTCCGTAGAGCCCGACTGCGCTTAGAACCAATGCCAAGCCCGCGAAGCCCCCGACAAGATAAGCCGTCGAGCGATGAAAATAGGCTGTCTGCGAGTCGTTGATCTGGTCGCTCATCGTTGTGCCTTGCTCAATGCCCACGTCCAGATTGAGTTGATGGATGGCGGCGGTAAGGGTCTGCAGGACGGTGTGTTCGTCTTGAGAAGTTCGGACGATCAGGACATACCCGGAAGATGCATTCTGATTAAATGGATAGTATGCCGTTGGCTCTTGCACGTCATCGAGTGCCCCATCCTTGAAATCCTCCACCACACCGACGATCTGTTTCATCGACGACGGACTCAACGTGGGATCGCCAATCCGTTTTCCGACAGGGTCTTCGCCGGGAAAATACTTTCGCGCGAAGGTGTGGTTAATGACCACCACTTTGGGTTTCGATGCGTCCTCAGCATCGCTAAAGTAACGGCCCGAAAGCAGCTTGGTACGAAGGGTGCTGAAGAATCCTTCGCTTACATCGCGCTCATTGACCGTGATGTGATTGCCGGTATACGGCCTGCCGGCAATCCGTACCCAGTCAGAGTTGCAGGCGCAGGTTACCGGCGACACGCTGGTGACACCCGCGGCCCGCACCCCGGGCAAGCTCTCAACCCGGTTCAGCAGCCGGCGGGTAAAAGCGACCTGTTCGGGGTCTCCAGGAAACCCGGTACCTGGCAACCGGATGTGCAGTGTGGCCAGATGGTCAACTTGAAATCCAACGTCCACATGCAGGAGACGATAAAGGCTCTTGCTCAGTAGACCTGCTCCGGTGAGAAGCACCATTGTGGTGGCAAGCTCAATCACCACCAGGCGTCCTCCTATTCTGCGCCACAGGGTTCCTGCCGAAGTGCGGCCCCCCTCGGTCAGGCCGTCGTGTATGTCAGACGACAACAGATGCAGGATTGGGGTGATGGAAAACACGGTCGCTGTAACCAGGGCCAGAATTCCCACGAATAGCAGCACATGTGGATTCAAGCCCAGTCCATGAAGAAAGGGCATCCTTGCAATCATCTGCTTCGAGATGAGACGGCTTAGAATCTGCATGGCCCCATACGCGAAGGCAAGACCGGCTGCCACGCCGCCGCCGACCAGTACCATCCCTTCAGTGACAAACTGACGGGCGATGCGGCCACGCGAAGCGCCGAGCGCGCCGCGCACCGCCATTTCGCGTTTGCGACTTTCTGAACGCACCAGCAGCAGACTCGAAACGTTGGTGCATGCAATCAACAGCAAGAGGCCAGCACCGCTCAGCAACAGCAGCAAAATGGGACGGATTTCTCCAACAATCATGTTCGACAAGAGCATCACGCTGGCGCCGCGGTCGCGGTTGGTGTCTGGATACTGGTTCTCCAACTGCCGCGCAATTGACTGCATATTCGCCAATGCCGTCTGCACCGAGACACCGTCTTTGAGGCGCCCGACTGCATAGAGGTCGTGGCAGTCGCGGTGCTTTTCGCAGTCGTTATCCGGCTTCATCGCCGCCCAAATCTCCGGGCTATCTCCGAGCGCAAATTCGAAGTCTTTGGGTAGCACGCCGATCACTATGTGGGGAACCCCACTGAGTTTCACCGTTTGACCGATCACGTCATCTCGGCCTCCAAATTGCCGCTGCCAGAATCCGAAAGTGATCACCACTACGTTCGGCGCGGACAGCGAATCCTCGCCAGGCCAAAAGTCGCGGCCCAGCGCGGGAGCCACGCCCAGGGTGCGAAAGAATCCGGCACTGACCCGCTCCGCCGGCACCGGCTCCGCACCGGTGGGCGTGCTCAGCAACGCGTCCCATCCGGTGAAGACATCCAAAGAACTGAGGGTTGTATTCAGCCTCTTCCAGTCCAGATAATCCAGGTAAGAAATGTTTACCTTGGGAGCAGCCACGTCCCTTTCTGTCACGTGCACCAGCCGTTGCGGCTCAGCATAGGGCAGAGGCTTGATCAATGCAGCATCGACAAAGGCGAAGATCGCGACGCATGCGCCGATGCCAAGCGCCAATACCGCAATCGCGGCGAAAGAGAAGCCTGGATTCTTTATCAACTGACGGAATGCAAACCGCACATCGCGCACAAGATTGTCGAGCCATTCGACACGGCTGCTGAGATAGAAGCGCTCCCGCGCCGCCTGTGCGTTGCCGAACTCGACCCTCGCTTTACGCCGCGCCTCTTCTTCGGTCGCGCCTTCGCTCTTTAGTTCATCTGCTTCGAGCTCCAGATGCGCCTTGATCTCCTCGGCAAAATCATCCAAGCTGCGCTTGCGTTTGAACATGCCTACGCCTCCTTGCCGCTCGATTCGGCGTTGCCACTCAGAATCAATCCCATTGCCCGGGTCAGCCGCTCCCATTCGCCCGTTTTCTCAACAAGCTGCTCTCGACCTTTTGCGGTCAGCGAATAAAACCGCGCTTTGCGATTGTTCTTACTCAGGCCCCACTTGGCGCTGATCCATTTCTTGTTTTCGAGCCGCTGCAGGGCCAGGTAGAGCGATCCGTGATCGACGAAAAAGACTTCTTCCGACTGACTCTGGATCGACCGCGCCACGCCTTGGCCATGGCACGGCCCCAGCACGAGGGTTTTGAGAATGAGCAGGTCGAGGGTTCCCTGCAACAGGGCGATACGGTCGTCAGCACTCTTTTGGGTAGTCATCCGACCTAAGCTTCGCACTGCTCGAGTCGGATGTCAACACGAGCTGAGCAGTCATAAAAATTAACCCCGAACCGCACGGAATGGTATGTCCAGAATTTTGGACACTAACGGTTAAATTGGCGATAACAGGGCGCCCTCAATGAGCGGGCGCAACAAGCCGGCATTTATGTAATCGCGTAGTACGTCCGCCTCGCGTCAATCGAATACCTTCGAGTCAGTTTGGATTGGCGCATACAGGCCAATGCGCTCATTGAGAACCCATGGAAGATCGGGGGACAGAACCCCCGCGTCAACACAGAAAATCCGCCTCTACTCCGCCGTCTGCACAGGCTTCTGCTGGCTCGCCTCCATCCTGCCGCCCGAGTGCGAAGCGAGACGCACGAAGCTCACGGCCATTGTCACTCCGCAAATCAGCATCGTTATGTGGAAGCCTACTTCAATGAAGAGCAAGTGATGCATGTTCATACCGTTGTGCATGTGCAGGCTGTCGTGCATCCACCAGTTCCCCATGAACCAGCAGAGCGTGACGAAAAACCATTTGTTGAGCCAAGCCGCACCGAGGCCCAAGCCGCGGATCGCTGGCCATCCGAATAAGGCGAACGCCACGGCAAAACCAAAGGCGAGCGCCTCAGTGGCCGAGAGCACAATGTATCCGGGCAAAAGGTTCCCCGGCGGCATGGGAACGTCAGGTGCCATCGGCCAAATGTGTGGCCCGACAACAAAGGCGGTAAGGCCGATCACAATCGTCACGACGAGCATCCACCATGGTCTACTCATGATTTTCTTCTCCTTAGATTTGCTGTAACCCCAAGCGCACGGTGCATCTCTAGAGTTCAAAGGTGAACTCAAGAGATGCCCGGACTTACGCCTTGACGGCGTTTTGTGCAGCCGCGAACACATCGCGTGCGGACGTCGTACCTGCTACGTGCTCCGTACCCGTGATTCCGAGGTCCATCCATCCCGCGTTAACGCTCTCAAACATTTCTTCGGCAGGTCCGGTGTGGCCCTTCGGGATGCCGAACTGCTCGAAGGCTTCCGCCCACCCTGCACGCGGGACTGCAAAGGCTTTTACGTCGAGTGTCAGGACTTCACCCAATTGTCTGGCGACTTCATCCGCGCTTACCATCGAACCCAGTTCAATTACGCGATGCCCTGACCACGCTGGCCCCGTCAGAAGCGTTGCCGCCTCTGCGCCGATGTCGTCTGACGCGACCATTGTAGATTTGCGGTTTGTAGGATGGTAGAAGACCGGTAGCGTTCCGCCTTGAGCGACCTGTAGGCCGTAAAGAAAGTTCTCGAAAAAGCCGCCTGCACGCACAAATGCGACCGGTGATGGGAGCTTGCGAAGACCTTGCTCCAAAAGTGATAAGGCTGTGACGTTCCCCACCCCGCATGCTCTATTCGCGCCCATCGACGAGAGCGCTACCACTCGTGGGGGCACGACCTTGGTCAGCGCCTCCATATAGTTCGCAATCACGCCCTTTGCTTCTCTGTAATCAGGCGAGGGTGCCCATACAGCCGGCAACATAACGAACGCGCCCTCAACACCTTTGAGCGCCGCGGCTATGCCTGTCGCATCGTTCCAGTCTCCATCCACCAACTCTGCGCCTTGGTCTGCCCACTTCGCCGCTTTCTCGCGATTGCGCACAAGTGCTCGCACCTGTTTGCCCTGCTTCAGCAGATGCTGCGCGGTAGCGCCCCCAACTTTTCCGGTAATGCCCATGACTAAATACATGCTCGTTTTCTCCTCTTTACTTCGTATTTGGCCGTCCATCCAAATGAGCGACCTGATCATTAGAGGCATGTAATAACCATTGGTCGCAAATTAATCACTGGTAAAATTTCTGAACGCATTAACCACTGTGCCATGCCAGGTTTGCGTTGGACAACCAATGGTTATAAAACGACAAGCGGTCGTACAAGTCATCAAAAGAGACTAAGCTGCTTAAATGACACCCCCATCGCCAAGTCGCCGGGTAGAGCGCAAGGAAAGGCTGCGGGGCGAAATCCTCGCGGCTGCCAGCAAAATGTTTGCCGATCGCGGTTACGAAGCAGTGACCCTTCGTGAGATCGCTAAAGAGATCGGCTATACCCACGCCGTGATCTACCAGCATTTTCCTGACAAATGGCACATTCTTGCCGAGCTGAGCAGAGAGACGATCGCGCTAATGATTCAGAACTTCGACGCGATTGCCTCTAAACACCTTGCACCGAAGGAGCGCCTTTTTGCGACTTCGCGCGGCTTGATTCAGTTCTGCACTGCCCATCCACAGCAGTTCCGCAACGTCTTCTTCGGGCCTGAGAACCGCAACGGTATCCGCGCTGGAGAATATATCAACGACCTTGGCGCGCCGTTATTTCAACGTTTCATACAGCTCTTTCTCGATGTTGCCAAGGAGGAAGGATTGCCAGGCAGGGATGACATCGTGGTAGCCCACACCTGGTGGTTTGCGATCTTTGGCCTCGCCACGCTTATGGTCATCCAGGGGGTTGTGCCTGACTTGCCTGACCAGACTCTCGTGGTCGAGCAGACGATCGCCACGCTTTGGGCGGGAGTTCAGGTTGTTCCGCGATTGCCGAAGGGCGCAGTCTCCAAGCGATCCAGCCGATCCATTGCCTCAAAGCGATAACGCTTCTGTCTACTTGGGCGTCGTTGGAGGTAACCGTGAGGAGTGCGAAGATCGG
>DASUHR010000005.1:0-3270 GCA_036273415.1 Silvibacterium sp. | reverse complement strand
CCCGGGCTGCGTATGAACGGATGAACGACAAGATTTATCCGGGCATTCTTGCGCTGCTCTCCCGGCAAATCGCTGCCCTCCACGAACTCGGCGCGTCCCCATACCAGAACGATGTCGATGCGCTCCTGAACTCGATGCAATCGATTGCGGAGAAAGAGCGCGCCTATGTGGAATCTGGGTGGGAGCATGCCTGCCCGCAAGATGGGGGCGACGCCTGGCGCTCTTGGGATTCCGGCGCGGCGAACGCCAGAGCGGACGACATCGCAACGATTCGAAACCGGCTGGTACAGCTACAGTGTGTCCTCGGAGAATCTGAGGACTTGTTGAGACGGCCGGCGCCGCAGGTCGGTCACACGCATCTAAGCATTGTAAGGTTCTTCACAGCCAACCACTTAACTCAATAACTGCCGTCCTGTGGTTCGCAACCGCTGCTAATCTCGTGCGGAAGCCGACGCAGAGTCGGTTAAATCCGAGCTGATTGAAAACTTCATAGTAAGCGTCCGAGAATCACCCATACCGGCGGCCAGAATCGCCGCGAGCGGAATAGAAGATTTTTTGCGGGTGGGTTTAATGAATCAGGCCTGGGCGGGCGTCCAGTTATGCGGCAGTAGTTCAGTGAGCCTAGTGATGGGGTGAGTGGCTATGCGGGACAACACATCCTTCAGCCATAGGAATGGTTCGATTCCAGCGCGTTGACAGGACGCCACCAGACTCCGCAACACCGCAGCCGTTTTTCCGCCTTCGTCGCTGCCGAAAAAGACCCAGTTGTTACGTCCCACGGCGATGCCACGAATGGCGCGCTCGGTTGCGTTGTTGTCGATTTCGAGATCTCCGTCTTCGGAAAAGCGAGTCAGCGCCGTCCAATTCTTCAGCGTGTAGCGCACCGCCCGCCCTTCCGGGCTCTTCGGCAACACCTCCGCCTCGATCTCCAGCAGATACTCATGGAGCTTGTCCAGGATCGGCCGCGACTCACGTTGCCGTAGATCGAGTCGGTCTTTCGGCGTCAGCCAACGCGCTTGCGTCTCGACCCGATATAGCTGAGCGATGAGTAAGAGCGCCGGGCCCATTCGGGACTGATCCGCATCCACTGTCTTGTGGAAGTACCTCCTGGCGTGCGCCCAGCATCCGACCTCGATCAAGCCCCGCTCCGGGTCCTTGAAAAAGGCGTCGTATCCCCCATAGGCGTCCGCCTGCAGATAGCCTCGATATCCTTCCAGGAACCTCTCAGGCCCGGCGCGCTCGCGCGTCGCCGTGTAATCGTACACGATCAGCGGATGATCTCTGTCGCCGTAATACGGCCAGACTCGGCCGGTGCGGGCGAAAGGAAGTTTCCCATCCAGCACCTTCACGCTGGTGTCGTCCGTGCCGATCACCTTGGATTCGAACAGGACCTGTTTCGCTGTTTCGTAAAGCGGTTTCAACAGTTCGGCGCATTGCGCCATCCATCCGCACATCGTCTTGCGGGAGATATCCACCCCGTGACGTTCGAAGATCTTCTCCTGCCGGTTCAGCGGGAGATGGTCAACGGTTTTCGCAACGATTACCTGCGCCAGCAAACTCGCGCCCGCGGTGCTCTTTTCAATCGGCTGCGGGGGCTTGGTCGCCGTCTTCACCGTGCACGCGCAGGCATACTTTTTGCAAACGTTCTCGATGACGATCAGTTGCGCAGGAACGTATTCGTAGCGCTCACTCGACTCTTCCCCCATGGGCCGCAAATCCTGCTGACATACGGCGCAGTGCTTTTCCACATCATCGAGATCGTGCACAATGCGCTCGCGCTTGAGGTGGCGCGGCAACTGCTGACGCCCTCCAGCTCTCTTGTTACCCATGGAGGCATCGGCGCTGGGCGTGTCATCGTCATCAGAGCGGTCCGGCGTTGTGGAGGTTTCCCGTTCCGCTTGCCGCGCCTGCCATGCCGCCGCGAACAGAGCCAGTTGATCGTCCGAGAGTTGCTCGCTTTTCCGGTTGCGCTTGGCCTCGAGGAGTTCGCGCAATAGTGCCTCGATCTTGTTCCGTTCGGTACACTCGCGGTCCAATTGCGCCATCAAGTCCAACACCATGTGTTGCAGGACTTTGGGATCTTCCGGCAGGTGTTTCGGATTGACAGCCACGAGTTACGAAAATAGTGTACTCGCAGAGTCATGCATTGCCAAGAACAAACTGGACGTAAAGTGTTTTATTATCGCGGCCGCTGGTAACGTCGGCGGCGCGTCGCTTGGTTCAGGTCGATGCCGCTCAGTATGGCTCCTAATTCCTGCACCGTGATCTCCCGTCGGTGCCCCTCGTCCTCGCCGAAAGGCACTCCGTAAGTCCCTTCCTCCAACCGCTTGGTCCAGATTGCGAAGCCGTCGCGATCCCAGTACAGGATCTTCACGCGGTCGCGACGACGGCTGGCGAACACAAACAGATGGCCGGCAAAGGGATCCAACTCGAGATAGTCGCGCACCAGCGCATGCAGCCCGTCAAAGCTCTTGCGCATGTCGCAGGCCGTCAGGCACAGGTAGACGCGCACGCTGGCCGGCAGGTGCATCATCCGCGCAACGTCTTGAGCACGGTCCGCAATGTCGCCTTGTCTACTCCGGATCGAATCGCCAGTCGATCTCCGGTCGCCAATACAATTTCCAGATCGGCCGTGTTGCCAGCTTCCGGACGCTCGGCTGCGCGGTCGACCAGGGCGAAGCGAACTGGGTCCGATCCGCGTAGCCGTTTGCGCCATCTGTAGAACGACCATGTACTGAATCCGGCCTGCTTGCAGAACTGTTCCACCGATAAGCCGCTGCGCTCCTGCTCAGCTATTCGTGCGCGCCATTCATCCGATTTCCTTGCGTCCGCGCTCCCAACGATTTCCGCCATAGCCATACTATGCGGCGTATTGGGGCCGATCGAAAAGAGGTGTTCATCGGACGCTTACGATGAAGCAGGTTTTCAGTGCACACGAACTCTGCAAGCAGGACGGCCCCTTGGGTCCGTATATCGAGTCCTACGACGCCGAGATGCGTGGCGAGGGCTACGCCCAGCAGACGAGAGAGGTACAAACCCGTTTGGTCGCCGATTTCGGCTGCTGGTTGGCCAAGCGTGGAATCCAGGCGCAGAACATTACCGCCGAGTTGTTCCGGCCGTACCTTCGCGCGCGAGCACGACGTCGACGTCCGACAAGCAACGATTTATCCGTTTTGCAGCGACTGCTGGAGTTGTTGAGGCGGCAGGGGGTGGTTGCAGCGGCGGCCTTGCCAGTGGCGACACCGGCCCAGCGATTGCAAAGCGAGTTTC